>NZ_JBWKTM010000002.1:0-673536 GCF_059420325.1 Pseudomonas sp. GW821-FHT04C07
GTCATGAAATCGAGTAGGACGGGGCACGAGAAACCTTGTCTGAATATGGGGGGACCATCCTCCAAGGCTAAATACTACTGACTGACCGATAGTGAACTAGTACCGTGAGGGAAAGGCGAAAAGAACCCCGGAGAGGGGAGTGAAATAGATCCTGAAACCGTATGCGTACAAGCAGTGGGAGCCCACTTTGTTGGGTGACTGCGTACCTTTTGTATAATGGGTCAGCGACTTATTTTCAGTGGCGAGCTTAACCGAATA
This sequence comes from Pseudomonas sp. GW821-FHT04C07, assembly GCF_059420325.1. Taxonomy (NCBI): domain Bacteria; kingdom Pseudomonadati; phylum Pseudomonadota; class Gammaproteobacteria; order Pseudomonadales; family Pseudomonadaceae; genus Pseudomonas; species Pseudomonas sp. GW821-FHT04C07. The sequence goes on from NZ_JBWKTM010000002.1 coordinate 259, forward strand.
GGGGAGGCGTAGCGAAAGCGAGTCTTAATAGGGCGTCTAGTCGCTGGGAATAGACCCGAAACCGGGCGATCTATCCATGGGCAGGTTGAAGGTTGGGTAACACTAACTGGAGGACCGAACCGACTACCGTTGAAAAGTTAGCGGATGACCTGTGGATCGGAGTGAAAGGCTAATCAAGCTCGGAGATAGCTGGTTCTCCTCGAAAGCTATTTAGGTAGCGCCTCATGTATCACTGTAGGGGGTAGAGCACTGTTTCGGCTAGGGGGTCATCCCGACTTACCAAACCGATGCAAACTCCGAATACCTACAAGTGCCGAGCATGGGAGACACACGGCGGGTGCTAACGTCCGTCGTGAAAAGGGAAACAACCCAGACCGTCAGCTAAGGTCCCAAAGTTATGGTTAAGTGGGAAACGATGTGGGAAGGCTTAGACAGCTAGGAGGTTGGCTTAGAAGCAGCCACCCTTTAAAGAAAGCGTAATAGCTCACTAGTCGAGTCGGCCTGCGCGGAAGATGTAACGGGGCTCAAACCATACACCGAAGCTACGGGTATCACTTAGGTGATGCGGTAGAGGAGCGTTCTGTAAGCCTGTGAAGGTGAGTTGAGAAGCTTGCTGGAGGTATCAGAAGTGCGAATGCTGACATGAGTAACGACAATGGGTGTGAAAAACACCCACGCCGAAAGACCAAGGTTTCCTGCGCAACGTTAATCGACGCAGGGTTAGTCGGTCCCTAAGGCGAGGCTGAAAAGCGTAGTCGATGGAAAACAGGTTAATATTCCTGTACTTCTGGTTATTGCGATGGAGGGACGGAGAAGGCTAGGCCAGCTTGGCGTTGGTTGTCCAAGTTTAAGGTGGTAGGCTGGACTCTTAGGTAAATCCGGGAGTCTAAGGCCGAGAGCTGATGACGAGTTATCTTTTAGATGACGAAGTGGTTGATGCCATGCTTCCAAGAAAAGCTTCTAAGCTTCAGGTAACCAGGAACCGTACCCCAAACCGACACAGGTGGTTGGGTAGAGAATACCAAGGCGCTTGAGAGAACTCGGGTGAAGGAACTAGGCAAAATGGCACCGTAACTTCGGGAGAAGGTGCGCCGGTGAGGGTGAAGGACTTGCTCCGTAAGCCCATGCCGGTCGAAGATACCAGGCCGCTGCGACTGTTTATTAAAAACACAGCACTCTGCAAACACGAAAGTGGACGTATAGGGTGTGACGCCTGCCCGGTGCCGGAAGGTTAATTGATGGGGTTAGCTAACGCGAAGCTCTTGATCGAAGCCCCGGTAAACGGCGGCCGTAACTATAACGGTCCTAAGGTAGCGAAATTCCTTGTCGGGTAAGTTCCGACCTGCACGAATGGCGTAACGATGGCGGCGCTGTCTCCACCCGAGACTCAGTGAAATTGAAATCGCTGTGAAGATGCAGTGTATCCGCGGCTAGACGGAAAGACCCCGTGAACCTTTACTATAGCTTTGCACTGGACTTTGAATTTGCTTGTGTAGGATAGGTGGGAGGCTTTGAAGCGTGGACGCCAGTCTGCGTGGAGCCATCCTTGAAATACCACCCTGGCAACTTTGAGGTTCTAACTCAGGTCCGTTATCCGGATCGAGGACAGTGTATGGTGGGTAGTTTGACTGGGGCGGTCTCCTCCTAAAGAGTAACGGAGGAGTACGAAGGTGCGCTCAGACCGGTCGGAAATCGGTCGTAGAGTATAAAGGCAAAAGCGCGCTTGACTGCGAGACAGACACGTCGAGCAGGTACGAAAGTAGGTCTTAGTGATCCGGTGGTTCTGTATGGAAGGGCCATCGCTCAACGGATAAAAGGTACTCCGGGGATAACAGGCTGATACCGCCCAAGAGTTCATATCGACGGCGGTGTTTGGCACCTCGATGTCGGCTCATCACATCCTGGGGCTGAAGCCGGTCCCAAGGGTATGGCTGTTCGCCATTTAAAGTGGTACGCGAGCTGGGTTTAGAACGTCGTGAGACAGTTCGGTCCCTATCTGCCGTGGACGTTTGAGATTTGAGAGGGGCTGCTCCTAGTACGAGAGGACCGGAGTGGACGAACCTCTGGTGTTCCGGTTGTCACGCCAGTGGCATTGCCGGGTAGCTATGTTCGGAATAGATAACCGCTGAAAGCATCTAAGCGGGAAACTAGCCTCAAGATGAGATCTCACTGGAACCTTGAGTTCCCTGAAGGGCCGTCGAAGACTACGACGTTGATAGGTTGGGTGTGTAAGCGCTGTGAGGCGTTGAGCTAACCAATACTAATTGCCCGTGAGGCTTGACCATATAACACCCAAGCAATTTGTTGACTCGAGAGAGCACCAGATTGCGGTGTGTGAAGACGAAACGAACCGAAAGTTCGAGAGACTTGCGAAACACCGAAGCTATCACATACCCAATTTGCTGAAGCGCGGCCAACAGGCCACGACTCGGTACCCGAATTTCTTGACGACCATAGAGCATTGGAACCACCTGATCCCATCCCGAACTCAGCAGTGAAACGATGCATCGCCGATGGTAGTGTGGGGTTTCCCCATGTGAGAGTAGGTCATCGTCAAGATTAACTTCCGAAACCCCTATCTGCATCTGCAGGTAGGGGTTTTGTTTTGCGCGCGATTTGTCGGCGCGGGCTGGCTCGCGATGGCGATTTCGAAGACGCCATGGCGCGCACTCGGGCGTCGACCGGCTGCTCCTGCAGAGACTCCAGCCTGGCTTGGGCCAGAGACAGCCGATGGACACAGACATGGCAAATGAATAGCTATGCTTAGTCAACATCGGAAAAGGAGTAGATTGAAATGCAACTCATCACTGTGAAAATCGATAAGTCGGAAGCTACGAACTTCATTTTTGGTCAGACGCATTTCATCAAGTCCGTCGAGGATATCCACGAAGCGTTGGTAGGTGCCGTGCCAGGTATCAAGTTTGGCGTGGCCTTTTGTGAAGCCTCTGGCAAATGCCTGGTGCGATGGTCTGGCACCGATACCGCCATGATCGAACTTGCCCGGAAGAATGCGAAAGCCATTGCCGCAGGCCATAGCTTCATCATTTTTCTCGGGGACGGTTTTTATCCGCTGAACGTGTTGAACACAGTCAAAATGGTGCCAGAGGTATGCCGCATTTTTTGCGCAACAGCCAATCCAACTGAGGTGATTCTTGCTGAAACGGAGCAGGGTCGAGCGGTCCTGGGCGTAGTGGATGGTTTCTGTGCCAGTGACATAGAAGGCGACGAAGACATCCTTTGGCGCAAGAGCTTGTTGCGACAGATCGGCTACAAGCTATGAGTGAAGACCAGGCACTGTGTAGCGGCCCAATGATGCCTGGACAACGTAGCTCCCTGCTCATCAAGCAGGTCGATTACAGCCCGCTGCCGAGCACTTTCAAGTATTGAGGGCTTTGCGATATTGAGTTGTGGCCAGTGCCCGGAATGACCTTGAACGAGGCCACGCCAGTGGGGAAATGTGCGTAGAGTTTCTCGGTATTTGAACGCGGTACGATCTCGTCGTGTTCAGCCGCGATCAACAGCGTAGGGACAGTGATTCCAGCGGCATATTTCCACGATTGAAACTTGTCCTTTAGCAGCCACCTCACTGGAAAAAAGGGCATTTTTATCGCGGCGAGATCTTCCAGGCTGCTGTACGGCGTGATCAGGATCAGGCGCGATGCCGGCCGCTGGCTCGCAAGGTGAATGGCGACGCCCGTACCTAAACTACGCCCCACAACCACCGTATTGGGGTGGTCGGCGTGGACCATATCAAACAAGGCCAGGGCATCGCGCTGGAGGGTCTCCTCGGAGGGGGATCCGGAGCTTCCACCGAATCCTCTGTAGTTAAGCAGGTAGATCGCCTGATTCGGGAAGGCTTGCGAAAAGTCGGGCAGGTTCAGCGAGACATCCTCGGCATTGCCTCCGAAGTAGATCAGCGCATCCGGACCGTCGTGGGGTCTGGTTGAGACCAACACTTGGGCGTCGGCTACAGGCAGCTTGAGAATCGTTGCGGGGATACCCATGGTGCGAGGCTGCGGAAAGTAGATGAGGGCACGCTGAAACACGAACAAGGCGGCACACAACCCAAGGTACGAGGCTGCAACCAATGCGAGGAGCAATACGACGGTTCGCGGCATGTGGCTGACTTCTTTCAGGGGGCACCCATCCGAGGTGTAACGCAACATGGAAAGCTGGCGCAGGCCGCGAAAGTGTAGTGCAGTCGTTGAGCTGGCAGGTTTTTAGAGTTCACTCGGCGTCAACCTTGTTTGAAGGCGATGCGGAACTTATGCAGCAGCGGCTCGGTATAGCCGCTCGGTTGTTCGCATCCGTTGAAAACCAGCGCACAGGCTGCCTGAAAGGCCCGCGATCGCTCGAAGTCGATTGCCATGGCTTGGTAGTGCGGCTCTGCGGCGTTCTGCTGGTCGACGACCTGAGCCATGCGTTGCAGGATCTTCAGGGTCTGCGTTCGGTCGATCACACCATGCCTCAGCCAGTTGGCGATGTGCTGGCTGGAAATGCGCAGGGTCGCGCGATCTTCCATCAGCCCGACATCATGAATGTCCGGGACCTTGGAGCAACCGATACCTTGCTCGATCCAGCGCACGACATAGCCGAGCAGACCCTGGGCGTTGTTTTCGACTTCCTCTTGAATCTCCTCGGCGGACCACCGGCCAATAGTGGCAACCGGAACGCTGAGCAGATCATTGAGAATTTCCTCACTGACGGCGGACAGATCTATCTGCTCCAATGCTTCTTGAACCGCGCGCACATCGACCTTGTGATAGTGCAGCGCGTGCAGGGTGGCAGCCGTAGGCGAGGGGACCCAGGCGGTGTTGGCCCCGGCTTTGGGGTGGGCAATCTTCTGTTCGAGCATGTCGGCCATCCGGTCGGGCATTGCCCACATGCCTTTGCCGATTTGCGCGCGACCCCGCAGGCCGCAGGCCAGGCCGACCAGTACGTTGTTGCGTTCGTAGGCCTGAATCCACGCGCTGTTCTTCATCTCGCCCTTGCGCAGCATGGCGCCGGCTTCCATGGCGGTATGCATCTCGTCACCGGTGCGGTCGAGGAAACCGGTATTGATAAAAGCCACGCGCGAAGAGGCGGCCGCAATACAGGCTTTCAGGTTGACGCTGGTGCGTCGCTCTTCGTCCATGATCCCCATCTTCAGGGTATTGCGCTCAAGCCTGAGCAGATCCTCGATACGACTGAATAACAACTCGGCAAACGCCACTTCGGCGGGGCCGTGCATCTTCGGTTTGACAATGTAGACGCTGCCGGTGCGCGAGTTGCCGCGGCGCTGCAGGTCATGCAAGGCAATCAGACTGGTGACTACGCCATCGAGGATGCCTTCCGGGATCTCCACGCCGTCGCTGTCGAGAATCGCCGGGCTGGTCATCAGATGGCCGACATTGCGGATAAAGAGCAGTGAGCGACCGTGCAGCGTCAGAGTGCTGCCGTCGACGGCGGTGTATTTGCGATCCGGGTTGAGGCGTCGGGTGATGCGTTTGCCATTCTTTTCCAGGTCTTCCCTGAGGTCGCCTTTCATCAAACCCAACCAGTTGCGATACACCTGCACTTTGTCAGCGGCGTCGACAGCGGCGACGGAGTCTTCGCAATCGATAATGGTCGAGAGCGCCGCCTCCATCAGCAGGTCCTTCACTCCTGCGTTGTCGGCACGACCAATCGTACTGTCCGGGTCGATCTGGATTTCTACGTGCAGGCCGTTGTTCTTCAGCAGGATAGCTGTGGGTTGCAGCGCCTGGCCTTGGTAACCGACATATTTTTCAGGCTGCAAGAGTGCGCTCCGGCTGCCATTTTTCAGGGTCACTTGCAGTTGACCTGACTCAACGCGGTAGCTGCTCACATCTGCATGAGAGCCATTGCTCAGTGGCATGGCTTCATCGAGAAAAGCGCGGGCAAAGGCGATGACCCTGGCTCCACGGACCGGGTTGTAGGTCGTGCCTGCCTCGGCGCTACCTTCATTGGAAAGCACATCGGTGCCATACAGTGCGTCATACAGCGAACCCCAGCGGGCATTGGCCGCATTCAGTGCATAGCGAGCATTCACCGCAGGGACCACCAATTGCGGGCCGGCCTGAGTGCTGATCTCTATATCGACATTACGGGTGCTGGCCTGCACTTGGGCGGGTTGCGGCTGCAAGTAGCCAATGGCGGTGAGAAAGCTGCGATAGGCCGGCATGTCAGTCACAGGTCCCGGGTGGGCACGGTGCCAAGTGTTGAGTTCGCTCTGCAGACGATCGCGCTCGGCGAGCAACGCCCGGTTTTGCGGGGCCAGTTCATGCACCAGAGCATCGAAGCCGCTCCAGAAGGTTTCCTGGTCGAGGCCGGTGCCTGGCAGCACTTCCTCATCGACGAACCGTTGCAGGGTCGCTGCCACTTTAAGGCGCTGGCAGTTGACGAAATCGGACATCACACAGTCTCCATCAGAGGTTGTCGATTCAGCGCAAAGCGCTGTTGGTTCAGTGAAGGGCCGGTTCAATTCAGGCATTGGGCGCCGGCTCTGGCGACTTGGGCATCCTGTTCGGCTTTCACTCCCGACACCCCGACCGCACCGATCACTTGCCCATCGACGATGATCGGCACGCCGCCTTCCAGCGAGGTCAGCAGCGGCGCCGAAAGAAAGGCGCTGCGACCTCCGTTGACCATGTCCTCATAGCCCTTGGATTCACGGCGGCCCAGGGCCGAGGTGCGGGCTTTCTCCGTGGCGATATAGGCGCTGATCGCTGCGCAGCCATCGAGACGCTCAAGGGCCAGTGGGTGACCGCCGTCATCGACGATGGCGATGGTCACCGCCCATTGATTGTTCTGTGCTTCAGTGCGCGCGGCGGCCAGGATCTGACTGACTTCGCTCTGGCTCAATACGGCTTTGGTTCTCATGGGGTTCTCCAATGGACGCTGTTCGTTCGGTTAAGGCAGGGCTTCTTCGACCAGTTCGATCCAGTGCCTGACAGGGGTTCGGCCGGCACCGTCGAGGTGGGTCTGACAGCCGATGTTGGCGGTGGCAATCACCTCGGGTTTTCCGCTTTCCAGTGCATTGAGCTTGTTGTCGCGCAGTTGTCGGGACAGTTCGGGTTGGGTCAGCGAATAGGTGCCCGCCGAGCCGCAGCACAAATGGCTGTCCGGGACTGGCGTGAGGTTGAAGCCCAGGCGAGTCAGCAACTCTTCTACCGCGCCGCCGAGCTTTTGTGCGTGCTGCAAGGTGCAGGGGCAGTGGAAGGCCAGACGCATGGTGGCGCTGATCTTGAGTTGCTCCAGCGGCTCCTCACGCAGCACTTCCACCAGATCCCTGGCCAGGGCGCTGACCCGTTTGGCCTTGGCTGCATAGGCCGGATCGTTTGTGAGCAGATGGCCGTAGTCCTTGATGAAGGCTCCGCAACCGCTGGCCGTCTGCACAATGGCTTCGGCACCGTTTTCGATGCTCGGCCACCAGGCGTCGATATTGCGCCGAGCGCGATTGAGGCCGGCCTCTTGGGCGTTCAAGTGATAGTCCACGGCACCGCAGCATCCGGCCTGGCTGATCGGCGTGACGCTGATTCCCAGGCGGTCCAGGACTCGTGCAGTGGCGGCATTGGTATTGGGTGACAGGCTCGGTTGCACGCAGCCCTCGAGCATCAGCACATGCCGCGTGTGCTGCGTCGTCGGTCGTGGCTTGGCGGGGTGCACAGTGCGCGGCAACTTGACCTTGAGTACCTCAGGCAACAGCGGGCGAAAGGTTTCGCCGGTATTGATCAGCGTCTTGAACAGCCCCGGGTTAGGTACCACCGCTCGCAGACTCTCGCGTAGCAAGCGCTGGCCGAGAGGACGTGGCACGGCCTCGTCGACCACCGCGCGGCCGATGTCCAGCAGGTTGTGATAGTCCACGCCGGAGGGGCAGGTGGTTTCACAGTTGCGGCACGACAGGCAACGGTCCAGGTGCAGTTGGGTCTTCTCGGTGACCTCGTTGCCTTCCAGCACTTGCTTGATCAGGTAGATACGCCCGCGAGGGCCGTCCAGTTCATCGCCGAGCAGTTGATAGGTCGGGCAGGTGGCGTTGCAGAAGCCGCAATGTACGCAGGTGCGCAGAATGCTATCTGCTTCTTCGGCGCGCGGCAGGCGTTTGGCCTGTTCACTTAAGGTGGTCTGCATGGTTCAGAGCTCCGCGTACATTCGACCCGGGTTGAAGATCCCTTGCGGGTCCAGTTGCGCTTTGAGTTGGCGGTGATAGCGCAGCAGCACGGGGGACAGCGGCTGGAAAGGGCTGTCGATCAGTCCGTGGCTGTAGCAGGTGGCATGACCGCCGGCCTCATGGGCAATCGAGCGAATAACGGCAGCATCGGCGTCGGATTTCAGCCAGCGTTGGGCGCCGCCCCAATCGATCAGCTGCTCGCCGGGCAGATCAAGAATGCCGGTATTGTTGGGCACTGACAGGCGCCACAGTGGCTGACCTTCGTCGAAAAAGGCCAGACGCTGTTCATTCAGTTCGCCCCAATAACCGGGGTCGAGCCATTCGCCGCCGAGACGATCATGGGCGGCCGTCACCGACCCTTCGCCCCCTTCCAGGCGCAGATGCAAACGCTGGCCGTCATGGCAGGCGGCGCTGATGGGAAGGGGTTGCTGGCCCCATTCGGCAAGCCTTGCCAAGGCGTGCGCGCGGTCCATTTCCAGCGAGATACTGATGCACCGGCGGGGCTTGGGCAGGACCTTTAACGACACTTCTGTGAGCAGGCCAAGACATCCGTAACTGCCCACCAGCAAGCGCGACAGATCGTAACCGGCGACGTTTTTCATGACCTCGCCACCGAAGCGCAGGTGTTTGCCCAAGCCTGTGATCACGCGGGTGCCGAGAACGAAATCACGCACCGAGCCGGACCAGGGCCGGCGCGGGCCGGACAAACCGGCGGCGACCATGCCGCCCAGCGTCGCACCCTCACCAAACGACGGCGGTTCGCAGGGCAGCATCTGGCCGGCTGCCTCCAGGGCTGCGGACAGATCGGCCAAAGGCGTGCCCGCCCGCGCGGTGATTACCAGTTCGGTCGGGTCGTAGCTGACGATGCCGCAATGACCGCGAGTGTCGAGCACTTCGCCTGCGACCGGGCGGCCGAGAAACGCCTTGCTGTTGGAACCCTGGATCAGCAACGGCGTGGCATTGTTCAGCGCCTGGATGACCTGTTCCAGCAGCGCAGCGCTGCCGTCGACATTCTGTTCGACATACATCAAAAACGCTCCAGTTCAGGGAAGGGCAACTGGCCCAGGTGCACATGCATGGCACCGAATTCGGCGCAGCGGTGCAGGGTCGGAATGTTCTTGCCGGGATTGAGCAGACCGCTGGGGTCGAAGGCGGCTTTCACTGCGTGGAACAGGGTCAACTCATCGCTGTTGAACTGGGCGCACATCTGGTTGATTTTCTCGCGGCCGACACCGTGCTCGCCGGTGATGCTGCCGCCGACCTTGACGCACAGTTCGAGGATCTTGCCGCCGAGGGTCTCGGCACGCTCCAGCTCACCGGGCTGATTGGCATCGAACAGAATCAGCGGGTGCATGTTGCCGTCACCGGCGTGAAACACGTTGGCGACCCTCAGGTCGTATTCGGCGGCCAGAGTGGAGATGCCTTTGAGCACGCCGGGGAGTTCACGCCGCGGGATTGTCCCGTCCATGCAGTAGTAGTCCGGCGAGAGCCGTCCTACCGCCGGAAAGGCATTCTTGCGTCCGGCCCAGAACCGCACCCGCTCGGCTTCGTCGCGGGCCTGACGCACTTCGGTGGCACCCGCGCGCTCAAGTACGGCACGAACCCGGTCACACTCATCGTGGACGTCCGCTTCAACCCCATCGAGTTCGCACAGCAGAATGGCTTCGGCGTCTACCGGGTAGCCGGCATGAATGAAATCTTCGGCCGCGCGAATCGCCAGGTTGTCCATCATCTCCAGGCCGCCGGGAATGATGCCTTTGGCAATGATGTCGCCGACCGCGCGTCCGGCTTTTTCCACGGAGTCGAACGCGGCCAGCAGCACTTTGGCGATTTGCGGTTTGGGCAGCAGTTTGACTGTGACTTCGGTGATGATCCCGAGCATGCCTTCGGAGCCGGTGAACAGCGCCAGCAGGTCAAAACCCGGCGAGTCGAGGGCCTCGGAGCCCAGAGTCAGTCGTTCGCCTTCGACCGTGAGGATTTCAACCTTGAGCAGGTTATGCACGGTCAGTCCGTACTTGAGGCAATGCACGCCACCGGCGTTTTCGGCCACATTGCCGCCGATGGAGCAGGCGATCTGCGAGGAAGGATCCGGCGCGTAATACAAGCCGAAGGGGGCGGCAGCCTGGGAGATCGCCAGATTGCGTACGCCAGGTTGAACACGGGCGCTGCGCGCTGCGGGGTCGATGTGCAGGATCGTGTTGAAACGCGCCATCACCAGTAGCACGCCTTTTTCCAACGGCAATGCACCTGCGGAAAGCCCGGTCCCGGCACCGCGTGCGACTACCGGCACCTGGCGCTCATGGCAGAGTTTGAGCACGCCTTGTACCTGCTCGATGTGCCGGGGCAGCACCACCAGCATCGGCGTGGTGCGGTAGGCAGACAGGCCGTCGCACTCGTAAGGCTTGAGATCTTCCTCGCGGTGCAGGATATCCAGATCGGGCAATCGCTCTTGCAGGGCCTGGAGTAGCGAGCCTTTATCGACGGCAGGCAGCGCACCGTCAACGCGTTCGTCGTAGAGAATGTTCATGGGTGGCTAACGACCCTGAGTTGCTTTTATTGGAGCTTGTTCACGGGAACAGCTAACTTGCATCATTGGCCTAAGGGGCCTTACTGTCCATGTGTTGTGAGGCTGGTCGAACCAGTTTTTTAGCGGATGGATTTTGTTACTTGTGATTAATATCAATATATTCAGTAAGTTAGTTGTGTTGTTTGATTTTATTGGCGTTTTCGCCATAACTGGTCATACCAGTTGGAGGTTGCATGAGCAACAGTGATTCGGGCCGTGCCCAGGTGGCGGACGTGGTGTGCGAACGCATCGAGCGTCTGATTGTCGATGGCGTACTGAAGACCGGTCAGCTCTTGCCTTCCGAACGACGGCTGACGGAAAAGCTCGGCGTTTCCCGCACCGCGCTGCGAGAAGGGCTTAAATTGCTGCGTGCCAGAGGAATCATCGAGACCGAACAGGGCAAGGGCTCGTTTGTCGCGCAGCTGTCGGGACATACCCCCACGTCGCCGTTGATGCATTTGTTCAGTTCACAGCCCCGCACCCTCTACGATCTGTTCGAGGTGCGTAGCCTCCTGGAAGGCGAGTCCGCCCGACTGGCCGCGTTGCGTGGCACCGATGCGGACTTCGTGCTGATCACCCGCAGCTATCAGGCATTGGTCGAGGCTCACACACAGTCACTCGATGCCTCGGCCCATGCACGGCTCGATCACGCGTTCCATCTGGCGATTTGCGAAGCCTCGCATAATCCGGTTTTGGTGCAGACCTTGCGCTCATTGACCGATCTGCTGCTCAACTCAGTCTTCGCCTCAGTCAACAACCTCTATCACCGCGAACCTCAAAAACGTCAGATCGACCGGCAGCACGCGCGGCTCTATAACGCCGTCACCGGCCGTTTGCCCGAGCAGGCGCGCAAGGCGGCCATCGCGCATATCCAGAGCATCTGCGAGAACCTCAAGGAAATCGAAAACGAAGAACAGCGCCTGGTGCGTTCCACGCTTCGGCTTGAGGGGTGGACGTGAACATGTGGCATATCGATCCGGTGTCTCTGCGGCTGTTCATTGCGGTCTGTGACGTATGACTTCGCTGCACTCGGCATTCCGGGGCTGACGTTCGGTCTGCGTTACGTCAAGGGTGACGATGTCGACGCCAGCCATATCAGTACCTCCCTGGCCGCCGGCCTGCGTGCCAGCGCCGATGAACATCGCGTGATTCTGAGCTACGTGTTCAATTTTTAAGCGCCAGGCTCTGCCGTTCACTTTCTCTTCCAGGGAGCCAGCCAACTTAACCTCAGTTCAGATCCCGGCGGATGGCATCGAGGCGTTCGTCGAGCAAGGGGGTGAGCAGGGCGTAGCACTGCGCCGGGTCGATGGACACTGTCGGGGCGTCGATCAGGCAACGCTGCAACCGTTCAAGAGCATTGCGCAGCGAGCCTTGAGCCTGCCTGAGTAAGCGTTCATGCAGGTACTGCAACTGGATCAGCATTTCCAAAGGGCAACTGCGAAAGGCGGCCGCGCGCACGGACAAACCGCGCAGCCGCCCCAGGTCTTCCAGTTCCCAGCAGCGTTCGGCGATGCTGGGTGGGGTCAGATTGAACGCACAACGATGCAGTTCAAGATGCTGGATGGCGCCGAGCAACTCTTGTAACAGCCGGCAGTGACCATCGAAATCCGCGGGGTCGCGGCGCAACACCTGCCAGGCTTGTCGTTGTGTCGCATACGGCCACGCTCTCCAGCCCTGGTCGAGCGAGTCGCCCAGAACCTGGCAGCGCAGGCGTGCCTCGCGGGTGGTCTGTCCACCGAGGCCGCGATGCTGCTGCAGGCCTTGCAGCAGGTCGAGGCCCAGCAAGAGTGCCTGTCGCAGGCCCGGGTCATCCTGTGGCAAGCGGGTTTGTCGGGATGGCTCGCCGTCGAGTATTTCGATGAGTGTTGAGTTCATGGGCGGCTTCCGACGGTGAGCTGGTTGAGATAGCGGGTCAGGTCGTGCAGCGCATGAGTCTGCGAGCTCTGTTCCTGCACAGCGCCATTGACCTGTTGCAACTGTTCGCTGAGGGCATGATTGGCTTGCTGGTGCTCACTGAGCGCCTGTTGCATGGCGCCAAGGTGCTGCAGATTGGACTGACTGCGTCGTGCCAGATTGTCGAGGTTGGCGGCGAGCTGCTCGCTCTGCTGGCTGCCTGCTTGCAGCAAGTCGCGGTGTTCTTTGACCTCGCCATCCACCAGGTGCACCGCCGTGGCAATCGCTGTTGCGGCCGTGGTGATCTCCTGGGTGGCCCGGTCGGTGGCCTGGGCCAGGCTGCGGACCTCTTCGGCGACCACGGCAAAACCACGACCGTGCTCGCCAGCGCGGGCAGCTTCGATGGAGGCGTTGAGTGCCAGCAACTGGGTCTGCTTGGCCAGCGCCTGGATGCTCTGCACCGTGCTCTCGACTGCGGCAGTGCGCTGCAGCAAGGCTTCCACGGCCTGTGCGGTATTGCCCAGGCTGTGCTGGATGGCGAGCATGCTGCCGCCCACGGCGCGCGCCTCCAGACAACCGGCGTCGCTCTGGGCATGGGCGTCGGCGAAGGCTGCCAGCGCACCTTGGGCCAAGGCGTCGATGCTGTGCAGGGTCTGATCGATCTGCTCGCTGGCGGCAGCGATCATAGCGATCCGTTGGCTCTGTTGCTCACCCTGGTCGCGGGCTTTTTGGGCCATCTGTTCCAGGGCGCGGCTGGCGAATTGCACTTCGCTACGCAAGCGTTCGCTGTTGCGCAATTGCATACTGCCGGCCATCAGTAGCGTCGCCGAATCGGCATCCCGGGGGCTGCGCAGTAGTCGTGCCAGTTCGGTGTTCCAGAACGTCTGCAGTCGGCGTAGGTGGCGCTCGCGCAGGTGCCAGGCGCAGCCCAGGTAGAGTACGCCAGGTATCAGGGTCAGTGCGCTGGCGGGCTGGTCGGCGAGCGCGAAACCGCAGGCGCCGAGGGCTAATCCAAGCGGTAACCAGGCGCCGATTCGACTGCGTTCGAGAAGGGCTCTACCGGGTTCGAACAATGCCTTGCCGAATGCCGTGCCTGTCGGGCGACGGGGTTTGCCGACCCCCTCGCTCCGGTTCGCTGCGGCGTGAGTCGAATGGAGCATTCCTTGAGCGGACATGGATAATCCTTACATTGCCAGGATGAAAGCAAAAACGGCGCACGCTCACCTTCCGCAATGCGGAGGAGGAGCGGACGCCGTTGCCCATGGTGTTTGCGAAGCCATCGCCGTTGATGGCTCATGCCTGGTTATCCCTTAGCAAATTGTCTGCCAGGCTTTGCTATCGACAGATCGCAGGAGTGTGCCCGGACAGTGAAAAGGGCGAATTCGCCGACAATCCGACGTTTGTCATTGGCAGATTTGCCTGATCGGCAGCTATTCAATGGGGACGGTGTATGCCCAAGCCACACCGAGAGTTCTGCAGCGCACAGCACACGGGTGACTCCGTCGCGCTGATAAGGGGCAGCAAGTCCGGGTCACCGACCGCGATGCACCTTGGCCGGGCAGTCGCCTTCAGGCTTTCATCAGGGTTTTTCTTCAGCCGATAGGCCAGGGCAGGGCGGGTCATGCTGAGTAAAGGCGATGCGTACTGGATGAAATTGACCGTGCCGTTTGAGCCTGATCACCGCAGGCTCTGTCTGGTGGTTTCAGAACATGCCCGTATCGCAAGATAGGGGCATTTTTGTATGCGCTGTTCAACTCACGGCAAGTGGCCGACTTCTGCCGCATGCATCTCAGGCGCTCGTGCGATGCCCACGACCGGGAGGCTCCATAGATCTCCGCGAATGTACTGTTCCAGTTGGCGGATCAGATCGGCCTGCTCGGTGATGGCTTCTTTAACCAGGTCGCCAATGGACAGCAGGCCCAGCAGTTGTCCGTTCTCCACCACCGGCAAGTGGCGCAGATGGCTGTCGGTCATGATGCCCATGCAAGTCTCGACGCTTTGACGGGAGTCCACTGTCACCACTGGCGCGCTCATGATGTCTCTGACGGGCGTGCCGACCGAGGAGCGCCCCTGGAGAACAATCTTGCGCGCGTAGTCGCGCTCGCTGATGACACCTACCACCTGGCCCCCCTCCATGACCGGTAGAGCCCCCACATTTTTTTCAGCCATCACTCTCAGCGCTTCCAGCACCATCTGATCCGGGGCGATGGTGTGGACCTGATTTTGCGTGGCTTTCAACTTCAATAGTTGTGCAACGGTCTTCATGGGGAACGCTCCTGTGAATGTCTACCTGCGGGCCGAGTCCTGTCACTCAAGCACTCGCGCTTACTCCAATCTCCACCACATCGCCGTTCAGCCGCACCGGCCAGACGCGCAGGCTTTGCTCCGGATACTCCAGGCAGCTGCCGTCTTCGAGACGGAAGTGCTGTTTGTACAGCGGCGAGGCAATCACCAGATCGCCCTTGAGGTTGCCGACGATACCTCGGCCAATGACATTGGCGCCTGACTTCGGGTCGCGGTTGTCGATGGCGTAAAGGGTTTTGTCCTGGGCATCGGGCAAGTGAAACAGCGCCACCTGGGCGCCATCGATCCAGGCGACGACACCTGAATTGGCGACCAGGTCGTGACGGCTGCACAGCGCCCGCCAGTGCGCAGGGCTTTCGCTGGCGCGGTGGGGTTCGATTCGGACGACGTTTGACTGGCTCATCAGAGCACCTCCTCGGTAACGGGAATCAGATGGAGTTCGGTGGCGTGCACCGGGCGACGCTGGCCGCGTTCCTTGACGAAATGGATATCCGGGTCGCCGCGTTCGTCATTGACGAAGGTGCGGAAACGCTTGAGCTTTTCCGGGTCATTGATGGCGTTGGCCCATTCGCATTCGTAACGGTCGATCACCAACTGCATCTGCGACTCCAATTCAGCACCCAGCCCCAGGCTGTCCTCGATGATCACCTCCTTGAGGTAGTCCAGGCCGCCTTCCAGGCTCTCGCGCCAGACCGAGGTGCGCTGCAGTTTGTCGGCAGTACGGATGTAGAACATCAGGAACCGGTCGATGTAGCGCAGCAGGGTGTCGTCATCCAGGTCGGTGGCCAGCAGCTCGGCGTGACGCGGGCGCATGCCGCCATTGCCGCAGACGTAGAGATTCCAGCCTTTCTCGGTGGCGATCACACCGATGTCCTTGCTCTGCGCTTCGGCGCATTCGCGGGTGCAGCCGGACACTGCAAGCTTGAATTTATGCGGCGCGCGCAGGCCCTTGTAGCGGTTCTCCAGAATCAGCGCCATGCCAACGCTGTCCTGCACGCCGTAGCGGCACCAGGTGCTGCCGACACAGGATTTCACCGTGCGCAACGACTTGCCGTAGCCGTGGCCGGTCTCGAAACCGGCCTCGATCAGCTCGCCCCAGATGTCCGGCAGTTGATGCAGTTGGGCGCCGAACAGGTCGATGCGCTGGCCGCCGGTGATCTTGGTGTAGAGGTCATATTTTTTCGCCACGGCGCCGAGGGCGATCAGTTTGTCCGGGGTGATCTCGCCGGCGGCGATGCGCGGGATGATCGAATAGGTGCCGTTCTTCTGCATGTTCGCCATGAAGGTGTCGTTGGTGTCCTGCAAGGGCACCAAGGACGGATCCATGATCGGCTGGTTCCAGCACGAGGCGAGAATCGAGCCCACCGCGGGTTTGCAGATATCGCAACCGGTGTGGCCACGGCCGTGCTTGGCCAGCATCTCGTCGAAGCTGATGATCCCTTCCACCCGCACCAGGGCGTACAGCTCCTGGCGGGTGTGGGCGAAGTGTTCGCACAGGCTTTTGTCAACGGCGACGCCACGGGCGCTGAGTTCATGCTCGAAGACTTGTTTGAGCAGCGCGCTGCAACCGCCGCAACCGGTGCCGGCCTTGGTCTTGCCCTTGAGTTCGCCCAGATCGGTGCAGCCGGCGTCGATCGCACAGCACACCGCGCCCTTGGTGACGTTATGGCAGGAGCAGAGGGTGGCGGTGTCCGGCAGCGCATCTGCGCCCAGTGTCGGAGCGCCGTCCGACAGCGGCAGGATCAGGCTGGACGGGTCCTTGGGCAGCGCGATGCCGTTCTGCGCGTACTGGAGGAGGGTGTCGTAGTAACTGTTGTCGCCGATCAGCACTGCGCCGAGCACGTGCTTGCCGTCAGCGGAGACCACCAGGCGCCGATAGCTGGCGCTGGCTTCGTCGATGAAGCGGTAGCTTTTGGCTCCGGGTGTGGTCGCGTGAGCATCGCCGATCGAACCGACATCGACGCCCAGCAGCTTGAGCTTGGTCGACATGTCTGCGCCGGTAAAAGGCTCGTAGTGCTGACCGGCCAAATTTGCGGCAACGTTACGCGCCATGCTGTAGCCCGGCGCGACCAGGCCAAAGATGCTGCCGTTCCAGGACGCACACTCGCCGATGGCGAAGATGTCGGGGTCGCTGGTGCGGCAATGATTGTCGACCACCAGACCGCCGCGGATTGCCACCTCCAGTCCAGCGCTGCGACCGACAGCGTCCTGGGGGCGGATGCCGGCGGAGAATACGATCAGGTCGGTTTCAAGGAACTCGCCATCGTTGAAGTTCATGCGGTAGGCATATTCTTCACCAATGACGATCTCCTGGGTCGCTCGCGAAAGGTGCACGCCGACACCCAAGGCCTCGATCCGTGCCCGCAGCGCCTCGCCGCCGCTGGCGTCCAGTTGCACCGGCATCAGTTGTGGGGCGAACTCGACGACATGGGCTTCCAGCCCCAGGGATTTCAAGGCGTTGGCGGCTTCAAGACCAAGCAGACCGCCACCTACCACCACACCACGACGGGCATGGGTGGCGGCTTCGCGGATCGCGTCGAGGTCGTCCAGGGTGCGGTAGACCAGCCGCGAACGTCCCTCGGCGCCGGGGATCGGCGGCACAAAGGGATAGGAACCGGTGGCCAGCACCAGGCGGTCATAAGCCTGGCGTCCGGCGCTGGTGACCACTTCCTTATGCTCACGGTCGATTTCAAGTACCTGAACCCCGAGGTGCAACTGCACGCCATGGCGGGCATACAGATCGGCATCGCCAAGGGCGAGGGACTCGGCATCACGGCCGCCGAAATACTCTGAGAGGTGTACGCGGTCGTAGGCACGCTGACGCTCCTCACCGAACACATGCACGTGATAGTGGGCGAGTGCACCGCGCTCGATCAGTTGCTCGACACAATGGTGGCCGACCATGCCGTTGCCGATAACGACCAGTGTTTCGCTTTTGATCGGGGTGACGATAGCGTTCATAGCCTTTCCTCTGTCGAAGCCGCTGCCTTGGCATGGCCAGAAAAAAACCAAAAAAAAAACGCCTGGAGCCGTTTAGCAGCTCCAGGCGTCTTTGCCTGGTATTCATTGATGTCTGGTGGGGTGATTAACCGAGGCCGCGCTGCCTGGTTCACCCGTCCCATGCCTGTTGAGGCGGGTGGTCGGCGGTGACCACTTGGGACGCCCGCCGGAGAGTTCGGCGGGTTTGTCAGTAGAAGAGCAGATTTCATGCCAGTTCCGGCGCGCGGTATTTTGATCCCGGGAAACGGTTAGCGGCGCAGGGGATGAAACGCTACAACGCGGGCTTCTCAGGAACTCTTGAAGACACCCATTGGCTTCGCCCGGCCAGTTATCACCCAGGCGCATTGAACCAGAAGGGTGCGAATTACTAGTCCGGTTCCTTTTTTGGGGCAAATCTGGTTCGGGATGCGTTTGCGGCTCATCTGTAGCCGTTAGCGAAGGCCGTGTGCAGTCGTATTTTTGTGGCTTGCGACAACGCCACTGGATCAGAACGCGTATTGCACACCTGTCTCCTTTCACTGCCTCAGCAGCAACAGGTAGACGAGCACATTGACCACCAGCACCAGAGCGCCCAGCCATACCTGTATGCCAGGTGTCAGCCCGGCCGGATAAATCAGCGGCCACAGATAATGCTCAACGAAACTGGCACCATGGCCGGCTTCTCCGGCGGCCAGACGCAGGTGGTTTTCCCATCCGGTCAACGGGCAGGGCCACTGGAAGCCCTCGACCGCCGCGCCCCAAGCCACAGCGGGCAAGTGCCACCAGCACAGGTGGCGCCATTTGAGCACCAGTAGCCCGCCGCACAGCACGAAGAGAATGAACAGCAAATGGAGCAGCACCAGCCCGTCGGCGGCTATGCGATAGAACATGTCGACTCCGTCGTTTCCGGATGCAGAGGCAGGCCATGCCGTTGCACACCCTTGAGGTATCGAGACAGGTGTTTGGAGCGTAAGGGGCCCGCCATATCAAGGCTCCGCTCAAGGAAGAAAACGGTAGCCGACACCGGTCTCGGTGATCAGGTGGCGCGGTTGCGAGGGGTCCACCTCGATCTTCTTGCGCAGACCGCCCATGAACACTCGCAGATATTGCGTATCTGTTTGATGGTTAGGCCCCCAGACCGCCTTGAGCAATTGCAGATGCGTCAGTACACGGTCTGGATGGGCGCACAAATGAGTCAGCAGGCGGTACTCCAGTGGCGTCAGATGCACGGGGACGCCGGAGCGCTCCACGACACGCCGTTCCATATCGATCCGCACGTCACCAAAGGTCACGATCGAGGTGCTTTCAACACCCTTGACGCTCCGGCGCAACTGGGCCCGGACTCGCGCGAGCAGTTCACCGGTGCCAAAGGGTTTGACCAGATAGTCATCGGCACCGGTATCCAGCGCAACGATTTTCGCGGACTCGGCACTACGCGCCGACAAGACAATAATCGGGACCTGCGACCACGTCCGCAGATCCCGGATGAGATCGACCCCATCGCCATCTGGCAGTCCGAGGTCAAGCACAATGAGGTCGGGACGTCGTGTCCCGGCTTCAATGAGACCACGCTCCAGCGACTCTGCCTCATACACCAGCAGACCTTCGGCCTGCAGCGCCATGCGCACGAAGCGTCGGATTTCAATTTCGTCCTCAACGATCAGGACACGCAGCGCCGTTTCGCTCATGGTTGGTCCTCTTCAGTCGGCTCCGCCGGCTGTTCGATAACGGGTGGCTCGCCGCGTGGCAGACTCAGCGTGAAACGCGCACCGCCATCCGGACGCGTGACGCCGTGAACCGTTCCGCCATGGACCTGGGCGATGGCACGGCTGATGGCAAGTCCTAGCCCGACGCCCGGGATTGCGCTTTCCTTTTTACCACGCTCGAACTTGCTGAATATCGCTTCCTCGTGTCCTCGCGGCAATCCAGGACCAAAGTCGTCGACCCATAATTCAATGGTGTCGCTGGTCGCTTCAGCGCCAATTCTGATAGGCGTGTCGGGCGGTGTGTACTTGCCGGCGTTCTCAAGCAAGTTGACAAGAATTCGCTCGATCAAAACAGTATCAATCTGGACCAGCGGCAGGTCCTCAGGTAGGGACACCTGCACCGGGCGCGCGCCTAAAGCAGGGCGAACGGCCCTCAGCGAACTGCCCACTACTTCCTCCAGGGGCTGCCACTGGAGATTCAGTGCAACCGCGCCTGATTCAAGTCGTGCCATGTCGAGCAAATTGTTAACCAGAGTGTTCATGCGCAGCGCTGATTCACGTATCGCATGGGCAATCTCAACGGGCTCGCCGGTCAACGGGGGCTTGGTCAGCGTCAGTGTCTCCGCCAATCCGACCATCGCCGCAAGGGGTGTTCGCAGGTCGTGCGAGATCGCAGCCAGCAGCGAGTTACGCAGGCGCTCGGATTCCATCTGAACCGTGGTGTCCTGAGCGACATTGACGTAATGGATTCTTTCCAGCGAGATGGCTAACAGCGACGCGCACGTGTCGAGCAGGCGTCGCTGCTCCGGAACGGCCAGACGAGTTGAGTCGCGCGGTTGTATCGCCAGTACACCGCGTACGCGCATTGGCGCCGATAGCGGCAGATAGAGGGTCGGGCTCGCCGGCAGGGTATCGGTTCCGTATCCGGCTGCCTCGGCTTTATCGAAGGACCACTGGGCAATGGCAGAGTCGACCTCAGGAGCATCGCCGGTGGTCATCGGCGCTTGCAGCTTGTCGTTGTCATCGGCGACGAGCAATGCCGATCGTGCGTTGAATTCGTCTGCGAGGAAACGCGTGCCGATCTCGGCCACTTGCTCGGTCATGAGTGCTGCGGACAAATACCGGGACATCTCATACAGCGCTCGTATGCGATCTTCGCGCTTTTGCGCTACCCGTGCCTGGTAGGTCAGGCCGGCAGTCATTTGACCGATCACCAGTGCCACAACGAGCATTACGCCGAAGGTCACCAGGTACTGGGCGTCGTTGATGGTGAACGAAAAACGCGGTGGCACGAAGAAGAAGTCGAACGCACCAACCGAGAGGAATGCTGCGAGAACCGCCGGACCGC
The DNA here is from genome assembly GCF_059420325.1 of Pseudomonas sp. GW821-FHT04C07. Classification (NCBI taxonomy): domain Bacteria; kingdom Pseudomonadati; phylum Pseudomonadota; class Gammaproteobacteria; order Pseudomonadales; family Pseudomonadaceae; genus Pseudomonas; species Pseudomonas sp. GW821-FHT04C07. Next base: position 21,222 of record NZ_JBWKTM010000002.1, read on the forward strand.
GGCCATAGCGAACCGCGATGCCGACGACCGCGAGCAGGAACAGCATCACGATATTGGTCAGTTCGAATACCTGCAACAGGGGCGTGGCCAGCAAGGTGGTCGCCGCACAGATCGCAGCACTCATGGCGTAGGCGGGCCACACCACGCGATTCTCGCTGCCGACGGTGGCCTTCTCGGGTCGAGTACGTTGTTGTGCCGGGAGTGCGATCTGAACCACGTCCAGGTCGCTTCCAAGCTCACCGATCCGATCCGCCAGCATGCGAGTCCAGGGCCATCGGCGCGGCGTATCGTCACGCCCAAGCACGACCTTGGAGAGGTTGTGCTGTCGTGCATACTTGACCAGGGTCTGGGCAACGTCCTGGCCGGCCAGGGTCGAAATCTGCGCCCCCATCTCTTGGGCGAGTTTCAAGGTGCGCAGGACACGCTGGCGTGCGACATCGGGCAGGCGTTGCAATGCGGGTGTCTCGACGTAGACGGCATGCCAGGGCACATTAAGTTGGGCCGCCAGACGCGCGGTCGAGCGCACGGTTTTCTCTGTGCGCTCCCCAGGGCCGACGCAGGCAAGCAAGGAATCTCGTGTGCCCCAGACGGGCTGTACCGCACCGCTTTGGCGGTATTGCAGCATCTCGTTGTCGACCCGATCGGCCGTTCGGCGCAGAGCCAATTCTCGCAGCGCTATGAGGTTGCCCTTGCGGAAGAAATTGTGCACCGCGTGTTCGGCTTGATGCGCCAGGTACACTTTGCCTTCCTTCAAACGCTGCAACAGGTCGTCGGGTGGCAAATCGACGATGACCACTTCGTCTGCGCTGTCAAACACGTGGTCGGGCACCGTCTCCCACACCCGGATCCCGGTGATGCCGCCGACAATGTCATTCAGGCTCTCAAGATGCTGGACGTTCATCGTCGACCAGACATCAATGCCGGTGCTGAGCAGTTCCTCGACATCCTGCCAGCGTTTCGGGTGCCTGGAGCCGGCGAGATTGGAATGCGCCAGCTCATCGATCAGGATCAGTTTCGGTTTGCGCTCAAGCGCACCGTCGAGATCGAATTCAGTCAGCGTGCGATCCTTGTAGAGGACTTGTTTGAGCGGCAGCTGCTGGAGCCCGGAAACCAGCGCTTGTGTCTCGGCGCGACCGTGGGTTTCGACCACGCCAATCAGCACATCGACATTCAGCTCTTGCGCTGCACGGGCGGCGACGAGCATCGCGTATGTCTTGCCGACACCGGCGCTGGCACCGAAAAAAATTTTCAGTCGGCCGCGCTTCGCCTGCGATTCCTCCTCGCGAATCTGCGCCAGCAATTGATCCGGGTCAGGGCGTTGTCCGTCCATCAGGACCACCGTGTATGAGTCGGCTCTCAGCGTGTGGCGTCGAGTGCCAGGTTCAGTGCCAGGACGTTGACCCGCGGCTCGCCCAGGAACCCCAGCAGCGGGCCTTCGGAGTGTTCGACAATCAGTGCGCGCACGCGCTCGAGTGGCAGGTTGCGGATCCGCGCGACCCGGGCGGCCTGGTAGTCGGCGGCAACGACACTGATATGTGGGTCAAGTCCACTGGCAGAACTGTAGACCAGGTCAGCCGGTGCCGGCGCACTGTTGCTCGGGTCGGCTGCGCGCAGTGCTGCGATGCGGCTCTTGACGGCGTCGGCCAGGGCCGGGTTCAGCGGGCCCAGATTCGATCCGCTCGAGGCGCTGGCGTTATAAGGCATGGGGCTCGTGGCGGATGGACGGCTCCAGAAGTACCTGGGATCACTGAATGCCTGGCCGATCAACATGGAACCCACCGGTTTGCCGTCCTTCTCGATCAGGCTGCCCGCAGCCTGCTGCGGGAATATCAGTCTGGCGATGCCGGTCATGGCCAGCGGATAGGCCACGCCGGTCATCAGAGAAAGTACGATGAGCAGTGTCAATGCCGGACGGAGCAAGGATGACATGTGAGCGCTCCTTCAAGTCAGACCGACAACCGACAAGGTCATGTCGATCAGTTTTATACCAATGAACGGCACGATCACGCCGCCCAGACCGTAGATCAACAGGTTCCGGCGCAGCAGCAACGCTGCTCCGACCGGGCGGTACTTGACGCCTTTCAACGCCAGCGGGATCAGGAAGACAATGATCAGTGCATTGAAGATCACCGCGGACAAGACCGCCGAGTTCGGGCTTGCGAGCCCCATGATGTTGAGCGCGGAGAGCTGCGGATAGGTGCTGACGAAAGCGGCCGGGACGATCGCGAAGTATTTCGCGATGTCGTTGGCGATCGAGAAGGTGGTCAATGAGCCTCGGGTCATCAGCATCTGCTTGCCTGTTTCCACCACCTCGATCAACTTGGTCGGGTTGCTATCGAGGTCGACCATGTTGCCGGCCTCTTTGGCAGCCTGGGTACCCGAGTTCATGGCCACCGCAACGTCGGCCTGAGCCAGGGCCGGTGCATCGTTGGTGCCGTCGCCCGTCATCGCGACTAGTCGACCTTCGCTTTGGTGACTGCGGATTAACCGCAGTTTGTCCTCGGGCGTCGCTTCGGCCAGGAAGTCATCGACCCCCGCTTCGGCAGCGATTGCCGCTGCGGTGAGCCGATTGTCACCGGTCACCATCACGGTCTTGATACCCATGCGGCGGAGTTCGGCAAAGCGTTCCTTGATGCCGCCCTTGATGATGTCTTTGAGTTCTATGACACCGAGAACCTTGAGCCCGTCTGTCACCACCAGCGGCGTGCTGCCACGACGGGCAACGTCGTCGACGATGGCTTGCACTTTCTCCGGAAAGTTGCCGCCCAGGGCGTCAACATGTTTATGGATCGCTTCGGCCGCTCCCTTTCGTATCTGCCGGTTGCCCATGTCGACGCCGCTCATACGCGTCTGCGCCGAGAAGTGAACAAAATGCGCGCCGAGCGTGTGGATGTCGCGCTCACGCAGGTTGAACCGCTGTTTTGCCAGTACCACGATGCTGCGGCCTTCGGGGGTTTCATCGGCAAGCGAGGCGAGTTGCGCCACGTCGGCCAGTTCCGATTCCTTGACTCCCGGTGCCGGCAGAAAGGCGGATGCCTGGCGATTGCCGAGGGTGATGGTGCCGGTCTTGTCGAGCAGCAACACGTCGACATCACCAGCGGCCTCCACCGCCCGCCCCGAGGTGGCAATCACGTTGGCTTCCATCATGCGGCTCATGCCGGCTACACCTACCGCCGACAACAGGCCGGCGATGGTCGTGGGAATCAGGCAGACGAGCAGGGCGACCAGTACGGTGATCGAGATGGGCGACCCGGACTTTGCCACTTCGACGCCATACAGCGAATACGGCAGCAGGGTGACGGTGACGCCGAGAAACACGATGGTCAGGGCCACCAGCAAGATCGATAACGCGATTTCGTTTGGAGTCTTCTGCCGCTTGGCGTTCTCGACCATCGCGATCATGCGGTCGACGAAGGTTTCACCGGGGTTCGTCGTGACGCGAATGACGATCCAGTCGGAGAGCACCCGTGTCCCGCCGGTCACCGCGGAAAAATCGCCGCCAGCCTCCCGGATTACCGGCGCTGACTCGCCAGTGATGGCTGACTCGTCCACTGACGCTGCGCCCTCGATCACATCGCCATCGGCGGGAATCAGAGAACCTCCGAGATCGCCTGCTTCGACCACCACCACGTCACCCTTGCAGAGATCGCTGGACTGAGCCAATTGCCACTCTGAGCCATAGTGGGGTTCGCGCAGCTTCTTGGCCCAGATCTCCTTTTTGAGGTCGCGCAGAGAAGCCGCCTGAGCCTTGCTGCGACCTTCCGCGAGGGCCTCGGCAAAATTGGCGAACAGCACGGTGAACCACAGCCACAAGGTCACGGCGACGATAAAGCCGCTGCTTGCCTCGCCTTTGCCGCCCAGAGCCTGGATCCACAAGCCGGTGGTGAGGATCGCGCCGACATAGACGACGAACATCACCGGGTTGCGCCACTGCACCCTGGGGCTGAGTTTGCGAAACGACTCGACAATGGCGGGTCTGGCCAGGGTTGGGTCGAATAAGGTGAATGATTTTCGTGTCATTTTCCTGGACTCACTTGAACAGCACCAGATGTTCGACGACCGGTCCCAGCGCCAGCGCCGGCACGTAGTTCAGCAGGCCGACCAGCAGCACGGTGCCGATCAACAGAACGACGAACAGCATCCCGTGCGTGGGCATCGTGCCTGCCGTCACGGCCAGTCGTTTCTTGGCTGCAAGGCTGCCGGCAATTGCGAGTACCGGTACGATGACGCCGAAGCGACCAAACCAGCTCGCGATAGCGAGTATCGTGTTGTAGAACGGTGTATTGGCTGACAGACCGGCGAAAGCGCTACCGTTATTGTTGGCGGCCGAGGTAAAGGCATAAAGGATTTCGGAGAAGCCATGGGCTGCGGGGTTGGCAACGCCGATCCGGCCCGCATCGGCCATTACCGCAATCGCCGTCCCGAAGAGCACCAGCAGTGGTGTCACGAGGATCGCTATGGACACCATCTTCATCTCGTAAGCCTCAATCTTCTTGCCGAGATACTCGGGTGTACGGCCGATCATCAGGCCGGCGATGAAAACCGCGAGAATGGCAAACACCAACATGCCATACAGGCCTGAGCCGACACCGCCGAATACCACTTCGCCCAGTTGCATCAACACCAGCGGAACGGCACCGCCTAGCGGCGTGAACGAGTCGTGCATGCCATTCACCGCCCCGCACGACGCCGAGGTGGTGACGGCGGCGAACAGGCTCGACGCCGAGATGCCAAACCGCACCTCCTTGCCTTCCATGTTGCCCGCGGCAGCGTCGACGCCCAGCGCCGAGAGCTGCGGATTGCCGAGCTGCTCGTAATGGGTGACCGCCACGACAGCGACGACAAAAATGATCGTCATCGCCGCCAATACCGCCCAACCCTGGCGTTGATCACCCACAACGCGGCCGAACACGAAACACAGTGCAGTGGGGATCAGGAAGATGGCGATCAACTGGAAGAAGTTCGCCAGCGCAGTGGGGTTCTCGTAGGGATGCGCCGAGTTGGCGTTGAAGAAACCGCCACCGTTGGTACCGAGCATTTTGATTGCTTCCTGTGACGCCACAGGTCCCATCGCGAGGGTTTGCGTGTTGCTCGTATGGTCCTGCAGGACCGGGTTGCCTTGTGCATCCTTGATTGGCTGGCCGGCCGCATCGAGCTGGGGTGATTGGTACTGCGTCACCTCCAGCGTCGTCACGTCCTTGTAGGGATCGAAATTCTGGATCACGCCCTGGCTGACGAAGAACAACCCGAATACCAGCGACAGCGGCAGCAGGACCCACAACGTGACGCGAGTGAGGTCGGTCCAGATATTGCCGATGCTGGTTGCGCTGTGGCGCGCGAAGCCGCGGATCAGCGCCATCACCACTACCAGACCGGTGGCCGCCGATAGAAAATTCTGCACCGTCAGCGCGAGCATCTGGGTCAGGTAACTCATCGTCGATTCGCCGCTATAGCCCTGCCAGTCAGTATTGGTGACGAAGCTGGCTGCGGTGTTGAACGACGAGTCGGGGCTGATGGTGCCAAAACCCTGCGGATTGAGTGGAAGAAAACCCTGCAGCCGTTGCAGTGCATAGACTGCCAGCAACCCTGAAATGTTGAATATCAGCAGCGCGAGCATGTACTGAAGCCAACCCATCTCGACGTCAGCCTTGACACCCGCGAGGCGATACAACGGTGCCTCGATACGTGAGCCGAGGGTAAATCGGCCCTCCATCACCGTGGCGATCCATCTCGCGAGCGGCCATGCCAATGCAACCAGCACCAAGAGATAGACGCCAAGCAGAGTCCAGGCCTGGATCGTCATAAGAAGTCCTCCGGAAACAGCAGTGCGGCGATGAGGTAGACGAGCAGCCCGAGCGCCAGCAAGCCGCCGAAAAGGTAGAAGCCGTTCATCAACGCCTCCTGTTCAGCGCGGCACAACCGTAGGCCATGCCGACTACGGTGACGAAGCACAACGCACCGAGCCCTAGAAAGACGAAGTCCATCGCGATCCCTCCTGTGATGCTGTCTAGTGGCCTGTGTGGTTAGTTCTGTCAGTCAACTTCGGCGCCACAAGCCCCTATCCTGCGTTGCTGTTCCTCGCCATAGCGGGCTATGACTCGTCACAGCGCCTTGGCCAGGGACTTCTGGCATCCGAATTTGAACTAACGAACTAACCGTACAGGCCTCTAGGCTAGTTTTTCAGGTATCAAGATGCTGAAAATATTCAGGGGGGCGAGATAAAGATTTCGAAAAGATGGAGCAGGCAACGCTGCATTTTCGTGGCAGGGGAAAGTGACGTCGCGACGAGAGTCCGAGATGGATGACATCACCAGGTGATATCCGCAAACAATCCTTTGCGCATCGGTCAGCGGCGGGTATAGATCACCAGCAGGATGGCTCCTTGTACGGAGCCCGCGCTGTGAACCGCATCGGGTGCCCGGCAACAGTAGTCCCCGACATTCAGCGTTCGGTCCTGATCAAAGAATGAGCCTTGCAGTACGAACAGTTGTTCCAGCTCGCCTGCATGGGTATGGCTGGCGACATGGGCGCCTGGGTCGACCTTCATCAAGAGGGTTTTTTCACCGCGCCCGGTGTCTTCGAACAGCGGTTTGATCCAGAAACCTTCAGTCCGGGTCGGCAGCCAGTCATCTGCCGAAGACGAGTGATAGCGAGAGCCTTCGACCGGTCCCTGAATGCCGTTTTTCCCGGCAATTCTCCAGGATGGAGTTTCATCTTTTTGCATGGCGTTCTCCACCCCGGCAATGGGATCGTTTACAAGTTCTTGACCAGTCTCAAGGCATCGTAGATAGCGGCGTGGGTGTTACGCGCAGCCACCGCATCGCCAATGCGAAACAGCTGAAATACACCGTCCGGGTTGGTCACGACATTTTGCGGGTTGCCGACGATCAGGTCCTGATGCTCAACCACGCCGCCATTGCTGGAGGCGGCTTTCAATTCGAAATACAGCTCGTCCAGCGGTCGGGTGCCGTGGTTGACCACCACCTGATCGACGCGTCGGGTCTTGCGCGCGTTGCCGTAGTCACTGTCGATGGTCGCCAGCAGATCCTGACCCTCGCGTTCGACGGCGAGCAGGCGGAAGGTGACGGTGAAGGTTGTATCCAGTGCTTGCAGCGAGCGCATATAGGGCACCAGGTTCATCGCCATGACTTCCGGTGCGAAGGTGCGGTCCGGCGTCATGATTTCGACTTTTGCGCCGCTTTTGGCGATGAACTCAGCGGCTTGCAGGCCCGCGTGATCGCCCGCGTCGTCGAACAGCAGGACATTGCGCCCGGGCTTCACATCCCCGGAAATGATGTCCCAGGCCGAGACCACCAGTTCATTTCCAACAGAGAGGATCTCGGTATGGGGCAGGCCGCCGGTGGCGATGATCACCACGTCCGGTTTTTCGTCGTGGACGGTACTGGCCTGCGCCCAGGTATTGAAATGAAAGGTGACGCCCCGAGCCATGCACTGGGCCATGCGCCAGTCGACGATGCTGATCATTTCCCGCCGTCGTTGTGATTGCGCAGTGAGACGAACCTGCCCACCCGCCTGATTGGCGGCTTCGAACACCACGACTTCATGGCCACGTTCGGCAGCCACTCGTGCGGCTTCCAGCCCGGCAACACCGGCACCGACAATCACGATCTTGCGTTTGTTGCCGGCCTTGGGAATGTCATGGGGCATGCTGGTTTCACGGCCTGTGGCCGGGTTGTGGATGCAGTAGGCGGCACCGCCCTGGTAGATCCGGTCCAGGCAATAGTTGGCGCCGACGCAGGGGCGAATATCCTCTTCGCGGCCCTCGATGATCTTGCGCACGAGATGCGGGTCGGTCATGTGCGCGCGGGTCATGCCGACCATGTCAATCTTGCCTGAGGCGATGGCATGGCGGGCGGTGGCCACGTCCGGGATCTTCGCCGCGTGAAAGGTGGGGAAGTCGGTGGCGGCGCGAATCTCCCCTGCAAAATCCAGGTGCGGTGAGTTGCGCATGCCCTGGATAGGAATCACGTCGGTCAGGCCGGCGTCGGTGTCGATATGTCCGCGAATGACGTTGAGAAAGTCCACCATGCCGCTGTCTTTCAGGCGTCGGGAGATGTCCAGTCCATCGGTCTGGGTCAGCCCGCCGGGCATTTGCTCGTCGCCGGTATAGCGCACGCCGACGATAAACTCATTGCCGACGCGCTTGCGGATGGCGCTGAGGATATCGAAGGTAAAACGCAGCCGGTTATCGATAGAGCCGCCATAGGGTGCATCGAGGTCGTTGGTCAGTGGCGACCAGAATTGATCCATCAGGTGCCCGTAGGCCTGCAACTCGATACCGTCCAGGCCCGCTGCCTTCATTCGTTCCGCGGCGTCGGCGTAGTCCTTGATGATGCGCTCCACATCCCAGTCTTCCATCTTCTTCGGGAAGGAGCGATGGGACGCCTCGCGCTCGAACGACGGCGACACCACGGGCAGCCAATCACCTTTGTCCCAGCGCGTACGGCGGCCCAGATGGGTCAGCTGGATCATGACCGCTGCGCCATGTTCATGGCAGGCGTCGGTCAGGTCTCTCATCCAGCCGACAACCTCATCCTTGTAGGCCAGGATGTTGTTGAACACCGGCGGGCTGTCACGGGAAACCGCGGCAGAGCCGGCGGTCATGGTCAAGGCCACACCGGCCTTTGCCCGTTCCACGTGGTAGGCGCGGTAGAGGTCCTTGGGCATGCCGTCTACGGGATAGGCCGGTTCGTGGGCGGTGGTCATGATTCGGTTTCTGAGAGTCAGGTGCTTCAACTGATAGGGCTGGAGGAGCGGATCATTCAGCATCGTCAAGACTCTCCGGAAGAGGGCATCGGGTCAGGGTTGAAATTACGTTAGGGTGAAATGTACACCTGTGTCAACATGCTGGACATAGGTGTACATTTTACTTGCGTGGCTTTTGGCAACCGGCTAGGATCGAGTCATGAATGAACATACCAAAGCAGTAGAAACAGGCTGGCGAGGGTCGCTGGAAGGCTGGCTCGACGCCGCCTATGAAAGCCTGACCGAGTGCGGTGTCGACACGGTGCGGGTGATGCCGCTGGCCAAGAAACTGGGGCTGTCGAGAACCAGTTTCTACTGGTTTTTCAAGGATCGCGAAGAGCTGCTCGCGGCATTGATCGAGCGTTGGCGGGTGAAGAACACCGGCAATCTGATCGCCCAGACCGAGTGTTATGCCGAGAGCATTGCCGAGGCGATGCTTAACGTTTTCGACTGCTGGCTGAACCCGGAACTGTTCGATTCACAGTTCGAATTTGCCATGCGCAGCTGGGCCTTGCAGTCCGCCGAAGTGGCCGAACATATCCGGGTGGCCGACATTGCCAGGCGCGAAGCACTGATCCGGATGTTCGTGCGCTTCGGCTACGCATTCGACGCCGCCGATGTGCGGGCTCGAACGATTTACCTGACGCAGATTGGCTATATCAGCACCAACACCCGAGAGGATATCGGGGAAAGAATGCGGCGGATTCCCGAGTACGTGAAGATATTCACCGGCCAGGAGCCTCTGACTCGCGAGTTGAAACGTTTCTATTTCCGTCATGGCTATGAGGCGGATGACGTTTCATCGGCTACCTGACTGACCGCGACTTCTGATTAACGAAGGCAGGTTCAAATGTTCAACGAACCCACGATAGGCATTATCGGTGGATCGGGATGGCTCGGCCGCTCGATAGCCCTGGCGATGCTCGACAAGGCCTTTATCCGGCCCGGCTCGCTGGTGCTTTCGAACCGCTCTGCAAGCAACCCGTTAGCGAGTGAAAAGTGGCCGCAAGTGACCGTAACGCGCAACAACCAGGAGCTGGTGGAGCGTTGTGATGTGGTCATTGTGGCGGTACGCCCGGAACAATTTGCCGACGTGGAGATTTTCGCTGAAAACAGGCTGGTGATTTCTTTGATGGCCGGCGTGAGCCTTCGCAACGTGGCGGCCTATACGGCAAGTCGACAGGTCATTCGTGCGATGCCCAATGCCGCAGCAGAAATCGGCAAGTCCTATACGCCCTGGTTGGCAGCGATGGGTGTCACTGACGAGCAGAAAGCCTTTACCCAGAGGCTGTTCGAAACCTTCGGTAGTGCCGATGAAGTCTTCTCCGAAAACCATTTGAACTACCTGACGGCGCTGGTGGGAACGGGGCCTGCTTACCCGGCGCTGTTGGCGCGCAGCCTGCTCGAGCATGCCTTGAACAGTGGCTTGCCCCCGGCGATCGCCCAGCGTGCGGTGCAGGCTGTGGTGGTGGATGCCAGCCAGTTGATCGGGAATGGACACTCCCCCGACGAGCTCTTGCAGACGCTCATCAACTACCGGGGCGTTACGGCGGCAGGCCTCGAAGCCATGATCGCCGGCGGCTTCGATAAAACAATAAAAGCAGGTCTGGATTCGGCGACCTCAGTCGCCTGTTCCATGAGTCCATTTGCCCATTCTGCTGACATGAAAGAAGGTTCAATGATGCGGTAGTTGACCCTTCTTAACTTTGGCCGCAATCGAGGGTAGCGTTTATGAATATAAAGTCTTTCTCGAAGACGGGAGTTGCGTTGGGGATCGTTGCATTCAGTGGTTGGGCCTCAGCGTCTGAATGTGGCGATGTGACTATCGCCAACATGAACTGGCAATCGGCTGAAGTGATGGCCAACGTCGACAAGCTGATCCTCAACGCAGGCTACGGCTGTAATGCCGATCTGGTGACCGGGGATACCGTTCCAACCATCACCTCCATGGTCGAAAAGGGCCGACCCGATATTGCCCCGGAAGGCTGGATCGACCTGGTTCCGGAGGTCGCCAGGACGGGTGTTCAAAGCGGTAACCTCATTCAGGCGGCGCGTTCATTGTCCGATGGTGGCTCGCAAGGCTGGTGGATTCCGAAATACGTTGCCGATGCCCATCCGGACATCAAGAGCTTTGATGATGTGAAGAAGCACCCCGAGTTGTTCCCGGCGCCTGACGATGCGAAAAAAGGCGCGATCTACAACGGTCCTCAAGGCTGGGGCGGCACGGTGGTGACCAGCCAGTTCTACAAGGCTTACGGGTTCGAGAAAGCCGGCTTTGTTCTGGTGGATACCGGCTCGGCCGCGGCGCTTGATGGTTCCATCGCCAAAGCCTATGAGCGCAAGGCGCCCTGGCTGGGTTTCTACTGGGCACCCACCGCCTTGTTGGGTAAGTATCCGATGGTGAAGCTGGAAAATGGCATCCCCACCGACCCGGTGGAATGGAAGCGTTGCAATACAGTCGCGGACTGTCCTGATCCCAAACCTAACGGCTGGCCGATCGACCGGGTCTTTACCTTGACCACCAAGTCCTTCGCCGCTCGCTCGCCAACCGTCATGGCGTACCTGAACAAGCGCGCCTGGTCCAATGAGACGGTGAACCGCCTGATTGCCTGGATGACCGATAACCAGGCCACCGGAGAGGAGGGGGCCAAGTACTTCCTCAAAAACAACGAAGCACTCTGGAGCCAGTGGGTCACCCCTGAGGCGACCGGCAAGATCAAGGCTGCGCTTTAATCTCTCGGATCAATGCAGCCGTTGCGATGCGCTGCATTGATCCTTGCGCAGATAAAAATAAAAACACCCATGTATTGAAATGACTGCCAGCGTTCTTACGGTCTTCTACAAAAGGGGAATGTTATGGAGTGGCTATCAAGCTTTCCACATATGGAGGACGAAAGACTTAGGGCTTTGAAAAAGGCTATTGACGGTGCTTTTCGACACTTCACCAGCACCTATGGCAATGGCTTCGAAGCGTTCTTCGAGCCGTTGCAGTATTTCCTCAATCAGTCCGAGCGGTTCATGACCACGACGCCATGGCCGATCATCATTCTGCTCGTCGCCTTGATTGCCTGGTTTGCCAGCCGCAGCTGGAAGATTGTTTTGGGTTGTGTGTTGACGCTGATGGCGATCGGTTATCTGGACATGTGGACCGACACGATGAAGACCCTGTCGATGATCTTCGTCTGTACCGTGATATCCATCGTCATCGGCTTGCCGACCGGAATTGCCATGGCCCGCTCCAATCGCCTGCAGAACCTGATCAGCCCGGTGCTGGATGTGATGCAGACCCTGCCGAGTTTTGTCTACCTGATCCCGGTGGTGATGCTATTGGGGATCGGCAAGGTCGCGGGGCTGATTGCGGTGGTGGTCTACGCCTTGCCACCAATGATCCGGCTGACCAATCTCGGTATCCGCCACGTCGATGCCGAAATGCTCGAAGCCGCCGATGCCTTTGGTTCCTCCGGCTGGCAGAAACTGAAAAACGTCCAGTTGCCGCTGGCGCTGCCGTCAATCATGGCCGGGATTAACCAGACCATCATGATGGCGCTGGCCATGGTGGTGATCGCCTCGATGATCGGTGTTCAAGGGCTGGGTCAGCCAGTGCTCAAGGCCATTTCCAACCAGTACTTCACCCTGGGCATGTTCAACGGCCTGGCCATCGTCGGTATCGCGGTGATCTTCGATCGGGTCAGCCAGGCCTATGGCAGAAGACTGCAAAAGCATCTGGAGATGGTTCATGGTCACTAATCTGTCCAACGATTTCGGCATCGAAATCAAGCATCTCTACAAGATCTTCGGTTACCAGGCTCAAGCCAGTATCGAGCGGGTCAAAAACGGCATCAGCAAGGCCGAGCTGCTGTGCAATCACAGTCATGTACTGGGTTTGAAGGACATCAACATCAGCATGCCGTCCGGGGGCATCCAGGTCATCATGGGCCTTTCCGGTTCGGGAAAATCGACCTTGATACGACATATCAACCGATTGATCGAACCCACCGCCGGCGAAGTCATCGTGGGTGGCGTGGACGTGCTGAAGATGAGCCCGCACGATCTGCGAGAATTCCGCCGACATAAAATCTCCATGGTGTTTCAGAAGTTCGCGCTGCTGCCCAACCGGACCGTGCTCGACAATGCGGTGTATGGGCTGGAGATCCGGGGACTGCCGCGTGGCAGGCAAGTGGACGTGGCCATGGGCTGGCTTGCGCGGGTAGGGCTCAAGGGCTTCGAGAATCATTATCCGAACCAGCTCTCCGGCGGTATGCAGCAGCGGGTCGGTTTGGCCCGGGCACTGGCCAGCGACGCGCCGATATTGTTGATGGACGAGGCGTTCTCGGCACTCGATCCGCTGATCCGTATGGATATGCAGTCGGTGCTCCTGGATCTGCAAAAAGAGATCAAGAAAACCATCGTTTTCATCACCCACGATCTCGATGAAGCGCTGCGTATCGGTGATCGAATAGCCATCCTGCGTGACGGTGAAGTCGTGCAACAAGGCACCCGACAGGACATCGTCATGAACCCCGCCGACGATTACATTGCCAACTTCGTCAAGGAAGTGAACCGGGGGCGGGTGATCAGCGTCGAGGCGATCATGCGGCCGTTTGTTCGGGTGAAGGCCGGAGCGACGTTGGCGCTGCCAATGGGGACGTCACTCGAGTCGGCGGTCAAACGACTGGTCGAAGCGGGGCTCGATGAATTGGTGGTCACCAACAGTCAGGGCCAGCCGGTGGGGCAGCTGGCGCTGAAGTCCATTATTGCGACGATGGTCACCTCGACGGTGAGCGAGGCGTCGCAAGCGGATCAGGTCAAATCACCCGAGCGGCTCGTGCTGCCGGATTGCAGCTGAAGAGCGCCGGATGCGCGCGCCTCCAGCAAGAGAGGCCCAGGGAAAAACCCATGGCCTCCTTGTTGTGACGGCTATCTGTTTGCCTTGTTCCCGACTTAACAAACGCGCCAGATCCTCGCCGTTTCAGAGCGTTGAGTCTTATCGCGTCTTTCAAGCATTCAGTTAGTTCAGCGCGACACCGAACAGGGTGCCGGTCGCAATGTCATGCAAGGCACGGCTCATGCTTTTCTCCTGGCAGTTGCAGGGCGGTGGGTGCCCTGCGTGTAATTAGTTAATGCATTAACGTTATAATTAATATGTTAACTATCGTCAAGCGCTTGTGGAGCACACGACAACTGGCTCTCGGTTTGAGGATGGCGCAGGATGTGTCCAGGATTGGACCGAAACAAAAAACAAGAATGAGAACACTGTCATGACTGATCGCCAGCCGATCCCCAATATCAACATCGGCCAGGTCTACGACCAACGCTACAGCGATGCCGAGGTGCATTACGACAAACTGAGCAATCTGGCCGGGTTCTTTGGCCGCAACATGCCAGTGCATCGTCACGACCGTTTCTTTCAGGTCCATTACGTCAAAAACGGCGCGGTACGGGTCTACCTTGACGACCAGCAGTATCTGGAATCGGGGCCGATGTACTTCCTGACTCCGCCGACCATTCCCCACTCGTTCGTTACCGAGCCCGATAGCGAAGGCCATGTGTTGACGGTACGCCAGCAACTTGTCTGGGGATTGATCGAGGCCGATCCGAGCCTTGCACCCGGGTTCCAGATCCCGCCGGTTTGCGTGGCCCTGACACGGTTGGCACCGGAGTTCGATGTGGAGGCCAGGCGTCTGGAGTTGCTGTTTGACGAGCTGCAAAGCGAAATCAATCGACAGCGTTCCGGGCGCGGGCCTGCCCTCGATGCCTTGACTCGTCTGATCGTTATCAGCCTGCTCAGGCTCTCGGCCAATTCGCTCGAGGCGAAACCTGCCAGGCATGAGGACCTGCAAATATTTCATCGTTTCAATGAACTGATCGAAACGCATTACCTGCAGCATTGGCCACTGTCGCGCTATGCCGACCGAATCGGTGTGACAGAAGCCCGTCTCAATGACGTGTGTCGACGGATCGCCGACTTGCCCTCCAAGCGCCTGGTGTTCGAGCGGTTGATGCAGGAAGCCAGGCGCCTGCTGTTGTTCACCGGCAACTCGGCCAACGAAATCTGCTATCAGCTGGGTTTCAAGGACCCTGCCTACTTCAGCCGGTTCTTCCAGCGATATGCACAAATGACGCCGGGAGAATTTCGTCGGCGGCAGTCGGGCTCGCGATGAGGGGGGCATGACGCTGGTGCATTTAAATCAGCGGGGCTGGCGGGCGGGGTGCAGGGCAAGGTTTCATTGATGTTCCCTGTTGTCATTGTTCTGATGCGCTGAGCGCTTATCGCCCATCATGGCGATAGTCAGCGTCTTGAAAAATGGCTTTTACAAGGAATGAATTGCACTTTTCATGGATTTTTCTGCCCGCGACTCAATGAGCACAGCCCCGCCAGGCGACACTGGCGAGTCATCCGCATCTTTTGTCAGCAAGGCGAAATGGAAAGCCGTCAGCAGGCCCGTTTGGCCTGCGTCCGAGGGGGGCGAAGACTGAAGAACGTCAAGCCGTGATGAATGACTCCACGTTCAACTCACTCAACAAGGCTGAGGCGTCGTCTGCGCGTTGCTGGGGATGGTCGGGGTGGTCATGACGTGAGCATGCCCCTCTGCGTAGATATGAACCGTGCTTCCCAGCGCAGGAGCATGGATGCCAGAGCTGCGCACCGTTAACGTCCGGCTCGATGGCTGCCCACCGGCGGATGGAGATGGCACCTTCAGTTCCACCGTCAATGTGCAGGTATTGCCGCCAAAATCGAGCTCGGTAACGACCCCCCAACACCCCTCTGACTGCTCCTGGCCAGAGACCTGGCTGGATATCTGGAGCTGTTCGGGCCGCAACATGATCTGCGCCGCACCATATTGCGAGCTATCGCTGACGTGGATACGTCCCAGATCGCATTTGGCCCAACCCTCTTCGATCCAGGCAGGCATCACCACCGCGTCGCCCAGGAAAAGAGCGGTTTCCTCGTCACGGGGGCGCAGGTAAAGGTCCATGGGCGGACCGGCCTGAACCAGTCTGCCTTGGCGCATGACAGCCAACTGGTCAGCAAAGGACAACGCTTCGGCCTGGTCGTGAGTCACCAGAATAGTGGTGACACCGGCATCCGCCAGGAGTCGCGCCACCGTCTTGCGCATGGAGGCACGCAGACCGGTGTCCAGTGCAGAAAATGGTTCGTCCAGCAGCATCAGTCGAGGCCGTTGGGCCAGGGCGCGAGCCAGGGCTACCCGTTGTTGCTGACCACCCGACAGCTCGTGAGGCCAGCGCTGGCCCATGCGCGGGTCCAGGGCAACCATGTCCAGCAATTCCGCGACCCGCTCTTGTTTCGAGGCCGTATTGCCTGGGAGCCCGAATCCGATATTGGCGGCAACCGTCATGTGCGGAAAAAGCGCTCCGTCTTGCGGAACATAGCCAATAAGCCGCTGGTGGGCCGGCACCTCGGTGGTACTGTTGACCAACGTCTGGCCATTGAGCGAGATGCTGCCTGAGTCAGGAAACTCAAACCCGGCGATCATCCGCAGCAAGGTGGTTTTCCCCGAGCCGGACGGGCCGACAATGGCCGTGCGGCTGCCTGTAGGTACCGACAGGTTGACGTTCTCCAAGGCCGGCAGGGAACCAAAGGATTTGTAGATTGAAGTCAATTCAAGAGCGTTCATCGGCCTGCCGTGCGTTTGGATTGATGGTAAAGAAGCCCGGTCAACGGAAGCGAAAGAAGGATCATGATCAACGCGTAGGGTGCAGCGGCGGCATAGTCGATCTCACTGGTCATGGCCCAGAAACCGGTGGCCAGCGTGCGGGTGCCGTTGGGGGCGAGAAGCAGGGTGGCGGTCAGTTCATTGGTGATCGCCAGGAAGACCAGTGCAGCGCCAGCGGCGGCTCCCGGCGCCGCCAACCGCATGGTGATAAGCCATAGCGCCTGGCTGGGCGAACGACCGAGACTACGGGCCATGTTTTCCAGTTCCACCGGCGCCTGGGCAATGCCGGCGCGCAAACTGACCAGCGCTCTGGGCAGGAACATCAGCAGATAAGCCAGTAGCACGGTGATCGTTGTCTGGTAAATCGGTCGGGCGAAATTGATCGTGATAGTCACCAGTGCCAACGCCACGACAATGCCCGGCAATGAACTGGTGATGTAGTTGCAGCTTTCCAGCACACGGTGCAGTCGCCCCGGTGAGCGGATGGAGAGCCAGGCGACAGGGATCGCCGCACAGGTAGCGATGATCGCGCCCGCGCCGGCCAGAATCATGGTCTGCTCCAAAGCCGGCAGGATATCGCTCATGCGCCAGACCTCTGCGCCGCCGGCCACCAGCCATCTGGCCAGGGTGATCAACGGCACGCCGAGTGCCAGCGCACTGGTCACTATCGGCAGCAGCAATGCCATGGTTTTTTCCGTGCGATCGAGCCGCATGATTCGCTGCAGGCGCGCACTCCCGGACCCCACCCGTGCATAACGGGCCTTGCCGCGCGTTGCCGACTCAAAGGTCAACATGGCCAGGCAGCACAACGCGAGCACACCGGCCAGCATGTTGGCCGCAGGTCCGTTGAACGTGGACTTGAACTGGTCAAAGATCGCCGTGGTGAAGGTGTCGAAGCGGATCATTGCGTACAGACCGTATTCGGCCAAAAGATGCAGCCCGACCAACAAGGCGCCACCGCCGATGGCCAGACGCAACTGCGGCAGTACGACCCGGAAGAATACCGCCCAGGGCTTGAGGCCCAGTGATTCGGCGACATCTTCAATGGCCGGATCAAGGCGGCGTAGCGTCGCCGCAACGGGTAGGTAGAGAAAGGGGAAATAGGCAATAACCGAGACTAATACCCCGGCGAACAACCCATGAATCGGCGGGACCAGGCTGACCCATGCATAGCTGTGTACAAACGCCGGCACCGCAATGGGCGCGGTCGCCAACACAGACCACAGGCGCCGGCCTGGCAGGTCGGTGCGCTCGGTCAACCAGGCCAGGGCCACCCCAAGCGCGACGCACAACGGAATCGTAAACACCACCAGCAAAACGGTGTTGATCAGCAGCTCGGCGACTCGGGGCCGGAACACCAGCTCCCCGATGGTCGCCCAACCGATCTGAAAGGAAACACCGATCACGAAAGCGAGCGGCAGCAGCGCCAGCAACGAGACCAGTATTGAAATGCCAACGACCCACGCGCCGCCGCTCCGGGAGCGGCGGCGTCGCAGGTGCAGGTGCGCTGGAGTCGCCGAATCGGCGACTCCAGCAGGTTTTGAGACGATGACTGGCTCTGACATCAAATTACAGCAGCCCGGCCTGAGTCATCAGCTCGACAGCCCTTTTGCTGTTGAGTTTCGAGGCATCGACGAGCGGGGCGTCGAGTTCTTGCAGCGGCACCAGTTTCGGGTTGGATTGCGCATTCTGGCCAACAGCGTACTCGAACGATTTGCCTGTTTTCAGGATGCCCTGACCGTCTTTGCCGGTAATCCACTTCAGGAAAGCCTGGGCCTCTTCCTTGTGTTTACTGGACGCCAGAACGCCGCCACCGGAGATGCTGACAAAGGCACCCGGATCTTTATGTTTGAAGTAGTGCAGGGAGGTGTTCTTGCTGTTTTCGCCGGTCTTGGACTGGTCGACGAAGCTGTAATAGTGGTAGATCACGCCGCTGTCGATCTGGCCGGCATTGACGGCCTTCAGCACTGCGCTGTTACCGCGGTAAACGGTGGCATCGGCTTTCATCGCCTTCAGCCATTCCAGCGTTGCGGCTTCGCCTTTGAGCTCCAGTACTGCGCTGACGATGGCCTGGAAGTCTGCGCCGGCAGGCGATACGGCCCAGCGGCCTTTCCAGCTCGGGGACGCCAGGTCAAGCAAGGACTTTGGCAGATCGGCTTCGGCGAGCTTGCTTTTGTTGTACACAAATACGGTGGAGCGAGCCGCAATGCCGACCCACTTGCCATGGGCCGGACGATAGGCCGAACCCACTTGCTCAAGGGTGGTTGGCGCCACTGGCGTAAACAGCCCGGCATTGTCCACCAACACCATGGCCGGCGAGTTTTCGGTCAGGAACACATCGGCAGGGGAGGCGCTGCCTTCCTGCACAATCTGGTTGCCCATCTCGGTGTCATCGCCGTTGCGCACGGTGACCTTGATCCCGGTCTCACGGGTGAAGCCCTCTACCCAGGACTTGGTCAGGCTTTCGTGCTGAGCGTTGTAGACCACGATGCCGTCGGCGCTTGGAGCTGCATACACATGACCAGCGCTCAGGAGAGCGGTCGCCAGCAGTGCTTTTTTGAGGAAGGAAGGGATACGGACAGTCATTCTGTTAACAGCTCCAGCGGTTTTTCGAAATGTTATGGTCGGAGGTTTTGCATGGGTCGCTGCGATGAAGCTCGCAACCCATGTTGAACAATGCGAATCATTTGCATGTTTAATTCGCGTGGAATGTAGTGTGGCAAATGAGAAAAAAACGTCAAAATAACATTTAATAGATGTTATTTGCATTTAGATTAACGCCGCACGGGTCAGGGCGTGTCAAGGGGTTGCTGACGTTTGGAGTGTTGCTGCTCACGAGGTTGAGGTTTGGGGTCCAATTGTCTGCGCTATGGTCTGTCACAGTGGGCGATACGTAATGCGGTCGGTGTAAGCCGATTGCAGGTCCCGCTCCGGGATCTCCCAGATGATCAACCTGGGTGGCGTTTCTTTGAATGCGGGGTTGTTGAGGTAACTGTTTGCGGCGCCGGAGAACGCTCCGCCATCTTTGGCGAAGTTACCCACGGGGGCGCCCAGTGCCAGCTGCAGGAACCCCGCGAAGTTGGAGTTGCGTGAAAAAGAGGTCCCGATGAGCGCGGTGTCAGGCAGGTTGGCATCGCCAAAGAGGTCCAGCGCATTGTCAGGACTGTCGACTGGCGCAGCGGGAAGTTCGCTGATGCTGGTTTGGGCGACAATTTCGGGTTCGGGTTGCCATTTCAACGGCAGCCAGTCGATGCCTGCCAGATGGGCCAGATCGCCGGGTCGCACCACGCCCTTGGTGTGACTGACGTTGAACGACCGGTGGGGCATTGCGGTGATGCCCAGGGTCTTGAGGTGCTGCGCGATGGCATCGGCCGCAGCCTTCGCGCCAGACTCGCTCCAGTGCGTGTCGGTGCGCAAATAGGCATTGGCCCCCAGTGGCGTCAGCGCGTCGGTCAGGTCCAGATTCGACACGCCACCCCCATTCAGCTTCGAGGTCCAGGCCTGGATACGTCCTTCCAGCGCGGCCGGGCGGTGCAGGGAGCAACGTTGCGCAGCGGCGATGCGGCTCTTGTCTGGAACGATGACCACCAGCAGGCTGATCCCGCGTCGGGCGAACTGCTGTTTCAGATCAATCACCGCCTGGGCTTTTCCATCGGCATTGCGCTGCGCTTGATGATTGACCTTGAGTTCATCGGCCAGAAACAGCCAGTCACGGCAGCCCGGACGAACCCTGGGCCCAGTGTCGCCGAGGAATACCCAACTGGCACCGCGCTCCAGCTCGGCGAACGTTGTGGGGACGGAAGCCTTCGACAGCTCCTTGGCGAACCGCTGGGTGATATCGCCGTCAAGAATCTGTTCGCTCAATAATTTCGCAGGTATCAGCTCGATTTTTCCTGAACCGATCAACCGGCCTGCGGACAGCAATCCTGCAAACAGGAATACCAGCAGGGCCAGGCCTGCCAGCGGGCTGCCGCGTGAAGCCAGATCATCTGGCTGAGTGGGGGCGGGGGTGTGCTCTGGGGGCGTCATCAGAATTGAAAGTACAGGAAGGGCACGGTTTCGCGACTGGCGATCAGTGCGAACGACAGTACGAAACCGGCGATGGGCCAAAGGGCGCTGACGCAGAGCGCAATACCGCCCAGTCGTTTCTCACAATAAGGGCCCAGCAGCGGTGCGAGGACACCGAACACACCCAGCAAGGCCGCAAGGCCGTGTACCGGGCGCAGTGTCGCGCGCAGTTCGTCTGCCAGAGCAATGCCCTGCAGGCCGAACTGCCCGGCATACAGGCGCAGCGCGCTGTGGAAATCGGGGGCGCGGAACAGTGTCCAGGCCAGGCATACGAACAACAGTGTCAGCCCATGGGAAAGCACCGGCGGTACAGGGGGCAGGGCAGAACTGTTCCAGGCACGATCAACACACAACGCAATGCCATGCGCGCAGCCCCAGAGCAGATAGTTCCAGCTATCGCCACCGTGCCAGAGGCCGGCGATGGCCATGATCAGGAACAGGTTGCGGTAGGTTTTCCAGGGACCGTTGCGATTGCCGCCCAGCGGAATATACAGATAGTCACGTAGCCAGCTGGACAGCGACAGGTGCCAGCGCCGCCAGAAGTCCTGGATGCTGTTGGCCAGGTAGGGACGGTTGAAATTCTCGGGGAAGTGAAAGCCCAGCATCAGTCCCAGACCAATGGCCATGGCGCTGTAGCCGGCGAAGTCGAAGAACAGTTGCAAGGAGTAGGCAAGGCAGCCAACCCAGGCGTCGGAGAAGCTGGGGTTCTGCAAACCGAACGCCACATCGACCACTGGCGACAGGGTGTCGGCCACCAGCACCTTCATGCACATCCCGACCATGAACCGGCGTGCACCCAGCGAGAAATTCTGCACGTTGAAGTAACGGCGTTGCAGCTCGCGTTGAACCCAGTCGTAGCGAATGATGGGGCCGGCGACCGAATGGCCGAACATCGAGATATAGGTGGCGTAGTTGAGGAAGCTGCGTTCGACCGGCACGGTGTGGCGATGCACATCCACCAGGTAGGAAATCGCCTGCAATACGATAAACGACAGCCCGGCCGGCATGATGACCCGTTGCCAGTCCACAGGCATGGCGCCGTACCAGGTGAGGGTCTCGTTCAATGTACCGGCGACGATGTTGGCGTATTTGTACCAGCAGAGCACCGCGGTGTTGAGCACGATCAGTGTCACGAGTATCCGCACGCGGCCCTTGCCATCCTCCCGGGTCGCGTCGATCAGCAACCCACCGGCCCACGCCGTGATCGTCAGCATTACATGCAGTGCAAGGAACACTGGGCTCAACCAGCCATAGAACAGCCAACTGCCAAGCAGTAGCGTGACGTTGCGCCAGGCTGGCGGACTCAGCGCATAGGCGCACAGGAACAGCGGCAGGAACAGCGTCAGAAACTCGAGGGAGGCAAAGACCATGGTGGTGGCGCGATCCGGTTAGTGAGCCAGCGCGTCAGTCGCGGACAGCAGGTACGGGCCATTTGCGCCCGGCAGCAGCACAATGCTGTAGCGTTCGCCGGCCTTGAGTTGGCCCAGGCTCAGCGGAGCACCGACGTCGGCCTGGGCACAGACCAATTGAACCGACAGGCTGACAGGGTTGATGGCGCGGCGTTGCACGCTGCCATTAGCCACCTCCTTGAACAGTTCGGCTTTCGAACCTGCGGGGCGCAAACCGGCTTGGGTGCAACCTGGATCTGCGTTGATAAACGCCAGTGAAGCTCTCAGGCTATTGAAATCGTCGGGCTGCTCACGGATGACCACCTGGCTGATACCTTGAGTGCTGTCTGGCAAGGCGATCACGGTGGCGAATTCACCCGCCGCGATCCGGATGTCCAGCGGCTGGCTTTTGCCGTCGCGTTCGAGGGTGCCCTTGATTGGATGGTCGGCAGGCACCGGCATGTAGTCGGATACGGCGTGCGGGCCCTCGAGCCTGAGACGTGCCTCAGCGTTCTCGGCCAGCAGTTGCAACGGTCGGTCGGCGGCATTGATAAAGCGCAGGAAGGCCGAGTCCTGGGCCGGGCCCGTCGGGTATAAGGCAATGTCTGCGGCCTGGGCATGCAGGCTCAGCAACAGGGGCGCGAACAGGGCCCAGCCAAATGTCGGGCGGGTCATTTTACTACTCCCTTGTTGCTGACACTGGCGGCAGGCAGTTTGGCCAAAGCACCGCCGATCGCAGCGCCCCATGATTGATAACCGGCGACGGTGAAGTGCTGCCCATCGGTGGTAACCCACTGCCCGGGTTTGGAGAGCGTCAGCGAATCGATGTAGGTGCAAGGCGCCACGTTCGTGGCCAGAAACTGGGACATCAGCTGAGTGCGGGCATCGTTTTTCTGGTACATGCCACCGGCCTTGCCCCAGGCCGGGCCAACCCAGGCGCAACGCGTTCCGGTGGCGCTGATGGCCTTGGCCAGGCTGGTGACGCTTTGCCACGCCCAGGCCTTGGGAAATACCGGTTTGTCATAGGACGCCATGGTGTCGCCGATGACCAGTACCACCAGGTCGGGCTTGTCGGCGGCAATCAGGTCCTGGATCGGTGTGGTGGTTGCCTCGCGCCCCTTGATCACTATCTTGTCGTTGCCTTTGCGCTCGGCACCGCAGTCGACCTTTTTGCTGATCAGCCAGTCGCCGGCGCTGGCACCGCAGGCACCGATGGAATGAACCTGGGCCCCTTGACGGGTCAGGTTGTCGTGCAGCGGCTCGAGCAAATGGTCCGCGAGGCTCATGTGACTCTCCCCCAGAACAAGTAGAGTCAGGCCGGCAAGTGCAGAAGTGGGCATCGAAAGCTCCAGAATGATCAGTTGGAATAAGGTGAGGTGTACGGGCTGACCGGGAGGTTCATGGGGCCGCTGATGTCCTCGAACTGGTAGCGCACAGACAGGGCGCCGCTGATTTGTTGATAGTCGTGGGCGTTGTCCAGACCCAGATTGGCGCCCAGCAGGAAGTTCGAAGCGACCTTGTATTGCGCCGCCGCGGCGAGGCTGTAACCGATCCCGGTTTTGTTTTGCGCTGCGTAGCGCAAGCCCGAGGCCGCCTGCAGGGCTTTGTCGGTAGGGAAATAGTCGGCACTGTCCTGCTCGAAATGCTGCACGCCGACTGACGTCTTGACTTGATACGTCAAGCGTCCGCTGCGTTGCGCCCAGGTCACCGGCACGCCCAGGGCGAAAAAAGTCTGCGGGCTGAAATAACCGCCGTGGCCAAAGGTGAAATAGTCCTGGTTGTTGGCGTAGCTCATACCAGTCATGCTCAGGCCGGCAGTCAGCTTGCTGTCCGTTGCATTTTGCAGGTACCAGTAGACACCGCTGCCCAGTTCACTGCGGCTGTTGGATTCGACATGGTTGCCCATTAGCTGGTGCCAGGAGGCGTAGCCATAGGCGCCGACTTCGTTGTCGTCATAGCTCAACTGGCCACGCCCACCGTTGGCACTCACGCCGCCCCAGGACTGGCCACTGCGTTTGTCGGTGGTACCGGCAAACGAGGTAACGCTGTCGGTCACCGGACGCCGGGAAACGCTCACGCCGTAACGGACATTGGAGGTGTCGCTCAGGGGGCGGTCGACGCTGATGCCACCTGTAGCGGTGCTGTATTTGAAGCCCAGAGGGGTGGTGCCAATATCGGCTTTGAGCCCTTCAGCGGGCCTTTGAATGGCGACAGCGAGGCCGACACCCTGGGCTTTTTGCGAGCCAGCGCCGTCATTCTGCGCACCGTTGCCGAAACGCTGCAGCGACTCGCTGCTGGCGCTGCCCGCGTTCAGCGATACCGGCGTCACGCGCAGGGCGAGGCGGCTTTCATCCAGCGGAATATTGATTTCGAGCGGTGTTTCAACATCCGTCAGTTTGCTCAGTCCCGACTCACTGTTGTTGCTGCGAATGCTCAGGCCTTGAGTGACATAGGCGCTGCGCTCCTGGAGGATCTGATTGAGCGCCCGTTGCGCGGGGCTGATGTCCTCGCTCGCCAGGGCTTCGCGTGGCAGCCGTGACTCGAATGGATTGCTCGCCTGCTGCGCGCCTGGGGCGGCCCCGATGCCGGTGTTGTCGCGGGACGCAATGAGGACTGGCATCTCCTGAGCCGGCGGCGGAATCGCTGCCTGTGAGGTCGTGCGGCTGACCTCCCTGAGTTGGCCCGGCCCCCCTGCAAAAGGATTGGACGCAACCGTCGAAGCTGCCAGTTGGGTGCCTCGATCCCGGCGTTTCTCGCTCTGTTCGATGGCCACCGCTTTGCGCAGCAGATCAGCGGCCATGCCGGTCTTGCCCATGTTCTGGTAGAGGCGCGCGGCCTCAGTCAGCGTTTGAGGGTTACCGGATTCGGTCTTGAGCAGCTGTTGCAGCGCCTGTTCGGCAAATACAGTGTCATGTGCGAGCAGGGCCGCGTTGGCAGCCCCCAGCAGCAGTTGTGGGTCGTTTGGCTGGCGCTGCAACAGCGGCTTGTAGAGCTCGAAGGCTTTTGCCGTGTCGCCGTTGGCCGAGTACATCCGCGCCAGGGCAGAGACCGCAGCGCTGTCACCGGGGCGTTGCGCCAACGCGGGCGCCAGCGTGTCATAGGCGCTGGCCAGATCGCCTCGTTCACGCAACTGGTCAGCCTGACGGATGCGATAGAGATAAAGCAGGTCGTCGAAACGCTTGCGAGTCGACGCGTTCAGGGGCCGGTTCTGCAGGTCGCGCAGAATCGTGTTGACCTGTGAGTCTTCTCCAGCTCTCAACAGGACCGTAGCGTATTGCAGGATAAAGTCTGCCGTGGGGGCCGTGGCTGTTTGCATCTGGCTGCGCATGAGGGTCAGTGCGCTGCTCGGGTCACCGACCTCGACATAGGCTGAAGCCAGGCTCGTCGTGCGCTCCGGGCTGTTGCTGGCCATCGGCTGAATGCGGTCGAGCAATGTCAGGGCCTCCTGGCGCTGCCCGCGCTTGCCCATCTCGATTGCCTGGCTTAGTTGCAGGTTGAGGCTGACATCAGCGGCCAGCGCTTCCATATCCGGGGTGCGCTGGTCGGGACGTAAGCGTCCCAGGGTCGTCTGAGCGGCTTTCCATTCACCCATCTGGACCGACAGCAAGGCGCTGACGTAAAGCGCATCGGCATTGTCGGGGTGGGCCTGGAGCATGGAGTTGATCAGCTCCCGAGCCTTTTGCGGCTCTCCCATCGCCAGGTTCAAGCGTGCCAGGGCGAAGCGTGTCCAGATGTTGTCCGGCTCGTACCGCAGCGCATCCTGCAAGGCGTTGCGCGCGGCCGGCAGGTCGTTGCGTTGTTCGGCGAGAGCGGCCAGTTGCGTCGAGCGCAAGGCTTGCAAGCGTCCCGACTGGCCGAGCTTCGCCTGTTGGACTGCTGGCAAGGTCTGGATCAGTTGCAGGGCTTCATCGCCCTTGCCGCTCTTGAGCAGAACATTGACCAACCCTTCCAGCGCCTGAGGATCGTCACGGCGCAGGCTCAGTACCAGACGATAGTTGCGTTGTGCATCATCGAGCTGACCCTCCCGGGCCTGGATATCGGCCAGGGCAAGGCGGGCATCCGCCCCATTCGGGGTCAGGCGCAGGGCCTGGCTGACCAAGGCCTGTGCCTGGGCTGTCTGGCCTTTGGCCTGGGCGTCCCGAGCCTGCTGCAATGCAAACCAGTAGCGGACTTCTTGCAGAGCTGCCTGCCACTGGCTGCCGTCACGTTGTCGTGCGGCCTGACTCAAGAGTTTTTCCGCTTCGTCCAGTCGGTGTTGCTGCTGGCGGATAACCCCAAGGCCACCCAACGCGTCAGCATCCTCGGGCCGGGTGTTCAAGCGCGCCTGAAAAGCCTGTTCGGCCGTGGCCTGGTCACCTTCTTTGAGTGCCTTGAGGCCGCGCGCCACTTCAGCGGGCGGTTGCCAGCCCTTGTTGTCTGTCGCGCTCAGCCGTTGCTTGCCCTTGTTCATCTGCGAGCGGATTTCCAGGTCATCCGGATGAGTCTTGAGGTAGGCCTCGAACAAAGGCAGTTGCGTGGCATTGGGCGGGCCGATCCAGGTCAGCGCCAGGCGCCAGCTTTCGTCTGCATCACCGGCGATGTCAGTACGCTGGGTCAGCCCGGCCAGGGCGCGGATGCCCTCGGCACGGCTGTCTTCATGGCGTACCAGATGCTTGGCGTAAAACAGCGCGACGATCGAGTCGTTGGGCATTTCGCGTTGCAGGCGCTGAAATCCGCTTCGCGCTTCAGACCAGTCGGCCTGATTGAAGGCAAGGTTGTTGTAGTACTCGCGGCCGATCTTGCCTTGAGGTGGGCGGCCATCGAACAGTTGGCGAAACACGGCGGTCGCTTTGTCGCGTTCGCCGGCATCGACGAGGCGGCGAGCCTCTTCCAGACGCTGCTGGTTCTGCGGTTGTGCCAGGGCGATATCCTGTGCCAATTGCAGTGCCAGGCGAGGTGACGGCTGGATCGCCTCCAGGCGGGCGAGGTATTGCTGCGCCTGCTGTGGCGTGTTCAGTTGCACACCGATCAGGCCCAGGCCATACAGTGCATCCACCTGGACAGGGTCCAGAAGCAGGACTTTCAACCAGACTTCCGCCGCGCGTTGAGGGTTGTCATGCAACTGCCAGTAATGCCCTTGCTCGACGAGCAATGTCTGTGGCGTCGGGCTTTGAGCGTGGGCAACAGCGGCCGTCCACGCGCTCATGGCGACGATGGCTAGCGTGCGGTGGTGCGCGTACATGCGGTCTCCCAGGAGAGTTTCAGCGTTCCGTCTTCCCGGAATCGATAGTGTTTGTCTGCCCAGCCGAGCGCGAACAGGCTGAGCATGAAGTTGTAGTAAAGCGGGGGGCCGTCAGTGACATCAGTATTGGCCAGCGCTTCTCGCAAGGTCTGTTCCACACGGCGCCGTTGCTGATTGGCCAGCCGGGGTTGGCCCTTGGCCTGAAAGTACGGAATCAGTGCCGCGGAGAATCCGAAAGGGCCCTGACCCTGAACGTTGCCCTGGAGAACCTGGACTGTTTCCGGTGGGACCCCCGTCGCGACTGTACTGCGGGCCATACCGTCCAGCCGATTGAGCAGGGGCCCTGCCAGTGGTTCGGTCGCGTCGCTCATGCCCAGCCAGAGGTACACGCGAATAGCGTCGTAGCTACCCGTTTCGCCCTTGAACGGGTCGCTCACGAATACGCCCGATTGCGCTGAGTCCCCTTGATAGCCGACCCAGTCCGCAACGAAACCGCGCGGGCTTGATTGACGAATCATCGTGGCGGTGTTGTCGGCTATGGCTTGCCAGGGACCGGAAGGTGCTTCCTTGGCCAGCCGCCGCAACAAGGGCAGGGGCAGGTAGCTGGGATTCAGACGCCAGAGCTGGTCCGGCTGGACGAAGCCCACCGGCCCAGGCAATACCATAGGGCCCAACCCGGGCAACCTGACGACCAATTGCGCCTCGATCGTCGCCATCAGCTGCAGGGCGTCTTCGCGATAGTCCGGCCGGTGCCACAGACGTGCTGCTTCAAGCAGGGCGTAGGCGAACCACAGATCAGCGTCGGCGGCCGAGTTGGCGTCCTGCAGGAGCCATTGACCGTCCGTGCCTTGCCCCCATAACCAGCCTGGCAGTCGCGTGGCGATGGTTGCACCGGCGAGGTTGGCGGTGGTCCAGCGCCATAGTTTGTCGAAACGTTGCTGATCGTTGCCGATCAGTGCGAAGAGCATGCCGTAGGACTGACCTTCAGAGGTGCTGTGATTCTTCTCCAGGCTGGACTCCAGAACCCGGCCATCGGACTGGACGAAGCGCGTTGCATAGGTTTGCCACAGTGGCCAGGCCGGTTGCTCGCAGGATTTTCCCGCCGCCATCGCCGGAGCCAGCAGAGCGAGCGCAAGCGCGGCGCTCAACCTGCGCACAGTGCTGCGCAGGCAAGCATTCCGGGTGCTCATGGTCGATGGCGGCATGCGCGGCTCAATGACCAAGGCGACGTTTGGCCCTTTGGCGCAGGGTCAGGTAAACGATCGAGGCAAGCAGCAAGACCCCCGTGAGGGTGATCAGCACCAACGCCAGTACGTTTTGCGAGAGGTACCATTGCAGGTAGCGCCATGCTCCCAGTTTTCCGACGTAGTAATCCTGTTCGGCGACCAGCGATTCGACGTGTTTGCCCCTGACCACCACCAGGCTGCCTTGCAGCTCGTGGGCGTTTTCTTCGGTGCTTTGTAGGGCGGCGGTCACGTCGGCCAGGCCGTTGGGCCTTGCACTGGCGATGAACACCACACTGCGCCCGCTCTTGAGCGGCGATTCAAATCCGGTCAGATAAGCACTGCCATCCTCAGCGGAAAACCTGAGGCTGTTGCGTGCTTCGCGTAGATTGGTTTTCGCATCCGGGCTGATCCAGTTACGCACTCGCAGGGGCAGGTCGGACAGTTCAAAGTATTGCGTAGCCCCTTCGTCCCTGGCCGGCAGAAAGCTTTGCCACTGGTCCAGCAATGGCTGATTGTTGCCCGAGGCAAGTACCAGCAAATCCCGGTCGCGTTGATCGGCGAGCTGGTCGGCGTGAACCACTCTCACGCCGGTCGCCGGATAGCCGGTGGAGTCGCCGAAACGGCCCAGCAGGGTCAGGTAGGCGCTTAGATCGGCGGGGCCCGGGTTATCGGACAGGATCACCGAGGTTTCAGAAAGGTCGGCCATGCGGGTGAACGGGAAGCCACTGTCCTTGAACACTCCAAGGTTGGGCATGGCCATAAAATGGTCGTAGTCGCTCAGGTCCAGAGTCGAGTCCGGATCGATCACACCGCGCATGTTGTCGATAATGATGTCGCGGCATTCGCCCTGTTTGGTGTACTCGTACATAAAACGAAATTGCAGGCGTGATTGCAGTGCCACTGAATTGAGCGGCAACAGCATTCGCGACGTACGGGCCAGGCTGTCGTCGGTTTTGAGCATCGCCAGCAGGCTGTCGCTGCTGCCGAGTTTCTCGATCGAAGGCAATTCGATTGACTTGATCAGGCTGTCGTTGAAGCTGATCAGCAACGAGGAATTGGTGGCGATCGGTTGGGGCGTATAGCGGTATTTCAGGTCAAGTTTCGCGCCTGGTTCGCGCCAGTTGAACAGGTCCGGCGGCAAGCGCAGCGTAACCGCCATTTGTCCCGGGTTATAACCCGACACATTGAGCTCAGCGGGCTTCGCCAGTTCACCCAGACGAACCGGGCGATCGGAGGGCAGCCAGTTTGGCGCGTCATACGGCTGGCGTGGCTTGAGTGAGTCGATCCGCTCGATCACTACGCTCTGCCCCGAAAAGGCTGAACTGCCGAGGGCCAGGGCTGTCGCGGCGATTTTGAGGTCGGCGCCATCGCGCCCGGAAACGATCAACAGCTTGCCCTGAGCATCGTTCGGGTTGCTCATCATCGTCAATGTCGGCCCTGTGGCCTCCTTGATTTTCAAGCCATCCAGGCGTGCGGCTTCGCTACCGCTGACAAAAACCACGGCGTTGCCTTTGGCTGGCAGGTTCGTGAGGCTGGCGGGAAAGGTCGCGCCGCGGTAGCTGGCCAGTGCGCCAAACCAGGAAGACAGGATGCCCGCGGCTTCCAGCTCCGGACCGTCAGGGCGCGAGACAAACACGAAGGGCAGCCTCAAGGGCAAGGCATCCCGACGATCGAACAAAGGCTGCGGCAGAGCGGACAGATCGTTGGGCTGTTGAATCGAAGACACCTGCAGGCTCAACTGGCTCTCGTTGCCGATTCTGGCCCAAAGGCTTGAGTGCAAAGGGTCTTCACATTGCATTGTGTAGTGTCCAATGAACTGCAGGCTGAGCCGGTTGAATTCGGTGATCATCTGTGGCGGGATCTGAACGGTCCGGGTCTGCAACTGACCGGCCTCTTCCTTGGGTAAGGGCAGGCTGGCGGCCACCTGGTCGTTGACCAGCACGTTGATTTGCGAAAGGTCGGCCAGCAACGCCGGTGAATAGCTGTACTGCAGCGTGACTTGCGCCGATGTCACGACTTCATCGGCGCGCACGTTGAAGTTCACACTGTCCGTTGCCTCGGCTCCCTTGAGGTTCATCGAGTAGCTTTTGCCCAGCTCCTTGAGGGTGCGGGTATAGCGGTTGCCCGCAGCATCGCTCAACGGTGCGACCGGCATCACCGCCGGGACTGTGGCGCTGGTTTGTGCGGTAGCACTCAAGGCCAGGTCGCTCCAGCCCAGTAGCGAGCAGGCGATCAGCATGAGAGAGCGGCGAGGGAGAAAGGTCCGGCGAAAGGAATGCTTCAAGATCGTTGCTAATCCGCGGTGGAGTCGATAGGTGATGGAGCGTTCGAACGTTTACGCAGCAGGGCATGGCCGTCTTTTACGGTTGCGACGAACAGGTTGAGGATCGCGCGCAAGCCAATGCTGCTGACCTCGCGCAATGCCGCCAAGGGGGCGTCGAGACGGCCGTTACCCCAGGTGTTGGCCCACGTGTCGGCCCGTGAAAACGTCAGACGCACCAGTTCGCTTTGCTGGCGCAGGGTCAAGGCACCGAATTGCATGCCCGCCACGCTGTCGTTGCTGAATACCGCCGTTGCAGGAAAGATGCTTGAGGGAGGGCTGCGCAAAATACAGAACCGCAGCTTTTCATCGGCAGTGAGCTGAACCTCGGGTGGCAG
Organism: Pseudomonas sp. GW821-FHT04C07; assembly: GCF_059420325.1. Classification (NCBI taxonomy): domain Bacteria; kingdom Pseudomonadati; phylum Pseudomonadota; class Gammaproteobacteria; order Pseudomonadales; family Pseudomonadaceae; genus Pseudomonas; species Pseudomonas sp. GW821-FHT04C07. The sequence continues at coordinate 52,225 of NZ_JBWKTM010000002.1, forward strand.
TGTCAGACCTACACCGTTCTGCGAGAAATTCTGGGTTTTGCAATCGAACGACGTGCCGTCTTCGCGATAGATGCGCACGGGTAGATCGGCTGGCACCCTCGGCTCTGCGCGCGCTTGAGAGGCCTCACTGGCCACTGCTACGGCGGTGCTGACAATGATGATGTTGTACAGGGTCCAGGTCAGGTTGATCGCCAGGGTGGTGACCTGGGCCGAATCACCCCCGATCAGTTTCACCACACCGCATACCAGACCGATCATGTTCAAGGTCAGCAGGACGATATAAGGCCGCGCGAGCTTCCAGTCGAAATACTCCTTTTCGATGATGCCGCCCTTGTCGGTCACGTTGAACTTGCCCAGCGAAGGGCTGATCAGGGCCAACAGTACCGGCCGCATGATGTACCAGGCCAAAACCGACTCATACACTTCGTTCCAGAATGAATGGCGGAAGCGGCCCTGGATGCTGGAGTTGGTCAGGCTGGAATGGACAATATGCGGCAGTACATAGACCGTGACCATCAACGCCGAGGCGTGGAAAATCTCTGCACCGAAAACCAGGTAGGCCAATGGTGCGGTCAGGAACACCAGGCGAGGCAGGCTGTAGAAAAAGTGCATCATGGCGTTGAGGTAGCAGATACGCTGCCCCAGGTTCAGCCCTTTGCCGAACAGCGGATTGTCGGTGCGAAAAATCTGCGCCATGCCGCGCGCCCATCGTATGCGTTGGCTGATGTGCCGGGAAAGGCTTTCCGTGGCCAGTCCCGCTGCCTGTGGAATGGCCAGGTATGCGGTATTGAAACCACGGCGGTTGAGCTTGAGCGCGGTATGCGCATCCTCCGTCACGGTTTCGGTCGCGATACCGCCGACTTCCAGCAAGTGTGTGCGCCGCATGACCGCGCAGGAGCCACAGAAGAACGTTGCGTTCCAGAGGTCGTTGCCGTCCTGCACCAGGCCGTAGAACAGCTCACCTTCATTGGGTACCGAGCGAAAGGTATCGAGGTTCTTTTCGAAGGGATCGGGTGAATAGAAAAAGTGCGGTGTTTGCAGCAACGCCAGATTCGTGTCCTTGAGAAACCAGCCCATGGTGATCTGCAGGAAGGAGCGGGTAGGGACGTGGTCGGCATCGAAGATGGCGATGAACTCTGCGTCAGTGACTTTGAGCGCCTCGTTGAGGTTGCCGGCCTTGGCATGCCGATTGTTGTCGCGGGTAATGTAGTTGACACCAATGTCCTGGCAGAAAAGCCTGAACTCCTCCCGACGTCCGTCGTCGAGCACATGCACACGCAGTTTTCCCTCGGGCCAGTCGATGGCCTGGGCGGCGAGCACCACCAGTTTCACGATGCTCAACGCTTCGTTATAGGTGGGAATGAAGACATCTACCGTTGGCCATTGAGCGGGCGCCTGCTGCAAAATCTGCGGTTTGCGGTGCAGCGGCCAAGCCGTTTGTACGTAGCCGAATATCAGCACGAGCAGGGCATAAAGCTCGGCCAGCACCAGCCCGTAGCCAAATACGGCATCCTGCCAGTTCTCAAAGCTCAGGGTTTCGGACAGGCGCCAGTACATGTAGCGCAATGAAGCGATCAGCGAGAGTGTTATCAGGGTCAGGATCGCCAGACGGCCGGCTTGCCTGCGGATGATCAGGCTGGCGGCAAAACAGACGGCGGCAAACGCTCCCTGGGAATACAGATCCAGAGGCGCAGTGAGGATGCCCAGTGCCAACACCGCAGCTATCAACCCGATCGAGATCTTCAGGCCCTGGCGACAGCGAAGGGGCCATCGGCTGACACGAGCCTGGAAACTATCCAGTAGTTCCTCTAGCCGCCACGTCCTCGCGGGTGCCTGATTCAGCTGGACGGTCATGGTGCAATCCGCTCGCCGGAGGAATCCTGGAGAAGCAGCGCATGGACCGAGCGCGATAGCGCAAAAATGTCTTTGCAGGCGATGCTGCCGGGTGAGTACTGCAGTGGGTCTCGACCATAGGCCAACGATTCGTTGAGCTGGTGATCGTGATGAATCGTCCCGATCAGCTCAGTACCCAGCCGCCGCTGAAACAGCACGCCCATGTCCCTGCTGAAGGCGCGAGAGTCATCCTGTTGGTTGAGCACATACCTGTGCCGTTGCCCACGTCGCCGGCTGGTTTCCAGCCAATGCGTCATCGTGTCCAGTGCCAGATAGGAAGCCGCATCGGCCACCGTCACCACCAGCACCAGATCGGCGGCATCGAGTGCCTGTTGCGAATAGACGGTCGCGCCCGAAAGGGTATCCAGGATCACTGTATCGTTTTCGCCGAGGTTCATCGCCGCAAGGCGCTGATTCAACCAGTCAGGATCTTCAAGCATCAGCTGCTTGAGCGATCGGCGATCGTTCACCTCGCCCTTGCCGAAGGGCAGGGACTCACTGTCGCCATAGCCCTGCAGGCAATGAGCGCTCCAGTCTGCGGCCTGCTGTCTGAGCTGGATCAGCCCGGGAACCTGTCTGGTGATGCCCAAGTGGCTGGACAGGGCGTTCTGAGGGTCCAGATCGATCGCAATGGTTCGCCCGCCAGGGCGCCGGAGTGTTTTCGCAAGGCCTGCTGCGACGGTGCTTTTACCCACTCCGCCGTTAGCTGAAACGACAGCGATGACCTTTGCCTTGGTCCGCGTGCGAGCCGCTTCTGGCAGACCGTCTCTACGAACCTGGTGGAGTTCGCGCAACAGGTCGCTCAATAGCTGACGGTCACCCGTTGCAGAACCTGCAGGTGATGCAGTCAATGAAGGTGCACGCGTCGGCGAAAGTGGTGAGATGACGACGTTCTTCAAAGGCTCGACCCGCGCGCCAATCGGCTGGGCGGGCTCTGGCTCGTCAGGCGTAAACACCGTGGCCGTTGGTTTGAGGGGGGGCAATGTCACGGTCAACTCTTCTTCAGTCGCCGACACCGTTGGTGTAACCGGGTCATCTTTGAAGTGTTGATAGTTTGGTTGTATTTCCTGGTAGCTTCCTGCACTGGCGCCAAAACTTGTAAACAGTTTTGCAATGTCGTCTACATATTTCATGCGTTGTACCAGGAATGAAGTAACTCGGAAACTCAGGGTTCCGTTAACTAGACGGGTTTGTTGCGTTGTCTTTGTATCGACAGAGTCGGACTAGTTTGTGGTGATGGCGTCGTGCTGTCAACGATTGTTATAAATGGTCGGGTTGTGTTTTTTATTCGCCTGAACGCTATCAGGGCGTTGCGTGATTCGCAGAGCTGTGAATATCAGGGAGGTTATATAATGTAGTTTGGGGAAAGTGTAATGCGCTATTGGAAGGCGGGTGTCTTTGTCAGGATAAGTAACTTTCAGAAGCGAAAGAGCAGTCAGTTTCGGGCGTCTTCGAGGAATTGTTTCTCGGCTATATTTTAAAGAAGTTGACCTGCGCGTTTGCAGAAAGAGTGACGGCATTCAAAATATGCCTTTTCAGATACGGTACGGGCGTCCCAAGGCTGCTCGTCAGGCGATGTAAAGCTGCAAGGACGCTCCCCGTCAGGCCTGGGTGGCTCGACGTCAGTCCCCACGTAACTGCGATGTATTGTGGCCTCAAGACTTTTTTGGTGATAATTTCCGAAGGTTCCGGGAGACTGTTGGTCGTCATTGAAGCGCAACTTCTCGCGCGGTCGTTATTTTTGCAGTGGGTGTTTTTTAGTAGCAGATAAAATGAACGATTTGACGTTCTCTATTGTCCGTTATCAGACAGTGATTCTTATTAAGTTCCAGACTCAGGCCTGAGATCGAAGCAAGGGGCTTTATAGGTTTGAGTAGATTCAAGCGTGTAAAATAATTAACGCGTTCATCATGAAAACCTTTCTGCGGGAGTCGTATCGACGAGATTTAACCGCATGATAGGGGTGAATAGTTGACTAAAGTGTTTTTTTTATGGGGGTGTTGCGGTCTTTTGGCGAGAAGTTAATCAGCGGGTCCGTATTAGTATTTCACCGTCTATGCGCTCCATCTGAACGAAAACCCTGTGCCGAACCTTCGATGAGCTGCGCCCGTCTGGACTTCAATAGGGCACCCGGCGGTCTTTCACGACGCCCGGGCTCAAAGCAGAGATTCATACACTTCGTGATAAGCGGCCCTGCACGAAAGTAACGACGCTCCTCCAGTCTCAATCCGTGGCGTCAAACGCTTTGTGCCAGCAGACGAGAGCGACAGGGCGAGACTCGACCAAGGGGTGTTTTCGCACGCACGATCCCATCTCAATTTGTTACCGGACGTACCTGCACGGCGCAAAACGTGGCTGCGGTAACAGTTGCGAGCGCTTCTGAAAAATCTTCGATAATTTATTTGTCGTCTCGTAAGGCCCGTTCCAGACGGTTCCTGGCTGCTTTTCAGATCTTTTTTAGCGGCCAGTCAGCGAGTTGGCCGCTTGATTGCATAAGCTTGTACATACAAGTATGTGTGTGTGCGTAAGAGTCAACAGGAGTCTTGACGCACAGGCGGTTTTTAAAACACTTGTCCGAAATGTTGGTTCGGAAATTTCTACGTTCATAGCGTCGCACGCGTTCCAGTAACAGTACTCATGCGCCACAAGCGCTCATATTGGTTTTAGGAATTGAATATGAAAAAAGCATTGCTAACCCTTTCTGCACTGACTTTATGCATGGTTGCCGGCTCCGCGCTGGCCAAGGAGTATAAAGAGCTGCGTTTTGGTGTTGACCCTTCCTACGCGCCGTTCGAGTCCAAAGCGGCTGACGGTAGCCTGACAGGGTTCGATATCGACTTGGGTAACGCGATCTGCGCCGAACTGAAGGTCAAGTGCAAATGGGTCGAAAGTGATTTCGACGGCACGATCCCGGGCCTGAAAGCCAACAAATTCGACGGTGTGATCTCGTCGATGACCGTGACCCCGGCCCGCGAAAAAGTCATCGACTTCTCCAATGAGCTGTTCGCCGGTCCGACTTCGCTGGTATTCAAAAAAGGTTCCGGCCTGAGCACTGAGATTGCCTCGCTCAAGGGTAAAAAGGTTGGCTACGAGCAAGGCTCCATTCAGGAGGCCTATGCCAAAGCCGTACTGGACAAGGCCGGGGTGGAAACCCAAGCCTATGCCAACCAGGATCAGGTCTACGCCGATCTGGTCTCCGGCCGTCTCGACGCCTCGATCCAGGACATGCTGCAAGCCCGGCTGGGCTTCCTGAAGTCGCCACAAGGTGCCGATTTCGAGGTCAGCGCGCCAGTCGACAGCGAGCTGCTGCCTGCCAAAACGGCGGTGGGTATCGCCAAAGGCAACACAGAGCTCAAGGCCCTTCTGGATAAAGGTATCAAAGCGGTGCACGACAACGGCACCTATGACGCGCTCCAGAAGAAGCACTTCGGTGATCTGAATCTCTACAGCGGCAAGTAACGAGCCGGCGCCCGTCCTGTGGACGGGCGTTTTTTTATCGCTATAGGTCCCTGAATTATGTTCGAAGCACTGTTACAGACCCTCGGGCTTTCCGCGTTCAGCCTCAAGGGGTTCGGCCCTTTGTTGCTGGAAGGCTCCTGGATGACCGTCAAGCTATCGATACTGTCGCTGTTGTTGAGCGTGCTGCTCGGCCTGATCGGCGCCAGTGCCAAGTTGTCCAGCATCAAACTGCTGCGGGTTCCGGCCCAGCTCTATACCACACTGATCCGCGGGGTGCCGGACCTGGTGCTGATGCTGCTGATTTTCTACAGCCTGCAAACCTGGCTGACCAGTTTCACCGTAGCGTTGGGCTGGGAATACATTGAGATCGATCCGTTTGGCGCGGGGATCATTACCCTGGGCTTCATCTACGGTGCGTATTTCACCGAGACCTTTCGCGGCGCGATCCTCGCCGTGCCGCGCGGGCAGATGGAGGCCGCAACCGCCTATGGTTTGAGCCGTATCCAGCGTTTTCGCTTCGTGGTGTTCCCACAGATGATGCGCTTCGCCCTGCCGGGTATCGGCAATAACTGGATGGTGATCCTCAAGGCCACCGCGCTGGTGTCGATCATCGGCCTCGCCGACCTGGTCAAGGCCGCTCAGGATGCCGGCAAAAGCACCTATCAACTATTCTTTTTTCTGGTGTTGGCAGCGCTGATTTACCTGGTGATCACCAGCGCTTCGAACGTCGTCCTGCGCCGCCTCGAACGGCATTACGCGTCAGGTTCCCGGGAGGCTGTACGATGATTGAGCTCTTGCAGGATTACTGGAAGCCCTTCCTTTATAGCGACGGCTACCACATCACCGGCCTGGCCATGACGCTGTGGCTGCTCAGCGCCTCGATCTTCATCGGTTTCCTGGTGTCGGTTCCGCTGTCCATCGCCCGGGTCTCCAACAAGTTCTACGTGCGCTGGCCGGTGCAGTTCTACACCTACCTGTTCCGTGGTACGCCGCTCTATATCCAGTTGCTGATCTGCTACACCGGGATCTACAGCCTGGCTGCCGTCCGCGCGCAACCGGTGCTCGATGCGTTCTTTCGCGATGCGATGAACTGCACCATCCTGGCCTTTGCCCTGAACACCTGTGCCTACACCACGGAGATTTTTGCCGGGGCGATTCGCAGCATGGCCCACGGTGAAGTCGAAGCGGCCAAAGCCTATGGCCTGAGCGGCTGGAAACTCTACGCCTACGTGATCATGCCCTCGGCCCTGCGCCGCTCGTTGCCCTACTACAGTAACGAAGTGATCCTGATGCTGCACTCGACTACCGTGGCCTTTACCGCGACCGTCCCGGATATTTTGAAAATTGCGCGGGACGCCAACTCGGCGACCTTTTTGACCTTTCAATCGTTCGGCATTACCGCGCTGATCTACCTGAGCGTCACCTTTGCGCTGGTCGGTTTGTTCCGCCTCGCCGAACGCCGATGGCTGGCCTTTCTGGGCCCGGCTCACTAGGACTTCTACTTCCCCTTTGAGGATGCTTGCGCACATGTACAAACTGACCATTGAAGACCTGCATAAAAGTTACGGCAGCCATGAAGTACTCAAGGGTGTCTCGCTGAAAGCCAAAACCGGTGATGTGATCAGCCTGATCGGCGCCAGCGGTTCGGGCAAGAGTACCTTTCTGCGCTGCATCAACTTTCTCGAAACACCCAATGGCGGCGCCATGAGTCTGGACGGCCAGTCGATTCGCATGGTCAACGATCGACACGGCATGCGCGTGGCCGACGACGCTGAACTGCAACGAATTCGCACCCGTCTGGCGATGGTGTTTCAGCACTTCAACCTGTGGAGCCACATGACCGTGCTGGAAAACATCACCACGGCCCCGCGTCGGGTGCTGGGTGTCGGCAAGAAGGAGGCAGAGGATCGGGCCCGACGCTATCTCGACAAGGTTGGTCTGCCGTCCCGCGTTGCTGAACAATATCCGGCGTTCCTCTCCGGCGGTCAGCAACAGCGCGTGGCCATCGCTCGGGCCCTGGCCATGGAGCCGGAAGTCATGCTGTTCGACGAACCGACCTCGGCCCTCGACCCGGAACTGGTGGGCGAAGTGCTCAAGGTGATCCAGGGCCTGGCCGAAGAAGGTCGGACCATGATCATGGTCACCCACGAAATGAGCTTCGCTCGCAAGGTGTCAAACCAGGTGCTGTTTCTGCATCAGGGACGGGTCGAAGAGCAGGGTGCACCCGAGGACGTACTCGGCAACCCCCAGAGCGACCGGCTGCGGCAGTTCCTCAGTGGCAACCTGAAGTAGGCGCCATCCTCCGTGCAACACCTTTGAGCGACTGGCCAGTTGCTCAAAGGTGTATTGTCTGCCTGGTTCAGTCGAGCCAGTGTTCCAGGCGCCGGTTGAAGCGCCCGCGATCTACTTTGCCGCACATTCTGTTAGCCTCATGAACGACTGAACTCAAAGGTCGCTCGCCTGTCGAAGCGCTCAGCCCCTGATCGCTGACTTCAGAGAGCGGCGTGGGAAGTTCGAACGATCTGGATTAAGGCAAAAAACATGAAGCGGATCGTCACCGTTTTATCAGCGTTCGCTATCGCAGCAGGCCTCTTCGGTTGTATCAGCCAGCCGATCGAAATGACGCCGCAGACTGCGCAGCGTTTGCAATCGCAACCCCCGATCCGTTTTCTGCTGACCTTCGACGACGGTCCAAGCGCGTCCGGGTTTTACAATCCGACGGTCTCCGTTCTCGACGATCTTGCCCATAATCCGGTGCAATCGGGTATCAAGGCGGTCTTTTTTGTGCAGACTCGTGCGACAGGGGCGGGTGGCAGCGAACGGGGCCGGGAAATCATGCACCGTGAACATGACGAAGGTCATGTGCTGGGCTTCCACACTGCCACGCCGGGGCACACCAATCATCGCTCGCTGAACCCGGAAAAACTGGAGCAGTCGCTCACCGATGGCAGCGCGGACATTGCTGCAATCACAGGCGCGGCTCCGATTTTCGTGCGCCCGCCATTCTGGAATTACGATAAACGTACCTTCGCCGCGTATCAGCGCCATGGCATGCATGTTTTGCTGACCGATCTGAGCGCCAATGACGGCAAGATCTGGGGCTACAATTTCAGTCTGCGCAGACGCTCCAACCTGCTCAGGCAAATGTCCGAGGTGCGCGAGCGGATCGCCGCTGGAGAGTTGCCGACGGTCGATGGCGCCATTCCGGTGGTGGTGACCTTTCACGACCTCAATCGCTACACGTCCCGGCATATGCAGGAATACCTGCAGATCCTGATCGACAGCGCGCGCGAGACGGGCGTGGCAACCGCAGCCAAGCCTTTTTACGATGACCGATCGGCGTTGCAGCGTGCCGTCATGGCCCGCACGGTCAGCGATAGTTCCGAACCTGTCCGTTTGCCAGGGTTCTGGAACTGGTTTTGGAAAAGCAATTCGGAATAAGACTGATAAGCAGGTATGGAGCCGGCGAAATTTTTTCGTCGGTGGTTACGTACATTCGTGCAGCCAGTCAATCAATACCTGGACGCGCTTTGGCATGGGGGTGCGCTGAGGGTGGACCAGGAAATAGTCGTAACGCCCGGGCTGGGTAAAACCGCCAAAGGGCAGGATCAATTCACCTTGATCTATTCGTCGTTGCACCAGGCGCTGGCGACCGATTGCTATACCGACATTATTGATTGCCGCGGTAACGCATAAGTCGGAACGATCAAAGGTCAGGCTTTTTTTCGGTAGCCACGCTTGCATGCCTTGATGCCCGGCCCACAGCTGCCACTCTGCATCGTAAACGGCGTTTTCCCAGGCCAGAGCGTCGTGCAGAAGGGTGCAGGTGCGCAGGTTTTCGGGGTTCTCCAGCAAACCATGTCGATGAGCGTATTGAGGAGTGCAAACGGGGGCGATGGTTTCGCTCATCAGTTTATGGCTGACCAGGCCAGGGAATTCACCGTTGGCATACAGCAGGGCCAGGTCGATATTTTGGGTGCGGAAGTCGATGTTGTCGTTTCCGACGCGGATATCCAATGAGATTTGAGGGTAGCGTTCGTGAAAATCGGCCAGGCGTGGCACCAGCCAGCATTGAGCGGCCGAGGGGCGGGAGTAGAGCGCGACTGAGCCGGATATTTCCGAGTCAGGAGATGGTTGCAGCGCCTCCGTCAACTCGTCCATGACGCCTTGCAGAATCATGAACACGCGTTCGCCTTCGACCGTCAGCCGGACTTGCCGTGTCAGGCGCTCGAACAGGCGCAGTGACAGGGCGCGTTCGAGTTTGCCAATGCGATGGCTCACGGCACTCGGCGTCAGGCACAGCTCTTGTGCGGCCAGGGAAAAGCTCAGGTGTCGAGCCGCCACCAGAAAAGTATGCAGGTTGGCAAACTGCGTGCTATTGATTTGAGCCCCAGGTCGGGGGGGAAGGTTCAGCATCAATAGGTACTCCGCTGGCGAAAATCGATGGATCCGTGCCCCTGCATTGAGCACGGGCACGGACCGACGATCAAGGTTTATTGCAGTGCCAGAAGCACCCGTCCTTTAGTCAGGTAGGCGTCCATTTCTTCGTCGGGCACCATGCTGCCTCCAGTGCCCCACACCAGATGGGTGGCGTTGGCCAGGCGCGACTCGGTCAGGTTCAGGCGCTCTCGATAACCCTGTTGCTCCTGTACAACCCTGATCAGGCCAGGAACGCCTGCCAGCGCGGAGGGTTCCAGTTTAATGCCTTCGGTCGATTCCATCAGGGCCAGCAGGCGGTACATTTCCTCATCGCTGATCGTGTAGTAACCGTCGAGCAAGCGTTGCATCGAACGACCGACGAAACCGGACGGTCGACCCACCGCCAAGCCATCGGCCGCGGTGCTGTTGTCGATGCCGAAGTCATAGACAGAGACCGCATCATGCAGACCGGTATAGACCCCCAGCAGCATGCAAGGCGAGTGAGTCGGCTCGGCGAAGATGCAATGCACTGCGTCGCCATAAATGTGCTTGAGGCCAAAGGCAACGCCGCCAGGGCCACCGCCTACGCCGCACGGCAGGTAAACGAACAGGGGATGTTCTTGATCAACGGTGATGCCCGCCGCCGTCAGCTGTCGCTGCAAGCGCTCAGCGGCCACGGCATAGCCGAGGAACAGGTTGACCGAGTTTTCATCGTCGACAAAATGGCAGTGCGGATCGGACTCCGATTGTTTACGGCCTTGCTCGACGGCCACACTGTAATCGGACTCGTACTCCATCACGGTGACCCCGCAAGAGCGCAACTTGTCTTTCTTCCATTGCCGCGCGTCGGCGGACATATGCACGGTGGCCTGAAAGCCCAGACGGGCACTCATGATGCCGATGGACAGCCCAAGATTGCCGGTGGAGCCGACGGCAATACTGTACTGAGCGAAAAATTTGCGGGCTTCTTCGCTGTCCAGTTTCGCGTAGCTGTCGCCGGGTTGAATCAGGCCCGAGGCGAGAGCCAGGTCTTCGGCATGCTTGAGTACTTCGTAAATCCCGCCGCGGGCCTTGATCGAGCCGGAAATCGGCAGCAGGTTGTCGGCCTTGAGCCACAAGGCGCCCTGCGATGCCTGCGGGTATTGGCTGGCCAAAGCCGCCTGCAATTTAGTCAGGGGCAAAATCTCGGACTCGATGATGCCGTGACTGGCGCTGGTCTGAGGAAAAACCGACATGATAAATGGTGCAAAACGCTCAAGCCGGGCGCTGGCATCAGCGATATCGGCGGCGGTCAAGGCCACGTCGCTCAACGCCTGTGCGGCAGGGGCGAGGGCAGGGTTGAACCAGGTGGTTTCCTTCAGGTTCACCAGTTCGGTGATCAAGGGATGGCTTTCGCACCATGATTCGATGGTTTTATCCAGGGTCATCTTGTTACTCCAGACTTTTAATTGCAGACGGACGGGCTCACACCCAATGCGACAACAGTAGTGTCATCCCCAAGGCGATGACTGAGGCGAGCACGGTACCGGCGGTAAATTTTTTCAGCGCATCACTCAGGGAGACGCCCAGGTATTCCTTGACCACCCAGAAAGCCGAGTCAGTCACGGTGGTCCAGCCGATAGCGCCGGCACCGATGGCGATCACCATGAGTTCGCGGTTTTGCCCTGGCATGGCGTCCAGGATTGGCAGAATCATGCCAGCAGCACTGACCATTGCCACGGTTGCCGAGCCCACGGCCAGGTGCATCAGGCCGGCGACGAGCCAGGCCAGGAGGATCGGATTGATGTCCCAGTGCCCCAGTGTGCTGGCGAGGACTTTGCCGACGCCGCTGTCAATCAGCACGCCATTGAACGCGCCACCGGCGCCGATGATCAGCAAAATGTTCGCCAGCGGGGTGAAGCAGCTCTGGGTCAAGACCTGCAGTTGCGCCATCTGCAAGCCGCGGCGCAGTCCCAGTGCCCAGTAGGCAAAGATCACTGCGATCGCCAGGGCGGTCAGGGGGTTGCCGAGGAAGGTCATCAGGCTGTACAGGCTGGTGCCTTGAGGCAGGCTCATGACCGCCAACGTCTTGCCGACCATCAACAGCAGCGGCAACAGGATGGTAAACAGGGTCAGTCCCAGGCCTGGCAGCTCTCGGTGCGGACTCAGGACGCAGCGCTCATCCAGAAAAGCCTGTTGGCTAGCGGGCGCAGTGCGCGAGCAGACCAGGTTGACCCAGACGGGGCCGGCGATGATGGCGGTCGGCAAGCCGACGATCAAACCGTAGAGGATGACGGTGCCGACATCGGCGCCGAGCATCTTGGTAATCGCCATGGCGGCAGGATGGGGCGGCAGCATGCAGTGCACGGTCATCAGCGAAATGGCCAGCGGTATTCCGACATACAGGATGTTGAGGCGGGTTTCCTTGGCGACGACATAAATCAGCGGGATCAGCAAGACAAACCCCACCTCGAAGAACACCGGGATGCCTACGACGAAGCCAACCAGCATCATCGCCCATGCGGCGCGCTGTTCGCCCAGGGCATTGAGCAATGCCTGAGCGATGCGCTCGGCGCCACCTGACTCTTCGAGCATTTTGCCGAGAATACTGCCCAGGCCGATGATCGCTGCGAGAAAGCCCAGAGTGCCGCCCATGCCTTTTTCAAAGGATTCGGCAATGCTCGGCAAGGGCATACCGGCCCCGGCGCCGACGACAAAACTGGCCAGCATCAAGGCCAGGAAGGAATGAACTCTGAATTTGACCACCAGCACAATGATCATCACGATCGCTGCCAGTAGTATCAGTAATAGGCCCGCATTTTCTTGCATGACAACCCCTTATTATTTTATTGAGCGCGTTAACCCGCATACCTCACGGTGCGGCGGATTAAGCGCCAGCGCTGAAGGGGTTTACAAAGGATGCTTTTTCAACGAACGGGTGATCTGATGTCACCTATGGGGAGGGGGTTCCCCATGCCGGATTCAGTGAAGAGCCTGACATGAGGAGGCGCTGGTCAGTGCTGCATCGACTGGATAAAACTGGCGATGCGGCTGTTGTTGGGAGAGGCGAGTAGCTGCTCCGGGCAACCGGATTCAAGAATGCCACCGTCAGCGACAAAGCAGATGCGGTCGGCCAGTTTGCGTGCAAAGTTCATTTCATGGGTGACGATGATCATCGTCATGCCTTCTTGGGCGAGTTGGCGGATGGTGTCGAGCACCCCGGACACCAGCTCCGGGTCAAGGGCCGAGGTAGGCTCGTCGAACAGGATCAGTTCCGGTTTCATGGCCAGGGCTCGCGCGATAGCGACTCGCTGACGCTGCCCGCCGGAGAGTTGGTCAGGGTAGTAGTCGAGGCGTGCCGACAGGCCGACCTTGTCGAGAATGGCCCGGGCTTCGGCGATTGCCTCGTGTTTGGGGCGGCGTAGCACATGCACCGGTCCTTCGATGACGTTCTCCAGAACAGTACGATTGCTGAACAGGTTGAACTGCTGGAACACCATTGGCATTTTGCTGCGCGCCATGCGCAATCGGGATTCGTCCACCTGTTGGTAGGTCTGGTTGTCCTGATGGCACAGCCGCTCCCCGGTAAAGGTGATCTCACCGGCGCAGGGCGTTTCAAGAAAGTTGATGCAGCGCAGCAGCGTCGACTTGCCGCCGCCGCTAGGGCCGATAAGAAAGATGACTTCGCCACGCTTTACGGTGAGGTCAACGCCGCGCAGGATTTTGGTGTTTCCGTAGGCCTTATGCAGGCCGCTGATCTGCAGGATGGGATCGGCATTCATGATTTGGCCTCTGTCAGCCTGGAGGATATTGGACTCGTATCGGTACGGGTGCCTGTGCGCAGGTGGGCCGGTGTCAGGCGTTGCTCGATCCAGTGCACCCCGCGTGCAGCAATGAAGCTCAGGACGAAATAGATGATCGCTACCATCAGATAGACCTGTATGCTGAGGAAGGTATTGGCGATAACGATGCTGCCGTGACGCAGTAGCTCATTGACGGCAATGAAGGAAACCAGCGAGGAGTCCTTGAGCAGTGAGATGAAATAGCCGCCCACTGTCGGGATCGCAATTTTCAGTGCCTGAGGCAGGATCACTCGCAGATAGATCCTGGTGCGCGACATGCCAATCGATAGACCCGCCTCCCGCTGGCCCTTGTCCAGCGAGAGGATGGCGGCACGAAAGACCTCGGACAGGTAGGCGCCGAGGTTGAGGCTAAGGCCCAGCACCCCGGCCCAGAAGCCGGAAAGTGTCAGGCCGATTTGCGGCAGGGTGAAGTAGATCACCAGCAACTGTACGACCAGCGGCACGCCTCGCCAGAGTTCCACATAGCTGCGCAGTGGCCAGTCCAGCCAAGGCCGGCGTGCCAGTCGACCGAGAGCGACGGCAATGCCGATCAGTATGCCCAGGGTCATGCTCAACACTGACAGTTCCAGTGTCACAACCGCGCCCTTGAGCAAGAATGGGAAGTACTGGGGGATGAGGACAAACAAGAAGTCGTACATGGCGGGTATCCCTCTGTTTGCTTAAGGGTCAGTGCTTGATCAGCCTGGTTTGCATGGAGTCCCATACGCCGTATTTTTCGAGGATGGTCTGGTGAGTACCATCGGCGATCATCGAGTCGAGTGCGCCGTTGATGGCTTCGCGTAAATCCCCACATTCGTCACGCACGGCGATCGCTTGCGTACCGTAGATGTACGGCGCCTTGGCTTCGGCAGCAGCCCATTCCGGTTTCGGTTGATAAAGGATTGGCTCGCCGACGACGCGCAGGTTCTTCATGGTTTCCTTCTGGCCAATCAGGGTGCCCTGATCGAGCAGGACGGCATCGGCCTGATTGTTCTGCAGGGCCTGGAAGGGCTCGCCGAAACCGTTGAAGTCCATGACTTCGCCCACCACGCCGGCGTCAGCCAGCCGGTGCGCGTTGAGCGAATCGTCGGTCCCCATCACGCTGGCGAGCTTCTTGCCTTTGAGGTCGTCCATCGTTTTGATCGGTGAGTCGGTCTTCACGATGACGTAGTTGTAGCTCAGGAAGTAAGGATTGCTGAAGAGGATCCCGGCGTTCTTTACCCGTTCCTGGGTCGCCGACATGGCGGAGAGAATAATGTCCCAGCGCCTGGATTTCATGCCGGGAATCAGGGTCGACCATTCGGTAACGACATACTCGGTCTTGGGGACGCCGATACGTTTACCGATCTCCTTGAACAGCTCGGCTTCGAAGCCGCCGTAGCTGCCATCTTCGTTTTGCCAAATAAAAGGTTTCGTGCCCATCAGGCCGTTACCGGATCGCAGCACGCCTGAGGCTTTGACGTCCGCCAGGCAACTGCTACCGGCCTGAGCCAGGCCGGCAGTGCCGAGGAGCAATGCAAGAGCGCTGATTTTGAGTAGTGAACATTGCATGGGTGTGTCTCCGATTGGGAATTTTATTTTTATTTTGCTGAGCAAAAGCTCTCAATCTCGGAACCGTGTATCTATGGTGTGCAACTCCTTCTCCCTGATTCCCGGGGAGGCGAGCGATGAAGGTAAGGGGCAGGCGTGTGCAGTCGTCTCAGTCGTCTTTGCGCCAGACAACCGGAAACCAGTCTTCGCGCATACGGTCGCCGGTTTTCAAATTGATCCCCGGGAAGGGCGGAGACGTGCGCCCGGGGCGGGCGATGTAACGCACATCGTCGCCGATGAAGCGGGTCGAGAATGCTCTTCTGCGACCGGTTCCCTGGTTGCCCGCGGCACCATGCACAGCGCGAAAGTCAAACACCACGGCATCGCCCGGTTGCAATTCCGGCGAGAGGATTCTGAAGTCGCCGTTATCCACATCCGGCATGTCCATAAAGACACTTTCCCCGGTTGTCGAATGGGTCTCGCCATAGAAGTTCGTATTGCTGGCCCAGCTTTTCGGTCGTACCGGTTTAGGCCACAGATGTGAGCCGAGTACCACGCTCAGGGTGTTGAGTCTGGTCACCGGATCAAGCGGAATCCAATAGCTGGCAGTCTGCAATCCATCCACGCAGTAGTACGGCAGATCCTGATGCCAGGGCGTTGGTTTGGAGGTGCCGGGCTCTTTGACCAGGATGTGATCGTGGAAGACCTGCACCTGGTGTGACTGCATGATGTGGCCCGCGATCCCCGCTGCCGGTGAGTTCATGACAAAGTCGGTAAAGGCCGGGATACGTTGCCAGTTGCAGTAGTCTTCGAAAAAGCGACCGTTTTCGCCGCTACCCACGTTCTCTATCGCAAACTGGCTGGGTTGCGCGAGGTTCTGTTCGAATCCTTCACGCAGGCGTTCGATCCAGTCGGTGAAGACACCGCGCAGGACGACAGCGCCATCTCGCTGAAATACCTCGACATCGGACATCATCAGACTTGCTCCTCTGGTGTTAGCGGTGTGCGAGGAGTATTGCTTTTAAGCCTGAATAGGAAAACTATATATTTCTTATTCTTGAGTATAGGAAAAAATGATAGGTTTTTCGTTCCGCCAGCTGGAGTACTTCGTTGCTGCCGCCGAGCATGGAAGCATCAGTGCCGGGGCAAGGGCGCGACATGTATCGCAACCCTCGGTGTCTCTGGCCATTTCTCAGCTGGAAGAGGTGCTGGGTGAGCGCCTGTTTCGGCGCCAGGTCAGTCGCGGGCTGGAGCTGACGCCGGCAGGGCAGCGCCTCTTGGGGCGCGCGCGGGACATTCTCAATCTGGCGGCGGCGATGACCGAGGAACATAGTGACCGGCAAACGCTACGTGGACAGCTGACGCTGGTCTGCTTTCAGGACCTGGGACCTTATTTCGCACCTCGATTACTGGCCGGCTTTCGTGCGCAGCACCCAGAAGTGTTGATCACGCTGTTCGAAACCGATCTGGCGGGTGTGCATCGCACCTTGAACGCTGGCAAGGCGGAGCTGGCATTGACCTATGAGTTGGGGCTCGATCCGCTGACCGAACGGCAAGTGCTCGCTCAACTTTCACCCTATGCCTTGCTGCCAGCCGATCACCCGCTGGCAGCACAGGAGGACGTATCGCTCTTTGATCTGGCGCGCGAATGTCTGATTCTCGAAGACATTGCGCAGACGCGAGAGTACTTCCTCTCGCTATTCTGGTCGCACGATCTGCATCCAATGGCGCAGCAATACACCCAGACCTTCGAGATGCAGCGCGGCCTGGTTGCCCATGGTTATGGCGTGGCATTGTCTTGCACCCGTCCGGCAGGTGATCAGAGTTACGACGGTAAACCGATTGTCTGTTGTCCGCTGCGCGAAGCCGTCAAGCCGCAGCGCGTAGTGCTCGCCCAATCCAGCGCAATGCGCCCGTCACAGGTCGCTGAAGCCTTCATGCGCTGGGCTGCCAGCGAAGCCCTGCCATAGCGTCAATCTGCTCATTTGCGTTCGACTGCACTGCATGGCTGGTGAGTTTGATCCTGTCATTCAGGGCGATGTCTCGACGGAAGGTCATTTTTCAATATTGACATATATATATGTCGAAACTACCGTTATTGAACAAACCATCAATTCGAGTCTCCCGCCATGAACATCAAAACTCTGGGTTTCTTGCTTTTTGCACTTTGCGTTCAACCGGTCTGGAGTTACGCCGCTCAAAGCCCGGCGCCTGTCGCGGGGGCGCCAGAAGCGGCGCTCACGACTCGACTGGCACTGCGGGATCTGTGGGTGGAGCACATTTTCTGGATCAGAAACTACGTTGTCGCCAGCCAGCAAGGCAATCGCGCGCAGGCGGATACAGCGGTGGCTCAAGTGGTGGCCAACGCCACCTCGATAGCCAATAGCCTTGCACCCTTGTACGGCCAGCCTGCAGCCGATCAGTTGTTGAAGCTGCTCGCCGGACATTGGGGGGCGGTGAAACATTACAGCGATGCCTCTGTAGCCAAGGACACCAAGGGGAAAAATGCCGCCGTTGAAGAACTGACCAGTAACGCCAAAGCCCTGGCGCATTTCCTGGCCTCGGCCAACCCCAACTTGCCGGAGGGGACATTGGTCGCCATGCTCAGCACTCACGGCGGCCATCACATCGCGCAAATTGATCAGTTGGGCAAAAAGGACTATGCCGCTGAAGCCCGAACCTGGGCGGCGATGCGGCAACATATGCAGGTCCTTGCAGACACTTTGGGTGCAGCACTGGTCAAACAGTTTCCGGACAAATTCTGACGTTGGACGGGGCGCGCAAGCGCCCCTTTTTTTTGGCAAAAGCGGTGAGGTTGCACAATGCTGCAGGGGATGGGTCGTACACAGCAGGATCTTTTGTCAGCACTGCTGTACCAGCCGGCGGGTATGAGTATTGATGATCTGGCGAGCCACCTCCAGGTGACGCGTACCGCCATTCGACAACACCTGACCGCGCTGGAGCGGGACGGCCTGATCCTGCGTGGCGAAACCCGACCTACTGGCCGACGCCCTCAGCAGTTGTTTCTGCTCTCGAGCTCCGGCCGGGAGTTGTTTCCACGGCAATACCAGATGCTGGCCGATCTGTTGATTGGCGAGGTCGCCGAAATCATTGGCCACGACAATCTGGTCAGATTGATGCGCAGCCTCGGTCAGAAAATGGCCGCGGGAATGGAGCAAGCGGTCGTAGACGAAGAGCGGATCGTCAGCCACATGAATCAGGTTGGATATGAATCGCAGGTGTTTTTCCGTTCCTCTGGCGAGAAGGAAATAGTCGCCCACAACTGTGTGTTCCATCATTTGGCCAAAACCCACCCTGAAGTCTGCCAGCTTGATCTGGCGCTCATCGGCGCGCTGGGCGGCGGCGAGGTGGAACACCTCGAGTGCATGGTGCGCGGGGGCGAGGTCTGCCGCTTTCACCTGAACCGCAAGCCGCCGGATTCAAGCGACAAATCTCTCTTGTAAGGCACGTGCCAGGAGTGTCGCCAAACTCGGCGCTTTAAAAAGACTCCTCGGCAGGTTGCGACAAGCACAACACCGAGCGGTTGCCAGGATGGTGCTAGATCACATGCGCTCGATGCAGCTGACTATGCCGACCTCTGGGCGAAGAAAGCCAATCCCGGTTATCGATACCTCATTCCAGCAGGTGCTGTCGCAATAGTCACTGCGCTTTACGGAGGAGGGTGAGGCCATTGTTTTTGCCTGCATCGGACAGCGAATCGATGAATTGAGAGGAGAGTTAAATCTTTTAGAATTCAGGGGGTTGCCAAGTCCTGTCTTCTTCTCCATAATGCCGCCCATCGCTCAGGCGCTTGGCTACAAGCGGCTTGCAGGATGAAGGTTTGGGTCGTTAGCTTGGCTTCCGTATCCGCTCCAGTTTGTATACGGTTGATGTCGTTGTATGGCATCGAGCGTTTGAGGCCGAGTAGCAAAATGGTTATGCAGCGGATTGCAAATCCGCCTACGCCGGTTCGATTCCGACCTCGGCCTCCACTCTTGAAAACCCCGTAGATCAATGATCTACGGGGTTTTTTATTGCCTGCCGGAAAGTGAAGTGTTCCGCAATCGGTCGTTGTCTCGTGGGCGACCCGTTCTCTGATCCTGAGTGATTGGATCCTTGATCATTTCCCGAGATGGGTCGGTGAGATCGTATCGTTCAGGCATTTCAAGGGGTTGCGTACAGAGCCTGGTCGCCCAGCCTGCTGGCCTCTGCGACGCCATGGGTGCCGCGTGCGCTTGATCTTTTCGAGCTCCGGTGAACTGGCCAGCGCCGCGATCACGCCGGGTATCTCGTTGCCCTGGAGGAGCACGCACTCATCGTTGTTGCTCATCACGATCCCCGGTCCCTTACCCGTAGCCTCGCTGCGCAAGTCGCTGAGGGCTTAACCTTGGCCGATCCCGGCAACTCCCTTGAAATCGCGGACCTCTCGGCGCAAGCGTTCGATCCGCGGTTCACCGCGGCTGATCTGGCTGTCCATCACAAGGAGGCGCCGCCCCCGTCGATGTGGTCGCCGAGCAGGCGAGGATCGATCGCGCCGATGCCCTTGTGCTGGTCTATCCCGTCTACTGGTGGTCGATGCCGGCACTTCTCAAGGGATGGATCGATCGAGTGTTCGCCAATGGCTGGGCGTTTGACTTCAGTTCGGATGCCAGGCTGGTGAAGAAGCTTCGTCACCTACGGGTTCATCTGGTCGGTGTCGGCGGCACCGACGGGGGAACCTATGAGCGGCACGGCTATGCCGACGCCATGAAAATGCAGATTGACCATGGGATCTTCGATTACTGCGGCGCCTGCGTCGTGACGTCCGAGCTCCTGCTCGAATCGGAAACGCAGGATCCGGCTGCTCATTTTGACGCGGCGCGAACCCTCGGTCGCAATCTCTTCACTGCATCCCGGCGATGCAGCAGTAAGGGTGCTGATTAATTTTCCATGGCCTGAATGTCCTTTCTGGCCGTTTTCTGTCGGCCGGGATCGGCAGCGACGGGCGCTTTGCAGGTATTGCGCCTGGTACAGAGCGACCAAGGCGGACATTCACGGGCACAGCGTAGCGGCCGCACTATAATTAGTCTGTGTCCTTGTTTGTGTGGCGAGCACTCCAGAACGAATCAGGTTTCCATAGCGCTCGTCTGACAAGCACAGGGCAGCACAGTAAATGGGACGCAAAGTACGTTCGATTACGCAAGAGAGGGTCCTGTCATGAAAATTCACTCCTTCCAGCATTACTCTCATGGTCTGGAAATGGCCGTTCACGACGCATGGATTACCGCCAAGGTGAAATCGGCCCTGGCGCTTTCCGAGCCGGCCCTTGGTCTGCATGTCAATGTCAAAACCCATGCGGGCACGGTGGCGTTGAGCGGCCGTGTCAACACCCATAGGCAGTGTGAGCAGGCCATAGGTCTGGCCCGTTCGGTTCATGGTGTCGCCGAAGTCGATGCCAGCGACTTGCAGACCCACGTGTTCACGCCAGGGAGTTTTCCAGAAGCTCCCAACGCCGAAGAGAGCACTGAGAGTCGGCCACAATCGTCAGCAAAGACGGACGACAAGTGACGATGACGACCTTGCCAGCGCCGCGCTCCTGGTTGGGGGGAGCGGGGCGCAATGCAGATCGAGGACTTCCACGGACTAACAGACCACGATGCTGTCACCGCTTGTAGCGCGAGAGCGGGATCTGCTGTGAGGTGGAGTCCATCGATCTGCCGGGCGTCGGCAGGTTGAATGCCTGTAGGCTCCAGCGTAATGCCTTGCCGCGTTGGTATAGATCAAGCTGCCAGCGCTCGTTCTGTCGTGACGCGAGCGGCTTCGACCCTCGCCGGCCAGTCGCTTGCGGGTATGAATCCGGGCTTGCTACAGCCGTGGATAGGGCAGATACAATCCTTCGACTTTATTAATCCAGATAACAGGGAGTGGAAGTCATGGACGTTCAAGTCGTACGCGCTGACGTAGATTGTGTCGATAAAATCGCGAAACTCTTCGATGCCTACAGAGGATTTTATGGGCAGCCCTCCCATATTCAGGAATCGTACGACTTCATTGCAGAACGCATCACCCGAGATGAGTCTGCGATCTTTTTCGCGAACAAACCCTTGAAAATCAGTTGGTTGCGGAACGATGCTCATGCTAACCTATTGAAATAGCTTGTTTTTTCGTAGATGGATTGCAAATCCACCTACGCTGGTTCGATTCTGACCTCGACCTCCACTATAAATAGGCTCCGTAGATCAATGATTTACGGATCTTTTTTATTTGAGCTTCAAATCAGGATTTTGTCTTGCATTTGACGTCAGCGACCTTGCTTCAAGGGGAAGGGATGTATATATTTCCTCCCTTGCTGCACAAGCGCCAGGACTGCGTAATCGTTATTAACCTGTTCTCGGCCGCTTCACCGCGCTACCGCCCGAATGGCGAAACTGGTAGACGCATGGGACTTAAAATCCCCCGCTCGTAAGGGCGTGCCGGTTCGATTCCGGCTTCGGGCACCATTAACACTCTCCTGCTTGCTCCCCGATTCGTCCAAGTAAGAAGGAAACCCAAAGAAACCGGCCACTGAGCCGGTTTTTTTGTGCCCGCGTGTTCCCGTGTTCGTCTGGATATACCCGCCGTTTGAGTATATGTTTAGGTATATTCCGGTTCGATATTGAGGCGTATACCAATGGCGCGCACCGTTACCCCACTCACCGACCCCAAATGTGAGGCTGCCAAGCCCCGCGAAAAAGATTACCCACTATTCGATGGCCAAGGGCTATACCTGTTGGTGAAGCCGTCCGGGGTAAAAACTTGGCGTTTCAAGTATACCAAGCCTGATGGGAGGGCTGGACTAGCCACCTTTGGCAATTACCCTGCCCTTGGTCTGAAGGCTGCCCGTTTCCGTCGTGCCGAAGCGCTAGAGCTGCTGGCGCACGGGCAAGACCCAATCGAGCGCGCCAAAGCAGTCAAGATTGAAACTGCTGCCGCCGCCGCGAACACCTTTAAGGCCATCGCTTTGGAGTGGCATTCAGCCGGTGCCCGCAAGTGGTCGGCAGGACACGCCGCTACCATCCTGCGACGCTTGGAAACAAGCCTGCTCCCCGCGTTGGGCCACCGTCCTGTTGCTGATTTGAAAGCCCGTGACCTGATGGCGCCGCTCAAGGCTGTTGAAAAGCGCGATTCCCTGGACTTGGCTAGTCGCCTGCGCCAGTACATCACCGGAATCATGCGCCTTGCTGTTCAACACGGGCACATCGACAGCAACCCGGCGATTGATCTACAAGGGGCAACCGCAACCCGTAAGGCGACCAACCGCCCCGCACTTCCACTGGATCGCTTGCCAGAACTGCTGGCTCGCATCGAGGCCGATACCGGGCGATCACTGACTCGACTTGCCGTAAATCTGACTTTGCTGGTGTTCATCCGATCCAGTGAGCTGCGCTTTGCCCGTTGGGGAGAGATCGACCTCGACCGATCCATGTGGGAAATTCCCGGCGAGCGCCAGCCCATCGAGGGCGTGAAAAACTCGTACCGTGGATCGAAGATGAACACTCCGCACCTTGTCCCACTGAGTCGCCAGACCTTGGGCGTACTCGGACAGATACACCAAAGAACAGGGTTTTACGATCTGGTATTCGCAGGAGACCACCACCATTGGAAGCCAATGAGTGAGAACACGGTTAACAAGGCGCTACGCCGGATGGGGTACGACACCAAGACGGATGTTTGCGGGCACGGGTTCCGCGCAATGGCGTGTTCTGCCCTGGTGGAGTCGGGCATGTGGTCGCGTGATGCGGTAGAGCGGCAAATGAGCCACCAAGAACGCAACGCTGTGCGCGCCGCCTACATCCATAAGGCCGAACACCTGGAGGAACGCCGACTGATGATTCAGTGGTGGGCCGACTACCTGGACGCCAATCGAAAAATTCACATTACCCCGTATGACTTCGCCCACCGGGCCGACAGTGCCGACAATGTGGTGACAATCAAGCGGGCATAGCAAGTTTTGGCTGATCTAGGGTAGCTCCCGAAAAGCGGATTTCCCACCCGCCTGGTCAGCCGATTTATTCAATATGGGATCGCCTGGGAGGGCGTGAGAGTGGATGAATTTCAAGAGCTGCTACCGTGGTTTAATTCAACGCAGGCTATAAGTTTTTGGCAATCCATTACGGGAAAGCAGATCACAATTGAGGCGCTGCTAGCCGGTCATTTTCCGTTGTACGTGGATTGCAGTTCGCTGAAAGGCGACGAGTACGAAGGGGCTTGTCGTCCAGTGCGCGGGGATGGGATTCAACGAATAGAGCGGCTGGAGCGTATGGCGGAAAACCCGTTTTACTTTGGCGAATTGAGGGCTGTTCGTCCCATTGTTTCTGGTTCGGTATGGATTTACGCATCCGGTGATATGACGCCAGACCATAAAGAAAATGTGTTGTGGCGCGTCGGTAGTGTCAGCACCGCAGGGCAAGACAGGTCATACGAGCTGCCCGTCCTTATCAACTCTGCCGATATCCAAGTCCTTATAGAAAAAATGTTTGGGTATGAATCGCCGCAAGCAAGAGAGGCTGCCTTGTTTCGAGCGGTTCAGGTAAACCTCCAGCTTGATGCAATCACGGAGCAGCTGGCGCAGGCGCATCGCGTAGCAGAAGCCCTGGAGCAACGAGCAGCGAAATCAGAAAGCAAAGCCGCTGAATACAAAGCCGCTTGGAAAAGCGCCCTATCTGCTGAAGGCCAAGTGCGGCAACAGTTGGACTTGGTCAGCGTGGCGCGTAACGAGTCCGAGAGGCGCGCTAGTTATGCCGACGCCGCGGCTGCTGAACTGAAAGACCAGCGTCGGCAATTGGCGCAAGAACGCACTTATCTTGAAGCCGCGCGGGCTGAGATTGATAACTTGCACCAAGCATTGAAGTCCAAAAAGGAACAACCTTCCCAACTGTTGGCAATCGCCGGGCTTCTGGAATTACTGCTCGACGACAGCCGTCCACGCTACAACCAAGGCACAGCAGCTGATGCAATCGAAGGGCAGCATCCGGACTGGTATGGTGCCAGCGCCAGCAAGCTGACCAAGCTATTTGCCGAC
Source organism: Pseudomonas sp. GW821-FHT04C07 (assembly GCF_059420325.1). Classification (NCBI taxonomy): domain Bacteria; kingdom Pseudomonadati; phylum Pseudomonadota; class Gammaproteobacteria; order Pseudomonadales; family Pseudomonadaceae; genus Pseudomonas; species Pseudomonas sp. GW821-FHT04C07. The sequence continues at coordinate 76,387 of NZ_JBWKTM010000002.1, forward strand.
GCCAAGTCTGCAGCGAAGGATGCCGACAAAGTTGCCCAGGCTAGAGCTGAAGGCAGAGAGGCTGCAGCCACCAGGACGGGGGCTAGGAAAGTCGCGAAGGTCTGATCGGGTATTTTGCAATTGCAAAAATGGATTTTGCCGTTGCAATGACTGGCAATTAACTCCCCCGTACCGTGTGCCCTGTCTTAACACAGGAGCACTCGGAATGACCCGTAACCAAGCTACCGCAACACTGACACCCCCCTTTCCCGAACTGCTGACCATGGCCGAGCTTGCCGCTATGCTGCGCCGTACCCGCTCTGGAGTGGACAAGCTGCGCGCACGTGACCCGAGCTTTCCAAAGCCGCTGAAGGATGGCAACGACCGTCGCAGCCGCATCTACTTTGTGCGCTCGGAAGTCGAAGTGTATTTGGCCGCTCGGCTTGAAGCCCGCGAGGTGGCCTGAAATGAAAAAGAGCCAGCCCCCTTACCAGCAGACCAGCCAATCGCACACCGATACTACCACCAGCCCCAGTCCCGTCGTAATGCTGAAAACGGCGCCGACTAAGATTGCCCGCGTCCTGGTGTACTTCCGTCACTTTGGAACGCTCAACCGCTTTGAGGCGCCGAAGCGGGTTGGCGATTCCCGCCTGAACTCGACCATCCACGTACTGGAGAACAGCTACGTCCTGACCTTTGAACACTTGCCGGAGAAGTCGCCGAACAATTGGGGTGAGCCCTACGACTGTACCCGTTACCGTCTGCTGGAAAGCTCGTTCGCCCTGGCCGGCAAGGTGCTGGCGCAGATGTTCAACCGGACTGCCAAGCGCCAGAAGGTGGCGGCATGAACGCTATCACCCTCATCAAATCCCAAGGCGAGCCCCGAGTGGATAGCCGCGTGCTCGCCAAACAGATGGGTAATCAACACAAAAACACCATGGAATTGATCGAGCGGTACGCCGGCGAGTTCCTTCGGTTTGACCATCTTCCGTTTCAAACCGAAGTTGGTAACCGCGCGCAGGGTGGCGGCAAAGCCGAACGCTTCGCCCTGCTGAACGAGGATCAGGCATTTTTTCTGCTCACCCTGTCTCGTAACACTGATCGCGTCGTAGAGCTGAAGTCGAGTCTGATCGTGGCGTTTCGCGAGACCCGTTATGGGTACGCCTGCCAGCACCTGGAGTCTCGGACGCAGGAGGCGAGCCAGAACGGTCGCAGCCTCGCCCGCTTTCGCTGGGACAAGCCAGGCCTGGAGCAAGGTGTGGCCTACCTGAAAGAGCAACTGAAGTTGCCTATCGATCTGGAGGACGTGCGCTAATGAGCACCACCGCCCACCCAGCATTCCCACTGCTCAATCTGAAACAGAGTGTTGCACCCAAGGTTGGCCACATGGCCCTGAGTGCCCTCAGCGCCGACTCCAGCCTCGCAACACGCCTCAAGCGTTACTCGCACCACATGGCCACCGCCCGCACCCTGGAAACTGTCGGGGGTGCTGTATGAATTTCGGCACTCTCGCGCAAATCGCCAGTGAATCGCTCGACACTATGGAATGCAGTCGCGACCACCTCCGGTGGCTGTCAGCACTCGGCAAGGCGATTCACACTGACCTGTCCACTGGTCACGGCCTTGTCGCAAAGGATCTGGCGGACCTCGTCCAATACCTCGCCGATGATCACCGCAACGATCTGGACCACCAGCTCAGCAAATTCAACGACCGGCTCGACGCTATCGTACTGAGGGTGTAACCCATGAAAATTCAAAACAGTGCGCAAGCGCTGACGGGATCGGCTTGCCCGAAGAAAGCCACCGAGCTGTTTTATGTGACCCACCCGAAAGCGCCCAAAGCGCTGCTGGGGCCGTTCCTGACCGAGGCTGACGCCGAGTGTGGGCGCATCGTCATGCGTAGTGCCGATGCCGTGGTCACGTCCGCTCTGGTCGATCACCTGGACGACTTCACCCGCTCGCACGCCGTGAATAACGGCCAGGTCTGTCGGGCCTTTGCTGGCGCTGATCACCAAGGAAGCGTCCGCCATGACTGACGCCACGATCCTTTTCCATGACGCGCTCCAGTCGGTCTATGGCCCGCTCGACCGACTGCCGGTGCCCGATGGTGCCATTCACCGTTTCCGTGTGCCCGGCGACAAGCCCGGTTCGCTCAATGGCTGGTACGTGCTGTACCTGGACGGCATTACCTCTGGGGCGTTCGGCAGCTGGAAGGCTGGCGGCACTCACACCTGGACCAGTCGTGAACCTGCCGACTACCGCGAAGCAGAGCAGGTGCGCCAACGCATCGAGCAGGCCCGCCAGCAGCGCGAAGCCGCGCAACAGCGGCGCCAGCAGAACACCGCCAAGTTGGCCAACCACTGGTGGAGGGATGCACGCCGCGCCGATCCGGATCACCCGTACTTGTTGGCCAAGGGGGTAGGCCCTCACGCCCTGCGCCAGCGTGGTGACGAACTGCTGGTGCCACTGTACACCGATGGCCAGTTGGTCAACCTGCAACGCATTGCCCAGGACGGCAGCAAGCGCTTTCTGTTCGGCGGTCGCATCAAGGGCTGCTATTCGCCATTGGGTGAGGTCGCCCCCGACCGTCCGCTGTGTATCTGCGAAGGCTGGGCCACGGGCGCCACGCTTCGCCAGGACGGTAGCTACACCGTCGCCGCCGCGATGAATGCCGGGAACCTCAAGCCGGTGGCGCTGGCGCTGCGTGCCCGCTATCCGGGTCTGGAACTCATCCTTGCTGGCGACGACGACCGGCATACCGAGGGCAATCCGGGGCGCACCGCTGCCAATGCGGCGGCAGTCGCTGCCGGTGGTCAAGTGGCTTTCCCCGACTGGCCCGCCGACGCGCCCACAGCTCTCTCCGACTTCAACGACCTCGCCAACTGGAAACGCTCCCATGAATAACCCTGACGCCAACGTCATCAACCTGCGCCCAGACGTTGCGACCATTAAGCCGGATCGCCCGTGCTGGGCCGTGTATGAACACTGGGTAACGAACGAGAAGGGCCACAAACTGCGTCCGGGGGTGTACCGGCATGGCTTCAAGCGTAGCGTCCTCGATCAAGATGCCGACGAGGACAGCAACACCGCCCGTCCCACCGTTGACGAGTGGATCGCCAGCCCTGTGACGGTGATTGCCCGCACCACCAACAGCGACGACGACAGCGAAGGCCGCTTACTGCGCCTGGTAACCGAGCGCGGGGTCAGGGAGTGGATTATCCCCATGGAGGTGTTCGGCGGCAGTGGCGAGGATGCCAGGCGCCAGCTGTTCGGCATGGGCGTCATCATCGCGCCCAAGAAACGTGGCGCGTTCGTGGAGTACTTGTTGGAGCAGCGCCCCACCGAGGTGTTCGCCACCACTTGCCGACCGGGCTGGCATGAGTCGGGCGCCTTTGTACTGCCTGGGCGCACGCTTGGCAGCCACAAGGTGCGCTATCAGGCCAGCGGCAAGGGACAGAACCTGTTCAGTCTGCGCGGCGACCTGGAGGGCTGGAAAACCGAAGTCGCGACCAAGTGTGAAGGCAACCCGGTGCTGACCCTCGCTATCGGTTGTGCACTAGCTGGCCCGTTGCTGAGCCTGGTGGGCGTATTGGGTGGCGGTGTTCATCTGGTGGGTGACAGCTCCAGCGGCAAGTCACTGGCACAACTGATCGGCTCCTCCGTGTGGGGCGACCCTAGCATCTTTGCCGCGTCCTGGGACATGACCAAGGGCGGTTTGGAGATTGAAGCCTCGGGCCGCAATGACACTCTGCTGCCCTTGGACGAGATCAAGCGCGCCGACCCCAAGCGCGTACAGGAAATGGCCTACTCGCTCGCCAACGGCCAGGGCAAGGGCACCATGACCCGCGAGCGTGAAGGTCGGCCCAAGCTGAGCTGGCGCCTGCTGACGCTCTCCAGCGGCGAGCGGTCATTGTCCGAACACGCGGCCATCGGTGGCAATGCGGCCCACGCTGGCGCTGAGCTGCGCATGGTGGATGTGAACGCCGGTACTCGCACCCACCGGGCCTTCGATGAGTTGCACGGCCTGGACGGCGCCAACTTCCACCGTGAGCTGACTGTTGCTGTCAGTGCCCACCATGGGCATATCGGGCCAGCATTCGTGGAAAAGCTGCTCGCCAGTAACGACCGCCCCGGCCTGCGGGAAGACTTCGCCGGTATCCGTGCCCAGTTCACCGAGGACAACGCCCAAGCCGGACGGGTAGCGGATCGCTTCGCAGTCATTGCACAGGCGGGGGAAATGGCTATCACCTATGGCCTGTTGCCCTGGTCACAAGGCAGCGCCCTGGCCGACTGCCAGTTGCTCTATGGCGAGTGGTTGAACCGGGTAGGCAGCGGCAATGCCGAAGACCGCCAGATCCTCGCAGGCATCGCCGACTTCATCGCCAAGCACGGCAGCAGCCGCTTTTCCAACGTGAACGCATCAGAAGATGATACCAAGGTGTTCAACCGGGCCGGGTACTGGGAGTTATCAATGGGTAAGCGCCTGTACCTGTTCAACAAGCCGGCACTGATCGAGGCCGCGCACGGCCATGGCCTGCCCCGCGTGGTCAAGGCGCTGGAGGGGGCAAACGCCCTCGCAGACCACAACAACGAGCGCAAGATGAAAAACTACCGCCTGCCTGGTGGCGGGCAAGAACGTCTGTATGTGATTGACCCCGAAGCCCTTGACGGCGAAAGGGGCCGCGTATGACCGCCACTACCACCAAACACTAATGCCCGAGTTCACAGGAACCTAGAATCACTGGCAACAGTGGCAACAGTGGCAACGTCCTTGTGCGCCGTGGCTTAGAGCCGTTGCCACCCTATAAAAAAAGTGGCAACAACTGGCAACACACACATCAGTTTCAATATAAGAGAGCCTGTCGAACATTGCTTTTGGTTATCACTGTTGCTGGTAAAGAACCGGTGGCAACAAAATCCCGGCATCGGCAACGCCTGGAAGCCACGGTTTAAGGGGCTGTTGCCATTGTTGCCACGGTTGCCGGTGTTTTTGAATTCACAGGAGCATGTGTTTGTTAAAGGTTCGAGCAGGTTGAATTGCCCGGCAGTTGCTTTTGATTTACTCCTAGTGCGGCGAACAGTTGCCTCGCTGGAGAGGACGGCGGTGAGCAGGTTATTCTGAACAAGCCTGCTTCGAAAAATGACCACCCCAATTCGCAGCCCGCAGAGCGACGGCATGGCCGAGAGATTCGTGAAATGCATACATCGGAGATAAGAATTGTGGGTACGCAAGCATGACTGACCGCAAAGAGTATTTGACCGAGTGCCCGGCGTCCTTCGTTGAGCAGATGGCGCCGAACTACCTGGGCAACCCGAACGTGGTTGCCGAGATTCTCAATGAGTTCGTGACCGAGATTTACGGGTGGGTGGGGCAGCGCTCGAGCGGTGCCATGACCGCGGATGAGATGACCGAGCTGGCCTATGCGCGCAGTCGCAAGTTTGCCGCAATCTTCTCCGGCGAGAATCCGGACTATGCCGGGATTATCGGCTGGAACACGCGCTCTGGTGGCGGCCTGGGCGCCTACCTGATGGCGGACCTTGGCCACTACTGGCAAAACAATCGGGACGCCTTTGGCAATGACCCGTATCGGGTTTGTTACGGCTGGCTACTATGGGCGACGGTCGACGCGATGAAAATCGACGACGAGGATCTTACCGCGCTGAAGATGGGCGATCGCCTTAAAAGCGTAATTCGCCTGCTGACCGGCACTACAAAGAGAGTCTGATGGATACGCGCGCGTTTTTTCTGCTGAAGTCCGAGGTCAAGGGCCACGTCCGCACGGATGTATCCGTGACAGGTGACAAGCTGTGGTGGTTCCTGGGCGTGCATGAGTGGAAGGTGCTCCCGGCAGAGAACGACCCAGGCTGTGTGAAAACGTTTTAGAGCAGGTTTGACAGTCAGGACTGGAACGAAAATCTCGTTCCTACGCAAATTTCCGGTCTGGTTGATTAACCAAACGCTGGTAGATTTTACGTAGCAACGCACACTTCAAAACGGCGCATGCGTTTTCACACAGCCTGGACCCATTGCGGTCGTTCACGAGCGGTGGGCGCAAAGGCAGACCATCAGTACTGGTTCGAGAGCAACTCTTGCACCGGGATCAAAGTGCTGATCGAGCATGTGACCGACCGCGACAGCTATTTTAAGCTGATCCCTCGCCAGTCCAGAGGCAAAGCATTGGAGAACGACCTAGGGCTTTGATCTGGCGATTTCAGCGGCCCGAGATTGAGCCCGACTAATGGGGATCAGATTCTCCTGTTCCAGCAACTCCCTAACCTTCCGACGGAGATCTCGCTGACGATCCTCCTCAAATGTTTTGAAGATCGCCAACGCCTTATCAACCTCAGGGTTATTTTTGGGCTCAGCCGGCTCCTGGAGAAGCTTCGTACCAAAGATTCTGTTGATCATGAACGCCACGAACGACACACCATTTCCAACGACATAAAGCAGCCCCATCAAGAGTTTATTTTCGATGTCTTGACGGATCTTTCGTTTACGCGCCTGCGCCTCGATGGGGTACTTGCGCATGATGATCGCCAGCTGGACATTAAACCGGGTCGTGTCGGACTGCTCCTCGGTATAGTATTGATCCAGCCTCAAGATGTCCTCGTAATACAGCTCCGTCTGCCCGTTGCCGCACAGAGGCATGTCCTTTTCCGCACTGTATTCGCGAAAAGCCCGACTCCCCGAAAAATGTGAGTGAAGGGTCGACTCGATGGCGAAGGCGTTGTCGTGATAGGCGAAGTACAGCACTTCATCGATGTAGTCATCGTCCCCGGTGCCTTGAAACGCAAGGCGTGCCTCAACCGAAGGAAGCGAGGTAAAACCAAGCTTGTAGAAAATTCCTAGCGGCGTCTTAAGCCGAATGTAGTAGAGATTGCCGTTCTTTTGCGCGGGCGGAAGTGGACGATAACCTACACGTCTGATCATCGAAAGTTACCGCCGCTTAAGTTGGCTAGACAATGAAAAATCGAGCGCCTGCGGATCTGAGCGCGAATCCGGATGACGAGGTTTGGCCAAAATGGCCTTACACATGTGACCGTCACGTTCAGGTGGGTTGATCGAGATCATGAAGTCAGTCGCGGCGGGGGCTTTAATGCTGGCAGCCCTTAAAACTTCCATCTTCACCTTGATGGGATGTTTGGCCACTAGCGCTTTCATCCACGCCGTCTGTTCGATGGTGTTTTCGTCGTGCATGGGTGTCCTTCCTCTATCCACATTAGCGAAATTGTCTGTTTTCAGGATCTGTTGTCGAGATCTTGCCGGGGAGGCGAATCCAGGCTCATGTCCTCGAGCCCAAAACATTGCTCCAAGTTTCGAGCGGCTCGATCACGAATGATGTCCATGCTCCGCCCACAACACAAGTGTGGATGCCTGATCGCCAACCACATCGGGTGCGACGATCGAAAGACACCCAGCTTGGGTGGTCTGATTAATGAGTGTTTCATAGGTTTGGAAAACCCTCTGCCAGTCCATGTGGGCCGTCGTTGACCGTGGCAGTCTCAGCGCAGCGGCGGCGGCCTTGAGCCTTTCGCCTTCAATGGTTTTCACTCACCATCGCCTTAAGCGATGGCATCAGGAAGGTGTGTTGCCCGGACGGTTACGGTGCTCCATCAATCGACTTGGGAGCTGCGAAATTGCACTCCACTTGACTACCCGTTTGCATTCGACCTGACCAGTCATTTGCATTCGTTCTGACCACCGATTGCATCGGATTTGACCAGTACGCTTTGTAACCATGATCGGCAGAGAACGGCCAATTTCTGTCTGTCGAGACAGGCTGCAATCAACCCTTTCGCAGTCACTCTCGCTCGAACGCTTACGTTTACGTTGGGGTGTCCGTTTATGTCACGCTAACGCCGCTGTTCTCGACGTCTCAGTTCCGCCAATCTCGGATCGTTCTGGGTCTCGGCTTTCTCAGCAAGCTGGCTGAAGAGTTTCTCAACACCATAGGGCCATTCGACCGGATCCTCGACCAAGATGACCCAGAGCAAATTTAGGAGCGCCTGTGGATGTCGTCTGGCAATGGTATTACTCGACTCGGTGGCGAGAGACGGGCTAATTCGCAATGATGCACCATTGGTTGGAACCAGCTTTGGAAGAATAGCCTCCACGATTTCGGGAAACCGGTCAGGTATAGCCAACGCGAGATCAGCAAGACGCGCCGAGACCAATGCCGTACGGACGTCACGCTGGCGTGGCCAAACCTGGGTAAGAAAGGGCATTAGGCGATCACCCCATCGGCTTCCAGCTTCGAGAGTCCAGTGCTCGAGATGCCAGAGCATCTGCGTGCGCAGATCATCCTCGGCATGTATAAGAATCTCGCGCAATTCTACATCGGAGATTAGGCGTTCGGAGTCTACTGCGCCCTCATCATCGCCCCAGCCGGCCAGCAGCATGCCCGCTAGATTATTTGCATCGTTCCGGCGTTGATCCGTCTGGCGCGCGAGTGCAATAAATCCAGGTTTCAGCCGCAGATAAAGGGTGCGCTGTGGTTTTCGAGCGCGCCAGAAATATCCTGCCCAGAACGCCCTGCTGTCGTCTCCCGCGCCGCCGGCGAGTGACAGAAGCTGGGCTTGAGTCCAATTAGGATCGGTCTGGAATAGCCAATTGAGGTGCGGCGAGATCATCACGATGGCGTGCGGCCGATGGTCGCCGGGCAGGTTCAGCAACTGGTTAAGTCGGCGTAGCCAAGTGTCCGGTAGGCCTGCGCAAGACTCAAATGTCGTCTTCGCAGGATCTTTAAGCAACGCGTCCACCATGCGGCTAACAGGACTGTTCAAACCCTCATCGACCCACGCCCGATCAGGTCGTGGATACCGCTTTACCTTGGGAACTGCCATTAGCGCCGCGATCGTTGCGTCCCAGACCAAGTCGAAAATAACTGGAAACTCAATAAATAGTCGCTCCCCCTGTTCGCTCAGCCATGCCGAGACCGGATGGACTATCTCCGCCAGATTACTAGCCGAGAGACGTGCAAGGCGACGCCCTATGGTGGACAGCAATCGGGAGGACATCGCTATGTTGCTCACCGAAGAAAGGAGTGCACTCCACGCCCATGGCACGAATATATCTTTCCGCGCAGCATCGGTCAGAACGCTAAGCGCGCGTATTGGTCGATCTGCGGCGAAGCCGGAAAAAGGCTGTCGCTGAACGTGGGAAGCGAAATTGTACTGACCAAGGGCCAGCGCCTCTTCAAGGACTTCACCAATAGGTAACCGCTCAAGCGGTGCGGCATTCGTGTCGGTCTCAATACTGTAAACTCTTGAGACACTTGGCTGAGCCGTATGCGCGCTGGAATCCTCCGTCCAGTCAGGTGCTAGAGCACGCAGCTTCGCAACGTCAGCGTCCAAATCGAAGGAAAAAGTGACTCCCTGAGTCGAGAGCCAATGGAGCCGGCAGAGCCGGCAATAAGCGACAAGCTCGTCGCTATCTTCGCGCTGCGCCGTCCATGCAATTTGACCCTCGCGAATGCGTGTCTCAATTTCAGCGATCATTGATGAAGGTATTTCGGACCATCGATCGCGCAGGGAAAACAGCAAATCCCGTTCCTGCTTCGATGTCCAAAATGCATCGTCATTGAGATCCAGAAATATCTGGCCAGCTTCCTCGGGTGTCGTCAGGTCGTTGCGTCCAGCGGCCCAAATACGCAAACGGGTAAAGAGCGGATCGTTTATTCCGGACCACTGAACGGCTTCTTTACGCGCAGCTGTGCGGTCCTCTACTGTCAGTCGCGCCACCATTTTAGTAAAAATAGCGAGGTGGCCAGTCAGTCCGTGGCTATCCTCATCCAGAGCATAGCCGTCATCGGGCCGCGTGGTGTCGAAATAGAGATCATCATGACGGTTGACCTCGCGTTCGATTTGGACAGCGTATTCAAGCTTCTGACGGAAAAGCGCGGTGGCATAACCCAGCATGTCTGGCGGAATTTCAAGCGTCTGATGCGGTCTCGGATATTCCACATCAATGCGCAAGATGTCCTTGAGCGATAGCTCCGGATGCGCTTCCGGTGCCATAACACCAACTGGTTCGACAGTGAGGATCGGCTGATACAGCGCAATAGCTTCTCGGATGAATGAGGGGGACCAGCCCTCAAGCTTCGTTTTGGCTTCGATATCATATCGACAGGAGTCTGGATCAAACGCTTTCTGCTGCCAGGACGCCAGCAGGATACGCCAACCATCGCGTACAGCCGACGCATAAAGAGCCGCGTTGTGGCGTAGTGACCATTCGATGCGTTGCTGAATAAGCGGATGGAGCCGTGCTTGCTTAGCCGCCCACCACAGGGCGGCCGGTTGATGCGAAACTCTAACGAGCCATATGCCGAGGTGCCAAAGGCGAGGTGGTAGATTTGCCGCAACATCTGCGCGAACTCCGCATAGTTGCGCGATGCCCTCAGATAAGAGATCTGCACGGTCGATTGGTAGTAATGCAATGCCGTCCCAGGCATTTTGTTGCACTGCGCGCTTCGTAAAAATGTGATCTGGATCAACTGGAACAGGAGGCGTATCGCTGTCTAGACCGAATGCCTCGAACGGGTCGAAGCGAGAGCTTGTCTGGTCATAACGATCTACCTTATCGACTGGTGCGTACCGGGCATTACGATCAAAGACGCACAGCCAGTGAGCGGGTAGCGGATCATTAGCTGAAGACAGCAGCCGGGCACCGGTTGCGGTCGAAGCAAGATGCGCAATCATGCCGCGCTGATATGGTGCCATCAGGACTGGTCCGTTTGACGCGCTAGTAATTAGCCGATCGTGCCAGCCATCAACATCACGAGCGCGCTCTGCCCAAGCCGACAGCGTCTTCCACAGCGCAGCATGTCCATTTGCGCTGTCATAGGCGATGGGTTCAACTCCTTTATGCGCCCACTGAGCCATCGCCTGCGTCGCATCTCCCGATTGGAATGCGTAAAGCTTATGGCCAGGTCTTTCAAATCGATTGAGCGCTTCCAGTAGATACTGGACCGGTGGATCGTCGGCCGAATAACCGACGAATACGATCCGAAAACGTCGCAAAAGCGCCTGTATGTAGCGAGTCGCCCAGCCATCCGAGAGGTAGGCATGGCCAAAATCGGCGCTTGAGAGCACAAATTCGTCGTCGCAAGCGCGACGATAATCGGCATCAACACGGCCATGAAGATGAATAATTCCGCGAAAGTCGATGTCGCGGCGCGGATCTGGCAGTTGAGGTGGATTGGACGAGACGATCCCCGGCTCACACTCCTCGAATAGCAGATCGAAGTTAGTAGTAACGAGCCGTGCCACTCCAGCCCGCGTCCGCGACAGATCTAGCATGGTGCGATGTGCACCGAGGCTGTAGTCGAACTCTGGTTTGAGCGCGATGGCCACCGCCTCTCGTACTTCGGTAGGTTCGAACTCTCGTTCCAGCATTCCAAAGATTCGATCAGTAGCGACCAGCCCGGTTAGGCCCGTTCCTTTCTCAAACTCCCTGCCGGCATCGAACAACCGGCGCGCTGGACTGTCGAGCGCTGATCCGAGCAGCCCCAGCACCTTTTCGGCTAAGACCGCAAAGTTCGGCAGATGTGCTTCAGCTTGTGAGACGCCTGCGCCACAGAAAAACAGCACCTCGCCAGCGTCGCGCGCACTTAGGAGTTCATCGGGTAGCGACGGGCCGTCAGGAATGAAACGCATGGGTTAACTCGCGTGCTCGGTACGGCCTACAGAGGGGCCTGTGGAATTTTAGTTGGAGCTGGGCGGCCCCTTCGAATTGACAAGTCAGTCAGCATATCAGGCGAGCTTCGCTGAAAGACGATCGTTTTTGGCCGATTTTCGTCTGTAGCGTAAGGTCTATATAGGGTCGATTGCGGTCCTTCCTGATAGGAAGATAACGCCGTCTTGCTGACATTGCCGATAAGCCCGACATCAGCTTGAGCGTTAAGGTGCTGAAAGTCCGGCGCCGCCCCTCTGGCCCAAGCGTTCCCTCAGCGCTTCGATTACGGGCTTGTCTGCCGTACCGTTCAGCAGTCTCGGTAGGGCATCCAATGGCACCAGGCCGACAGCCTGACTTTCCCAGCCCATGGCGGCCGGTGATCCACCGAGGCGCTCGCCGATGTAGAGGCGGCAAACGCTGGTCGTGCGAGTGAAGTCACCCAGCAGATCGGTGATCCGCACCTGTAGACCCGACTCCTCCATAGCCTCGCAGATCGCCGTCGCTTGCAGCGTCATGCCCTTGGTGACAGTTCCTTTTGGAAAGGTCCAGTTGTAGCCACCGAAGCCGTTGGTGGGTGCAACGATCCATACCCTGCCATCACCTTCCAGTACAATAACGCCGGCACTGACTTTCAAGCCGGGCGTTTGCTTGAGTGGTGGCGCTTCTTGGTCGAGAAGCTGGCTTGTAATCGCGTTCCAGCCTTCAGCCGTTGTCGGGTGCTCTGTCCAAGGTGAGACCGGGATGCCGTTGATGATACTTGGCAAATCTCCGCCGGGAATTGCCGTAGCAATAGTGGCGGCATCCTGCCAAGTCTTGGCAGTTGAGGGTGTGCTCGGATGCTTGATTAGAACCGGTTTCCCGTGTTCGTCCTGATGTGGGTGGTAGATGGACATGCCTGACTCCTTTTTGTCATGGCGAAGATTGTGGATTGTCTGTATCAGAGTGGCGCCAACGCGGATGATGGAGCCGAGGGTGACAAGGGGGGTGACAAAGATGACGTGTCACCCCCCTTGTTGTCACGGGAACCACAAAAAAAGACGACGCTTTGTCACCTTATGGCTCTCAGGCTCTCAGCGCAGTATCTGCCGAGCAATGCATGACTTCCAGTGTGTGGGTTACTTACCAGCCACGCTTAGCTTGGGCAACTTATGACCGCGCCCCATGGAGTCGCACCAATGACCGGGACAATCAGATCGGCACGCATGACTGCGCCGAACAATGAAACAGGGGGTGTCAGTATGGAAAGATTGAAACCGGGGGTTTCAGATAGTCAGCGGCGGCGTGTCCTCGATCTGCGCCGCCAACACTCATTCCGTGAAGTGGCAAAAATCACCGGGATACCGCTTGGGACTGTAAAGACCATTGTTAGTCGTTCGGGGGCATTCCGTGACAACGAGGCCCACCGTACCCTGTTCACATTGCCACCGATCACGGCCAGGGCTGAAACGCTCCCCAGCGTGCCCGAACTGCCGCCACAGCAGAGCGTGACCGGAGACAAGGAAGTGGACGCCGTGTTGTGGCTGCGCTCGATCATCAACACCGGCCAGGCCGCATTGATCGAGCGGGCCATGGAAGCGGCCAAGAAGATCAAGACGCCGCTCGACGTGCTGGAGAAGCGCTATCGCAACCACCTGACGGCCACCAACCCCGGCAACCTATTCGCCGCCCTGTCATCGTTTGGCTTCGCTGACCTGGAGTCGCTGTCAGTTCGGGCCATCGAGCAGCACCGGCTACGACTGGAGGGCGTGTCCCGCTTTGGTGACGCCCTGCTGGCCGACACCGAGGCCGAGGCGTTTTGCATCGAGGCGCTGCGCGGGCTGGAGATCCCCAAGGGGAAGGTGTTTCTCGACAAGAAGGAAACAGCCGCCCGATTCAACGCCCGCCCCGAGCTGATGCCGCAAACGCTGACCGACTGCCTGTACGAGCTGGGCTACTGGCGTCAGCTTTACTGGTTACGTCATGCGGTTGAGCGTGATTGCGCTGACCCGGCGCCAGAAGCGTCAGCGCGGGACGACTTCGTATTCGATATACTGGCTGATATACGCCCACGACATAAGGACGAGGCCAGGGCCGTGCTGCGCTATCTGACTACCAATGATCTAGGCGACACGAAAGGCGCAAACCGCATCATAGAAAACCTGGTCAGGTGAGCGCCAGACACCAAGGGGGGCATCCAGATGCCCGAGGGGGTACTTTCCGGTTTAGGTATACGTTTAGGTATACGAATTGGATTTAAAAAGTATTTAGTTCAATAAATACGTGGCCTGCGGGTGCTATGTTCGATTCCGGCTTCGGCACCATCTAAATCAAGGGTTTGCGAGCGAAAGCTAAGCAAACCCTTGTTCGTTTCTGGTCCGCAATTTTAGAGTTGGTCCGCAATTCACTTGGTTGGCGAGACTTTTTTTACCCTTTCGGTTGCGGATGTATTGTTCGGTCATTACGACGGTCGTATGCCCAAGTTGATCCCTCTCCATGTGCCTGCGGGCGTGATGTGTGTGACTACCTCACACTGACGCATCAACACACAAACGGCGCCCAACTGAATGCAGTCATGTACATGCACCGCTGACCGCAGTTCACTAGCGAGCGAAAAGCAGTACCCGATTACGGGAGCCGCAAAATCGCAGGAGGGAAGAGCGGGACTTAACCGGCCGCAGCTAGATGCGGCCAGTTTGCTGTCCGACGGTCAATCAGGTGAAGGGAAGCATCATCGTGATTGGAGACAGTTGTGGGCAGCGGTTGAACCCTGCTTTCTCGTAAAACGTCACCAGCCTGTCAGTCAGCGGGTGGACTACGAGAGCGGTCGACGCGACGTCACTGGACGCGGCAATCGAACGAATAATGGCGTCTTTGAGTAGATCCAGCGACAGTCCGGTACCTTGGACCGTCTTGCACACCCCCATGCGCCCCAGGACAGTTACCGGATGCTGGTCGGGTGAGTTGCGTTGCGCCCGCTTGGGCACCACGTCTGCCCGCATAACCATGCTGTTCGACAGTGTGTAATAGCCGACGACGGTATTGGTGCCCTTAATGCAGGTGACAAAAACTGTGGCGTGTTTGGCGTCCCGGGCTTTGAGAGCCCTTTTTATCAGATACTCGTTGATCGATTCCTCACCACAATCGAAGGCGCTCAGATCGTGGATTGCAGTCAGTTTCTCCGGAGCGCTTAGCTCCAGCGAGGCGGTCTTTCGAGCAGTTGGCGTAGACATTCGTTACTCCTTGCGGGGTTCGACTGTAAGGCTTGCTCGAATGCGTCAAAGTCATCGTTAGCAAGGATGAACAGGCGTTGATCCAGGATGACGTCCTCTGCTTTTTTACACGCAGCATCCAGGATAAAGCTGGTCCGATCGCTTCCTGAAATGGCTACGGCCACATCGATCAAGTCTCGTTTTCTAAAATCGACCCGCATGTTGATCGGAACGGCCTTGGTCTTTTCTGTTGCAGGTTTCGCAGGCAAATGAGTACTGGTCATGGTCTTGGTCCTATTCTTTCTTCACTTTCTGGGGGGGACCTCCTTAGATTCATCTCTTCGTGGGTAAGCAGGTTTGGCTGTTCATTGATTGATCCCTCAGGTACGCGACAGTGCCGCTTAAAGGTGCCACTAGAAGTGTGGCGCGGGCTGCATAACAACCCGTGGGCAAATCATAGTTGGCCTGTGTAGCAGTTGTCTACACGTAACGCAGATAGCTACACAGAATCGGTCGAGCGGTCGTCAGCCGATTTCGGTTCGAGAAATGACATCAGGTAGCTGCAACGGACTGGAGGCTAGTGGGAAATTGTTTAGGAGGTCATAACGCCACCGACCGCCTCGCACCGTTTCATGCGTGAAGATGCGCTTGCCGCTGTAGTCGTCGATGAACCAGACCTTGCCGAGCTGATCGACTTACATGCTGGCGTAGCGATTGCTGGCCTGGCTGTAGAAGAAGCGGTGGCCGTGGTCGGCAATGATCCGGATCGCCTGGTTGAGGTGTTCGGCGCGCTGCTGCTTCAGAGTGAGTTTTTTTTCTGTGGGCATGAGGATGTGTCTCGGTGGTCATAGGAAAAGTTGGCTAAGCTCATGGCGGTCAAATTCTCAGGGGTAACAGCCATGACGAGAAAGCTCATCTGCCAGAAATGCAAACAAGATACGTCCGTAGAGCTTTGCTTTGACGAGGATATCGACGGCCAGGTCTTCAATTGCGAGCACTGTGGCGGGAGGCATGTTGAGGTTGAGACCAGCAAGCTGCCGGGATCCCCTGTCTTGAGCAGGTTCCGATTAGATGAAGATGAGTAATCGTGCCATCGACCAGGCATCAGCTCTCAGGCTGGCGTGATGTGAGTTTGTGGGCTATTGGTTGATGGCCCGGCATGAGGCCGGATCAAGGAGGTGGTATGTCAGAGTTATTGCCGATGTTCACCACTGATTATCGCGACCATCAGTTCGTGATTGATTTCTATCGACGCCAAAACGGAATCACAACGAAGCTACAAGTGTTACAGGGCCAAACTGCTCTTGCGCCAGTGACTTATGACAATCTCTGGTCAAATTACGAAGATGCCAAGGTGTTCGCAATCAAGGAGGCCAGGCGTCTGATTGACGACCTGATCAAAAACGCATGAACTGACAGCATTCAGCGCAATAGGTGAGGGTGGATCAGGCTTCGCAGAACGCTGTGAAATTCAGTTCACCGTCGATATCCAGTGTATCCATCACACCGAGCCCTTCCTGCAACGCCACGATGCGAACCTTCAACCCGCGAAACTCGCCGATCTTGTAGTCGAAGCCCTGGCAATCTTGCTCAACCATCTGCAGGTGAGCGTCGGCCAGCACTTGCGCCAAGCCATCCTTGACCTCAACGATCTTTTTCATAGTGAATCTTCAGTAGGCGCCGCCCTCCGTGACCGGATGCGACAAGTAAGGGGGGTGTTCTTTGATGGGCTTGAGCGCTTCTTGGCGCGCGGTATCTTCGAGCTGACGCGACAGTTTTTGGCTAATCGTGATTCTGCGTCGTGATACGGCAAAGAGCGGGGCGCAAGCCTCAGGCCTTGTCCCGGGCATTGGCTGGACCAACTCGGGCTGTGCGCGGCGGTGGACGAGTTTCTGCGACAGGAGCGAGTCGGGGGTACTTGCCTGCACCGAGGAGGCGTGTGGCCTGTACCCCTATCGACAGGGCTGATCAGGTAATGCTGGTGTTGCTCGCTGCACTCCCGCCCCATTCGAGGAAACGGATCTTGTGCACCTCGCCCTCGCTGTCCTCGTAGACCAGGGTCACCGGTACTACGCCTGTCTTCTGGGACGTGTCGGTGCGCTGCAATACCTTCTGCACATCGATTTCCATCCCGTAGTGGTAGTCCACGGCGGAGATGCTCGCACCGGGGTCTTGCTGGCCGTTCTGGGCGAATACACTTGGCGCGAGACTGGAAATCACCGCACTGACAACTGAGGCCATTTGCATAAGGCTGTTCCTCTGCTGGGGTTCGCTTACATGGACTTCATGTGACCGTCGATGAGGATGAAGTTCACTCCACCCCGACGAACGCCCCCTGTCTGGCTTTGCCAGAGCCGCGTGTAAAGGCTGGCTATTCCTCGTGCTAGACGCTCTCGACCATTCGTCCTTTAAACCCTGCTTCTGTCTCGGCGGCACGTACTGGCATCGGATGAAAACCTGGCTCTGCCGCACGCTGAACTGTGAGTACTGCATGGCATGCGACAAGCCGGCGACTAACCCAATCGATACTGAGATCAAGCGCAGTCAGAGCAAGTAACCAGTTGCTTGTCCGAGGTGGTTGTCCTGCACTCCGGCGATGAGGTGCAGTGGAATGTGCTGTTGCGCATCAATGGATGGGATTTCGAAGCTACCTACTATTTGAAGGTTTCGCTCACTCAGCCCGGTCGACTCTTCTTCCTTTGCCTTAGCCATTCTCGCGTGGTTCGCTGCGATTTCATTGAGGGTTGACACGTTACATCTCCGGTGACTGACCAAGCGTATCGCTGGGGTCCTTAAAGGTTAATTTTGATTGCCGCCGCGTCAGAATTACGTCGTTCCGGGGCCGCTACGGGCGTACTTAGCAATCCTTAAGCCAGGCATGGTCGCGTATACCGCGCCACGTTTTCATAAGCGACGAATGGTGGTGCGGAGTCATTCATGGGCAACGTACTGCGCATCCGCCACGTACTGCCGGTGAGCATGGATATCGTCGAAACGCTGGCCAGATGCCGTCAGCACGCTGCGCAAGTGCTGACGACCTTGAGTCGGGTGAGCTTGAGCCGTGTTCGGTCGGCGTGCTGGCATTGCGTTCAGAGAGGGGGCGTATCGAGGTGTACGGCGTTGGCCCGAAGACCGAGGACATGCAATCGCTTGCCCTGTTCCGATTGGGCGAGCAGAAGCTGATTGATGTGATGCTGTCGGTAGACCAATAGGTGTGCCGCAGATGAGTGCGGTACGGGTAGATCAGGGGGCTGTGTACTCGAGATACAGTTTTTCGAGCGCCTCCTGGTACTTGTCTCCCGTTAAAGACTTTTTCAGAGCTGCCACGAGTTCGAGTGCTGAGGCCGCAGCCATGACCTCGTTTTCTCCCCGGCTTGCAGCGCGCTGTCTTGCTGCCGCAATTATCGCATCTTCAGTCGTGCGCATGGTTCTGTCCTCGAAAGATGAAGCATCACTGATGCCGACAATCCACCACTAACTTTAGCCCCGAGAAATGCCATGACAGCCAGGCAACCCGACTGGAGGCAATCGAACGCGCCTACCGATCGGCAATGCTGTCACGCTTAAGATGGCTTTGGCTCGTGTATGCGACAATTCACCAGCCCACTAAGTCATGGAACGTTATACATGGTGCAATTGCTTGCGGTCTCTGGAAGCCTCCGTGCAGCCTCTACAAACTCCGCGCTACTGCGTGCTGCTGAGATGCTTAGCCCTGAAGGGATGTCGATCAAGCACTACCTGGAGGTGGGTCAATTACCTCACTTCGATCCGGATCTGGCGGACGATCCTCCGCAGATCGTCGCAGAGCTGCGCGGGATTATTGCCAGGGCAGACGGCATTCTCATTTCGTGCCCTGAGTACGCTCGCGGAATACCGGGGTCGTTCAAAAATGCACTGGATTGGCTCGTAGCCAGCCAGGACTTTCCCGGTAAGCCGGTAGCACTTTTCAACGCATCACCTCGAGCGAGTCACGCCCAGGCGGCGCTTAGGTTGGTACTGGAAACAATGTCCGCGATTATTGTCGAGCCTGCCTCGATAACAGTAAATCTGCTGGCGAAAGGAATGGATGAGTCGGACATCGCTGCGAGCTCGGAGATCAGTCAGCAAATCGTCTCGGCCTTGGGCGCGTTCAAAAATCAAATTGAGGGCGGTCTTTCTTAGTACTAGTCCTGTCTGAAATCGAAAAACGGTGAACGGATATGAGATTAATCGACCGGCCTTGGCCTCTTCAATGAGGGCGACGGCTACCCGATTAGCTTCGCTCCAGGCCCTGATGTCGCTGACTGGCTCTTCATCAGAATCATCGATCACCGATGATGGGCTGGTACTGGCAGATAACCTGCTGTGTGACTTCGAATGTCGTTCGAGCGACGCTGAATAAAACGTTCTACGAAAACACCCCATGAACGAGGCAAGCCCATGGCCCTGCCCGAATTCATCGAGGCGATAGACTGCTGATAGCTGAACGCTTATCGATGGCCCGCCAAGTGCGGGCTTTTTTGGTTCTTCACGGAATTCCGGGAAACACAGAAACAAGAACACCGATTTGATTGATGATGTTTGGTCGGCAGGACCCCGGAGGAGGGGGCGGCTGGTTATGGAACACTTCCGTAATAGTGGTTGAGCACTTCGGTAGTAGTAATGGAGAACTTCCATAATGGTTTTTGATCACTTTCATGATGGTCGTGAAATGCGTTCATGATAGTTATGAAGTCTGTCGATTTACAGAGTTCAAACCCCCAAACAATGGAACCGAAAAGCCCAGAATAATCAGTGCTTTAGCGTGCAAGTATGGCGAAGTCGATGTCCGTCGTTATTTATCAGGGAGCCCATAGAGGCTACTCTTTTTACTTCAAGTTTCTGCCATTTTTCAGGCGCCAAATATTTGTTCATCTGGATGGATCGTAAAGCGATTGGCCTTAGCACGATTCATTCATACGCGCCATTAAAACTCAGCCATAAATTACAAAGCGCTTAACTAGGACAAGCAGTAAGGAGAACTAGGGTTCGACAAAAGACAAAAAATTGACAACAAAAAACAGTCACATTCTCCCTGTAAGTTGGTGATACATAATGATCAAGATCATTGCCTGCTTTTTAATAGGAGTTGTAACTGCAGGATGCAACGGTATGGTAGAGCCCGACTTTTCGGGGCCTACTAACAATTCATACTTTTTAGTCTTTTCAGGCTTTCCTTTTCCGTATCTATACATGGCTTCTGCCGTGCAATGGAACGAGGACTACGCCGTCACCACTCGCCACACCCCGTTCATCTCCAACGTGAAATACAGCTGCAGCACAGGCTGCGACCTTGTCTTCATTCAGCACAAGGCCAACGGCCGCTACCCATCATGGCGCGCACCGCGTGTGGGCGAATCCATAACTGCCGTGGGGGCAAGCCCGTACCTGGCGACCGCCACCGGGAAAGGCAAGGTGTATCAAACGCCTTTCTCCAATACCGCTGAACACAGCGGTGATCTCTATGCCATCCATGATGCCCCGCTGATCCAGGGGATGTCAGGCGGGCCAGTTATCGCCAGTGACGGCAGTGTTGTCGGCATCAATGTCGGTTTCTACTCCACCACGCTGAACAATGTGAGCGTGCAGCTGGACGTAAAGAGCGCTGAGAGGATCAGCGTCTTTATTCCTTACTCGATCATTCAGCGCGAGTGGGGGCTGTTGCAGGCAAAGCTTGACGATCCGCACGGCACGAAATATGCCGCGAAGTAGCTTTAGCCATTGCCCGGTTTGTTGGAGGGACCTTCATCCCTTTGCGCATCCTGATGTACTGCTCGGTCATGCCAATCGTGGTATGCCCGAGCTGGTCGCGCGCCCCCTGATGCTCCCGGTTGACGCTTCTCTGTCGGTAGCCGCCTTGGCTTGAAGATCGCGCATATCAAATAGTGCTTTTTCAATTCCGGCAGACCTCCGCGTGCGGATTCCACACCATCTGCACCAGGCGGCTTCAAGCCGCCTGCTCGACCTTCGCCGTCGGCCACTCAGTAAACCCAACCTTTGGTGCCTTTGTTTTCGGGTTACTGGCGATTTGTACAGGCGCAAGGGGGCGGCCTGTTGCATGGCTGGACACACCTGATATCCAGAGATGTTCAGACTTCTGTCGCTATACAGACGATCACGACATTAAATATTGCCAGGGCCGTGCCGATAACTCCGTATCTATGTATCAACGGAGTGACGAAGCATGGAAGTCAGCAATACCCAAAGCGGGTACCAGAAGCCCAAAAACCTGGCCAGTCTGGGTAGTCGATTGCAGTCTCTATCCATCTTGCATGCTCAACATCACGACGCCGTTCCTGAATATTTTTGACTGGATATTCATTTTCTTCGGCTCACGGAAACGACTTGGCGACGTGCTCGCATCGACGATCGTGGTCCGATCCAGATAAAGACGATTACCACTGTTCCCATATTCAGGACGAGGAATAACCATGAGGGTTTTGATCGGGGTGTTGGCAGGAATGGTGCTGACCGGGTGCTCGTTGCCCGCATCCTTGGTGCCGGGTGAGCCAAGTGTCAGTGAGGTCACGACCAAGGTACCAAAAGACTATGCCATGTGCGTTCTGCCTGCTTGGCAGCATGAGGTCCCTAAAACCACTCAATCCGGGATTACGAATGGATACCGGATCACCGCGCCAAGCGTTGTAACGGCCGATGAGATTCTTGATATCGTGAAGTGGAAGAACGGGAGTCGGGTATCGCTCTACCAAGGCCCGCCATGGGCCAAGTCAGGCGCTCTGAACAAGTCACTGCGTGACTGTTTGTAGCGGCGCCTCTGTATACAGGTCGTCCTGTACGGTTACAAAAAAAGCTCAGTCTGGTGCTGCAATGCTGCTCAGTTAAGGCGACGACGCGATCCGTAGCAGCTGGCGAAGCCTGCGTTCGGCTGCGCAGCAGTCGCAAATCATGCAACCACGGTCAACCTGTAACACCACAGTGCCTGATTTTACGACCGCTACGCAGCCGAACGCAGCCTTCGGCAGCTGCTACGGGGAATGTGCGGAGCCAGAAATTCCTTAACTGAACAGCATTGCAGTCTGGTGCCGGGCTTTGTCGTTTCGGGGTTTTGTACAGGACAAAAAAGAGCCTCAAAGCTCTTTGATGGGGAGGAAGTAGAGCCATTGAGGCTCAAGATGCGCATGAAGCGAGTGGCGAGCTTGGTAGGCGTTCAGGTCACTCACCACCCACGCAGTTGCAGGAGCATTTAAGCAACTGCGTAAATATATCGTAGGAAGGTGGGATTTCACGCTCAAGTACCACTAGTCGAATGTGCCGGGATTGGTGCCAGCACCGGCGAGCCTCCCTTTGAGAGACTACGACTGGTTACAGGCGTCTTGTCGCTACCGACACATGAAACAGATCCATGTCGGCTGTAGATAGGGAGGGGCCAAAGCGTATGCAGAAGCCTTTGCCTCCGCATACGTCTTTGTATCTCACTACTTCACATCCGAATGTCGAGCGATGTCGCCATCTGCGACGGCTGATAAGGCCCGGTCGAGTAGTACTCGCGAAGCTGGGCTTCAAGGCTGCGAAGGATCTCCATATCAAGCCGAAGGCCGGTCTCTCCGGGGCGATTCTGAATCAACCCTTGGGCGTATCCACCAGCGATGAGCGCATTAAGCGTGTCCCGAGCGTACTCGGCAGATTTATCAGTCATGTCCGGCCTCCGGGGCCTTTTCGTGTGGAAATAAAAAGCTACCACGGAAGCGCTGGACACCTATAGCGCCTGAATCGCAGGCACAAAAAAGCTGATGGAGACGATCGGCTATTTCGCGAAACCAGAGAGGCCCAATCATGCATGGCCCGACTGCCGCACGCCCGGTAGCGACGCCTGCTTGAACTGCCGAGTGCAGTTGGATAAGCCATCTTTTGACCGCTCAGAGAAATCAAGACACCCGCTTGATCAGTTTTGCCCCCTGGTTTCTCACATTGCCCACAGCCATGTCGACCTTGAACCATTCGAAGGTATCAGGTGGCTCGCCTTGCTTGAGGAGCATCTGTTCGGCACGTTCCTTTGGGGTTGAATGGTTGAGCCATTCCCGGGCCAGCTCCGGTGTCAGAACGACCGGCCGCCGGTCTTGGGTATCGACCAATCCTCCGACGCTTTCTGCAGTGATGATCACGAAGCCATCGTCTTCCCTCGGTTCACGGCCGCCGGCGGGGTACTGCCCGATGGCCGCACAGAGTATCGGTGCGCGGTCACGGCGCCGGATGAGGTAGGGCTGTTTCTTCGAGCCACCTTCATAGATCCACTCGAACCAGTTGTCGATTGGGGCAATGGCACGGTGTGGCCAGATCGCCCGGAAGAAATGGCCGTGCGCGACCTTTTCGACCCTGGCATTAATCGGTGGCGGCTTGTCGATTGCCCAGTGCGGGCGCCATCCCCAGCGAACAAGGTCGGCATGCAGTGCTTCGCCTTCCAGATGCAGAAGTACAACCTGGGTAGTGGGCGCGACGTTGTACCGTTCGATTGGCTGGTCGCCCACAGTGTTGACCAGCGCATTGGGCATGCTCAGCGCGGCAACGAAGTCGTGGATGCCCCGATATTGTGAAAGCCTTCCGCACATGGCAAGTCCTCCAGCCTATCTTTTAGCTTAGCTGCAGTGAGCGCATGCCTGTGACTCATTGGACCTGCCGTCTGCAGTGAAACCAATAGAGCGGAAGATCAATTATTGCAGCGGGCTTGCACTACCTTGCAGGTATTCGGAGTTCCACCTGATCGACCTGCATAGCGTCTGCAATTGTCCATTGAAGAGGTGCGTACCTGCTGCAGATTGGAACCCCATGCCAGGCCCCCCTCTCCAACAGTGGGCATTGCTTTTGCGTAGCAGCTGGAGCCCCCGGTTGGAGTTGTAGCGAGCCCCTCAGTCTGTTTATGTGCACATCCTGCAATAAACGAAAGGCAGATAGAAAAAATTGATATAAAAACCAAGGACTTGTTTTTTGGTGATGATTTTTTGTTCATTCCATTTCCCCCTGTTAATGAGGTTTCTGGCCGGCATTCATGCCAATTGAAAGGTCGAGCCTCGACAGCAAGGCACTGCACCTTCTTTGGTCGTACCAAAACTATTTTAGTAGGAGGTGCAGGTCCTTGGGCTCGCAGGCTATGGACTGGGGGATCAAGGTCTGAAAGGCAAAACGATGCTGGGCAGACGGTTACAGATTTTCGGTATGGAATCCTGGAGATTACTGGAGTAAAAAATACCTTACCCACCTCAATCCGGGGGATGCGCAAATGGTCATTACTGTCAAAGAACGCGATGAGCATCACATGTCTCATGACTCAAGTAGAGAGGGGGTCAGAATGTGGGATGTATATCAAGGAGATGTTCTTGTAGGCGTCTATCACAGTGAAGCAGATGCATTGAAGTACAAGGCTTTGCTGGAGAGCGGTCGATTGGATAGCCTCAAGGCAGCTCCGAAACACTAAGTTCGACGTGATGAGCAAGCCCGGCCCCGCGCTGGGCTTTGTCGTTCCTGCAGCGGGTTTTCTCAAGTGCGCGGAAGCAGTGATACAGTCCGCCACTTTCAGAACGAGGAAGCACTATGCGGATTTTGATTGGGGCGCTGGCGATGGTGATGTTGGCCGGGTGTTCGTTGCCCGCATCCTTGGTGCCGGGCGAGCCAAATGTCAGTGAGTTCACGACCAAGGCACCGAAAGACTACGCCATGTGCGTGTTGCCTGCCTGGCAGCACGAGGTCCCTAAAACCACTCAGTCCGACATTACGAATGGATACCGGATCACGGCGCCAAGCGTTGTAACGGCCGATGAGATTCTCGATATCGTGAAGTCGAAGAACGGGAGTCGGGTATCGCTCTACCAAGGCCCGCCATGGGCCAAGTCAAACGCTCTGAAGAAGTCACTGCGTGACTGTTTGTAGTGGTGTTTGTGTTTGCGGGTCGCCCTTTGCATTGACACGACAAAGACCGGTCCAGCGCCGGGCTTTGTCGTTACGCATCGGGCTCAGATGGGATGAGGGCGACCAGATCCGTATCACCTGCGTCGACACCCGCTTGTGAAAGCAGGGTCGTAACCTGGCCTCGGTGATGGGTCTGATGATTGAAGAAATGCATGACCAGGCTGTAAAAGCCCTTGTCTGCCGCAACCCCTTTCATGCTTGAGTAATGAAGGGTGTGATCTAAATCGGGCTCTGTAATCGAGCGAGCCCATTGGATTATTACTCGATCGAGCCACGCTCGATGCTTTGAGAGTTCCCGGATATTTGCGAACAGTAACTGGTCGAGGTTTTTCGGGTCAGGAAGCTGCCGTACCGGTTCCAGTGCCAAGTAGTTCACTGGGTGCCTGGCAAATCGCTTTAGCCAGATCGTGTCTGCGGCCGTCACGTGGTTCAGCGTTCCGAGAATAGAACCAAAGAATGCTTTCCTGTCGGCTGAGAGTTCTTCATCGGACAGGCGTCTGGCCGCCGCATAGATCTTGGCGTTCATCCACTCGTTATAGGTTGCCATAAGGCAGACATGGCTGGTGCGGCTCACTGTTATCCTCCTGGAAGGCGCGGCGATCATTGGACGTTCACCTGGTCCGGTGACAGCGCTTCGATGCGCTGTTTTTTGCTGGTTGCCAATCATATAGCGGGACGCTTGCCAGAGGGGGCGCACTCGAACCACATTAAGCGTTGGGAAGTCCCGGCAGTTGACTACCTGCAATCGTTGCTCCAGTCGCAAA
Source organism: Pseudomonas sp. GW821-FHT04C07 (assembly GCF_059420325.1). Classification (NCBI taxonomy): domain Bacteria; kingdom Pseudomonadati; phylum Pseudomonadota; class Gammaproteobacteria; order Pseudomonadales; family Pseudomonadaceae; genus Pseudomonas; species Pseudomonas sp. GW821-FHT04C07. Next base: position 101,931 of record NZ_JBWKTM010000002.1, read on the forward strand.
TGATCTGGCTGGAAAAAGGTCTACTGGAGGAGTAGGGGTGGCGATATGAGCAAGATCAAGCGTTTTGAAATCAACACCACGGGTCGCGACTTTGCCGTTGGCGACATTCACGGTCACTTCACCAGGTTACAGGCCGCTGTGGATGCCGCTGGCTTCGATCCTGCCGTGGACCGGCTGTTCAGCGTTGGTGATCTGGTCGACCGCGGGCCTGAATCGCTCGAAGTGGATGATTGGCTACTGCGCAAACCGTGGTTTCATGCCATTCGCGGCAATCATGAGCAGATGGCGATCGAATCGTACGAAGCCGGTAAGGGCAGCAGTCAGTGCGCCCTTCACTACATCAATGGTGGCGCATGGTTTTACGCCCTTTCCGGCGTCGAGCAAGGCTGTTACGCAAGCATTTTCAGCGATTTGCCGCTACTGATCGAGGTCGAGACTGCTGCCGGGCTGGTGGGGCTGGTTCACGCTGATTGCCCGTGCAGTAGCTGGTCAGAACTGGTTAATGCGATCGAGCTTGGCAATAGCGAGGCAGATCACTTGAGCGCAATCTGCCAATGGTCGCGCCATCGCCTTCAGTATGAGGACCGGTCAGTGGTTGCAGGCGTTCGCGCGGTTGTTGCCGGGCATACCCCGTTGCGCCAGGTGGCAGTGCTCGGAAACGTTTATCACATAGATACCGCCGGCTGGCTGGATGGCCACTTCACGCTGCTCAACCTGGCAACGCTCGAATGCATGCCACCGATCAACCCAACACTTCATTGAATTTGGGAGGCATGGACCGTACTCCGGGGCTCTCCACCAGCAAAAAGCTCGTCATCATTTTGTAACAGTCCGGTCGCTATAATCAGGCAACACAACGCGTGCTCTTTTTTTTTGCTGCCATTTAAGGCAGCTTTTTTTTGCCTGCCGATTTTGGCGGCAGCCTGTCAGACCTACCCATTGAGCTACGACATTTACGAGAGCGGTTGCTGCCCAAGTCAGCCCAACCTGTTCAAGCGTGCACGTCTTCGATTTCTGGCCGACGTCGCAACTGCCCCCGCTGAAACAGGCTATTTGAGGATTTAGGATCCAATCGCTAAAGTCATTGATAAATCAGCCGATAGTTTGGAATGCCAGCCACATTTTTCGGTAGGGTGTCACTATGGATGCTAACGTTTGCAACTACCACGAAATTTCGACTGAAGAAATTTTGCAAAAAATTCGCAATAAAGAAAGCTTCAAGATCAGCAAGGTTCCGTTCAGTGCCTACCAGTCGGCCGTTGAGTACACCGAGAAGTTGATAAAGTCGGCTGGTTTCAAATGCTGGGTCTACACAGTCGGCCGTATCGGCGCAGTTACCCCGACCATCGGTTCAGGCATTGGGGCGGTTATCGGTATCGGAACGGCGCTGACAATCGCAACGCACAACATAGAGAGCAAGGGCCCTGATTATGAAATAGGCCGCAACATCTATGGGTGTGACTTTGAGGTTATCTACAAGAAGAAGCCCCTCTATCTGGAGCTTCCAGACAATTCAGTTCGGCTCCAGCACGCTTAAAGGAATTCTCGCGAACGCCAGGCGCAGTCGCCCCTCATTTTTTGGGCACGCTCGAAGCAGCGGCGCTGGCCGCTCCCACAAGTCGTCACAGGCGGCATTGGGTCGAAAGTAATGGGATGGACGAAAGCCTGATGAAGCACCTGGCTTCAATATGCTAGATTCGCCGCTCAATTGGCATGACAAGGAATGTTCGTCCATGAAGTTCGGCTACATGATCATCTATGTCCCCGACGTTGCTGCCTCACTCCAGTTCTTTTCGTCCGCCTTCGGGCTTAACGTTCGGTTCCTCCATGAGTCCGCCACCTATGGCGAACTCGAAACAGGAGAAACGGCGCTGGCATTCGCTGCCGATGAACTGGCCGCGATGAACTTCAGCACCGGCCATGTCCCGGCACACTCTTCCCCCAAACCGCTCGGAATCGAAGTCGGCCTGGTTACCGAGGACGTTCCAGCCGCTCATGCCAGAGCGCTGAACGCGGGCGCCACTGAAATTTCTGCCCCAAGCACCAAGCCCTGGGGGCAAACCGTATCCTACGTTCGATGCCCTGACGGGACGCTGGTAGAACTCTGCACACCGGTACAGCAGTAAGTCGAGGTAGTGGGTAATCGGTGAGGCGACCGTAGCCACCGAAAGGTCCTGGTCTCTTCAACGGCAGTACTGGCGAGGGCGCGTAGTTCAGGTTTGAGTCAGGACGATTTGCATCACTTGCACTCCATGGAGTAATTACCGGGAACCACGGCGTGGTACATCGCGATCTGGGCCATGCACTCTTCGAGCGTGCGCCACTGGCTGAGCGGCCTGGTTTCGCAACCTTGGGCGGTGCAGTAGTGGATATACAAGGTGAACAGGGTGGCTGTCATGGTCGGCTTCCGGGATCGCTGGGCGGGCAGCTTGGTGATCACGCGCCAGAAGTGCTCGTGGGATCAGCGTCCAAGTGGCCGTGGAATGAGTGTCCAAGTCAGCGTGGAATCGCTGTCCAAGTGTTCGTGGAATGGGTGTCCAAGTGCGCGCGGAATCCGCAATGGAAGGATTTGAAATTTGTTATGGCGCTGAGCACATGCTGATTCTCGGTTTCGACGGTGAGGTCAGCGGCCAGATGTACGACTTCAGGCCTGGTTTACCGATGATAATGAACTGGTGACGCCGTTGGTGCGTCCGCTGACCTGGTTTCACGACCGTCATGCCGAGGCGAACGGGTTTGTTCTGTTTTGCTGTGGCGACAAGAATCCTCGTCAGAGTGGCGTGATGGTTGGTTGTGGACTAATGCTTAAGACTGGGCAATCACTGGATATCCGGGAGAACGAAATGGCACCAGTAGACAGGCCGTCCCCCTTTAATTACGTCCACTCAAACGGCAAAGAGGCGATGATTGATTTCGAATGGGGGGATCCAGGTGATCCAATCCCCAAAGGCCTTCGTATTACCGTGAAGTACTCTGAGGACAATATTCAGAATCTTCATGAAAAAGCGATTTATAAAAGCTTCGAAGATGCAAAAAGCCAGGGCATTAAGCTCGCTGCCAATATGATCAAGGAGGCCGACCGACTGTAGGCCTGTCGTTCTCCCGAGGTGTTCGGTGAAAAGGGCGAGGGCGGGTCAGGCGGCTTCCCTTGCCGACTCGACGGCCCATGCATCAGGACCCGGCGTGCCGATTATCTGATTTTATGGAGCTTGAGCATCGTCATCAGGGGTAAGCAGCGTATAAGGTGATCTCGGCACCCCTGGATTATCTTTGCCTGAATGGAGGTGACTATGAGCGCTCCAATGCTTAGCAAGATGCAAATCAACGGTTATGAATTGATCAGTGTAAACAACGGCCCCTGGAAAGTGTGCACGCAAGGTGACCGGCTCGGATCCTTCGGCACCCGGGAAGAAGCCATGGCTTATGCGGCCATTTTGCCGTCTTACAAAGTCAGGTCGAAAAAGTCGGCCGATACCCAATAGCTCGACCTTTGAATCACTTCTCCAGCCTCGGCCATGCCGGGGCTTTTTAATAGCCAGCACCAGCAGATCACCGGCTATCGCGAGGGGGCTACGATCGTTCAGCGCAAGAGATCCCGGTGAGAGGGCTCCCGAGCCGCGCGCACCGCTATCTGCCATCAATCGAGTATTTGCCCGGACCTGTAATGCCCAGCAGCAGCAAGCCGCCCATGATGCTGATGTTCTTGAAATACTGGATCATGTTGGCCGCGCGTTCCGGGTCAACCATCGTCCAGAAGTGATGCCCGATCAGCGCGGTGCCGAGTACGAACAAGACGAAGAGAAAGGCGAGTGGGCGGGTGTAGAAGCCCAGGATGATCGCTATCGCGACAAAGAACTCCATGACGACTGCAACCCCCGCGGCGACCATGGGCATGGGCGCGCCGAGTGAGCCTATGTAAGCAACGGTACCGCCGAAGTTTGTCAGCTTGCCCCAGCCGGACATGATGAAAAGGATCATCAGAAGGATACGGGCGAGCAGGATGATCTCGTTTCTCTGATTCTCGAACAGGTTGTATCTCATGGTGTTCCGCCTGTGGACGTGAGAGAGGACGCACAAGCAAGTCTGGTATTGGGGACCTTGCGCGTACGTTTAACACTAGCAGCTGATTGGTAGCCTGCTCTCGGAACAATGCATGAGTCTGTAAGACCGTGCTAATTCCGAGCCCGGTATATGCTTGTGCATCGGTGTGCTCTATGGAGTAACCGCCTTTATTCAGTGATGGTAGTCATCAACTAACGCTACCGAAGGGGTAGTGCGCATTTGTTGTTGGAGTCGACAAAGTCCGGCCCCGCGCCGGGCTTTGTCATTTCCGGGGGGGGGGCGTAAAGGCGAGGCGGTCTGCAACTGGCATGACTTGAGTGCGTGGTCTATTTCTATTTATCCCGGCACGGGGCCGGATCAGGGAGATTTCCATGCATTTGGTTGTGGAAAGGCCTTATCCCGTGGATTACATCCATCCAAACGGAGAACAAGCAAAGATCGACTTCATCTGGGGTGATCCGAAAAGCATGTCGCCTATCGGAATTACTATTTGGCTCAAGGCTGGAAAAGACTGGGTCAAGCTCGGCGAGGAAATGGGCGAGTGGTGTACCTATGGTGAGGCCTTGCGATTCGGTATTGCTATAGCCAATCAATGGCTTGGTCGACTGCGCTGATTCAGATCAGCCAGGGGCGCTTATCTCCAGAGACCATAACGCCGGGACAAAAAGTTATTAGACCCGCAGGGCGGGCTTTGTTAAAAAAGTAATTGCACGGCTCCTGCCTTGAAGGAAACAGGTTGAGGTGTGAGCGTGCCGATGAACCTCCATTTATCTAAATGGAAACCGCCCAACATTGAGCTGGGCAACGATCAATGAGTCTGATTGCCGACCTTCGGGTAAATCGCTGCGCATCTGGCCAACTGCTCGCGCACCTGTGCATAGGGCTCATTGATCCCCTTCTTTTTCTTCCTGCAAATACTGTACATTCGATGCCCCCCTGTGAGCGCCATCGCGGTGCAACGGCCTGTGGCCGATGGGTATACTCAGGCCGGTTTTTTCAGGCGCAGGAGTCGAGTCTCGTCACTCGCAGCCAATACTCAGTGAACGCCATGTCCAGTCAGGATCGGAGAATGCAATGGAAATGCAAAAAAATAAAAGTGCCATAGCCAGCAACCGGGATGCGTGGAATGACTCTGCCAAACATCATAAAAATACCGATCAATGGCAGGCGCGTTTAAGTTCGGTTAGCCGCGCGGATTTTTCATGCCTGGACCAGACCATCACATCCTTGCTTCTGCGTGTGGGGGTCGATGGCAAAGATGTGGTGCAGCTCGGCTGTAATAATGGTCGAGAGAGCCTTTCGCTTTTTGCCCTTGGCGCTCGTTCCGTGGTTGGAGTTGATCAATCCAGTGCTTTTCTCGATCAGGCGCGGGAGCTGGCGTCTCTCTCTCCCCATGATCCCGAGTTCATAGAAGCCGACATCCATTGCTTGTCGCCCGCACTCCACGGTCGTTTCGATGTTGCGTTGATTACGATTGGTGTATTGAACTGGATGCCCGATATTGCGGACTTCCTGTCTCATGTCGCGAAGACCCTCAAAGTGGGCGGCACCTTGGTGATTTATGAGACCCATCCCTTCCTCGAGATGTTCGATCCGGAGTCGACCGATCCCTTGCGTGTACACAGCTCCTATTTCCGTGTGGAGCCCATTGTCGAAGACAACGCGATTGTCTATGAGGGAAAAGTCGAGGCGAAGATCTCTCCGTTCTATTGGTTTGTCCATCAGATGGGTGACATCGTCACGGGTTCAATAGAGGCCGGGCTTCAGATCACACACTTGAAGGAGTATCCGCACTCCAATCGCGAGGAGATCTACGATCTCTACGAAAATCAGCAAGTGCAGCTACCTATGTGCTACACGCTTACGGCCATTAAGCGTCAAGCATGAGGAGCAGTGCCGTGTCAGGCACTATCGGCGGCGCAGGCTGGATGAAGAGTGACCACTGGCGCCCTGATGCGTTCATTGAGCAAATCATTGAGCTTTAATGCCGACGGTACCGAGACTTTCCAGATGGCCGGCTCTGAGGCGCAACTAGAGCACTGGACAGTCAAGGATGGAGTGATCTGTTGCATTATGCCCAAGGACCCAACCGAATGTTATCGGCTCAAAAAAGACAACGATGACTACTGGCTAGTGAAGCCGGATACCGGAGAGGTGCATTACAGCTACACCCTCGCACTCCAGTGAGGTAAGAGCCCAGGTCCCGGATTCCATGCCCGGTCATTGTGCCTAATGCCGTTCAGTTAAGCGAATGTGGTCCACTGTAGGAGCGAGCTTGCTCGCGATGGTCGTTAACGATAACGCGTGTTTACTGGCTAAACGCGGCGCACTTAAGTCCATCGTCGGAACGCCGCCCGGAGCAAGCTCGCTCCTACAACTTCCTTAACTGAACAACATTGCGGTCATTGGTCGGGCTTTTTCTTTTCGGCTCCAAAGCTTCAAATTTCCGGCTAGGCTCCAACGCGCTGATGATCAGTATTTCCCAGGCAACGGGCGCTTGCTGGTATTGATCAGCTGTCACAAGGGAGGCAGTAGATGAGAGATTCTTACATTGAAGACGATGGGGCTGAGTATCCGATAAATAACCTCGTACGCTGCGGCCAGATTCCTTATAAGGTTGATTTCGAAGGTGCGGCAATCGACGACTCGTCAGGCAAGACAAAATCGACGGTTTCGCGAGGGAGGAGCAGGACGAAGTTCCTCCCCAAAGCGATTCACCCGTCGAAGAAGTAGTTGAGATGTAGCCACGCCTCGCCATGTGCGGGGCTTTTCATTTGCGCGTTCCAATGTCTGACGCCACTCAAGAACACCGAAGTTTTCTGCGTATCACTAATCTGCGTCGGCTCAGTGATACAGTCGCCTTTTCAGAATGAGGGAAGGCTATGCGGATTTTGTCAGGGGCTCTTGCGATGGTTCTGTTGGCAGGGTGCACGACGCCCGCGATGAACGAGGCTCGGTCAAAAAGCCCATACAAGACGCTTTCGTCGAACAAACCGGAAAAAGTCGTGGCCCAGTGTGTCCAGTTTGCGTGGCAGGATGAGTCGGTGTTTGGTGTTGATGCCGGGGCATTTCTCCAGCCGGGCAAGTCCGGCGGCTATACGGTCTACACGACCGGAGCGCAGTACTTTGTCGACGTGCAGAGCGCTGCATCAGGTACCACCACCAACTATTACGCGGCATCGGACACTTGGGTCGCCAAGCGCAGGCTTGCCGCGCTGGCAACCTGCCTGTAACCCCTAAAACGAAAGGCTTGGGTGAAGTGTTTCACTCAAGCCTTTCGTGTTTGTCACAAGCGGTCAATTTTGTCTGCGTCACGTTGATTCCTTCTGTCTCATGCTTGGCCCATCACCGAGAATGCAAACCTCCCTCATATTGCCATTGGCATGGTAACGGCACCTGAATGAAGTCAGGGGCGCACCAGGTAGATACCTGGCTACCTGAATCTGGGAAGAGGGGGGTCGATAGGTTTCAAAGATGTCAGGGCACTTCTAATGAGTGGAGTTTCGGTCTCTATCTCTTTGAGACGATCTCGTATTCTGAGTGCTGTGGGATGGCCACCTTGGTGGTCGACCCAGTCTGCGATTTCTTTGCAGGCTGCGGCCAGGCGGACCTGACGGGAGTCGAGGAGTGTCAACAATGTGGTGATGGACTCTTTTTCGGACATTTGCAATACCTCCGTTGAGAGAGGAATCTGATGGGACGAAGCAAAAAAGCCCGCGAGGAGCGAGCTTTCTGCCGATGAGGCTGATCCTTCAGCTGAAATCAGTATAGACCCGGTAATGGATGTGGATCGCTCGACTCTAACGAGATGACACGTGCCTGCTTCTGGCGTTAAGCCGCTGGCATTCACGATCGGCTTCTTCTTCGTGATCAAAGCCATCCCCGATAAAGCCACCCGTGCGGGTATCGGCAATCCGGTACCAGTCGGCTACAGGAGCGAGCAGAGAAGACTCTCCCGCTCTGCGGCCCTGGATGATGATCTTGTTGCAGCGCTGCACAACGAAAAAGTCTTCCATGGCGTCACCGGTCTGATTCGTGTCAGAACAACTATAGAAGCAAGTTTGAATCGTGCAAAAACCTGCGCCAGGCGGTCATGCGCCTGAAACATCGAAAAAGACCTCATGAGTCATGAACCCTCAATCTCCAGGCGTTCGGTGTTCTTCCTGCCAATTGTTCCCGTCACGCGGTCTGCCCGATGTTCAAGCCAGTACGGCCACTGCTTTGATCTGTGCCCAGAGTTGCTGGCCGGGGCGCAGATTCAACTGATCCCGAGAGTAACGCGTGATCCGCGCCAGCAACGCAGTGCCCGCGGCATCAAGGCGTACCAGTACATGGGCAGCGTTATCAGCGGGGATTTCGCTGATCACCGTGACCGGCAAGCGATTGAGGATGCTGCTGTGTCCGGCGACCTGCAGGCTGAGGCTGACGTCGCGAGCCTGAACCTTGAAGCGTAGGGCCTTTCCATTTGCCAGGAGCGAATGTGCGACTCGTACGCTCAGCAGAGTGCCCGGCAATTGCAGGGTCAGAAGCTGGTAGTGGGCGTCGTAGGCGCTGACCTTGCCTTCGATCACCACGCCGGCATCGTCTCCCAATGCCATCGGCAGGTCGAGGCGAGCCAGGGTTTCGCCGATGGGGCCGCTGGCCAGGGCTTTGCCCTCGCTGAGCAGGACGATGTGATCGGCCAGACGCGCGACTTCATCCTGCGAGTGGCTGACGTACAGCACCGGGATTTCCAGCTCGTCATGCAGGCGTTCAAGGTAGGGCAGGATTTCGTTCTTGCGCTGGTTGTCCAGCGCCGCCAATGGCTCATCCATCAGCAATAGCCTGGGGCTGGTCAACAAGGCGCGAGCGATGCCGACACGTTGACGCTCACCCCCCGACAGGTTCTGTGGATGGCGATCGAGTAAATGGCCGATCCCCAGCAGTTCGGTGGCATGGGCCATATCGACTCGACGCTGCTGACGCGGGATACGCCGCAGTCCGAATTCGAGGTTGGCCAGCACCGACAAATGGGGGAACAGACTGGCCTCTTGAAAGACGTAGCCCAGTGCCCGTCTATGGGGGGCAAGGAAGAGTTTTTTGCTGCTGTCTTGCCAGACCTCATCGTTGATCTGGATAAAGCCTTGATCGGCTTTTTCAAGGCCGGCGATACAGCGCAAACACGTGGTCTTGCCCGAGCCGGAATGGCCGTACAGCGCGGTGACGCCGCGACCCGGCAGGCGCAGGTCCAGGTCCAGCGTGAAGTCGGGGTAGCTCAGTTGCAGGCGAGCATGAATCAACGCGGTCATCAATCAGCTCCAGCCGGTTTTGGTTTTGCGGCTCGAGTAGAGCGCGAGCAGTATCAGGAACGAGAACACCAGCATGGCACCCGCCAACCAATGGGCCTGTAGATAATTCATGGCTTCGACGTGGTCGTAGATCTGTACCGACACCACGCGGGTCTTCTCGGGAATATTGCCGCCGATCATCAGCACCACGCCGAATTCGCCGACGGTATGGGCGAAGCCGAGAATCGCTGCAGTGATAACGCCGGGCCTGGCCAACGGCAAGATGACACTGAAGAAGGTGTCCCAAGGATTGGCGCGCAACGTTGCGGCGACTTCCAGTGGGCGGGTACCGATGGCTGAAAATGCGTTCTGCAACGGTTGTACGACAAAGGGCATTGAATAGATTACCGAGCCGATCACCAGGCCGCTGAAGCTGAAGGTCAACGTGCCCAGCCCAAGTGACTGGGTGAACTGACCGATAAACCCGTGAGGGCCGAGGGCCAGCAGCAGGTAAAAGCCGATCACCGTCGGTGGCAGCACCAAGGGCAGGGCGACGATCGCGCCGATCGGGCCGCGCAGCCAGGAGCGGGTGCGCGAGAGCCATAGCGCAATCGGAGTGCCGATGATCAGCAGGATCACCGTAACCAGGGACGCCAGTTTCAGGGTCAGCCAAATGGCGGAAAAATCGGCACTCGATAGCGGCATTTAGAGTTGGTAACCGTAGGATTTGATGACGGCAGCGGCTTTCGGACCTTTCAGGTAGTCAACCAGTGCCTTGGCGGCCGGGTTGTCTTTACCTTTGTTGAGGATCACCGCGTCTTGTTTGATCGGGTCGTGCATGGCAGCCGGAACGATCCAGGCCGAGCCGCTGGAGACTTTGCCGTCTTTATAGATCTGCGACAAGGCGACGAAGCCCAATTCGGCGTTACCGGTGGACACGAACTGATAGGCCTGGGTGATGTTCTGGCCTTCGACGATCTTGCCTTTGACCTTGTCTGTCAGGCCCAGTTTGGCCAAAACCTGTGTAGCGGCCAGGCCATAAGGCGCTGCTTCAGGGTTGGCGATGGAGAGATGCTGAAACTGGTTGTCGTTGAGCACTTTGCCCTTGGCGTCGATGTAACCGTCCTTGGCCGACCACAGCGCAAGGGTGCCGATCGCGTAGGTAAAGCGCGAACCCTTGACGGCGTCGCCTTCGGTTTCGAGTTTCTGTGGCGTGCTGTCATCGGCGGACAGGAACACTTCGAAAGGCGCGCCATTCTTGATCTGGGTATAGAACTGGCCAGTGGCGCCATAGGCGGCGACCAGCTTGTGGCCGGTGTCCTTTTCGAAGTCGGCAGCGATTGCCTGAATCGGTGCGGTGAAGTTGGCCGCTACCGCCACCTGGACTTCATCGGCCTGAGCCGATCCGAAAGCGCAGACCGCGAGCAGTGAGGCCAGGCAGGTGGGGGCGTAACGTGAGACACGAATAGTCATGTAGCAGCTCCGTGGGCAGAGTGTGGTGGGCAGTTTGTCTGTAGGAGCGAGGCTTGCCCGCGAAGAACGACAACGCGCAATGCCTGAAAAACCGCGGCGTTTGCTTCGCGGGCAAGCCTCGCTCCTACATCGGATCAGCGCTTGGGGGGTTAAACGCTATATAGTTGAATATATAGCGAATCGGCAGCGAACGGAACTGGAGGCATTGGCGCAGGGATTTTTTAGCGGGGATCAACTGGAGAAGGCCGCGATCTGGATCGCGGCCCTGTGCGTGTTAATGCGCGGTCAATTTAGCCAGAGCCTGTGCGGCTAAACGTGTGGTCAGCTCAGCGGTCGACAGTTCGACGCCCAGTCGTATTGCCTGTCCGGACCAGAGGGTGCTGAAGTCGGCCTCATCTTTGGCACGCAGCGGCATCAAGGCACCGCCAGCGAAAGGGAAGGCCGGTGCCGCAGGGCTGATCGGGCCGAGTTCGCGCATGACCCGGTTGAGAATCCCCCGAGCCGGACGGCCCGTGAAGACATTGGTCAATGCAGTCTCGCTCTCTTTGGCGGTGCGTAGGGCCTTGTGATGAGACGCCGTGACTTTCGCTTCTGGCGTGAACAAATAGGCCGTACCCAACTGAACCGCTGATGCGCCGAGGAGGAAAGCCGCGGCGATTCCTCGGGCGTCGCCAATCCCGCCCGCTGCGATGACCGGGACGCTGACGGCATCGACGATTTGCGGCACCAGGGCCATGGTGCCGACCTGGCTATTGAGGTCATCGCTGAGAAACATCCCACGATGTCCGCCGGCTTCATAGCCCATGGCGATGATCGCATCGCAACCGTGCTGTTCCAGCCAGATGGCTTCATCGACGGTGGTCGCCGAGGAAAGGATTTTCGCGCCGCTCGCTTTGACGCGATCCAGCAGAGATTTTTCAGGCAGACCGAAATGAAAGCTGACGACCTCCGGGCGAAATTCTTCGACCACTTCGCAGGCGGCGTTATCGAACGGCGCGCGGTTGGATACAGGTGTGGGTGCCTCGAAATCAGCGCCGAGTTCGCGGTAATACGGCTCCAGCAGATTCTTCCAGTCACGGTCGCGACCCGCATCGGCGGCTGGTGGTTGATGACAGAAAAAGTTCACGTTCAGCGGGCGCTGACTGTGTTGGCGGAAAACCTTCAACTCCTCGCGCAACTGCTCGATGCTCAACATGGCGGCAGGCAAGGAGCCCAGACCTCCGGCATTGCTGGCGGCGATGACCATGGCTGAAGTGGTCGCACCGGCCATGGGCGCTTGAATGATCGGCAGTTCGATGCCAAGCAGGTCAAGAATGCGGGTATCAGGCCATTGGCTCATTTTGGGTTCTTCTCCGACGTCAAAAAAGATAAGGACGGCTACGGGACGTTTGTATCAGGAGTGACTGGCGCAAGGCCAGTCGACTTTCAGCTGGGTCCTACCTTTGGCTGATTGACTTGAGAGACGAGAAGGCTAATGTCCTTGTCATGACGATGAACGCCACCTCAGCTCACATGTTCATTACCCACCAACGCTCTACCGGGAGGCGCTATGTTCAATGGTATTTTGATCGAGAAAGATGAAAGTGGTTATCGGGCCAATCTGACTCAAATCAGCGAAGACCAGTTGCCGGAGGGAAATGTCACCGTCCGTGTGGCGTATAGCACCTTGAACTTCAAGGACGGCCTGGCCATCACTGGCAGCAGCCCGGTAGTGCGTAAATTTCCCATGGTGCCGGGGATTGATCTGGCCGGGACTGTCGAAGTCAGCAGCCATCCAGACTACAAGGCCGGAGACAAAGTCCTGCTCAATGGCTGGGGCGTAGGCGAAGGTCATTGGGGCGGTCTGGCGCAAAAGGCACGACTTGACGGCGATTGGCTGATTCCGTTGCCTGCGGCGTTTACTCCGGCCCAGGCCATGGCGATCGGCACCGCGGGTTACACGGCGATGCTCAGTATCCTCGCGCTGGAGCGTAATGGCGTGAGACCGGATCAGGGCGAGGTGCTGGTGACTGGCGCTAACGGCGGGGTCGGCAGTTTTGCCATCGCCTTGTTGGCCAGGCTCGGTTATCGAGTGGTGGCGTCCACAGGTCGCACCTCAGAGCACGCCTATTTGCACCAGTTGGGGGCCAGCGAAATCATCGACCGGGCCAGTCTGTCCGAACCCGGCAAACCGTTGGCCAAAGAACGCTGGGCGGCGGTGATTGACTCAGTCGGCAGTCACACCCTGGCCAATGCCTGCGCCAGCACCCGAGCCAATGGAACCGTGGCGGCCTGTGGTCTGGCGCAAGGTATGGACTTTCCTGCGTCTGTGGCACCCTTCATTTTACGTGGCGTTACATTGGCCGGGATCAATAGCGTGACCCAACTCAAGGCCAATCGTATCGTTGCCTGGGATCGCCTGGCCAAGGATCTGGACTTCGCTTTGCTGGCGCTGATCAGTCATGAAATTGGCTTGAGTGAAGCCATAGAGGCTGCGCCGCGGTTACTCGCCGGTCAATTGCGTGGTCGGGTTGTGGTGGATGTGAATCGTTAAACAGGGCTTTATGGGTCTAGAGCCAATGCCCGTCAGTTAAGCCTTTACGCGGTCCGTAGCAGCTGGCGAAGCCTGCGTCCGGCTGCGCAGCAGCCGTAAACCCTGCTGCCACGGTTTGTCTGGAATACCGCAGCGCTTGATTTTACGGCTGCTGGGCAGCCGAACGCAGCCTTCGGCAGCTGCTACGGGGGAATGTGCGGGGCCAGAAACTTCTTAACTGACCGGCATTGGGTCTAGGGCGGTCAAACAGCCAGTCAACCAACAGCCGCAAACCCGGCGCAGGTTCGTACCGGCCCCGATAGCGTGGCGGTCCATATCGGGGTTTTCTAAGCCTGAGTCTCACGCTCCAGCAGCTGGCGTTTGCGCTCCACGCCCCAGCGATAGCCCGAGAGGTTGCCGTCGCTACGCACCACCCGGTGGCAGGGGATCGCCACCGCCAGACTGTTGGCGCCGCAGGCTTGAGCTACGGCGCGGAATGATTTCGGTGCGCCGATGCGCTGGGCGATTTCGGCGTAGCTGGCGGTGCTGCCCGCCGGAATCTCCCGCAGCGCCATCCATACGCGCTCTTGAAACGCAGTGCCGCGCAAATCCAGGGGTAAATCCAGGCCAATGGCCGGCATCTCGATAAAACCGACGACTTTGGCGATCAGTTGCTCAAAGTCATGGTCGGCGCCAATCAGATTGGCCTGCGGGAATTTATCCTGCAGGTCATGGACGAGGGCATCGGGATCGTCTCCCAACAGAATCGCGCAGACCCCGCGATTGCTTTGTGCGACCAATATTGCGCCCAATGAACATTGACCAACGGCAAAACGGATGTCGGCGTTCAGCCCACCGGCGCGGTAGTCGCTGGGTTTCATGCCGAGCAGGTTATTGGCTGACTCGTAGAAGCGACTGTTGGAATTGAAGCCGGCGTCATACAGTGCGTCCGTTACGGAGTTGCCATGTTCGAGCCGCTCACGGACTTTGCGCGAACGGTGACCCGTGGCATAGCCCTTGGGCGTCAGGCCGGTAACGGCTTTGAAGACCCGGTGAAAGTGAAAGGCGCTCATGCCCGCCATCTGCGCCAATTCTTTCAGGCTGGGCAGGGTCTCGGCGGATTCAATCTGCCGACAGGCTGTTGCGACCAGCGCGCAGTGTTGCGCCGCGACATGCGTCTGGTCTGCCGCGGCGCGTTTGCTCGGACGATAGCCGGCGGCTTGCGCTTGTTCGGCAGTGTCGAAGAATTCGACGTTTTCAGGTTTGGGCAGGCGCGCCAGGCTGCTCGGCCGGCAATAGATTCCTGTGGTTTTTACCGCGTAGACAAACTGACCGTCCGCGCGCGGATCTCGTGCCAGCACCGCTGACCAGCGTGGGTCGTTCTCTGTCGTGGTTTTTGCGGGGGCCGATGTCATGTTGTCCTACTCGTTTACAGGTTCAGGTCAGATTATCGAGCAAGGAGGGCGAGGGCACTCCGGGCCTTGCGGTCAAATTCCACTCTGGAGGTTTCATCAGTCGGCGGTACGAAAGGTGAAGTTGATACGTTGGGCGCCGAGCAGCGAGTGCAGGCCATCCTTGAGTGGCAGGATGCTGTGATAGCGCAAGCGATCGACACCGCCCCAAACCACGATGTCTCCATGAAACAGCGGCACTCGTTGGCTTTTATCACTGCGTTTATGACCACCAAACAAGAATATGGCCGGTAACCCGAGGGACACCGAAACGATCGGTGCGCTGTAGGAGCGTTCGTTCTTGTCTTGGTGCAAGGACATCCTGGCTCCCGGCACATAGTGGTTGATCAGGCAGGAGTCCGGCTGGAAGTCGTGAAATCCTGCTTCCAGTGCCGCCGCCTGAGCCAGCGCCAGGAACACGGCTGGCATATCGGGCCATGGCTGGCCTGTTTGCGGATCGATGGCGGTGTAGCGGTAGCCGGTTCGATCAGTGGTCCAGCCCAGTGCGCCGCAACTGCTCAAACCCACTGACATGGTAAAGCCGCCGGGCGTGACCATTTGGCGAAACGGCGCCGCCAGCAGAACCCTTTCCAGCGCGGATAACAACCGATCTTCCCATGGCAGGGCAAAGCCCCTGAGGACGAAAGATTGTTCGCCTATCTGCTCGGTTTTGGCCGGTTGTTGAACGTCGGTGCCAGCAAACAGGTCAACGATTGTCGAGTTCATGTCATCACTGCGCATCGTGAAATATGACTCCAAGCGTATGCCGTTTACCCGTGTGCAGGCGACTCACACCGTGGCGTAACGTGACTCTGTAGTAGCCGCGAACGCCGTGTACCGGTCGGTGATGCACGGCAAAAATCACTGCGTCGCCTTTCTTCAGGCCTATGACCTGCGGACGCGACTGCATGCGCGGGCGTTGTTCCGTGATGACGAACTCGCCGCCGGTAAAGTCTTCGCCTGGTTCGGATAGCAAAATCGCCACCTGCAATGGGAAGACGTGCTCGCCATACAGATCCTGGTGCAAACAGTTGTAGTCCTCTGGCCCATATTGCAGCAGTAAAGGCGTCGGCCGCTGCTGTCCGGCTTCATGGCAGCGCTGGAGGAAGTCCTCGTGCTGTATCGGATAGCGCGTTGGCAGATTCATTTGCTCATTCCAGCGGTTGGCCAACTCAACAAGCTCTGGATACAACGCGCCACGTAAATGGGCAACCATGTCGGGCAGCGGGTACCTGAAATATTTGTATTCGCCGCGACCGAAACCGTGTCGGGCCATCAGCACATGAGAGCGGAACAGCGCTTGATGGTCATATAAGGCGCTCAGGCGGTCGCAGTCGGTTGCACCGAGAAGTCCGGTGATAGTGGCGCTGCCGTTCTGGTCAAGACTTTGTTCGATCGCGGGCCAGTCCAGAGCGGCAAGACGTCGGGAGAGATCGTGCTCGCTCATCGCTGTGCCTCACGGCGAACAGTCGAGAGGTGATTCGTTGAGGTGGTGTATGCAAGGGACATGGTCTGATTCCTGAACCAGAGGTTGAGGTCTGCCAGTCTAGGAAGCGATCATCGCGCTGACACTCCGGCGCTTGCGGTCGAATTTCGGGGGGGAAGCGCGGGAGTGGTCAATCAAGGCGCGGGGGAGCGTGACGTCCATGTTGCTCCGGTGCATTTGCGCCGCTTTAGAGCGCCTTGCTCACGTTGACTTCGCTGATGATGTCGTCGGTCTGGCCATGAATGGCCTCCAGTGCGGCTTTGGCTTCTTCCACTGTGCCTGACACAAGCTGAGCGAATTCGAAACGACGCTCGCCATTGAGTTTGTATTTGATGACGTACTTGATCGTTTGGGTCACGGTCGTACCTGTTCCTGTTGATCGAGGGGCAGTGCGGGGCGGGTTTCAGCGCAGTTTCGAGCTGGAACGGCGGATGATCTTGATCGAATGGGTCAGGTTCGGTTTGCGAGTCACGCTGATTGCCCGACTGCTGACGGTGTCGATGGTGATATTCCAGAAACCGGTGCTGGGTGCAGTGATCTTGGCCGGAAACTTGTCGAACGCGCCGCCGTGGTAAGTATGGCGACCGCCATTTTTGAAGCTGCGAAAATTGGCGTCGTTCATCAGCCGGATGTTGCAAACCTGGGAGCATTCGATGACGACGATATCGTCTTCATTGAGGTGCTCGCGCTGGTGGATAAATTTCATGGGCGCCTCCAGAAGGGCTTTTTCTACAAAATCAAAACGATAGATGAGCAGTGGCCCAGTTTATCAGTCCAAACGGTTTATTATCGGACTGACGAGGGCGGGTTGGACAATCAGGAACAGTTATTTGGGATTTTATGAGAGATACAAGCCTGCGTCTCGGAGAAAAACAGCATTTGCGCTGTCGGACCGTCTTTATCGGAGGTTTTGTATGAAGCGGGCGGTGTGGGTTCTGGCCTTGGCTATAAGTGGTTGCGCGACGGTAGCGGACATCAGGCAGACGCCGCCAACCATGGTTGTAATCTCGGGAAAAAGTCCGCAGGACTATGCCAGGTGTGTGACCGACAAACTGTCGAGTAGCCGTGGTGCCTCGCAGATCGAGCCGCACAAGGACGGCGTGAGGGTTATCGTCCCGCAAAAAATTTCCTCGGGACCGGCCGCGGTGTTCGAGATTGAAGACCGATCCAATGGCAGCAGCATCAAACTTTTTGAGCGAATGTCCAACATGCCGCTGCGACCCTGGGATGTGCGTAATGCGGCCTCGGAGTGTATTTCCGGCTGATTGCGAGCTTTTACATTTAAAGCCTGAAGAGGCATGAACACGTAGTGTTTGTGGCACTTCAGGCTTTTTTGGTTTCGGCAATATGGTTGGCAGGGAGTGGCCTGCTGATGGCAAGGTCGAGCACCTATTGGCCAAGGCATCCGATAAACTGTCGTGAATCGATACAGATGCCGTCGAGGCTGGCGCTTGGGCGGCATTGTTATTTTTGGGGGGGGCAGTGATGAAGCGTGAACAGGTAAGAGAGCGGCATGCCGAGGGGCATATCTCGGCGACTCATGTGATTCAAAATCCGGCCAATTCGGGCGAGTGGATTGTGTTTTTCAAGAAAAGTGCAGGGCGCAGCTTTTTCCTGGTGGATGACAGCGATGAAGTCGAGTCATTCGCGCGACTGGATGATCTGATCGAGACGGTGCGCGGGCTCGGGATCAAATTTGCTGAAATTCATATGTGATCACGACGGGGCTGGTTGCAGGCTTACTTGCAGACCACCACCACGCTGCGGCTCTTGAAGTTGCCGACGTCGACGCCCAGCGTTTTGTCGCTTTCCTTGGGTGAAGGTGTACCGTCGGTGCCAATGATGCTGTAGCCGGTACCGGCACATGAAGCATCTGCTTTTTCATAGCAGGCGGCCCATGAGTTGACCTCTCCGGAGCAGTCAATGGTCAGCCCTTGTTGGCCGTCGTTCAGATAAGTCTTTTCTGCGCTGGCACAGCCACTGAGAGCCGCCAGTATCGCGCTGATTACCAAAACTTTCTTCATGTTATTTATCGTCATCAAAGTGTTGAAGCAGAGCGCGTACAGCCGGGCTTGGCGAAAGATTATAGCGAAAGGCCATTTGGGTACAGACAGACACCCGCAAGCCCTGCGCAAAGGCAGGGCCTGAATAGCGCGGGCTTTTAGGGTTTGGTGCTGCGTCGCCGGGCAGGGGGCGCCGGCTGGTCCTGCAGCACCTCTGCAACCTCAATGGCCAACGCCTGTGTGGGGAAAGGCCCGGCAACATTTTCGCCGCTGGCACTGTCTACCCACCATTGGCCATCTTTTGCCTGATTGATCAGGTAACCGTTCACGCTTTTTGCTGCCGACATCGATCTGCCTCGTTGGCTGGGTAAAGCGCGCAATCATAGCGTCAAAAGCGGGGCGAAAGGGCAGTTGGCGGTTTGTCGACGCTCAGGACAGTACCGTCTGAAGAAGTACGCATCCCCCCTTTAAAAGCGTGGCCTGACGACAAGAAGGTGATTTACGGCAGGCTCGATATGTAAGATGCTGCGGAACTATTGCTCCTGATATTTCTCTATGATGGCGTCGGTTAGCCCGCGCAGGGCATTGTAAGGTGCTCGCCGCCTGATTAGACTGCGCCGAAATTCGTACGTACAGCCCTTTCAAGGACTCATATGATCAAGAAATGCTTGTTCCCAGCAGCCGGTTACGGTACTCGCTTCCTGCCAGCGACCAAGGCCATGCCTAAAGAAATGCTGCCGGTGGTGAACAAGCCACTGATCCAGTACGGCGTTGAAGAAGCACTGGACGCTGGCTTGACAGAAATCTCCATTGTTACCGGTCGTGGCAAACGTGCCCTGGAAGACCACTTCGACATCAGCTACGAGCTGGAAAACCAGATTAAAGGTACTGACAAAGAGAAGTACCTGGTCGGCATCCGCAAGCTGCTCGACGAGTGCTCGTTCTCCTACACCCGTCAAACCGAAATGAAAGGCCTGGGTCACGCTATTCTGACCGGCCGTCCATTGATCGGCGACGAACCCTTTGCAGTAGTGCTGGCGGACGACTTGTGCGTCAACCTGGAAGGCGACGGTGTGCTGACCCAGATGGTCAAACTGTACAAACAGTACCGTTGCACGATCGTGGCAATCCAGGAAGTCGACCCGCAGGAAACCCACAAATACGGCGTGATCGCCGGCGATTTGATCGGTGATGACCTGTATCGCGTGCGTAACATGGTCGAGAAGCCAAAACCTGAAGATGCCCCGTCCAACCTGGCGATCATCGGTCGTTACATCCTGACCCCGGACATCTTCAAGTTGATCGAAGCAACCGATCCGGGCAAAGGTGGCGAGATCCAGATCACCGACGCCCTGATGAAGCAGGCGCAGGACGGTTGTGTGATTGCCTATAAGTTCAAAGGCACACGTTTCGACTGCGGTGGTGCTGAAGGCTACATTGAAGCAACCAACTTCTGCTTCGAACACTTCTACAAAACGGGCAAGGCTTACTGATAGCGCTTCACCGTTCTGTTCTAAAAAGCCACCTTCGGGTGGCTTTTTCTTTTTCCGGCCCCATGTAGCTCGCAGCGCTGCCCAAAAAGGCCGCAGCGGTTATGCTTGTGGCCTGCCGAGGAGATTGAAATGGCCTACGATTTTGACCTTTATGTGATTGGTGCCGGTTCCGGCGGTGTTCGTGCTGCGCGTTTCGCTGCCGGCTTTGGTGCGAAAGTGGCCATTGCCGAGAGCCGATATTTGGGCGGTACCTGCGTCAATGTGGGGTGCGTGCCGAAAAAGCTGTTGGTGTATGGCGCCCACTTCGCTGAAGACTTTGAACAGGCCAAGGGCTTTGGTTGGTCGCCGGGCGAGGCCGAATTCGATTGGCCGACGCTGATTGCCAACAAGGACCGCGAAATCAACCGATTGAACGGTATCTATCGAAATCTGCTGGTCAACAGCGGTGTAACGCTTCATGAAGGTCACGCCAGGCTGATCGATCCGCATCAGGTGGAAATCAATGGCCAGCGCTTCACCGCAGAGCACATTCTGATTGCCACAGGTGGCTGGCCGCAGATCCCGGATATCCCGGGTCACGAGCACGCCATCAGTTCCAACCAGGCCTTCTTCCTGAAAGAGTTGCCCAAGCGCATTCTGGTGGTGGGCGGTGGTTATATCGCGGTCGAGTTCGCCGGGATCTTCCATGGTCTGGGTGCAAAAACCACACTGCTGTATCGCGGCAATCTGTTCTTGCGTGGCTTCGATGGTGCGGTGCGCACCCATTTGCAGGAAGAGTTGACCACGCGCGGGATGGATCTGCAGTTCAGCGCGGATATTGAACGTATCGACAAGCAAGGCGACGGCAGTTTGAAAGTGACGCTCAAGGATGGTCGCGAACTGGAAGCTGATTGTGTGTTCTACGCCACGGGTCGCCGTCCGATGCTGGACAATCTAGGCCTGGAAAACACCTCGGTGAAACTCGACAAGCGCGGTTTCGTCGAAGTCGATGAGCAATACCAAACCAGCGAGCCCTCTATTCTGGCAATCGGAGATGTGATTGGTCGCGTTCAACTGACGCCGGTCGCCTTGGCGGAAGGCATGGCCGTGGCGCGACGCTTGTTCAAGCCAGAGCAATACCGCCTGGTGGATTACAGGATGATCCCGACGGCGGTGTTCAGCTTGCCGAATATCGGCACTGTCGGCCTGACTGAAGAGCAGGCCAGAGAAGACGGCTACACCGTGCAGATTTTCGAAAGCCGTTTCCGGCCAATGAAGCTGACGCTGACTGAGTGCCAGGAGCGCACGCTGATGAAGCTGGTGGTAGACGCCAAGACCGACAAGGTTCTGGGTTGCCACATGGTCGGGCCGGAAGCCGGTGAGATCGTTCAGGGACTGGCCATTGCCTTGAAGGCGGGCGCGACCAAGCGCGATTTCGATGAAACCATCGGTGTGCATCCTACGGCCGCTGAAGAGTTCGTCACCATGCGCGCGCCCGTGTCGGGTTAATCGTCTTTAGCGGGCTCTGAGGCACCTTGCGTATCTGGCTCTGTGGTCGTCACGGACGCCAGGTGCAGGGCTTGCAGGCTTGCTTCGGCTTTTGCCAGTGAAAGCTCCAGTTCCTTGTTGGTTTGAGTCTGCTCGTTGACGGTTTGTTTGAGTGAGTGGCTTTCCAGCAAGGCGACGCGCAAGCGTTCCTGGAGGAGGGTGCGATCACTGTCGACGTGGTTTGAGTGCTCCAGCAACTGTTGGTAGCGGTTGTTGACCTGCTTGAGCTGCTCCTGGATCAGGCTCAGCTCCCGAAGTGTGCCGCGGTTCTCGGTCAACAGGCGTTCGTTGTCGCGGTGCAGCTGGGTGATCTCGTCCTGACGCACCAGTGCACTCTGCTGTGCCTGACGCAGCTCCATTTGAACCTGCTGCAGCTGTCCTTCGTGGCGGCGTTGTTCTTGCTCGCGCTGTTCCTTGATGGCATTGCGGTAGTGTTCCAGGGCATCGCGGGCATGCAGGTGCTTTTCTTCCAGTGAGCGTATCTGCTCATCCTTGTCTTTCAAGCGTAATTCGAAGTCGCTCAGTGCCTGATTCAATCCGGCGTTGCGGGTTTGCTCGGTCTGCAGCATCGAGCGGGTGCTCTGCAATGTAGCGGTCTGGTCGGCGAGCGCCAGGTGCTGAATCTCAAGTTGTTGCTTGAGCCGAGCCTGAGCGTCGATGGCTTCAGCCAGTTGCGCTTCCAGCGCGTTTCTTTGCGACTCGAATCGTGCCTCGGCGCGATCGATCGGTTCTTGAGCCTGTTCTTTAAGGCGCTGCGCCAGGCGCGCAACCAAACCCGTCAGCTCATCGTCAATCTGCTCGTGCGGCGCGCTCAGGCGTTCGTCGCCGTAGTCCAGCTCCTTCAGATAGCGATGGATGGTGGTCTTGGATCCGGTGTTGCCCATCTCGATACGTACCGCATCGATGCTTGGATGCTCGCCGCGGGCGAGGATCGCCAGGCGTGCCGTTTGCACTACCGCTTTATTGACGCCGCCACGAGCCATGTGTTCTCCTACGATTTCGTACTGTGGTATGTACTACATATATACGTACTATATCACGTGATAATTAAAATTAAAGATTTGCATTTTTAGCATGGGATATACTGGTATTACCCCGTGTCATAGCTGTTCCGAAGTATTTATCGCTCTATTTCCGTACACAACACCCTTGTAGGAGCAGCCGGTCGACGCTCGATTGCTCGCGAAAAACTTGAGAGCGCTGAGGTGCATCTGGCTTCCCGCGTTAGCGTTAACGACCATCGCGAGCAATCGAGCGTCGACCGGCTGCTCCTACACGGGTCACCACAAGGTCATTCCCATGAGCGATCTGGATCGTTATCTGCACGCGGCAACCCGCGAGAACACACGGCGCAGTTACCGGGCGGCCATTGAGCACTTCGAAGTCAGTTGGGGCGGGTTTCTGCCGGCGACCGGCGATAGCGTGGCGCGTTACCTCGTTGCTCATGCCGGCGTGTTGTCGATCAACACCTTGAAGCTGCGGCTGTCTGCGCTGGCGCAGTGGCATAACAGTCAGGGCTTTGCCGATCCCACCAAGGCACCCGTGGTGCGCAAGGTCTTCAAAGGCATCCGCGCTTTACACCCGGTCCAGGAAAAGCAGGCCGAACCGTTGCAGCTCGAGCATCTGGAGCGAGTCATTACCTGTCTCCAGCAAGAAGCGTTGCAAGCCATGGCGGACGGCGATCAACCCACGCTGTTGCGGGCCAGGCGTGATGCTGCACTGATCTTGTTGGGCTTCTGGCGTGGCTTTCGTAGCGATGAGTTGTGCCGCGTGCAAATCGAACACGTGCAGGCAACCGCCGGCTCGGGCATCACGCTGTATTTGCCGCGCAGCAAAAGTGATCGCGACAACCTGGGCAAGACCTATCAAACCCCGGCGCTGCAGCGCTTGTGTCCGGTGCAGGCTTACATCGAATGGATCAATGCCGCCGGGTTGGTACGCGGCCCGGTGTTTCGCAGGATCGATCGCTGGGGCAACCTGAGCGAAGAGGGCTTGCACGCCAATAGCGTGATTCCGTTGTTGCGTCAGGCATTGCAACGCGCGGGGATTCCCGCCGAGCAATACACCAGTCACTCATTGCGCCGGGGTTTCGCCACCTGGGCTCACCGCAGCGGTTGGGATTTGAAGTCGTTGATGAGTTATGTCGGCTGGAAGGACATGAAATCGGCCATGCGCTATGTCGAAGCCAGTCCGTTTCTCGGGATGACTCAACTCGCCGAAAAACGCATTGGCGAGTAGCTAACATTTTCTTCTATTAACACAGCGTGCTAATAGCCAAAACCAATCGGCGGCATCATCTTTGCCAATGAGCCATCAGGAAGTTGAGTGGGTAGGATTCACCTCATCAACTTTTCAACCCTGACGGAGAGTCACCGATGCCTATCATCAACAGCCACGTTAAACCGTTCAAAGCAACCGCATTCAAAAACGGCGCATTCGTCGAAGTGTCGGACGCCGATCTGAAAGGCAAATGGTCTGTCGTGTTCTTCTACCCGGCCGACTTCACCTTCGTATGCCCGACCGAGCTGGAAGACCTGGCTGATAACTACGCCGAGTTCCAGAAGCTGGGCGTAGAAATCTACAGCGTGTCGACCGACACCCACTTTGCTCACGCTGCCTGGCACAACACTTCGCCTGCTATCGAAAAAATCCGCTACACCATGATTGGTGACCCGACCCATGTGATCTCCCGCAACTTCGACGTGCTGATCGAAGAAGTCGGCCTGGCTGACCGTGGCACCTTCGTGATCAACCCTGAAGGCCAGATCAAAATCGTCGAACTGAACGACGGCGGTGTAGGCCGCGACGCTTCCGAGCTGCTGCGCAAGATCAAAGCCGCTCAGTATGTCGCTGCTCACCCAGGCGAAGTTTGCCCAGCCAAGTGGAAAGAAGGCGAGGCCACTCTGGCGCCGTCTCTGGACCTGGTCGGCAAGATCTAAGTCCGTGAGTCGATTGAGGGCGATGAGCTCTTGAGCCTGTAAACCGCATCGCCCCAAAAAAACGCCTGGGCGAATCTGCCCGGGCGTTGTTTTTTCTACCGTCCTGCCTCTCTACCAAAAACATGGAAATCGCCCGTATGTTGGACGCCAATCTAAAAGCTCAGTTGAAGTCATACCTGGAACGGGTCACCCAGCCGATCGAGATCGTCGCCTCCCTCGACGACGGTGCGAAATCCCAGGAAATGCTCGCGTTACTCAAGGACGTTGCCAGCCTTTCCAGCCTCATTACCTTGCTCGACAACGGTACCGATGCGCGCAAGCCATCGTTCTCGTTGAACCGCCCGGGAAGCGATATCAGCCTGCGCTTCGCCGGCATCCCTATGGGCCACGAATTCACTTCGTTGGTGCTCGCCTTGCTGCAAGTCGGCGGCCACCCTTCGAAGGCCAGTAGTGAGGTGATCGAACAGATCCGCTCGCTCAAAGGCGAGTTCAACTTCGAGACTTATTTCTCGCTGTCTTGCCAGAACTGCCCGGACGTGGTCCAGGCGCTGAACCTGATGGCGGTGCTTAACCCGAACATTCGTCACGTTGCCATTGACGGCGCGCTGTTCCAGGACGAAGTCAATGATCGTCAGATCATGGCGGTGCCAAGCGTTTACCTGAACGGGGTCAACTTCGGCCAGGGCCGTATGGGCCTGGAAGAAATCCTCGGCAAGATCGACACTAGCGGCATCGAGCGCCAGGCTGAAAAGATCAGCGCCAAAGAGGCCTTTGATGTGTTGGTGGTGGGCGGTGGCCCGGCCGGTGCTTCGGCTGCGATCTACGCTGCCCGTAAAGGCATTCGTACCGGTGTCGCTGCCGAGCGTTTTGGTGGGCAGGTGCTGGACACCATGGCCATCGAAAACTTCATTTCGGTCCAGGAAACCGAAGGGCCGAAACTGGCCGTGGCCCTGGAAGAACACGTCAAGCAATACGACGTCGACATCATGAATCTGCAGCGCGCCGATGCGCTGATTCCCGGCAAGAGCGGGGCGCTTCACGAAGTCAAATTCGCCAGCGGCGCATCGCTCAAAGCCAGGACGGTCATCCTCGCGACCGGCGCCCGCTGGCGTGAAATGAACGTCCCGGGCGAGCAGCAATACCGTAACCGTGGCGTAGCTTACTGCCCGCACTGTGACGGCCCGCTGTTCAAGGGCAAGCGCGTGGCGGTGATCGGTGGCGGCAACTCGGGTGTCGAGGCGGCCATCGACCTGGCCGGTATCGTGGCGCACGTCACGCTCCTGGAGTTCGATGTGCAGCTACGCGCCGATGCGGTATTGCAGCGCAAGCTGCACAGTCTGCCGAACGTTACGGTGATCACCCATGCGCAAACTACTGAAGTGACCGGCGATGGGCAGAAGGTCAACGGCTTGCTCTACAAGGATCGGCAGTCAGGCGAAGTGTTGAATGTCGAGCTGGAAGGTATCTTTGTGCAGATCGGTTTGCTGCCCAACACCGATTGGCTGAAGGGTACGATCGAGCTGTCGCCTCGTGGTGAGATTATTGTCGATGCACGCGGCGAGACTTCACTGCCGGGGGTGTTCGCTGCCGGTGACGTGACCACGGTGCCGTATAAGCAGATTGTCATTGCAGTGGGCGAGGGTGCCAAGGCATCGCTCAGCGCGTTCGATCATTTGATTCGCACGTCCGCTCCTGCATAAATCCTCGATGCAGAAACATAACCCCTGTGTGATCGTTCCCACGCTCCGCGTGGGAATGCAGCCCGTGACGCTCTGCGTCACATCCAAAGCGGACGCGGAGCGTCCGTTGAGGCATTCCCACGCAGAGCGTGGGAACGATAATGTGCTGGATCACTTATGGGTGGTTTACAGTGGTGCCGGCTGAATGATTTCAACCCAGTAGGCGTCCGGGTCCTTGATGAAGGCCAGGCTCTTCATGCGGCCGTCGCTCAGGCGTTTCTGGAAGTCCACACCCAGTGCTTCAAAGCGCTCGCACGCGGCGCGGATATCCGGCACCGAGATGCAGATATGGCCGAAGCCTCGTGGGTCGGTATTGCCGTTATGGTAGGCAAAATCCGCATCGTTTTCGGTGCCGTGGTTGTGGGTCAGTTCGAGAATGCCGGGAATCGACTTCATCCACTCGGTACGCGCGCCAGCGTCAGCCGGGATCTGCGCTTTATCAACCAGGGCCAGGAAGTACAGACTGAATTCGGCTTCCGGGAAGTCGCGTTTTTCCACCAGGGAGAAACCCAGGATGCGGGTGTAGAAGTCCAGCGACCTGGTGATGTCCTTCACCCGTAGCATGGTGTGGTTGAAGACGAATTTCTGAGTGGCAGTGTCGGGCTGGGCGGTCACACCCGGGAAAGTGTTCAGTTCGTGCAGGCTCATGGGCCCTCCAGAAAATAAGTGGGGCAAACGGCGCTCCAGGTCACGAGCGGTCCCCTGGCTTGCGGTTGATTGGGTGGACCAATGATACGCAAGCGTTGCTGGCAGCGCCAAACCAAACGTCAACAGACCCTGGCCTATTGCCTGGTGACGTTGCGGGCCTCAAACTTTATCGTTCGACCCGCGAGTGCTCATTGCAATGATCCGACCCTATAAAACCCTATTCGTTTTGACAGGCCTGTTGCTTGGCAGTGCTGGCATTCAGGCTGCCGACCCGGTTATCACCTGGCCCAACGGCTGGGAAGTGGAGGTGTTGCCGCAAGAAGGCTCAACGCTTGAGTCCTCGCCCAAAGTGTCCAGGCAGCGAGCGGTCAAGAATGATCAAAGCGCAACTCCGGTCATGGTCATGGAGTTGACCATGACTCAGATTGACGCCGGGCATCAGGTCAATCTGCAGGGGGTGTTGCTGGAAATGCGCAAGTCCGTGCAAAAGGATTTCGTTTCGGGGGGATATCAAAGCGTTTGCAACAAAATCCACTCAGCCACATTGAGTCGGCTGTCGGCGCTTGAAACCACTTGCACCATCACGCAAAACGGGCGGCACGTACTGTCTCAAACATTAGTCGCTGCGGTTGATGGCGATAAAGCTTATGTTCTTTCCTATGCAGGGCAAGCAGAGGCTTATGCGGCGAGCCAGGATGAGATACTCGTTGCACGAAACAGCCTGAAACTTTAATTGTTTGTTCAATCGTTACGGATTTTGCGCCGGGATTTGCTGTTAGCTAGTCGAGGGGGCAAGTACAAAGTTGTGGTGTGGGCCGGGTATTTCTAACGGGCTCGACAACCATCGTTAGATTGACTGCCGCCCTAAACGAAAAGGCCCTGCATGTGCAGGGCCTTGATGTGGCGCAATCGCTTAAGCTCGCAGCCAGGACTCAACGGTGGCGGCACCGTACTGTTCCTTCCAGGCTTTCAAGCCGCGGTGATTACCGCCCTTGGTTTCAATCAGTTCACCGGTATGCGGGTTGTGATAAACCTTGACCACGCGGGCCCGACGCGTCTTCGGAGCAGCCACAAGCGGGCTGGATTTACCCAGCTTCGGATCGAGGATGGCGATGATGTCGCGCAGGCTCTTGCTATAGGTTTTCATCAGGCCCTGGAGCTTTTCTTCGAATTCGATTTCTTTCTTGAGCCCGGCGTCATTCTTCAGCGATTCCAGCTGCGCAAGCTGTTCTTGAAGGGCCTTTTCAGCGGCACGAAATTCAGCGAGTCTGGACAATATCTTCACTCCAATAGTGTATTTGGCTGATACCAACCGCAAACAAAGCTATAAGCCAAGAGCCTTAGGACGAGTCGGTGATAATGGCTCACCTGCAATCTTGCACAGGCAGCAAAAATTGTAGTAGTTAATGCATCAAGAGTAAATCATGTCTTTTTGTTCATCGGGTGGATAAGAGTCGCCCGATGCAATGTGCTGCATGATTCAATTGCAACATGGGGATTTTTGTCCGGTAAGCCTCTCTATTTAATGGTGATTTAATGTCAGGAGGAATTCATCTCCGGGCATGGGCCGAGCGAATAGATAGCCTTGCAGAAAATCCACACCTTGTGCCGTGAGATAGTCGCGTTGTTCGGGTGTTTCGACACCTTCTGCAACGATACCCAGGTCGAGCTTGCCTGACAGTTCAATGATGCTGTCGAGTATATGACGGGACAGGGCGTCGACTCCGATCATCGCTACAAAGCTCTGGTCTATTTTCAAGAAGTCCACATTGAATTGGCGCAAATAGCCCAGGCTCGAGTGGCCTGTGCCGAAATCGTCGATGGCGATCATGACACCCAGCTCATGGAGTTGTTTGAAGAGCTCCCGGGTGATGTCTGTTGGCTCGATCAGCTCGCGCTCAGTCAACTCCAGAACGAGCGTGACTTTGCCGGGTGGGAATGCGCCGAGAAACTCCCGGCAGTCTTCAACCAGCTCCAGGTCATGGCAGTGGCTGGCGGTGATGTTGATACCGATATGGAAGCCATCATTGAATGACTGGGCATGTGGGGCCAGCAATGCAGCGGTTTGCCGCATCAATGAGCGGGTCATCGGGACGATCAATCCGCAGTGCTCGGCAAACGGGATAAACAGGTCCGCACGCACCAGGCCTTCTTTGGGGTGTTGCCAGCGCATCAACACTTCCATACCGGCCCATTGCTTGTTATCGCCGCGTACCACGGGCTGGAAGTAGGGAATGAACTCAGCTGCCTTCAATGCACGTTGTAACTCATGGCTTGGCGAGGATGAGTGCTTCTGCAGCCGATGGCCGATGGTTCCGGAAATTACACCGAAGAAGATCAGCAGGCTGAAAAGAGCCGGGTACCTGGCCTTCATATAGCGCCAGACTTCGCCCTCAGGCATACCAGCTTCGACACTATAGGCATAGCGCGATGACTTTAGATGGTTGGGGGCCACGGGGAAGACCGGTAAACGCGAGTCGTGAACCTGGCCATCGGCGGATAACCAGTTGGAACCTACCTGGAGCACGAGGTCTGTATAGCGGCTTATCAAACGCAGTGCATTGGTCAGATGGTAACCATCGATGGTTGCAAGAGCTCCCTGACTGCCCTCGCTCAATCGATAGACAAGCACGGCAGTATTTGGCGTGACGGGGTTGCCACTCATCAGCCACAGTTTCCCTTCGACATAATCTTCAGGGT
Organism: Pseudomonas sp. GW821-FHT04C07; assembly: GCF_059420325.1. Classification (NCBI taxonomy): domain Bacteria; kingdom Pseudomonadati; phylum Pseudomonadota; class Gammaproteobacteria; order Pseudomonadales; family Pseudomonadaceae; genus Pseudomonas; species Pseudomonas sp. GW821-FHT04C07. The sequence goes on from NZ_JBWKTM010000002.1 coordinate 131,231, forward strand.
CAAGCACTGAAACAGCGCTGTTGCCATACAGAGAACTGCAATAGTTACTGTTATTCCAGATCAGGTTGGTAGAGCGCACGAAAGGGCGACGGGTGACTTGCTCGCGAAGTGCCAACTGTTTGTCGTCATCACAAGACGGTCCCGCGAGGGGGAGAATCTCCCGTGCCGCCATCGCGGTGTTATCGAGCATCAAGTCAAATTGGCGCACCGCCTCTTCGGCGGTTTGTGCGGTGGCCTGCTCCAGTGTGCGCTGCGCTTGCGTATACAGGATGGCGAACCCAAGCACTACGGGCATCGCTGCAGTCAAAACGGTAATTGCAATACGGCGGGTCCGTTGCTGACGACTTTTAACAGTCAATGGCATTTGCGAAACCTATAGCGAAGTAAGAACGGTAGGGCTCTCAAATGCGGGTAGGGCAATGACTTTTCTCCCAAAAAGAGTTCATGCACCGGCCATGATAGTTGGTGCACGCACTTTACGCTTTTTCATCGGTAATCGAGGCTCAAGGCCAACTTGATGAAGGCCAGTGTCGCCGGCGATGCCTGCCGTTGATCCAGTACTGCCAGACCCACCTGACGCTTGACCTGAGGACACAGCGCTCTTTTTACATACCGGTCGTCTGCGCAGTTCGGTAGCGACAACTCGGCGACGATCGTCAAGGCGTCACCGCGGCTGACGGTCTCCAGTGTGCTGAGCAACTGCGAGCTTCGATAACGAATGTCGGGCGTCAATCCGGATGCGGTGAACAGCCTTGAAACCAGCTCCGATGAGCCCGCCTGCGTGAGAATGAACGGGTCGTCGCACAGGTCTTTCAAGGTCACGCCTTTCTTCGCGGCCAGCGCATGATCGACCGGGATCAGCGCGACCATCTGGTCTTCGACCAATGCATACGTATCGAAGCGCTCTTCAGGCAATACCACAAATCCGATATCGATCCGCCGCTCTTCGAGCCACTGGACGACCTGATGGTCCGGGCCTTCGTCGATGTGCACCTCAATCCCTGGATGGGCTGCACGATAGGGCTGCAGAATCATCGGCAGAAGTCTCATCGATGACGTCGGCCCAAAGGAGCCAATGCGCAAAGTACCGCGTTTCATGCCGCGCGCATCGGCGGCTTCCTGTTGCATGGTGTTGGCCAGGCCCAGCATGGCCCGGGCGCGCAACACCAATTGCTGGCCGATGTCACTCAGTTCGACCTGGGACTGATGCCTTCTGAGCAGCTCGACGCCAAGCTCTTGCTCCAGCGATTTGATGGCGTGGGATACCGCCGATTGGGTAATTCCCAGGCGGGTCGCGGCGCTGGTAAAACCGCGCAGCTCGGCAACCAGCGAAAAGATCTCGAGTTGGGTCAGGGTCATGAGTTTTTACTCATTTTACGATGATCATGTATTAGGTGAAGAATACGCCATCCCCTGCCTTCGCGCCCGAGAGTGTTATGAGAACCGATGTAAACGCTGTCCCGATTGAATCCGATGTGCCGGTTTACCTGAAGCTGGCGGCGGTCACGATGATCTGGGGCGGGACTTTTGTCGCTGGACGTTTCCTGGCCGACACGCTCAACCCGTTGCTCGCGGCGAGCGTGCGCTTTCTGTTGGCCAGTCTGGCGTTACTGCTGTTCATGGCGCTGGCGCGTATCCCCTTGGCGCGCCCCAACCTCAAGCAATGGCTGCAGTTGGCCGTGTTGGGGTTCTTCGGGATCTTTTTCTATAACCTGTGTTTTTTCTATGGATTGCATTACATCAACGCCTCGCGCGCTTCGCTGATCGTGGCGTTGAACCCGGCAGTCATCGCCCTCGCGTCGTGGCTGTTGTTCAGGGAGCGCTTGAGTCGGGCGAGAGTTTTCGGCATCGGGATTTGCCTCGCAGGGGCGGGCCTGGTGATCGTCAGTCGAAATCAGCAACTGTTCAACGGCGCTGCGAATGCCTGGGTCGGTGACTTGCTGATTTTCGGCTGCGTGCTGGGCTGGGGAACCTACTCGCTGTATTCCAAAGGCCTGAACCAGGCTCTGGGGTCACTGCAAACCGTGACCTATTCGATCCTGATCGGCACCGTGATGCTCTGGGCGACCAGCGCAGCGCGCGGTGAACTGAGTATCGAGGTGCTGGCAAGCCTCAACCCCAGGCAGTTTTTCAGCCTGCTTTATTTGGGCGTGCTGGGTTCGGCGCTGGCCTATATCTGGTACTACGACGGTATCCGAAAAATCGGCGCAACCCGTTCCGGCGCTTTCATCGCCCTCAACCCGCTGACTGCGGTAATTCTGGGAGCACTGCTGCTGGGTGAGCAACTGACCCTGCCGATGTACCTGGGCGGCGGGTTGATTCTGGGGGGCATCTACCTGTGCAACAAACCCCTTGCACTGGCGTCAAAAAAGGGGATTTGATACAGAATGCGGACAAACTGTTTTACGCTGTGTAGAATCGGTTTACGCATATAAGAATAAGTCTTCTGGCAGCAGAAGCCTCGCCCGTACGAGAATGGGTCGACATGAAGCTACTAGGGTTCCAATTGATTTTCGGTGATTTCCTCGCCCGCAGCGTGCGGGGGATCTCCTGCGCGCCGCCCGTCGGCTTCAGCATTGATAGCAACTAACGATCCGTTAATTCCAGCTGTTAATTCTAAAAGCATGATGAGGCGCCAACCATGGCAGATTTATACGAAAACCCGATGGGCCTGATGGGCTTTGAGTTCATCGAATTCGCATCGCCGACCCCAAACACGCTCGAACCGATCTTCGAGATCATGGGGTTCAGCAAAGTCGCAACCCATCGCTCCAAAGACGTGCACCTGTATCGCCAGGGCCACATCAACCTGATCCTCAACAACGAACCCCACAGTGTCGCCTCGTACTTCGCGGCCGAGCACGGCCCGTCGGTTTGCGGCATGGCGTTTCGTGTCAAGAATGCCCAGCAGGCGTTTGCCCGTGCCCTCGAACTTGGTGCCCAGCCGATTCACATCGAGACCGGCCCGATGGAGCTGAACCTGCCGGCGATCAAAGGGATCGGCGGCGCGCCGCTGTACCTGATCGACCGTTTCGGCGAAGGTAGCTCGATCTACGACATCGATTTCGTGTTCATCGAAGGTGTTGACCGCAACCCGGTCGGGGCTGGCCTGAAAATCATCGATCACCTGACCCACAACGTGTATCGCGGTCGCATGGCGTATTGGGCGAATTTCTACGAGAAGCTGTTCAACTTCCGTGAAATCCGGTACTTCGACATCAAGGGCGAATACACCGGCCTGACCTCCAAGGCCATGACCGCCCCGGACGGCATGATCCGCATTCCACTGAACGAAGAATCGTCCAAGGGCGCAGGGCAAATCGAAGAGTTCCTGATGCAGTTCAACGGCGAGGGCATTCAGCACGTTGCCTTCCTGACCGACGATCTGCTCAAGACCTGGGATCACCTGAAGAAAATCGGCATGCGCTTCATGACCGCGCCACCGGAAACCTACTACGAGATGCTCGAAGGTCGTTTGCCGAACCACGGTGAACCGGTCGAAGAACTGCAATCGCGCGGGATTCTGCTGGACGGTTCATCCGAGCCGGGCGACAAACGCCTGCTGTTGCAAATCTTCTCGGAAACCCTGATGGGGCCGGTGTTCTTCGAATTCATCCAGCGCAAGGGCGATGATGGCTTCGGCGAGGGCAACTTCAAGGCGCTGTTCGAATCCATCGAACGTGACCAGGTTCGCCGCGGTGTGCTTGCAACCGAGTAATCAGTTGCTGAAGTAAAAGAGCCCGGCTGCAGCATTCTGCAGCCGGGTTTTCTTTTGCGTGTCGGATGGCGATAGTGAATGTGTTAATGTTTTTCTTTCCAGCCTTTTGACCGATCCTCTTATGACCCATCCAAGACCTTCTTTGACATTGACCCTGCTTCAGGCCCGTGAAGCGGCCATGGCGTTTTTCCGACCTTCGCTCAATCAGCATGACCTGACCGAGCAGCAGTGGCGGGTCATCCGCATCCTGCGCCAGAACGGCGAACTGGAAAGTCACCAGTTGGCAAAAATGGCCTGCATCCTGCCGCCAAGCATGACCGGGGTGTTAACCCGTCTTGAGCGCGATGAGTACGTCAGCCGCCGCAAATCCTCTGAAGATCAGCGACGTTTGTTCATCAAACTGACCGAGAAGGGCGAGGCCTGTTTCGTCTCCATGAGCGGTGACATGGAGATCAACTACCAGAAGATCCAGCAGCAATTCGGCGAAGAAAAGATGCAGGCACTGCTGGCACTCCTCAACGAGCTGAAACAAATCAAGCCCTGACTCAAACGGGCCGTTTGAGTCAGGATTTGCGATGGCGTGCCAGGTGTTTAAACCCTTCGAAGACCAACACCAGCACCGCCAGCCAGATCGGGATATAGGTCAGCCATTCCCCCGCACCGATGCTTTCTCCCAGCAGCAGGGCGACGCCGAGCAGCAGCACCGGCTCGACATAACTGAGCAGCCCGAACAGACTGAAGGCCAACAGCCGGCTGGCGATGATGTAGCTCACCAGCGCCGATGCGCTGATCAGCCCAAGCAGCGGGATCAGCAGGTATAGCCACGGGTGCTGCCCGACCACGCCGAAACCTTGCTCACCGCTTTGCACGAACCATAACGCCACCGGCAATAGCAAGGTCATGTCGAGCCACAATCCACCCAGGTTGTCTGCGGCCAGGCGTCGGCGCAGCACGAAATAGGTCGGATAACCGATGGCCACCAGCAAGGTCGTCCAGGAGAAGCTGCCGACCTGATACAACTCATTGACCACGCTGAGGCTCGCGAAGAATGCCGCGATCTTTTGCAGGTGAGAAAGACGCTCGCCGTAAACGAGTCGTCCGGTCAGAACCATGGTCAGTGGCAGTAGAAAATAGCCAAGGGATACATCCAGGCTATGCCCGTTCAGTGGCGCCCACATGAACAACCACAGCTGCACGCCGAGCAATGCCGAAGAAAGCAGCAGGCCCAGCGCCAAAACAGGTTTGTCGAGCAGGCGTTTGATCAGTGCGACGGCGTGTTTCCATTCGCCCGAGGCGAACATGAAGACGGTCATGCACGGCGCGGTCAAGAGCATGCGCCAGCCAAAAATTTCTACGCCGCTGAGGGGCGAGAGCAGCGATGTGTAGAAATACATGACGGCGAACAGCACCGATGCCAGAACCGATAAAGCAATACCTTTTGACACACTGTCCTCGCGAGACCTGGAGTGAGCGTAAACGGGTGCAGAGGATAGCGGTTTTGGGGAAAGAATATCGCTCATCCTGGGCTGAGCGGCGGTACTGCCTTCGCAGGTAAGGCAGTACCGCCGCTCAGTTAAGGACATGAGGTCTCTAGGGAGCGAGCTTGCTCCGGGCGGCGTTCCGACGATGGGCCCAAGGGCGGTGCGTTTATTCAGAAAACACGCGTTATCGTTAACGTCCATCGCGAGCAATCGAGCGTCGACCGGCTGCTCCTACAGGGGTGGGATTGACTCAAGTATTACGCGGTACCCGTCCGGAAACGAAGTGACTGACATCGTTGTAGCCCGGAGTAGAGGAGTGGCCCGGGGTCACCAGCGAGTCGATAAAGGCTTCGTCTTCGGCAGTGATTTTCACCGCCAACGCCTTGGTGTAGGCGTCCCACTGTTCTTCGGTACGCGGTCCGACGATGGCTGAGCTGACTGCTGCATTGTTCAGCACCCAGGCGATGGCAAATTCGACGATGCCGACGCCACGGCCCTGGGTGTATTGCTGGATCTGTTGGGCAATGCGCAGGGATTCGACCCGCCATTCGGTTTCCAGGATGCGTTTGTCCTGCCGCCCGGCGCGGCTGTTGACGTCCGGCGTGACATCGGGCGCGTATTTGCCGCTGAGCACGCCACGGGCCAACGGGCTGTAGGGCACCACGCCGAGACCGTAGGCACTGGCGGCGGTGATCTGCTCTGTCTCGGCCTGACGGTTGACGATGTTGTACAGCGGCTGACTGATCACCGGCCGGTCGACCCCGAGTTTATCCGCCACGCGAATCACTTCAGCAATGCGCCAGCCGCGGTAATTGGACAGTCCCCAGTAGCGGATCTTGCCCTGGCGCAGCAGGTCGCCAATGGCGGAAACGGTGACCTCCAGCGGCGTGTTGTGGTCTTCGCGGTGCAGGTAGTAGATGTCCAGGTAATCGGTGCCCAGCCGGGTCAGGCTGGCCTCGATAGCGTTGAAGAGATGCTTGCGGCTCAAACCCGTGCGATTCGGTACGCCGTCTACCGGGCCGTAACCGACCTTGGACGCGACGACCCACTCCTGACGGCGACTGGCAATCGCTTCGCCGACGATCTCCTCGGAGCGCCCGCCAGTGTAGACATCCGCGGTGTCGATAAAGTTGATGCCCTGATCCCAGGCCTTGTCGATGATCCTCAGGGAGTCCTCGGTGCTGGTCTGTTCGCCGAACATCATCGTGCCCAGGGTCAGGGCGGACACTTGCAGACCGGATTGGCCGAGGGTGCGGTAGCTCATGTTCGAAATCCTCTTTCGGGTTGAGTGTGGGCATACACAAAAACGAGGTTCTTTATTACACCGTTCTGTGTTCCCTCTCAATGCTCCTGGCTTGCGATCCGCGTTGCCGGTGGGAAAAGATCGCAGCCTTCGGCAGCTCCTACGCCGACCGTGTTTGGCAAAGATCTGTCGGATACACACACACCGTTTGATCGTTCCCACGCTCCGCGTGGGAATGCCGCCCTGGACGCTCTGCGTCCGCTCTGGATGTGACGCGGAGCGTCACGGGATGCATTCCCACGCGGAGCGTGGGAACGATCAAACCATCAATAGTCGAGATACAAGGAGCTGCCGAAGGCTGCGATCTTTTGATCTTCGGCTACGCGCGCAGCGTACGGGTCATGCGCAGCGCCAGCAGGCTACCGGCAACGATCACCCCGGCCAGCAGATACAGCGCAGCGTCGGTCGAACCGGTGCTGTCCTTGACCCAGCCGACCAGGTATGGACTCAGGAAACCAGCCATCTGCCCCATGGAGTTGATCAGCGCCAGGCCACCCGCCGCCGCACCGGCGCTGAGCATCGCAGTAGGCACCGGCCAGAACATCGGCAAGCCGGTGAGGGCGCCCATGGTGGCGATGCTCAGGCCAAGAATGGCGACGGCCGGATGCGTCGCGAAGTTGACGGCGATCAGCAAGCCCACCGCACCCATCAGCATTGGCACCACCAAGTGCCAGCGACGCTCTTTGTGCAGATCGGCTGAACGACCGACCATCAGCATGAACACCGCAGCCAGCAGATAGGGAATCGCACTGATCCAGCCGATCACCAGATTGTCGCTGAACCCCAGGCTTTTGATGATCGATGGCAGCCAGAAGTTGATCGCGTAAACGCCACTCTGGATGCAGAAATAAATCAGGCCGAAGGCCCAGATCGCCGGATTCTTGAACACCGCCAGCAGTGAGTCGGTGGTGCTTTTTGGCTTGTTTGCCCGATCTTCAGCCTGATCCGCTTCGAGTACCGCACGCTCTTGCGGGGTCAGCCATTTGGCGTTGGCGAAGTTGTCGCTGAGCAGGAAGAACGCCAGTGCGCCGAGAATCATCGTCGGAATGCCTTGCAGCAGGAACATCCACTGCCAACCGGCCAAACCGCCTTGACCCGCCGCGAAGTGGTTGAGGATCCAGCCGGAGAACGGGCTGCCGAGCAGGCCGGAAACCGGGATCGCCGACATGAACAACGCCATGATGCGGCCACGGCGGAAGGTCGGGAACCACTGCGAGAGGTAGAGCACCACGCCGGGGAAGAACCCGGCTTCAGCCGCACCGGTGAACAGCCGCAGAGTGTAGAACTCGGTCGGGGTGGTGACGAACAACAGGCAGGTCGAGAGCATGCCCCAGGTGATCATCATCAGCGCGATCCAGCGCCGTGGGCCGAACTTCGTTAACGCCAGATTGCTCGGTACGCCACACAGCACATAGCCGATAAAGAAGATCCCGGCACCGAGGCCGTACACGGTTTCGCTGAACTTCAGCGCGTCGAGCATCTGCAGCTTGGCAAATCCAACGTTGACCCGGTCGAGGTAGTTGAACAGGTAGCAGATGAAAATGAAGGGGATCAGGCGCAGGGTAATGCGCTTGTAGACGGCATTTTTGTGGTCAGCTGTGACCAGTGTGGCCGCGGCGCTCTGGGACATGGCGGGTCTCTCTTTATTATGATTTTTTGCGATGCGAGGGTAACGTTGATCGCACCAAGAGTCTCGGTCACCCCAGGGTTCCTGTCTTTGTGCCTGCGCACAGGGTTTGGACGCTTGCCCTGTGCCGCTGAACAATCACTAATAAGAAACTGCCTTCAAGGATCACGCTGCTATGTTCGAACTGGATCATGACCTGGCGCAGGATATCGTCGACCGGGCGATGGCCATCCTGCCCTATAACGTCAACGTCATGGACAGCCAGGGCCTGATTCTGGGCAGTGGCGAGCCGGAGCGGGTCAACACCCGCCATGAAGGTGCGCAGTTGGTGCTGGCCAATGGTCGTGTCGTGGAAATCGATGAGCAGACCGCCAAACACCTCAAAGGCGTGCAACCGGGGATCAATCTGCCGTTGTTCCTCGACCAGCGACTGATCGGCGTGTTGGGCATCACTGGTGATCCGGACCAGTTGCGAACCTACGCGCAGCTGGTGCGTATGACCGCCGAGATGCTTGTGGGCCAACGTAACCAGCAGGACGAACAACAATGGCGGCGCCAGCGTTGCGATGATCTGCTGGCCTTGTTACTCAGCGAGGCCGGAGATTCACCACGCTTGATTGACGAGGCCCAACAGCTGGGGCTCAAACCGCAGCTGCCGCGCATTCCTTATCTATTTGAACTGGGGCTGGAACATGGCCCCGGGCAGACCGTTGAAGCATTGAGTGCCTGGCTGGCTTCGCGATATCCCGACAGCTGGTGTGTGAGTTCGGCCAAGTCATCGTTGCTGTGGTGTCGCGCGGCGACGCTGTCGATTGAAAATGAACGGCTGCTGGAAAAACTCGACGGCCAGGGCTGGAACATACTGCGTATCGCCGTCGGTGGTCAGGCCGATGGTCTGCAAGGGTTGCGCCGCTGTTACCGGCGAGTTGGTGACCTGCTGGCCTACGGGCGCGATGTGCTGCCACAGAGCCGCTTGCTGACACTGAACCGCTATCGTCTGCCGGTGATGCTCTGGCGCCATCGCAACGATGATGCCCTCGATGAACTGCTTAATCCGTTGCGCAAGGTCATCGCCAAGGACAGTAACGGCCAGTTGCTGGCGACCCTGCGCAGTTGGTGTGAACACGACGGTCAGAGCCAGGCCTGTGCTGACGCTTTGGGGATACACCGCAACAGCCTGCGCTACCGGATGGAGCGCATCGCCGAACTGAGCGGAGTCGATCCGTTGCGACTCGATGGGATGCTGGCGCTTTATCTCGGGGTGCAGCTGCTGCCGCAGACCGATGCTCCCGCCACCCCTTAGACTCGGCTTGCCGGTGATGGTGATCTTGAAGGCGCCATCGCGAGCAAGCTCGGCTCCTACAGCAATTTGCGCACGACGGTCAGAGGCCGGGCCTGTGCCGAGGCCTTGGGTATCCACCGCAACAGCTTGCGATGGGATGCTGGCGCTGTATCTGGGGGTGCAGCTGTTGCCTCAAACCGACGCTCACCCTTGACAATGGTCAACGCAAATCCCGTAGGAGCACGGCTTGCCGGCGATGGCGTCGTTGAGGTCGCCATCGCGAGCAAGCTCGGCTCCTACAGTAATTGAGGTGGCGGCTTTGTGACAATGAACAATAAACCCACCCGGTACTTGTGCAGCGGACCGGCGTTATTCCTGATTCCAACTGGCAGCATGGCTCCATTGGAACTGGAGAACTCACATGAAAATCATCATCGCCCCCGATTCGTTCAAGGACAGCCTGAGTGCCATCGGTGTGGCCGATGCCATCGCCCTCGGGCTGGCGGAGGTCTGGCCGGACGCGCAACTGCTCAAGTGCCCGATGGCGGACGGAGGTGAGGGCACGGTCGAAGCGATTCTCGCCGCGCGCGATGGCGAGTTGCGCAGCACTCAAGTGCAAGGTCCGTCAGGTCTACCGGTGCAGGCCTGTTGGGGCTGGTTGCCGCAGAGCCGCACCGCAATCATCGAAATGGCCGAGGCCAGCGGTTTGCAGCTGGTTGCGATCGGCCAGCGTGATGCCTGCTCCAGCAGCACTTATGGCACTGGCCAGTTGATTGGCGCGGCGCTCGATGCCGGCGCGCAACGGATCATTCTGGCCATCGGCGGCAGTGCCACCAATGACGGCGGCGCCGGTGCGATGCAGGCGTTAGGCGTGCGCTTGCTCGACAGTCAGGGACAAGCATTGAGCCGGGGCGGTCTGGCACTCAAAGCGCTGAGCCGGATCGAACTGGACGCAATGGACCCGCGTCTGGCCCAGGTCCGTTTCGAAATCGCCGCGGACGTCAACAATCCACTCTGTGGTGCCCACGGCGCCTCAGCGATATTCGGCCCGCAGAAAGGCGCCTCGCCTGAACAGGTGCAGCAGCTGGACCAGGCCCTCGGGCACTTCGCCGATCACTGCGCTCAAGTGCTGGCCAGGGACGTGCGTGACGAACCCGGCAGTGGCGCCGCCGGCGGTTTGGGGTTTGCCGCCAAGGCATTTCTGCATGCGCAGTTCCGCCCCGGCGTGGAAGTGGTGGCTGAACTGGTCGGTCTGGCAGCAGCCGTACGCGGCGCCGACCTGGTGATCACCGGCGAGGGCCGTTTTGATGCCCAGACCTTGCGTGGCAAAACCCCCTTTGGTGTCGCGCGGATTGCTAGTCAACAAGGGGTGCCGGTGATTGTGATCGCCGGCACCCTGGGCGAGGGGTATGCGCAGATGTATGAACACGGCGTCGATGCCGCGTTTGCCTTGCCGTCGGGGCCGATGAGTCTTGCGCAGGCCTGCGCTAATGCGCCGCAATTGTTGCGCGAGCGGGCAGGGGATATTGCGCGGGTCTGGCGGTTGGCGGTTGGCAAGTCTTAATCCAACGATCGTTCCCACGCTCTGCGTGGGAATGCCGCCCCGGACGCTCCGCGTCCGCTCGTGTGACGCAGAGCGTCACTGGATGTATTCCCACGCGGGAGCGCGGGAACGATCTCTAATCGCCCGCAAGTCTTGAAGCCATCCTGAGGGGCACTCGTTGCCCGTCCTCGAGCGCTGTTTCATGTGCTGTACAGCGTGCTTTACCTAACCACTGTATAGGCGACCACCTGTCAACTCTGACAGTATCGCGCTCTGAAAAACCGGTGCTTAATTCGCTCAGGCTTTTACGGCCGGGCAGAACGACAAGGCGCTTTGCAGTAGTTGAGCCATGCATGGACTGCCAGACAAGTTTTTAAGGTCATGAACCTTTTCATGGCTGAACTAAAACGGATTTGGAGAAATAAGCATGGCTATATATGAAAAACTAACGGCTGAGCAGGTGCGGGCCAATTATCGTGAAGAGTTCTTTGTCGCCGATCTACTGCCCCCCACAATCGTGGATGCTCTTGATGCCAGTGGCTTGATACATAGCAGTAAGCTTAGTGCTCCGTTGAAAGTCAGTATTCCATTGTGGGATGAGCGGCCTCCTATTCCAGGGCAGGTAAACGTATTGACGATGGAGTGGCTGCCTGCCAGTTCAACCGATTACTTGCCTATCGGCATTCCAGAAGAAATTGCTGACCCCAGTACGTTTCCTGATAGCAACTTCCCCCTGCAGAGGACAATCCCTGAATTAATTTTCGATAATTATGAAGGCATTTTTCAGTTTCGTTATCGCGTGAGCAACTGGAATGGCGGGGGGGAAAGAGAATCCCCAGCAGCCCAAGTGACCATCGACAGGACCGGGCCGATTTGGGCAGATCCAGAACACGCCGTGATCGATATTGATGAAAACTTGATCACCGATGCTGTGCTAGTGCGCGATGGCGGTGTCAAATGCACGATCCCGGATTTTATTGAGGCGAATAGGGTCGATGTGATGGTTCACGTCGCCTGGCTGGATAGAGTGCCGTTGCCGTCGGAGGATCTTGCTCAGTTTATCGTGCTTTCGCGATTGCTTCCTCCAGACCGCAAAGTGTTGATACCTGCCAGTGCTGTCATAGCCTATGGCTCGACAACCCAATACGCTGTGGCCTTCTTGATAGACAAGGCCGGTAACCGTGGTGAAATATCATTACCGGCTACGGTTCCGGTTGCACTGGGTACGCTGCCCAGTGCCTTGCGGCCTTGCACCGTGCCTCTGGCTCTTGATGGCGTGGTTGATCGGGCCGACGCGGCTTTTCCAACCAAGGTGCATATCGAGTCGTACACCGGGTGGGGCAACGATGATGGCATCGTAGTGAAGTGGGGGACGAATCTCGCTCGGACTTCGGTCGGTGCGCATTTGCCGTTTCCTCTGGCCATCACCGTACCCTGGCCCCATATGGCACGAGAGTACGATTTTAACTCGGCCACGCATGTGCAACCGGTCGCGGTGGACTACCAGGTATTCAGGGGCGATGTCGGCTTCGCTTCGCCAGGCGGCATCTCGGTCAATACGGACTTCGCGATTCCCGGGCCGGTTAACCCAAACCCTGAGCCGATCAATCCGAGTCTGAATTTAATTGTCTTCGAGAGTTTCAGTGGCAGCAGTACCGAATTGACGTTGGCCGATGTCGGTGAAGATGCAACAGCGTCTATCGAACTGTTTGATGATCCCGAAATCGGCGATACATTGACGCTTTATTACAATGGCGTTGCTGTTATTTCGTCTTCTAACCCTTATGTTGTCGACGGTACTGAGACTGCAAACCAGGTCATCGACATCGTCATACCGTGGGCCGATATCGAACTCACTCCGGTCATGGATGACTTGCCGATGTACTACACCCTGACGCGCGCGGGCTTCGCTAACCCGCAGGAATCAGATCGCACCACCATCGATGTTTTCGTGGAAACCGTCGATCTTCCTGCGCCGGAATTTCCTGAAGCTTTGATCAACTGCAACAGCCTGAGGCAGCAAACTCCGGGTAGTGGGCCATGGGGGGTCTTCATACACATACCCGCATCGAATTACCTGAAAGAAGGTGCAACAGTAGCGCCGGACTGGAAGACCTACGAATATGACGGCACTACGTTAATACCCGACACCGAACACACTGAGAGTCTGACTGTTTCCTCAGAGCAAGAGCGGAACGGTATCGACTGGTTTGTTCCCTATGATGAATGTCTAAAGCCCACCTACAGACCCCCTGTTTCTGGCGGTAAGGGCAAGATGAATTACACCATCACTGTTCGCGGCAATCCCGAGCCGTCGCCCACCATTGACGTTATTGTCGCTGTATTTGAAGGCAACGGCTCAGGCAACGACCACTGCCTAATCCCCAGACCTTAAGCTCATTCAACGGCAGGCAGCAGGAGGGAGGAATCTTCCTTCTGCCTATCGTTGAATGTGTTGAGGTTTGGGATAAGTCCTACAGACGTATCCGTGCGTTCTGAGTAACTTTGCCGCCCCAATGCGTAGGGCACAGCCATCAGCCCTGACGAACTCCAGTTCAACGACTTTTTGCGGTGCTTGATGAACCCTAAACGAACCTTTGCCTTACATCCTCTTTCGGTATCACTGAAGTGGATGACGCTCCTGCCCCTGTTGCTGACCAGCACTCACTCGCTGGCGAGAATCATTGATGGCAATAGCAGCCCACCCGTGACGATTGACGGCAGCGTTGCTGCCGATCAGTACCTGCTGAGAAACGGGGCGAACCTGACGGCCAATGGTGCGGCAACCAACGACATCCGGGCTGAAACCAACTCATCCTTGACCCTGAACGGTTCGGCGGTGACTTCGGTTGCCAGCAACATCGGCGTTGAGCTGGTCGATAGCCGCGCAACCATCACCGGCAGCACTGTCACCGGGAACAGACTTGGCCTGTCGCTTGGTTACAACACCGCCGCCCCTGCGGGTTCCTCGGCAACAGTGACTGGCAGTGTCATTACGGGGGGCTCTACCGGCATTCTGGCCGGGGACCTGAGTGATCTGACCCTGGTCCGATCCACGGTCACCGCCAGCAATTCCACCGGGACCGGCCTTCAGTTGGCCAATGGAACCGTCTCGGCAACGGCCAGTACCATTCGCGGAGGCGATCAAGGGGTGCTCTTTGTACCCAGCGGTAATGTCGGCACGCCCGGGCGTCTGGTACTCAACGACACACTGGTACAAGGTCAAACCGGCTCGGCGATTGTCGTCAACGACTTTGGCCTGGCACCGGTTTCAGCCACGATCGAAGTGAATGACGGTTCCACCCTGGTGGGTGGTAACGGGCGAATCCTGGAAGTCGATGGCACATCGACGGCCAACATGACGGTCGATAACAGCCACCTGGTGGGTGACGTCGTTGCGGGCTCCGGTGCCACGGCCAATATCACCTTGCAAAATCAATCGACCCTGACCGGCCGGCTCGACAATGTCAGCCAGCTGACCGTCAATAGCGACGCCCGGTGGGTGATGGTCGGTGACGGCAACGTTGCCAACCTGGCACTCAACGGCGGTGGCGTCCAGTTCGGCAACCCCGGCGAATTTTTCAAGTTGACGGTGGGCAATCTGTCGGGTGAGGGCGGCACGTTCTACATGCACACCAACTTCGGTCAGGTCGATACCCTGACCGTCACCGGTACAGCCACGGGCAATCACGACGTCAGGATCGATGCCAGTGGTTCCGAACCGGTGGCTGCCGCTTCCTTACCGGTCATCCACATTGCTGACGGCGACGCAAGGTTTTCATTGCTCGGCGGTCCTGTGGACCTGGGCACGTACTCCTATGACCTGATAAAGCAGGGCAATAACGACTGGTACTTGAACACGGCGTCGCGGGTGATCAGCCCAGGCACCCAGTCGGTACTGGCATTGTTCAACACCGCGCCCACGGTCTGGTACGGCGAGCTGACCACCTTGCGCAGTCGCATGGGCGAAGTGCGGATGGACGGCGGCCAGGCCGGCGGCTGGATTCGCGCCTACGGTAACAAGTTCGATGTCAGCACCGGTTCCGGCGTGGATTACAAGCAAACCCAGCAAGGCCTGTCGTTCGGTGCCGATGCGCCGTTGCCGGTCGGTGACGGCCAGTGGTTGGTGGGTTTGCTGGGCGGTTACAGCAAATCCGATCTCAACCTGAGCCGCGGCACCAGCGGTACGGTCGACAGTTACTATGTCGGCGCCTACACCACTTGGCTGGATGAGCCCAGCGGTTACTACTTTGACGGCGTGTTGAAGTTCAACCATTTCGAGAACGAGGCCGACGTACAGCTTAGCGACGGCAGCAAAACCAAGGGTAGTTACAACAACAACGGTGTCGGAGCATCCCTTGAATTCGGGCGGCATATCAAGCTGGCCGATGACTATTTTGTCGAGCCGTACACTCAATTGTCGGGCGTGGTAATCCAGGGCCAGAGTTATGACCTGGACAATGGGCTGGCAGCGGACGGTGATCGTACTCGCTCATTGCTGGGCAAACTTGGCGCCACCGCCGGGCGCAACTTCGATCTGGGCGAGGGCAAGGTCGTACAGCCTTATGTTCGCGCCGCTTACGTGCATGAGTTCGCCAAGAACAATGAAGTCGAAGTCAATAACAATGTGTTTAACAACGACCTGTCCGGCTCCCGTGGCGAGTTGGGCGCCGGGATCGCGATGACCCTGACCGACAAGGTTTCGCTGCACGCAGATGTTGATTACAGCAACGGCGAGAAGATCGAACAGCCGTGGGGTTTCAACATCGGTGCTCGCTATAGCTGGTGATCACGCCGAAAGATGATACGGGGGGAGTGAACGCCTTCCCCCGTTTTTTTTACGTCAACGCCTGTCGTTTTGTGGCGTGTGTCTCGGGTAAAAACATGGCGCTGCATTTTTAGAAAACTGGCCGGAATACCATTGAAGGTAATCGTTTCGGCGCGCTACTGAATGAGGGAATCATCATGTCCAGGTATTCCGAATCTTCCAATCAGCCCGCAACCAGCCTTCCTGTTCCCGATGTTATCGGAGTTCTCCCTCCGGTTCCTGACGGTGAAGAGAACCTGTTGCCCAAAGATGCGTGGCTGCGTCCGCTAAGGGTTGAATTTGGTTGGTGGGAAGATCCAGTGTCACTGCCAGACTTCACCGATGTCGTCCAGCTCATCTGGGATGGCGACGAAGCCAATCCCGTTGCTGTAAAACAATATGACTGGAGCAATTATCCAGACCCGCCCCTTGAACTCTGGTTGGAGGTTCCGGTTTCCAAGCTGGATGAAGGAGTTCATACCTTGTATTACCGGCTTTTGCCCTGGAATGGCTCAATGCCGCAATCATCGCTACCGGTAAACGTCACCATCGATAAAACCGCCCCAAGACTGGCACCTTCCAGCCAATTGATTTTCCCTCCCGCCGTTCTCCCGCCTAACCAAGTCACAGATCGGTACCTTCAGGCCAATGATGATCAGCTGAAGGCTGATCTCCCTGCGTATACAACACCCCGGCCCTGGGACCGCATCGAATGGTTCTGGGGGACAGGCGCCGGTGACTTCAATTCAGGCGGAGTCATTGTGCTGGACGATCGAAATTACGCTGATCCCGTGGTGGTAACGATTCCAGGTGACTTGATTCGCGCCCGAGGGGACGGCCAGCGCTTCGTGCAATATCGGGTGCAAGATCGTGCGGGTAACACCAGTACGTATTCGGCTCATGTCCAACTGAGCATTGCCGCCACCCCGATCCCGCGCACGCTCCCTCCGTCAAAGGTCAAGGAAGCTACGGGAGGTGCGTCGAGCGGTGTGCTGAGCCCGAGCAATGCCATTAGTGGTGTAACGGTAGTCATTCCTCCCGAGGCGGTCATCTATGACGGGGAGCCAGTGTTTGTGCAATGGGCCGAGCAGGGCAGTGCAGGGGGGTATCGAACGGACATACCGACACCTGTGGGTTCCCGGGAATACAAAATCCCGAGCGACAAGGTTGCCTTTCACGTAGGGAAATCCCTGCCCGTGCGTTACGAGGTGTTCGAGACCGGCGTCGTGGCCCCCTATATATCGCAGCCGTATACCTTGCGGGTCGAAGCGTTGGGCGGAATGCCCACTGTTCAATGCGACAAGGTGTCGGGCGCAAGGTTGAGTGTAGGGAGCATTGCGGACGGCGGGTACGCCAGTTTCACGCTCGAACGCTGGACCCTCATGTCTACGAACCAGTACATCACCATCAAGGTGATAGGCGTTGGCAGCAATAGCCAGGCGCTCGAGATTCCTGTATTGACGGAGTTTCCTGTCCCGGAAGTGGCGCAAACCATTGCTGTCGGGCGTATTTCAAAGGCTGATCTGCAACGTTTCAAACTCAATGTCGGTTTCGAGGTGCGGGTTAGCGTGAGCTTCGACGGTAAGGAGACCTGGCAGCGCTTTCCATCGTTGACGCCGACACTGGTCGCTTAAGGTTTTCGGGGGGGAGGGGAAGCGGGTTTGCCGGGAACGGCAAACCCGCTTTTTTGTCGTGGGTTACTCGAGGTTTATTTGTAGGTAACGGTGAAGTTCAGCGCACCTTTGGCCAGGCCAGGGCGAACCGCGCTGGTGGGCTCGGTCTGGTAGAAACGGGCGGTGAAATCCAGGACCGTGGTGCCGGGGGAAATCGCGATCAAGGGCACTTCTGTGTTCAATTCCATGGGCGTGATGCCATCGCCTTTGAGTATCTGAATACCCATGCCTTGGGCATCCGAATCGGACGTCAGGCTGAAGATTCCACTGGTCGTGGGGCCGATGGGCACTGATCCCCTGACCCCTTCGAGCTGGATATTGGCGGTTGCAACGAAACCACCACCTGTATCGGTTTCGCAGGAACTTAACGTGATATTGAAAGGCACGAGCGTTGTGGTGTAACCCGGGCCGGTGAAGTCTGCGGCATCCCAGTCGCCGAGCTGAACGGGGTCGGCGCTGACGGGATTGGCGCCGACGGTGCATTGGGCCTGAATAATAGTGCCGCTCAACCCATAACCGAACACCTTGCCCAAATCGGGGAAGTGACCGCTGAACAGCTCGCTGCCATCGAGTGTGTGCGCCCCGACAGGCAAAGGTCCGGTTTTCACCAGCGTGACCCGGTTGCTCAGAGGATTGAGCCGAATGTATGTGAGCAACTGTTTGTCGTTGTACCCGTCATAGGGAACTGTCGGGGTGCCGCCGATGGGAACGAAGGAGTTATCCCCTCGGCCATCGAGCGGAGTGCCCAGTTTGACGCGTACGCCAACGCCCGGAATGTTGGTTTGCAGAATCTTGCCAGTGACATCTTCACCATTGATCGGATCCAGCGGGCCGGGAAACACAGGGGCCGTGGCTCGGGCATTGAACATCAAGTACTGGGTGCCATTATTCAGGCATTCCGCAGTCATGGCCGGGTTGTCCGGTGTGCTCGCGAGCATGTCAACGGTGCCTATGACGGATCCGACGCGGGCGTCCCGAGGGATGTACAAGGTGCCGATGTTGCGTTGATAGTTTTTCACTGTCGACCCGGCGGGGGCCCACCAGCAATCGGCCATCGCCAGGGGCGACAGACAAGTACCGATCAGTAGTGCTCCACACAGTAGTGTTCCACGCAACAGTCGGTGTATCGAAGATTTCATGCTGAATTTCCTGATGGATAGCTGTTGACGCGCACCGTCTTTCCTTTGATCAGAGGCATGTCAGTTCCTGCAATCGGTAGCCCTGTACTTGCTCCATGCTGTCGGGGTCGACGTTCAGTCGGCACTGCGGATCGCTCTGATCACCCCAGCGTACGTCGAGTGTCTGTGGCTCGGCGCCGGTGGAGAGCATCATTTGCCCGGCCTGGCCGACGGTGCCGATGACGGTGCCTGCGCCATCGCTGACCTGTGCGCCGAAAGGCAGTGGCTGGCCTGTGGCGGTGCGGCCAGTGATGACCAGGCGATTGACCGAGCGCGCCGGGAACGTAGCCTTGACCACGGCTCCGCGTCTGGGCACGACCTGAGCGCTGCCATTTTCGATTTCCACCTCGGGACCTAGCTGGTCGGTCTGTAGCACGACGTGATTGACCCGATAAGGGCGCAGATACGGAACGAGGGCGTAGCCACGTTCGTTCGTCTCCACGCCGGTGGCATTCACAACGCCGACCCCGGCGATGTCTGGTACCAGGACCAGTGCACTGGTTTCGCCCAGAGAGGGCCCGACATTGATGCCATCTGCGTGTAGCAACACGGCGCCGCTGGCGTTGATTGACGTGCTGCGGTAATCCCGGCCTTGGGTCAGCCCGGCACCGACGCTGCCAAAGGGCGCCTGATAGCCGACTGAAAGTGCTGCCGCCTGTTGGCGTTTCTCATCGGAGCTCAGGCTGACCCGGTAGTTGAACCGGTTCTCATCGACGCTGCCACCCAGGCTGGCGCGCTGGCTGTAGTGCTCGCCGTTATTCTGAACATCGAAGGTCGCAGTACTTGAGTGACCGAAATCAAGGGGCATCGACACGTTCAGACCGAACTGTCGGTCGGTGCCGTGGGTATTGCTTAGTGATTGCGAGGCGTACAGGTTGTAGCTGACACCCTGGTATTGGGTGTTGAAGTTGAACTGGTACTGACGTTGTTCGTGACTGCTCCCCCAGTAGTCCTGATGTGACAGTGTCAGGCTCACTGCACTGCGACTGCCGAGATGCTGATAGATAGACCCCTCCAGACGACTGCGCCGGCTACCGTAGAACGTCGAGCTGTTGCTGCGTTGGCTGACGGCTTCGTCGAAATCCCGATAGCCTTCGGTGGAGTAGCGATAACCGGCGAAACGCAGATTGGTCCTGGTCGCAAAAGACTTGCCGTATTTCACGGCGTAACTCATGCCTTGGACATTGTGCGTGTCCGGTGCGTCGATGTCGGTGTTCGAGCGGGTAACGTCCAGGGACACGGCGCCGATTGATCCCAGGTCTTTGGCGAGGCCCAGAGTGCCGGCACGATAGAAATCACTGGCCATCAGGCCGCCATACAGTGTTGAGTTCCAGGCCGTGCCCATGGCCAGCGTGCCCTGCCAGAACAACGGATCATCTTGATTGCTCGCCGAGTGGTAGCGCCCCAATGCACCGCTGTAACGCCATACGCCCTCACGCAACAAGTTGCCGATGGTGGCGTAGGGCTGGGTAAAGCGTCGAACCTGGCCATCGGCCTCGGTCAGAACGATTTCCAGCTCGCCGCCACCGCCAATGGTGCTCAGATCGTCGATTTCATACGGGCCAGGGCTGACATAAGTGGAATAGATCGGGTAACCGTTTTGCAGAACTTCCAGTTTGGCGCGGGTTTGTGCCACGCCGCGGATGATCGGTGCATAACCTTGCACGGCATCGGGCAGCATGCCCATGTCTGAATTGATCAAGGCACCTTTGATCGGCACGCTTCTGAACACATCGCTGCCGGTAAAGGTTTCGCCCAAGGTCAGATTGGCATGGGTGCCGGGGAGGTCGCGCTGTGCATAGGTATAGGCACTGGTCCATACACGCTTGCCCTCTACGTCCTGGCGCATCGACTGGTTGCTGCGCAAGCGCCAAGGGCCGAGATTGATGCCGCTGTTCAGGTACAGGTCGTCACTGTTGTTCTTGCCGCCATAGCGGCTGGAGCCTTGCTGCGCCGAGACTTGGTAATTGACGAAAGCGGCGTTGATGCCGTAGTCCCAGCGTTCGGGGTCTACGTGACCAATGACATCACGCCGCATGGCGATCTGTGGAATAGAGATCGCCAGCCGTAGTTTGTTGGCGTCGAAGTCGATCTCGGCACCATGGATCAATACAAACAGATCGACGCAAGAGGCCAGCAATAGCGAGGGGTCGGCCAGTCTGTCGAGCCGTACACCCAGCTGTTCCAATAGCTCGGAGGACAGGCAAGGCAGCAGGCGGTCACTGTCCGGGTCGAATTCGAAGGCAATCTCGCGCTGGCCGAAATAACGCAGATTGATCTGAATATCCACCCAGTAACGTCCAGGCCCCAGTTCGCTACGATTGGCCAGAGCGCTAAGGGCCAGGGCGCCGGCATCGCTGGCGTGCGCCGGGCTTTGGCGCATGAAACCGGATTGGAATTCGACGGGTTGGGTCGCCAGCGCGGGCTTGATTTCAAACAGGATGGCACTGCTGCTGCCGACGAAGAGTAGTTGAGCGAGACGCAGGCGCTTGGGTCTGGCCGCGTACCAGCGCTCGAGTGAAGTAGTCATGGTTATTTTCCTGGCAGTTAATGCAGTGGGCACTGCCTCAAGGGGCCAGTTGAATCGGCACGGTCAATGGCACGCTGTAACCGCCGTAGTCGTTGATCGCCGAGAACACTACCTGCATGCCCTGATGGGGCTTGATGCCGCTCAGGGCGTAGCGCTGGGTGTTGAATGGCTCGACCATGATTGCGTTCTGCACGGGCTGATTCTGGCCCTTGTCGGTCACTTCAAGGCGCACGAAAGAAACGTGGAAAGGGGTCGGATTGTTCACGACCAGATGAGTCTGGCCGCTGGCGTCCTTGATCGACCACTGCAAGTCTTTCAGCCGCGTCATGGGGTTGTCCTTGATCTGGCTGGGGCGATAAAACAGTTTGATGCGGGTACGAAGGGCAATATTCAGGGCATTGCCATCGTTGGCTTCTGCCTGCGGAATTTCCTGCAGATTGAAATAGAACAGTGACTCGCGATCGGCGGGCAGAGTGTTGGGCAAACCGTTGATCTGTACCTGTTGTTCTTTGCCTGGGTTGAGTCGAAACAGCGGCGGCGAAGGGATGAACGGCACAGCAGTGGTGTCGTCGTCGCTGGCCGTATTGACCCAGGTTTGCGCCGCGAAAGGTCGGTCGCTGGGGTTGGCGACGATCAACGAAGTACTGCGCTTGTCGCTGTCGAAGACCACGCGGGTGCCATTGAGCGTCAAGGCCGCCTGGCTGACGGGAATATAAGATGCAAGCATGAATACAGTCATGCAGGCGCCAAGGGTCGGGCGGACAGTGGCCGCCTGCTTGATCAAGCCGAACATAGGTCAGTACCTTCTATCCAGGCAGAAACCTGTGCCTGGACAGCATTGAGAGGCCCCTTGATCGCGAGGTGCGATCAAGGGGCAAGGAGTGGGGGGTATCAGTTGATCGCGACAACGAACTGAACGTCGGCCGAGGCGACGCCAGCCGTCACAGCAGCGGCTGTCGAGCGGTAATAGGCGTTGAAACGCATATCGGTTGGGCCGGTATCTTCGAGGTCGTAATCAGCAGACGCTGCGCCGGGGGCGATCGATGCGCCGGATTTGTCCTTGAGTACGATAACGACATTTCTGGCGCCATCCGCAGTCGGGGTGACCGCGAAGTAATTGCCGCTGATATCGGCAGTACCGTTGAAGGTGACCTTGGCAGTGCTGCCAGTAGTGATGCCGCAGCCTGGAACGCCTGAGACGCGCAAGGCAAAGCTCTTGCCGGCGTATTCCTGGCCGATAGCGGTAAAACGGCTGGCCTCGATGCTGCCCATTTTTACCAGATTACCAATGGTGCCATCTTCCGGGTTGACAACCTCAATCGGGCAGGTGCTGGAGGTGATCTTACCTTCTAAGTTAATGGTGCCGGTATTGGCGAATGCCGAAGTGCCGGCCAGGGTTGCTGCGAGGCCCAGGAAAAGTGCAAGTAAATGTTGTTTCATGATAAATCCTTAGTTGGAGAGAATGTCCGTCATCGCATCGGTTTGATGCCGGGTTTAGTTGTGCTGGTGATATCAGTTAGTTGTGTGGCGGTGTCATGACGGGGCGGGATTTTAGGCGGGTTTTTAGATTTAAAACAGGTTATGGAACCGCAGAAGTGGGGATGCTTGATGTAGGATAATTCTTTATTTTCAATCGTGATTAGACGCGAGCGATAAGCGTTTTTATTGAATCGTTTAGAACTTGAGGTTGATAAGCAATGTTTTTGGCTGTGGGAAATGTGAGTACATATATGTAGGGTTTTTCTTTAGTTCAAAAAAAGCACTGGATTACCATGGTTAATCCAGTGCTTAAAATAGAAAGTATTAATTGATGTTCTGGGCGACTGGAACATAGGCTCTTGTCGCCCTATGGGCGAGAGCTCAACGGCGAGCAGGATGCCTGTTAGAATCTAAAATTGCTTTTGAAGGAACTCCCTCAGCGTTTGCTTTGGCTGTCGCGCCTTTCACTACCCCACTATTAATTATGTTTCCTGCGTCATCGAATTGTAAATTCCCGCGTTTCGTAACTGCTATTGTCAAGTCGTCCAGCATTGGGTTTTTGTGTGCAAACGGTGCAGGTGTCTTCTTCAACCCGGCAGCCGCTTGCCGAATGGAAGCAGTATCCATGACGGGTCTACCAGCAACTGGCACCACTGGTGGAACAGGGGCAGAGACAGCCGGAGTCTGGGTCCCAATGGAGCGGACAGTGGGGCTGACAGGCTGGGTTGTCGGGCGAAAATCTATTGGTGCGTCAGGACGACGGAGAGCTGCCCTGGGTATATTGGCCATACTACTGACCGATGACCTCTTGGCCGTTTCCTTGGTGACAACACCGAGTAACCCCCTCACCCCCTTGTAACCACTATGGACAATCGAAGGCGCCGCTACGGCCATCGCCGCATACCCCAGATATGCCCCCCACTTGGCGGCTTGTTCATCACCGTTGGCGGCCGCGACTGCACTGGCGGCGGTCGATCCAGCGGTAAGGGCTGTACCCACCGCCAGTAGCGTACCCTTGGCGATGATGGGAGCCGTGAGTGGGGTGGCAACGCCAAATGTGGCAATCGTGGCAACGACCCCAACGACAACAAACACGGCGCCCACCGCCACGCCGATCCAGGATTCCCAGCCGCCTCCCTGTTTCATTGCAGGCAGCACGTCCTCATCCGGCCGGCGCAGCCTGCCACTCCATCCGATCGCTTCGTGCCCTGTCGGGTCGCGCAGCGCAATCGGGTTGCCCAGGCAATAGGTATAGGGGTTTACACCGCCGCTGCCAAACGGGCTGAGCGAGTCCGGGCTGTGGAAGCGCATCAGGCCCGGGTTGTAAGCCCGATAACCGCGGCCCAGCAGGTACCAGCCACTGACTTCGTCGCGCACTTCACCGTTGAACGCCAGCAGGCTCTGTAGCATGTTTTCACTGTGGCGTTCGCCATAGGCGCTGTAGACGACCGTGCGCAGGTCGCTTTGTTGGCTTTCACCAATAACGCTGTGGTTCGCGTCGGTCAGTAATAACAATGTTTGTGAGTTGTCTGTGGCTTGTTGTCCGAGGGGTTGGCCGTGGTAGAGAAACTGGGTCTGGCGATCATCCTGAACGATATTGCTCAGTTGTTCGTCCTGATAAAAACGCAAGGTCTGGCTTTCATTGCCTTGTTGTGAGGTGACCAGATGATCGTGGCCGTCATAACGATACTGGCTGACGGACTGGCCCAGGGCATTCTCCACACCCAGCAGACGGTTCTGACTGTCGTAGCTCAGGCGTTGGCCGCGTTCATCGTTGAGTTGGCAACCGTTGAGGTCGTAAGTGAACGTCGGGTCGGCTGTCGCTCTTGCCGGCGTATAGGCAATACCCTGGAGCTGGCAGGGGTCATCGGTCGCGTACGTGAATATCGCCCGCTCGGAGGTACCGTCAGGGAATCTCGTCAGCACGAGCTTGATATTGTCCAGCGCATCGAACGAGAAGATCTGGCTGCTGATCTCCCTGCCTTCACTGTCCCTGGGCAGTGTAGTGCCCTCGCAATTGTGGTTGGTCAGCCGGCCCCGTCGGTCATAGGCGAACGTCTCCTTGAGCAGGCTGATCCCGGCTTGTTGAAGATGTCGACCTTCCAGCAGGCCATCAGGCTGCCAGGTTTGCGCCTGGGTGCGTGGCGGCTGCTGGTTCAGGGTCAGCGTGCGCAGAACTTCACGGCCCTGATCGTCATACTGCAGTTCGGTCACCAGCGTGCTGTCTGCGGTTAGGTCTCTGGTGGTGGTACGCCAGAGTTGGCCCAGGTTGTTGTATTCGAACGCTGCCAGAATCTGGCCTTGATGGATGCTGTTCACCCGTCCGAGGGCATCGTAGTCATAGACGGTGTCCCGCCCGTCGCTGTCCCTTTGCTTCAAGTCGGTTCGTTTGAGCTGGCGGCCTTGCATGGAGCTTGAATAATGGGTCTCCCAGGCTTCCCCTTGTTTATCGACCCAACGTTCGATGCGTAATTGGTTGGAGGTGTCGTAGTCGTACTCGCGAGTACCTTGTTCATTTTGCGCGTGGGTCAGGCGTGAGCTGATCGAGTGATACGTGAAGCCTGCGGTTTCGTCCGGCGCACGACTGCTGATGGGTTGGTCGGTGAGAACCAGGTTGTAGTCGTATTCAATGGACTGATTGGCCGGCGTAATCCTTTCTTTGATCTGCATCTGGCCGGGGTCGTAGGTGAAGCGCTCTGTGCGCTTGCCGGCCGTGGTTCGGGTCAGGCGCTCCAGACCGTCGAACTCTTGTTCACCCACAATAATCGTCTTGCCGTCGCCGTTCACGCTCAGGTCCACGGCTAATTCCGACGTGCTGTGCGGGGCGTAGGTGCGACTGACGATGCTGTCGTCGGGCAGGGTGCTGCTGACCAGGCGCGACCAGGCGTCATACGTGAATCGGGTGATGTATTTCGATGTGTCTTCGTGCTGGGTACAGCGACCCAAGCCGTCGTACAGGTAGGTTTCGGTCGCGATTTCTTCCTGGTCCGCATCCAGGGTACGGACCCGGGAGGGTTTGCCGAACCGGTTGAGCCAGGTTTCGCTCAGGCCGATGATCGTGGGGTTCGGGCCGGCACTCTGGATCCAGCTACGCTGGATCGGTCCTTGCGACGCTGTCGTCCCGATCGGGTCGATGCTCTGGTGGGCTTCGACGCCATCGGCGCCGATCACGCAATTTTGTTGCGCCCAGTCGTCGTAGTGGAGCGTGCTCTTGAGCGCCAGAGGTGCTCCATCCAGCCAGTCGTATTCAGTCTGTTCAGCCAAATCGCCCCAGGCATTGTAAATGGCCGCATAGGTTTGTCGGGTTCGGTCCGGGTTATTGCTATCGACATGGTCGCGCTCCTGGAAAACCAAGCGGCCCAACCCGTCGAGAACACTGCGCGTTCTGATCTGTCTGGCGTTGATGCTGACCTGCTCGGCCTGCTGCCCGAACTGTGTGCTGAGAATGTATTCATAGCGGCGGCTGGCCGTGAAGTCAGTACCAGGGGCGACAATTTCGCTCGTCACTTGACCCAGGACGTCGTACTGGTAGTGGGTTTCAACATCGTCAATGCGGCTTAACAGTTCTTGCGAGGTGATCAACGAGTGTTGGCGAAGGACAGCTTTGCTGACGTCATCGAAATCAGTACTCACGGTTTCCGTGGTTTGTTGCACCGGCACACCCAATTGGCGGCTGACGAACTTGCGGAAGTCATAATCAACGCGGGTGGATTTTTCGTTCAGAGTCGCCGTCTGGCGCGTGACACGGCCATGCAGGAACGCATCACTCGGAGCATTGCTGTGTTCGAACAGCGTACGCTCCAGCTCGGTTTCACCGCTGGTTTGTACCTGCACCAGGGTTTGGCTCTCGACCGTGATCCAGTTTTCCAGTGGGCTGCCGGCCAGCGGCGGTAAGGCCTTGTAGCGATAGCGGGTACGCAATGTCGGGGCGTTGCCGGCAGGCGACGCCGGAGTGACGGTCTGCTCCTTGAGGTGCCGCACAAAGCCCTCGGGGTCGGCCGGACAGCCATCGGCGCCCGCGGCGGGATACCAGATGCAGATTTCGACTACGCCATTGGCCTGGGTCTGCTCCAGCAGGTTACCGAAGTTGTCGTAGGTGCTGCTGACGGTTTCACTGCGCCGGTGGGTCGGATTATCGAGCAGCGACCAGGTGGTTTTGACTTCTTTGGGCAACTGGCAGTACCGGGGCTGCTGGTCGAACGCGACGTTCGGCGTCAGGTAATACGTAGTTTCGACCGTCTCGACCTTGTTGTTCTGGGTGGTCGTTTCGGTGGTCAGCAGGTGGAACTGGTTGAATTTGCGTTCGATTTTTCGGACCGGTTGCGGTTGCGGCGCCGGTACCGATTCGGTAGGTGGATCTGTTACCCACAGGGTTTCGATGCACACATACTCGTAGGCGCCAATGTGTTTGTAGAGGTTGTCGAGACCGTCATTATCCCACGGTACGGAAAGGCCGAAACCCACGAAATTCGTTTCGCTTTTTCCCGGCTCTTCGCTTTTGTAGGTGTACCGAACCTCGATCATCGGCTGGTCGAATCCCGGATACGTCAGATGCTTTGTCACCCGTGGCAGGGCCGAGCGACCGCTACCGGCCGGGAACTGGTGACCGAGGTCTTGATAGGACATTTCCTCACGTCCACCGGTGGGCGTCTCCACCCAGGTCATGCACAGCTGATCGCGGACAAGGGTGTAGCCAAAGCGCCAGGACGCCTGGTTCTCGGTCGGCAGAGTGATCTGGGTCACGCGCTTGTCAGACGCGCCCAAGGTCATGACGAAGCGCGCCAACGGCCCGCCGTCAGGGCCGCCGAACGGCTGCAGCAGTACCTCGACGAAGGTGCTCTGGCGGTCGACCGTCAGCAAGGTCTGGCCCGAATCATCCTTGATCCAGGCCAGTAGCTGGTGAGTGCCGCTGAACGGCTCATAGCCGAGGGTGACCTTGTGCCCCGTGGGCGAATGAATCTCGACCGGCAACGCCACCCGGTTCTGGGCGCTGCCCTGCACCTCAAGGATCTCGACCAGGCCGGACTTGTGCACCACCCGGTAACGGTTGCTGCCTTCCGGATAGAAATGAAAGCTGTCGAGTTTCTTTTCCCGCATCGTCAACTGGCCAGTGACGCTGTCGCTGCCGGTGACCTTGAAGGTTTCGCCGGTGCTCAGCGACAGGATCTGGTTGCCGGGCGTGTATTGCGACAGTTGCAGGTTCCAGCCATGGCCGTAGCCACTGTCCAGAGTATTGAGCGGGCTGTACGCCAGTGCTAGAGCAAAGCCCGGGCCGCGCAAGTCATTGGTTTGAATCTCGGGAAAGTTGATCGCTACTGTATATAAACCGGTGCGCGGGTCAACGCCATTCTTCATTGAACTCATGAAGTTAAGCGCGTTGGAGTGTACGGAGCTGGCGACAGTCATTGATATGAACCTCTTTGACGGTTAAATAAGAAAAGCCGGTAGTCGGAACGCAAGTGGGTATCAATAACGTCAGCGTCTACCACCGCTGAATTCAAGCGGGCTGTAATAATAAAGAAGCCGATAAAACGGGTGTTGACCTGCATCCAGTGAATCAATACAGGCATTCAATGGAGACAATAACAGCGGTGCGATGCCGCGTAACCTAGCAGTTCTGATAGTAGGCAGGTTGTCAGTTAAGGCGTAAAAAATAGCCATCGATAACAGTCAAATTTTTTGCTGTACCAGTGAATTAACTGGCGCCAAGACGTGCAAATAAGGGAGTCCAAGTAATGGCTATTGCGCTACCCCCGCCGAAGGTTCCCGGCTTAGGACCGGATAACGCGATTGATCTGGATGATTTAGGCAGTGCGGACCTTGAAACCTACATTGACTATCCCGGGATAGCAGAAGGCGATCAATTCTGGCCCAATTGGCGTGGATGCGGACCGCTCGGCGATGTCGTCGACCAATTTGAAAACCTGGTGACGATAAACCCCGGTGATTTGCGACCCGAAGGCATGCCGATCAGCATCGCCAACGATCTGCTTGTAACCCTGGATCAGGGCTGGGTGTTTTACTCGTACCAGATGGACGATCCGTCTCAACCGGATAATCGGGGAGAGGAATCGCTGCGCCGGTTTTTCTATGTGGGCAAACGACCGTCGATGACGACGCAGTTACTGCCGGCGCCTCAGTTCAAGGAGTCCCATGATCTGTGTGTGGATCTGTCGCTGGTGGAGGCTGGGGGAGCGACCATCGTGACGTTGCCTTATCAGGCGATGTCGGCAGGCGATGTGGTGACGTTTACCATGAAGATGTTTTTTTATGACGGTTTTCCCTGGGACGACTTCATCCGCACGAAGACCTTGACGGAACTCGACATCGGGCAACCGCTGCAATGGACAGTGCCACGTAACGAGCTGGAAATCATTGACGGGGGCTCCGTGCAGCTGAGCTACGGCATCGTCTATGCCACCCCGACGGTCTCCACTCCCTCAGCTGAACAAACATTGCGCATCGTTACACCGGTGACCTCATTGCTGCCGCCCCTTGAAATCAAGGGCTTTAGTGGCGACATGCTCGACCCCGAGGCGCATCCCGATGGCATCACGCTGAGCATCAAACTGTATCCAGGCATCTCGGTGGGCGATGACCTGGTGGTGTACGCCTTGGGCGACACGCGCGTGATAAAGGTATTGCGGGTTGATCCGTCGACGATTGATGGCGAAATACTTGAAATCCACCTTGAGTACGAATGGTTAGCGGCCAACAACGGCAAACTGGTGAGCCTGATGTATCAGTATGCCCGGGTCGGCAGTGCAGGCACCTCGAAGCCGTTGTCGCTGATGTTGCGCGTGCCCCTGTATTTGCCACATCCCATTGTCGAAGGGGTGATACCGGATGGCGATCCAGATGAGTACAAAGGTTATTTGCTGGCCCGGAGTACCACCGGGGGCGTCTACATCAGAATTCCGGACGACGCGGTGATTGGTGCAGACGATGGGGTTCAGATGATCTGGGAAGGCTACGGTCACTTGGGGAATTACATCGCTGACCCTACGGCGGGTAACCCGAGACGCTTCTATATTCCGCCACAGTTTGTACCCGCGAACCTGGGTAAACGCCTGCGGGTGTTTTATCGAGTCACCCCGCCAGGGGAAGAGCCCTTTCTTTCGAAGGTTTACAACCTGGAAATCAAGGATATGGAGAGCGGCTGGCCGACCCTCCAGATTGAAACTCCCGTTTCGCCGGGCAACAGAGTTTCTTTGGCTACTGTCCCCCCTGACGGTGTGACCTTTCGCCTGGGGTCATGGACGTTCATGGCAGAAGGCCAACGGGTGAAGATATACGCGAAGGGCCTTCTGTCGGATGACGACAAAGAAGAGATCATTAACTTGCGCGAAGGCGAAGACGAGGAGGTCACCGAAGATGAGTTTTACGCCGGGGAACTGTATTCGAAATTGCGTCGGGACTTTCTGGAACGTTTGAAAGTCGGTCTGCAATTCGATGTATTCGTTGAAACCAGTTTCGATGAGGGTTTCAGTTATAAGGCGTTTCCGATGATATCGCCGCAACTGATCGCGTAACCCATGGCGGGCAGTTATCCATAGGTGCTGAGGTAAAAATTATTCCGCGTGGTTCATCTCCGTCGTCTTTGACGTGGGTGCAAGATGAATCACGCCTGTGGTTGGTCTTTTACAACGACTTAATGCATGAAACGAAGGGATGCCAAACATAAAAAGTCAGTTCGCGTTCATTATCTATGTACCTATCAAATGGAGCCACTATCATGGCCGGTAATTCGTTGAAAGATTTGTTGGCGTGGATGAAAGGTAACTCGCGCATGTTGGGTTGGGGGCTCGTGGTTGCCATGGAGCGACGCAAGACGAATTTACTGTTGCTCCAGGAATATATCAGCCGTTTCGACACAGGCAGCTACTTGCCGCCCATCCGGGGTGAAGTACCGATTGTCGAAAATCAGTGGCTGGAATTTGTCCATGATTTCGTGATGGATGTGCCGGTGCTGTCGTTTGAAAATGCTGATCTCAATGACTCCAAGGCCATGTTGACCATGGCCGTCATGGGCGGCAGCCAAATAACCCTTAAGAAAGAGAGCGTTGGATGGAAAGCCGTTAAAGTTGACGAGATCGACCCTCTACAAGGACCGAAGTTATATCTGGATCTGCTGCTGAATGAGGTGCCAGGGGATGTTGATGTCGATGGCCGAGTCATACTGGATTTGAGCAAAAGCGATAACTTCAGGTTGACCTTTGGGCAAACACAACATGAGCAACGGATGGGCGGTGATTTCTTCAAGGACTTGTTCAATCAACTGCCGGATGAGAAGCGTATTTATCCGCTGGGCAAGATTGAGCGCGGAACGCAAGAGCTGATGCATCCGCAGTCTTTTGCTTTGCGGACCCAGGCGAGCGGCGCGGCGGCTCGGGACCCCGAGTCTCCTGAATACGGTGATGGCGCTGTGCTTGCGCTGGTAAGGATGGAGGGGCGCGCTGGAGGAAATATTCCAGGCGCAAACTACAAGTATTTGATTCCTGATGATCAGGGGAAGGATTACTCGGCGACTGTGCTGTTTGATTCTGGGCAAACAATGAAAGCGGCACTCTTGAATGAAGTTGAAGCATTTATCCAAAGTCATGAGTTTGACTATACGTATGATCAAAATGACGAATTAATAGCAGTGAGTTCAACGTCTGGCGTAGTGGTAGTTCCCGAGTACGACGGTACAACGTCTGAAACGCTACCGGATGGCTCCGTAATTGATATAGGTCTTAAAATTGGAGAAGTGTCTTTTCCAGCTGGCACTTCGTATCCGTTGAATGTTGAATTTACGACCGATAAAGCTTCTGTTCATTGGACGTCAAGTGCTGTTGCGGAGTGTGTTAGCACTACGAAAGACAAAGAACCTTTTCTTTTTTTGGTGCCATACAAAATCGTGCTGGAGACGGAATATGAGTTTGTTGAGACGGATGAAGGTATGTTTTGGCGGCAAACTAAATTCGACTTTCGCCCTTATATCGACATTGTTCCATCGGAAAATTTTGTTAGTGGCAAAGCACTTTCATTTTGGATGACGATTATAGTAGTCCTCATGGCTATGCTCTTCACGGCTCTTACTAAAGTATTTATTGACAATTGTAAACGATATTTTACCGAAGATATACTTCCGGGCGCATCGGTAACGGAAAGTATCAATGAAATTATCAAGCTGAACTTCGGCCAGGCCATACAAGGCAACGAAATCTACGCCCCTCACGACATCGGTTTCTTCGGCCGCATCAACCCCACCCAGACGTCTTTCGTGGTCAGCCCGATGCAACCGCTGATCAAGCAGGGTGGCACGCTGCAATTCACCACTGACCCTGTCGTGACAGGCGTGCAATGGAAGGTCGAAAACCTGGTTGAAGGGCCGGGTAACCCAGGAACCATCAACAACAGTGGCATGTACCAGGCCCCAGCCGCCGCTTCGATCTCTGGGCGCTTCACCCGGGTTCGAGTCACCGCAACGGCCCCGGACCGCGGGTACCACAGCTCGGCCCTGGTAACGGTGGTGGTCAGCGAGCTGTCCGTCCACCCCTTGATCCAGATCTGCGATATCGGCGCCACGGTCGAACTGGCGGCCGGTCTTCTGGGCGAGGGCACGCTCAGTTGGTCGATCAAGAATCCGGTGTCGGGTGAAAGCGGCGAGGTGAGGCGCAGCGACAAACCCGATGGTGATCATACCTATCACCACGGGCCGGTCGTGAGCACTAAAACCTATGTGATCGATGAGATAGAAGTTAAAAAAACCGGGACGAATGAAACACGCTCGGTGCATGTTCTGGCGTTGCAGAAAGCACCCGGGCTTACGGTGGAAATACTCAGCACTGACGTAGCGCAAGGGCGCGTACAACTGCAGGCCATTGTCAATGGTAATGCGATGGCCGCCGAATGGAGCCTTCCTTTGGGCGGCCCAGGTTCGATTGATCAAACAGGCCGCTATCAATCGGCCGCAACGGCCACCGAACGATTCGCGCTGATTTTTGCAGTGGTGGACGGTGGTGCATTTGG
Source organism: Pseudomonas sp. GW821-FHT04C07 (assembly GCF_059420325.1). Classification (NCBI taxonomy): domain Bacteria; kingdom Pseudomonadati; phylum Pseudomonadota; class Gammaproteobacteria; order Pseudomonadales; family Pseudomonadaceae; genus Pseudomonas; species Pseudomonas sp. GW821-FHT04C07. The sequence continues at coordinate 163,866 of NZ_JBWKTM010000002.1, forward strand.
CACGTTCGAAGGCCATCTGATTTTGCCTCTGCCCCTGGTCGAGCTGCCGCAACTGCTTGAAAAGTTGAGTGAGTGAATAGCGAACATCGAGCAAACAACTTCGTGTTCATTGTGTATGTACCTGTCAATTGGAGACTGTCATGGCCGGTAATTCGTTGGAAAGTTTGTTGGCGTGGATGAAAGACCGCTCCCAGATGAGGGGGTGGGACCTCATTGTTGCGCTGGAAGGACGCCAGACCAATCTTGGCTTACAGCAAAACCACATCATTCGATTGAGTCAGGGCACTGATTTGGGGAATATCTCGGGTTCCTTTGATATTCCAGAGACCAATATTACCCATTACCTGTCAGGTTTCAGTCTGGCTGCACCGGCGCTGTCCTTTGAGCACGCTTCCCTTCAGAGTGCAAAGACAGCCTTGAGCGTGGCGGTGGTCGGGGGCACCCAGATGACGGTGGAAACCGTCCAGGGCCAAAAAAACATCACCCGCCTCAGCGCCCTCGATCCACTGGACGGCTCGCACCTGACGCTGGACCTGCCCATCGGCGCGGATTCGCGAAGTGTTCACTTGGACCTGGCGAACAGCGAGGACGTGTTGCTGACTTTGTTCAACACGCCAAATGAACAACGTGAAGCAGGGAAGCTTTTCAAGGACTGGTTCGAGACACTGGACAACGACTCGCGGGTTTACACCTTGGGTACGTTCCCGGGTGAGGGCAATCCGTTGATGCTCACCCGCAGCATCGATGTTCGAACCCAGGCTCGCGACGGGCAGGAGCTGTCACCGCAAGCCCTCAACGAAAACGGTGCCGTGCTCTTGTTCGCGAGCATGGTGGATGGCAGCTTGGGTGATTTACCTGGGGATGGTTCGGGTTTCAGGTACTTGATTCCCGATGATGATGCGCAAAACACTTACTCGGCGACGGCGCTGTTTTCCTCAGGATTGATCCACCGCGCTGCGTTCGGTCATGCCGTCCTGCAGCTACTCGATAATGCTGAATTCGAGCGCATCCTCGACGAAGAGGGCTCATTGACAAGAATGGTGGCCAAGCGCGGTGTCCTGCAGGCAACGGCAGGCACTTACCAGAGCCTTGACTATCAGTTCGAGTCCGAGGCCTTCAGCCTTCCGGCCACGGAAGGGGCATTGCCGCTAACCGTGGAGTTTGCTCCGCGCGAAGTGATTCAACGCTGGCACAGCACCTTCACACTACCGTTTAGATATCGCCCCGTAGGGGGCACAAACTGGAACACCTATACAGCCACCTTCAACATCAACCTGCAACACAAGTTCCACTTGTCGGCGGATGAATCCGGTGTTTCGGCGATGGAAGGTGAATTGTTCGTGCCGTATGGCAATAGTCAAGAGGTGAGCCACGTCTCCGGGCTTCCTGGCACGATTGGGTCCGCCGAACTGGAGCAGATCAAGGACTTCGTCGCGTTCACCGTCAAGCGGGCACTACTTGAGTCGTTCTCCAATACGCTGACGACAACAGCGTCCGACACTTTTGTGAAGGGCGTCGATATCGTGGGCGGCAGTACCTTGCATCCGTCCCACGTTGCCTTGCCCCTTGACCTGGCAATGTTTGGCCAGCTCCAGTCGGCCGGTTCGTCATTCTCGATTGTCCAGCCGCAACGCCCGATAGCGGCCGGCAAGCTTCTGCAATTGACCACGGATCCTGTGCGCACTGATCTGCGTTGGGCAGTGGAAAACCTTTCGGGGGGCGGCAACCCGGGCACAATTGAGGAACAAATAGGCCTGTATCGAGCACCACCTGCCCATTCGATGACCGATACCTACAGCCAGGTATTGGCCGTTGCCACTGACAGGCTCACAGGCGAGAAAAGTGCAGCATTGATCAGGGTCCAGGCGAACCCGATTACCATCAATCCGCTGATTCAGACGTGTTATTACGGCCAGCAGGTCGAGTTGTCGGCGGGTCAGCTGGATGGGAGCGAGCTGAGCTGGTCGATCAAGAACCCTGTTCCGGGCGAAAGTGGTGAGCTGGTGGCCAGTGATAAACCTGGCGGTGATCACACTTACATCGCCGGCCCACAGGTTCCAAGAAAAACCTATGTGCTCGATGAAGTGGAAGTAAAAGACAGTCAGGGTCAAACCCGATCGACCTATGTTCTGGTGCTGCAGAGAGAACCCGGAGCCACGATAAAGCCTGTCGAGAATTCAAATCTGCCAGACGGCCAGATTCAATTGCAGGCCTTTGTGAACGGTAACCCTATCGAGGGCCAATGGTCCCTCCGGCTCGACGGGCCGGGATCGATCGATCCTTTCACAGGTATATACAGCGACAACCCCGGGGCCAAAGAGCGGTTCGTTCTGATTACTGTGTTGGTGGACGGTGGTGAATTTGGCGAGTTTGAAGGCCATATTGTACTGCCACTACCGCTCACTGATTTTCCCACCGTACTGAGTGCACTGGCCAAATAACGATTTGGTTTAACTGAAGTAATACCTGGATTTTTTTTGCTTTGTTTTTTAAACAAGGGCGAGGGCGCTATCATGTCTGTTAATTCGCTGAAAGGTTTGCTGGAACGTATGAGTAAGGGTTCGGTCACCCAAGGCTGGGGTGCTGTTTCGACCTTCAGTCGCAGCCGGCTCAATCGTTTGCTGGAACAACAATATATTGAAAAATTCAACGGTCAAAATTTCCTGCCTCCTGTCAAGGGGCATATGGTTTTAAATGAGGCGGGGAATGATTACGTTGAGTTGAAAAACATTGCACTCGGCCAACCATTGCTGTCGTTCAATACCGCCTCACTGACTAACTCCACCGCGGTGTTGACAATGAACATCGTGGCCGGTGGTTATACCGCGTGGCGTCAAAGTCCCGGTGCTTCGAAAAAACTGCTGACGGCATTCACTGTCACCGAGCAGCAGGGTTTTAAACTGGAAATGGATATTGACCTGTCCCTGGTGGTCGGAGAAGTCGACAAGCAGGGCAAGGTGAAGTTGAACTTGTCCCAAGGGGCCAATTTCCGGTGCAATCTGGCGGGTAATGACGAGCAGGCGAATAGCCGGTTGGCTGCATTCTTTAAACAAAGCTTCGAGGACTTGCCGGCGCATCGAAGTGTCTTTCAATTGGGGATGCTTGAACTCAAAGGCTACAACCACCTGACACCTGCCTCGTTTCGTATTCTCACCCAGGCGGCGCCAGGTGCGAAGGTCAGGGGCGCGTTGAACTATGGTGACGGTGGCGTGGTGATTTTCATCCGGCTGCGAGGTAATGCGGCCGATGGGCGCTTTCCGCCGGATGACAACTTCCCTTATTTGATCCCGGATGATCAGGAGTCAGATGGCAGCGATCGCTATTCGGCTTCATTGGTTCTCTCCGAATCGATGATTCGTTATGTCGAGAACAATCAGCTGGATGTGCTCAATAACTTGCTTTTTCCCGGCGATAACGTTTTCGAAGAGCGTGAGCGACATGTGCCTCGCGACTTGGCGGTGTTCGGCAATATCAACGCGAAGCAGACCCGCATCGCTCTGGAACCCGCCTTCAAGACCCTCAAGGCTGGAGACACACAACGCTTCACGCTACGTGACTGGAAGGGTAATGCGATTCAGGCCAGCAGCTGGCGAGCGGTCAGCTTGCAGAGTCATACCGTCGCAGGACATGGCACGATTGCCAATGGACTGTACACCGCTGCCTCGAAAGCCCTTATCGGGCATGAGTCGCTGCATGTGGTGGTGACCGCCGAATACATCAATGCGGGTATTACCTACACCGCTTCGGCTCTGCTATTGGTGGCGTACGACAGCATGGTGGTTGCGCCGCGAGTGGGTACCTATCCGACTGGCGTGCAATCACAGCCCATTGTATTGACGGCATCGACCCTGAACGATGCTGGCGTGACCTGGGCATTGCGTGCGCCCGAGTATGGCGCGCTGGTGCAGAACGGTAATCAGGGCGCGTTCACCCCCGACGCCCGCGCAAGAGCTAAAGGCCTGGCTATTCAGCAGGTTGATGCCATGGGCGCCGAGACCATGCACTCATCGTTGCTGCTGGTGAATGCACAGCAACTGCTGCGGATCAATCCTGCTTATATTCCGGCGGTCAGCAAATCCGCGGAGGTACAACTGACGCAGGATGCCACGTTGTTGCCGGGCGTCCCCAGACGCTGGAAGGTCATTAGCGGGGGAGGCACTGTCGACGCTACCGGGCTGTTCAAGGCACCCGCGCAGGGCACGACGTCCAGCAGCGTCGTGCAATGCGAAATCGTGCGTAATGGCGTGGTTTTCTCCAGTGGCTACAGCGTTGTCGATTTTTCCGAACTGGAAGTCGAGCCCGGCTGGAGACAGCTTTCGCAGTTCACCATCAAGGTGCCGGGTGGGCTTGATCAGGGGCGCCTTGGCTCGCTGTATACCAATGGCTATCAACAAGTCAGGGCTCAGATTCTCGTCGAGACAGTCCCGGTTGACGGTGTTGCCTATCCGCTCAGCGTGATTGAAAAGGCCAGCATGCGGCTGGTGGACGAATACTCGAAAGCCGAAATTCAATTTGTGGATGACGCCCTTGACGGTATTCCAGAAGCAGATGACCAAGTGTGGCGCACCCGTTTGATCTCCAATCGCTTCGAACTGGCCGTTCCCAGGGCTGCGGAACCGGATAACCCAATCACTGCCGCCCTGGCCATCAGTCTGCAGGATGTTTACCTCCATACCCGGGAGAGAGCAGGCGCGGCGGCAACCTTTCATGTGACGTTCCAGGCGGACAGTGACGACAGATGGTGGAAATCGACTGAGATAACCGACATCAACAACAAGATCGATATCACGCCGCTGGCCATTCCTGATTTCCAACCAGCCGACTACACCTTCGAGCGGGTAAGAGTTGACGGAGGGTCGGGCGGCCCGGGTGATCCGGAAGACGATGATTTTGACTTCCATTTGCGTACGGTCGATTACTGGAAGTTGCGATATACGGGTGTCCCCGGGGCACCTGGGACGACGTTTGAGACGATGGAGTTGATGTCTATTAACGGAAACGAGATCAATACCTCGACTATTCGTTGGGAGAGCGAGCAACTGGCTGAAACGATGTTCAGTTGGACGGGGTATGTTTTTCAGGATCCGCACAAGGCCGATGATACGAAGAAAGTGCAGTTTGATCAGGTCGTCAAGGATGTAGTGAAGTCAGAGTCACTCGATGTGAACGTTAATCAGTCGGTGTTTGAAAAAGGACTGCTGGTCATCAGTTTGCACCGTTCCGATCGCGTGAAATATGTGAGGCCAACGGATCCTTCGCGAAGCAAGTTGTCGCGGGATTTGGCAGTCGTGCTGATTGATAAACGTGGGAATGCGCATAAACGGCGAATCTCTTTCCTCCCTTCCGGCGTGTACGGTAGCCGCAATAAGTTGCAGCATACACTGTTTACCCCCACCGCCTGACGGGGCTGTCTGACAAACACTTCTGGTGCCCGGTATTTACGGGCGTCAGAAGCGCCTGGACAATGAATTAATCAATGTAAAGGAGTGGTGTCATGAAAATTTTTAAAGTGTTTGCAGTAGGTTTGATGATTGCAGCCTGCGGACTTCCCGCGGCATACGGCGCTACGCAAGCTGCAGCGGATATGCCGGACGGGGTTATTGCGTTCGCTGAGAAATATGAGAACGGCGCGCCCGGAGGCGATCAATGTTCGATCGCTGCCATAACGGGTTACTATAATATGAATTATCATGGCTGCAAGAATGATCAAATGACTTATTTTCGCCTTGACAATGTTCCGTCGGCTACGACGTTCAAATTGGAGTCGGAGAAATGTAGTGGGGGGTCACATCGTTGGTATTTTTTGGTGAAGAGCTATATTCATCCTACTACGACGGCGTGGGTGTCCATAATGGACCTCGCTAGTAAAAGCGTAGGTGATATTGTGACAAAGGGAATGATTCTGGTCGACAAATACGATGATGGTGGTGTGCCGCACAAAGGAAAGTTGAGCTGCCTCAATATTGTTCGTTCGCAGTTGCCTTGAGGGAAGTTGATTAGTTCATGGTTTTTTAAGGTTCAATAACTGTTATAGGTGGCCAGTGAACATTGTTCGCTCGCCACGCATACGCGAGGCTTATAAAAAATGACCACTTCAACTTCCGTACACTCCAACGCCTTCAACTTCATGAGTTTTCTGCAAAACGGCGTTGACCCACGCACCGGGCAATACACGGTAGCAATCAACCTGCCCGACGTTAAAACCAATGACCTGCAAGGTCCGGGTGTTCCGCTGGCCTTGACCTACAACCCGCTTAATCAGCAGGACAGTGGCTACGGCCATGGCTGGAACCTGCAACTGTCGCAATACACGCCCGGCAACCAGATCCTGTCGCTGAGTACCGGCGAAACCTTCAAGGTCACCGGCAGCGACAGCGCCACTGGCCAGTTGACCATGAAGGAAAAGAAACTCGACAGCTTTCATTTCTATCCGGAAGGCAGCACCCGTTACCGGGTCGTACACAAGTCCGGCCTGGTCGAGATCCTTGAGGTGCAGGGCAGCGCCCAGAACCGGGTGGCGTTGCCGGTCGAGATTCATTCGCCCACGGGGCACAAGGTCACCCTCGGCTATGAGCCGTTCAGCGGCACTCACCAGCTACTGGCCTGGATCAAGGATGATTCGGGCCAGACCCTGCTGACAGTTAACCGCCAGAGTACGTCCGTCGAGGTGTTGCTGCAGCCGTTCGGCGGCCCAGACGGCGGGCCGTTGGCGCGCTTCGTCATGACCCTGGAGGGCTCTGACAAGCAGGTGACCCGGATCACCCTGCCCACCGAAAACCAGGCGTCCTGGCGCTTTGGCTACACCCTTATCCAAGATCAGCTGTGCATGAGCAGGGTGGAAACGCCCACCGGTGGACGTGAGGAAATGCTCTATCAAGACCTCGGTCACCAGTTCCCGGCCGGTAGCGGTCGCACGGCCCTGCCACGGGTGACAAAGCACCTGACTTACCCGGGGTTTGACCAGCCGATGATCGATGTTCGGTACACCTACCCACAGGAGAAAAACTTCCTGGGCTTCGGTCTTCCCCTGGCGTGGGATGATGACGGGCTCGATAACCTCTACAAGCACATTGGCGCCTACGAGTATGTGAGCGTCGAAACCCTGTGGGGCGACGATGAACAGCAACCGGGAGAAAATAAACCGGTCCGGGAAATCGAACGCAAGTTCAACCAGTTCCACCTTCTGACCACCGAAACGACCACCCGGAACAACAAGGTCAACACCGTCGAAACTACGTATTACCTGACGCCGAACGTCGCATTCGACCAGCAGCCCCGGTACTGCCAGTTGCCCAAAGAAGTCAAAACCACCTGGTCGTTGCTCGATAATCCGACCCAGCGGCGCAGTGAAGCCGTCAGCAGCACTTACGACAACTTTGGTAACCTGCTGGAGCAGACCCAGGCCAGCGGTGTGCTAGAAACCAGCGCCTGGTATCCCGCCGCGGGCGCCGATGGCTGCCCGGTCGACCCCGAGGGCTTTGTGCGGCACCTCAAGGAGCAGACCGTGACTCCGGCGTCGCCTGCCGGCAACGCCCCGACATTGCGTACCCGCTATCGCTACAAGGCCTTACCGCCGCTGGCCGGCAGCCCGCTGGAAAACTGGATCACGGTCGAGAGCCAAGCCTTGGTGCAGGTACAAACCAGCAGCGAAACCGAGCTGGAACGCACGCTGTTCGAACACGGCAATGCTCCGAGTGATGCGTTCCTGCATGGCCGTGTCACGCGCCAGACAGTGACCCTGAGCGGAAAATCCACGACGACCGACTATCGCTACAGCAAGCTCGACAGCCCCGACTTCCGGGAAAGTGTGCTGCAGACGGTCGAGACTGTGACCGGTTTTGACCACGAACAAAACGGGAAAAACGTACAAAAAATCATCACCCTTCAGCATTCGCTGCTCAACGGCGAGCCACTGCTCAACCGTGACGACAACAATGTGGAAATCCGATATACCTACGACGCGCTGCGGCGGGTGGTTCGCGAAACCGTCGCGCCTGGCACGGATTACGCCGCCTCTCGTCGCTATGAATATGTTCTTTGCGCGAATACTGGCGAACAGGCCGAACAGTTGCTGTTTGATGTCAAGGACGTGAAAACCTGCACGAAGTTCGACGGGCTCAATCGGGCTGTTTACGAAGAACGGGAAAACGCCGATAACCGTGCGCGCGCCAATGAGCTGCGCCAGACTTACGAGGCGACTTACGACGAATTTGGCCATCTGCGCAAAGAGGTCGAGTACGACTGGCTGGAAGAACAAGCATTGGCCTTGACCACGCAATACGAGTACGACGACTGGGGTGTGCAACGCTGTGTCACCGGCCCGGACGGCGTCAAGACGTTCGAGGACACCGACCCGATCGGAACGACCGCGTCACGAGGCCCGATCCAGCGCAGTTGGCGTGAAGGCGTCCTGCCCACTCCGGAGGTCACCGGCGTCACCGAGACCTGGATCAACCTGTTCGAGAAGCCGACCCGTACCGAACGGCTTGACCTGAGCGAACAGCGCGTCAGCCTGCATGAGTACTTTTATGACGGGCTTGGACGTACCGTCAAAGAGATCGTCGGTTTCGGCGATGTGAAGCGCGAGACGCTCTATGGCTATGACGCCTTCGACCGGATGATCGCAAACACGCTGCCGGATACCGCCGTGGTTCGACGCAGCTACGCCGCGCACAGTCGTGAGGATCTTCCGGTTTCGATCAGCGTCAACAACATCGTCCTTGGGACGCAAGTGTTCGATGGCCTGGACCGTATGACCCACTCGACCACGGGCGGGCGCGAGCAGGTGTTCACCTTTAAACCGGGACAAACCGAACCCGACACGGTGACCACGCCCAGCGCAGAGGTCATCGAATACGACTATCAACCACAGCTGGGCAACGAGCCTGTACGGCGGCGCCTGCCTCGCATTGCGGCCAAGGGTGAGTTCGACGAGGCCACCTACGATTACGACCAGAAAAACGCACGGCTGCTTTCTTGCCAGGAACAGGGCATATACCTCACCCGTGAGTACTACAGCACCGGTGAACAGAAGCGCGAGCGGCGAGTGGTAGAGGGTGGTGAATACACCATGGACTATCGCTACAGTCGCCTGGGTCGTCTGCTGGGTTACACCGATGTGCTGCGTCAGGAGCAGAGTTATCGCTACGATGCCAAGGGCCGGCTTGAGCATACGCAACTGGGCACCACGGCATCGACGTTCACCTACGACTCCCTGGGCCGCACGGCCACCATCAACACCAGCGACAGTGCCGGTGGACAAAGAGTGACTATCACGCTGCAATACGATGAGTTCGATCGGGAAACCCTGCGCGAATTCGACCTCAATGGGGTCAGGCAGCAACTGACTCAGGTGTACAACGATGTCGATGGTCTGGCACAGCGGACCTTGAAGGAGGGCACCGTTGTATTGCGTGACGAAGAATATGGTTACGACCTGCGCGGCCGGTTGACCAACTATACCTGTGCCGGTACCCAGCCGCCCGTTGATCCCTACAACAAAGCCATCACCCGCCAGGTGTTCTCGTTCAGCGAACTGGACAACCTGCGCCTGGTGCTCACCACGTTTGCCGGCGGCACCAACCGTGCGACCTACACCTACGACACGGTTGATCCGGTGCAACTGCGAAAAGTGGCCAACACCCATGCGGATTACCCGGCAGAAATCCTGCTGGACTACAACGAGGATGGCCATCTGATTCGCGACGAAGAAAGCCGCACGCTCGAATACGACGCCCTTGGCCGGTTGACCGGCGTCAGCGGCTCGTCGGGTGGGACGCCGGGCAGCTACAGCTACGATCCGCTGGACACACTGGCGGGTATGAGTGACGGCAGCGCGCAGGAGCAGCGCTTTTACCAGGGCGATAAATTGGCCAACCAAATCAAGGGCGCCAACAGCAGCACCTTTATGCGGGGCGACGAAGTTGTGCTCGCCGAGCACCAGGCAGGTGCTGGCCCAAAGTCCCTGTTGCTGGCCAGTGATGACAAGAACAGCGTGCTGTGTGAAGTCAGCAACGGTTCGGCCAATGACATCGCTTACACGGCGTACGGCCATCGCAACGCGGAACCGGTGAGCACGCAATTGGGCTACAACGGTGAACCCAGCGAAGCGCAAACCGGTTGGTATTTGCTGGGTAAAGGCTATCGGGCGTTCAATCCGGTGTTGATGAGGTTTCATAGCCCGGACAGTTGGAGTCCGTTTGGGGAGGGTGGGGTGAATGCGTATGCGTATTGCGAGGGGGATCCGATTAGTAATGTAGATCCGACGGGACATAGCCCCTGGGGAGCGATTTTGCGAGCTTTTAAGACTACCACTGCATCTTCTGGTATAAAACTACCCGCAAGTTTTACTGGTAATCCACACCAAGACAGAGGGGCGACTCTGCACACTATTGAATCTAAACATGTTACAAGATTCGAAAAAAGGTTTAAGTTATATGGCAAAGAAGCGTCGGTCTCCTTGGAAAAATTTACAAATCTTCAGAAAGACCCAAGAGCTAATAGAGAGCAATTAAATTCCATGATAACAAGGCACAATTCGCAGGTCGACAAGGCGCAGTCAGCCGTTTCTGATTATGAATTTGCTAAAGAAAATCTAGGCAAAAAAGGTATTACTCAATATAGCGCAAAAGATCTCAAAAAAGCTGCAAACCAATACGATAAAATGGAAGCGATAAAAAAAGACGCTTTTCGGACAAAAATTAGCAAAGACATGGCGGACATTAGAGCTAAAGGTCGCGGTAGAGGCGTTAAGACGAACTTCTTGGGCAACGACAATCAGGATTACATTTAATTGAATTGATTTTTCGAGCTGGAAAGCGATGAGCAGTATTGTCGCTATCCAGTTTCGGATCGGTCATTCAGCATGAGTTCAATGTCTGCTTTCGCTGAACTTCACCCCAACCCACTCAACCGCGCAAACTCCACCAACGCACTGTCATGGCCAAGTCCCAACTTGTCCATGGCGGTGCGTTTTTGTCGGCTGATGGTTTTTTCGCTGCGGTTCAGTTGTGCGGCGATCTGCCGGCCGGACAGGCCCTGGACGAACAGGCGCACCACTTCCATTTCCCGTTCGGAAAGACTCACCCGCGGCGCATCGGTGCTTGCGTGGGGCAAGGTCTGGGCTTCGAGAATCTCTGCAAAAGAAGGGCTGAGATAGCGACGGCCCTTGGCCACGGTCTGCACCGCCTGTTTCAGTTCGCTCAACGAACTACGTTTGGGCACAGGCCACTGTTGAGCAAGGCTTGCAGAAGAGAAGGGTTGCGCAACATGGTCATCGCGATCAGCGATACATGGCCAAAATGACGTTTCAGATTAGCCCATTAATGCAAGCCCCTCGGGAACGCGAGAATGATGCGCTGGGGCCTTGGGTTGCAATGCCGGCGCGATACGAGGGCATCGTCGCCGGCATTGCCGAGGGATTGACATCTGGGGTGTGGGCAGGGCTCAAGGCAAATGGATCAAGCCTTGTTCCAGCGCCTTGACCACTGCGGTCCAGCGCGAATTCACGCCGAATTTGCGGCGAATGTTGCAGAAGTGGTAATTCACGCCGGCTTCGCTGCAGCTGAAGATCTGGCCGATTTCCCAGGAAGACTTGCCCCTGGCACTCCATTGCAGGACTTCTTTTTCTCTTTTGGTGAGTGTTATGCCTTCCAGGTGCTCGGTTCCCACTGCGTGAAGAGCGGACTGGGTAACGGAGGACCGGGCGGTGATCGGGTTCGAACGGTGCATGAAAGACTCTCCCATTTATCCATCTATGATGTGGGCGCAACGGATCCTTCCTACTTCAAACGGGCGTGGTTCGCGCGACCGGCTTACAGACACCTGTTTCGGTGCTGTGGGCTCGGGCTAGTTATAAACGGATTCAACGACCTTGGAACCTGTAAGAACTAACAGGTGCGGCACTTTAATTCAGAGGTCAAAGGCGTTTCTGTCATCCACTGACATTGATTCAAGTAGGCATATTCACCGCGTAGGCGCGACGAAGCGCCTGCTATGGAGTCAGGATTCCTTCGCCTGCACCGCTCGTCGCTTTTTGAGGAATATTTCAGGGTCGGCCGCATAAAACCTCAAACCCTGCCGATATCGGTGACAGGTCCACACAAAACACCCCAAGAGTGGCGCCCAACTGTCCGGTGAAGCACGGTCCCGTGCCTGGCAGTCTCTAGCGCAAGGATGCTCGCAGCCCTACATCTTCCGAGAGCCATCCTATGTCCCTACGAAATATGAATATCGCGCCTCGAGCCTTCCTCGGTTTTGCCTTCATTGCGTTGCTTGTTGTCGTTTTGGGCGTGTTCGCGGTGAGTCGCATGACGATCATCCGCCAGGCATCGGTTGACATGGAAAGCAACCAGCTGCCCAGCGTGAGTTACCTGGGGAGCATCACGGAAAACGTATTGCGTCTGCGCATTTTGTCGTTCCGGGTGCTGGTCAACCGTGAGGCGGCCGGTCTGCAGGAAGCTGAAACACGTATCGTCATACTGATGGACAAGGTCAGGCAGGCACAATCGAGCTACGCGGCATTGCCCGCGGGAGGCGAAGAAGCGGCGCTGTACAAGAGCTTTACAGTGACACTGGACAGTTATCTGCAAGCGCAGAACCAGATGATGGAGTTCTCGCGCCAGAACAAAGTCGATGAGATGCGCACCTTGATCAATACCCGAATCAAGGACGGCACCGACCAGATGGGCGAGCAGCTCAACAAACTCATCGCAATCAACAGAGCCGATGCCACAAGAGCCAATACCGAGGCCGGTGACCAATATGACACTGCCAAGCACGGGATCATCGGTGTTTCAGTGGTCGCGGCGCTGATTACCGTGTTGTTGGCCTGGTTGCTCACCCGCAGCATTGTCACGCCGTTGAACAAGGCGGTCGAAGCCGCCGAAATCATTGCCGGCGGCAACCTGACCAAACCGATCGTCGTCGATGGTAATGACGAACCGGCGCGCCTGCTCAGTGCCTTGTCCACCATGCAGGCCAATCTGCGCAAGACCATCGAGCAGATTGCCGGCTCGGCGACGCAACTTGGATCAGCCGCTGAAGAGCTCAGCGCGGTCACCGAGGAAGCGTCCCACGGCCTGCAACAGCAAAACAACGAAATCGAACAAGCAGCGACCGCCGTCAACGAAATGACCGCCGCCGTGGAAGAAGTGGCGCGCAATGCGGTCTCCACCTCCGAGGCGTCCAACCAGTCGACCCAGGCGGCCCGCGAAGGTCGTGACCGGGTGGTGGAAACCGTCGGTGCGATCCAGACCATGACTCAGGATGTGCAAACCACCTCGGCGATGATCGAAGGCCTGGCCGTGCAGGGCCGTGACATCGGCAAGGTACTGGACGTGATCCGGGCGATTGCCGAGCAGACCAACTTGCTGGCGCTCAACGCTGCTATTGAAGCCGCTCGTGCCGGTGAAGCCGGTCGTGGTTTCGCGGTGGTGGCTGATGAAGTTCGCGCGCTGGCCCATCGCACGGCGCAATCGACCCAGGAAATCGAAAAAATGGTCGCTGGCATCCAGAACGGTACTGGCCAGGCGGTCGAGTCGATGCAGCAAAGCAATCAACGCACTCAAAGTACCCTGGAGATGGCCCGCGCTGCCGGCGTTGCCCTGGAGCAGATCACCCAGTCGATCCACCTGATCAACGAACGCAACCTGGTGATCGCCAGCGCCTCGGAAGAACAGGCGCAAGTTTCGCGGGAAGTGGACCGCAACCTGGTAAACATCCGTGACCTGGCCAGCCAGTCCTCTGCTGGTGCCAACCAGACCAGCGCCGCCAGCCATGAGCTGTCGCGACTGGCGGTGGATTTGAATGCAATGGTGGCGCGGTTTGTGATTTAAGTTAGGGTTTAGGCTGGAGCTCGCGCAACAGGAGAGAGACATGCGCTATTCAGCCTTGACCCAACGTATTGCCGGCGACGGAGCAACGGCCTGGCAGATTCACTACCGAGCACTTGAATTGCTGGAGCAGGGCGCCGATGTGTTGCTGTTATCGGTCGGCGACCCGGACTTCGACACCCCCAAACCGATTGTCCAGGCCGCCATCGACAGCCTGTTGGCCGGCGATACCCATTACTCGGAGGTGCGTGGCAACCGCTCGCTGCGCAACAGCATCGCCCGGCGCCATGTCCGGCGCAGTGGTCAGGCGATTGAGGCCGATCACGTCGTGGTATTGCCGGGTGCGCAATGTGCGGTGTACTCGGTCGCGCAATGCCTGCTGGATCCGGGCGACGAGGTGATCGTCGCCGAACCGATGTATGTGACCTACGAAGGTGTATTCGGCGCCTGCGGGGCCAGGGTGGTTCCGGTGGCGGTGCGTCCGGAGAATGGCTTTCGCGTTGATCCGGCGGACGTCGCGGCGCTGATCACGCCCAGGACCCGGGCGATGTTGCTCAACAGTCCGAACAACCCATCGGGAGCAAGCCTGTCGCTGCCAATCTGGCAGGCACTGGCGCGGCTGTGCATTGAGCACGATTTGTGGCTGATCAGCGACGAGGTCTACAGCGACCTGTTGTATGAAGGCGAGCACATCAGCCCGGCGAGCCTGCCGGGCATGGCCGAGCGCACGGCGACCCTTAACAGTCTGTCCAAATCCCACGCCATGAGCGGCTGGCGGGTCGGCTGGGTGATCGGCCCAAAGCCTCTGACGGAACACCTGATCCATCTGTCGCTGTGCATGCTGTTCGGCTTGCCGGATTTCGTTCAGAAGGCGGCTGAAGTTGCCCTTGATGCCGATTTGCCGGAGCTTGCGCAGATGCGTGACGAGTATCGCCGGCGTCGGGATCTGGTCTGTGCACGCCTGGCCGATTGCCCGGGTATCACTGCCGTGACGCCCGACGGGGGTATGTTTGTGATGGTCGATGTTCGTGAAACAGGGCTTGGCGCCCAGGTATTTGCCGAGCGCCTGCTGGAGGGATATGGCGTATCGGTGCTCGCCGGCGAGGCGTTCGGCCCCAGCGCGGCGGGGCATATCCGGATTGGCCTGGTGGTGGATCAGCGGCGCCTGGCCGAGGCGTGTCGGCGGATCGTGCGGTGTGTGGCGGATTTGCAGGAACAGCGGCCGTCGGCTTGATTCAGATCGTCAGATCGTTCCCACGCTCCGCGTGGGAATGCCTCACTGGACGCTCCGCGTCCGCTCTTGTGACGCGCAGCGTCACGGGCTGCATTCCCATGCGGGAGCGTGGGAACGATCATATTGGTCAGACCACCTTCAATCGCTTCTCCCACACCGATCCATTCACCAGATTCGCCGGCCGCTCGCCGGCCAGTGCCGCCAGCAGATTGTCCACCGCGCAACGGGCCATGGCCTCGCGGGTTTCATGGGTGGCGGAGCCAATGTGCGGCGTCGCCACCACGTTGTTCAGCTGTAACAGCGGTGAGTCGTGTCCCAGTGGTTCGCGTTCGAACACATCCAGCCCGGCCGCGCGGATCTGCCGCTGTTGCAGCGCCTCGATCAGCGCGGCTTCATTGACCACCTTGCCCCGGGAAATGTTGATGAAGATGCTTTCCGGGCGCATCAGCGCAAACTGCTCAGCGCCGATCAGACCTTCGGTTTCGGCCGTCAGTGGCAAGGTCAGGCAAATGAAATCAGCTTGCTGCAATAACTGCGCAAGGCTGCGGTACTGCGCATTGAAGCGCTTCTCCACTGTCGGTTTCGGTGAATGACTGTGATAAATGACCGGCATGCCGAAGCCGAAATGCCCACGTTGAGCCAGCGCCTCGCCGATTCGCCCCATGCCGATGATGCCAAGGGTTTTGCCATGTACGTCGCTGCCAAAATGCATCGGCCCGATGTTTTGATTCCATTGCCCGGCGCGGACCAGACTGGCCAGCTCGACCACTCGCCGGGCCGTCGCCAGGATCAATGCGAAGCCTGTATCGGCGGTGGTTTCGGTCAACACGTCCGGGGTGTTGCTGAGCAGAATGTTGCGCCGTGTCAGGTAGTCGATGTCGTAGTTGTCGACGCCCACCGAGACGCTGGCGACGGCTTCCAGCTGTGGCGCCAGATCGAGCAAGTCGGCATCGAGACGCAGGCTGGCTCCGAGTAAACCCTGGGCACTGGGCAAGGCATCGCGCAGACGCATCAAACCGTCGCTGTCCAGCTTGTCGATCAGGGTTACCTGTGCCTGTTCATGCAAACGGGCCATCAGTTCTGGCGAGAGTTTCTTGTAGAGGACGACGTGCTTTTTCATCGTGTTCACCTTCAGTTCAATTCAGGAGTGTGCGGCCAGAGGACGTCTTGGCGAGACCTTGGGCTGCGCTCGGTCACTGGCTCCCGGTTTGAGGAAAATCGTCAGCACTACCGACAGCAGCAACGCGCCGCTCATCAACAGATAGGAAGCACCGGGCGAACCGGTGGAGCTGTTCAGGTAACCGACCAGATAAGAGCCGCCGAAAGAACCAAGGGCGCCCATGCTGTTGATCAAGGCCATGGCGCCACCGGCAACGTTGGCCGGGAGGATTTCCGGGACGATGGCGAAAAACGGTCCATAAGGCGCGTACATGCAGGCCCCGGCGATTACCAATAAGGTGTATGACCACCAGAAATGTTCGGCGCCCAGGGCGTAGGAGCCATAGAACGCCACAGAAGCGATCAGCAGCGGCGGCCAGACGAAGCGCTTGCGCCGTTGAATCTTGTCCGAGCCCCACGACACCACGAGCATCGCAATCACCGCGGCCAGATAAGGCAGCGCCGACAGCCAGCCGGCCTCGATCATGTCCATCTGTGCCGCGTGCTTGAGAATCGACGGCAGCCACAGCACGAAACCATAGACGCCAACGCTCCAGCAGAAAAACTGCAGCGCGAGGATGATCACCTTCGGCGAACGGAAGGCCTCGGCGTAGTTTTTCACCGCTTTGATCCCGACCTGTTCGGCGGCCAGCGCACTGTGCAGGTCCTGCTTTTCGGTATCGCTGAGCCACTTGGCCTGGGCCGGACGATCATCGGCCAGACGCCACCAGATAAATGCCCAGAGCACCGCCGGCAGGCCTTCGATGATGAACATCCAGCGCCAGCTGAAGTGCTGCACCAGATAGCCGGACACCACCGACATCCAGAGCATGGTCACCGGGTTGCCGAGGATCAGAAAAGTGTTGGCTCGCGAGCGTTCGGCGCGGGTGAACCAGTGACAGAGATAAACCAGCATCGCCGGCATCACTGCGGCTTCGACCACCCCGAGCAAGAAGCGGATGGCGACCAGCATGTAAGCGTTGGAGACGATCCCGGTCAGTGTCGCCAGGGCGCCCCAGAGAATCAGACTGACGAAAATCAGCTTCTTCACGCTGTGCTTCTGCGCGTAGATCGCCCCCGGTATCTGGAAGAAAAAGTATCCGAGGAAAAACAGTGCGCCGAGCAACGACGACAGTCCCGGCGTGATCATCAGGTCGGCGGCCATCCCGGAGGCCGCGGCAAAGCCGTAATTGGCCCGGTCCAGATACGCCAGGCTATAGGTGATGAACACAATGGGCATGATGTACCACCAGCGGCGGGTGGCGAGTTTGGACGTTTGCATGATGGTGCTCCTGAGCTTGTTGTTTTTGTCGCAGCAGGTAACGGGGTTGTTTCAAGTTTTACAGTGACTGGTATGGCCTCTTCGCGGGCAAGCCTCGCTCCTACAGGGGCGGCGCAGGCACACCCGATTGGGTTGATTCAGCGCTTCCTCTGTAGGAGCGAGGCTTGCCCGCGATTGGGGCCATCAAGGGCAGCAGATAACTCAGCCCTGGTCGGCAACCCTTCCATATCCCCGCGGCTCTGCACCGCACGACTGCCAATCCAGTTGGCGCGTTGCACCGCATTGCTGACGCTGTAGTTCTCCAGCAGCGCACTGATCAAGCCCACTGCAAAACCATCACCGGCACCGACGGTATCGACGACGTTTTCAACCGGCACGGCCTCGACAAAACCCTGATCCTGATGAGTACGGTAGTAAGCGCCGTGAGCGCCGAGCTTGATCGCCACCGCTTCGGCGCCGTGGTCCAGATAGAACGCGGCAATGTCGGCCGGGTCTTCGAAGCCGGTGAGCAAGCGGCCTTCACTCAACCCCGGCAACACCCAGTGGGCGAGGGCGGCCAGCTTGTTTATTTCAGTGATCATCTGTTGTTCGCTGGCCCACAAGGCCGGCCGCAAGTTGGGATCGAAGGAAACGCTGCGCCCGGCCGCACGCATTTGCGTCATCAGCTCGCGAGACAGTTCGCGGGCCGTGGCCGACAACGCCGGCGGAATGCCCGTCGCATGCAGGTGACGGGCTTGCAGCAGTTGCGGGCGGATCGCTTCGATCGACAGATGACTGGCGGCCGAGCCCCGGCGGAAGTACTCCACTTGCGGATCACGGCCGTCGTCTTCGCGGGATTTGAATTGAAAGCCGGTTGGGTGCAGCGGATCGACCTCGACATGGGCGCAGTTGATACCCTCGGCTTGCAGCGTATCGACCACAAAACGCCCCAGGGAATCGGCGCCGACCCGGCTCAGCCAGGCCACGTTGAACCCCAGCCGCGACAAGCCGATGGCGACGTTGCTGTCAGCCCCGGCGATACGTTTGTGAAAGTGCCCGACCTGCGCCAGTTCACCGGTTTGCTCGGCGACGAACATGGCCATGGTTTCGCCGAACGACAGAATATCGATCTCAGACATGGGCGCTCTCCAGCCGTGATTGACCCAGTCGGGCCAGGACGGCGACATGCTCGGTGGTCAATTGCAGTAAGTCATCGGCTTGCAACGGGTATTCCGCCGCCCGGGTTACGCCTTGGGTCATGTGCTGCAGCAGTTGCTCCCATAGATGCAGGTCGCCGGGGCTGGGCGGTATCGCCACCAATTTGCTGTCGGCCCTGCGCGTGACAGCCTTGCAATGCACGTAACCTACATGGCGGCCCAGCAAGCGTGCGGCGGTGGCGGCTGATTGGTCCTGCCATTGCCAGTTGCCGATGTCGAAGGTCATCTGCACCGGCAGCTTGTGTTGCTCGACCTGAGCGAAGAACCGTTGGAACGGCTCGATGCGTCCGCCCTGTAAGGTCTGATCGTTTTCCACCAGCAACTGGACCGGATGCTGTGCCAGGCAGGACGCAAGGCTGTGCAGGTCGTTGTTGTCGGTGAAGTAACCCAAGGACACTTTCAGCCATCGTGCGCCGAAGGACTGTGCCCGTTTCAGGGTCGCGGCCAGTAGTGGGTTGGGTTGCGACTGCCCGGCCACCCAGAGTTCCAGCGGCGAAGAAAACACCGCCTCAAGTCCCTGTTGTTCGATGGCTCGGGTCAGTTCGCGCGGGTCTTCGGCGGTGAGCAGTTCTTCACGCCACTCGATGCGCCTGGCTCCGGCGCTGGCCAGCAACTCGACGAATGCCAGTTGCCCGCGTTGCCGAACCAGCTCGGCGCCGTAGCTGGAAAGGCTGATGGAAACGGGTGATTGATTCATGGTTATTGACCTCTGAAACCGGTTTCATTTTTTGTGCAAAAAAAAGGTTCAAAAAAATTTGAATGATGCTGATCGGATATTTGTGTTGTCTGTGAGGGCCTCTTCGCGAGCAAGCTCGCTCCTACAAGGACAGCGCTGAACCTGTAGGAGCAGCCGGTCGACGCTCGATTGCTCGCGAAGAGGCCTGTCAGTCAGCAAACCCCTCGCGTCGACCCACGAACAATCAACTGCGCCGGATAATCCAGCGTCCGAACCGGCCCGTCATCCCCGCGCAATCGCTTGAGCAAGCAATCAAAAGCACTGGCGCCGATGGCTTCGGTGGGCTGGGCGAGGGCGGTGATTCCGCTGCCCACCAGCGGGTACCAGTCCAGATCATCCAGGGCGATCAAACCCACATCCTCGAACAGTCCGCAACCCAGCTCACGCAGCGCGCGGGTACTGGCCAGCGCGGCAATGCCGTTGGCGCAGAACAGGGCTTTCGGGCCGGGGCCGGGCGTGGCGAGAAAGGCTTGCAGGCGTGCGGTCAGCTCGGCACCGGTCTCGACAACCCTGCCGAGCAGGGCCGGGCGCTGTGCGATCTCGGCGGTGAAGCTGCTGACCCGTTCGATCCGCGAGCTGGTGCCGTCATAGGGTTCGCTGACCATCAACACATCGCGATAACCTTGTTGTTCAAGGTGCGTGAGGGCGGTGTGGACCGCGGCGGGGTTATTCAGGCCGACCAGATCGCTGTGCAACTGGTCGACCTTGCGATCTACCAGCACCATGGGCATTTCATCGTGCAGTTCGCGTAATTGATCCAGGTGATGGCCGAGGGTGTTCACGATCAGGCCTTCGATGTTGTAGGAGCGCAACGCCGCCAAATGCTGACGTTCCTGCTCGTCATCGCGGTCGGTGTTGCACACCACAAGGCTGTAGCCGTGCTGACGGCAGGCGGTTTCCACGCCATGCATCACGGCAATCGAATAAGGGTTACGGATATCGGCCACCAGCATGCCGATCAGGCGGGTGCGCCCGCGTTTCAGTCCTCGGGCCATCTGGTTCGGGCGATAACCCAGCTCGCTGATCGCCTGTTCGATGCGCAAGGCAATGGCATCGGAGAGCAAGGCGCGGTCTTCGCCGATAAAGCGCGACACGCTGGCCTTGGAGACCCTGGCGCGTTCGGCGACATCGAGCATGGTGACGCGGCTGCGTTGGGCGGCGGAAAAACTGTTCACGGTGTACGACCTTCTTATTGGAATTATTGGGAAGCAGCGGTCATGAGACTTCGCTGAAACCGGTTTCAGAAGACACCAGAACCTGATAGGTCGTCAAGAGGGGGAAGGAAAGGAATTAGAAAATTGTGGCGGTGGCGAGGGGACAAGCCCCAATGCCCTGTAGGAGCACAATGCTGTTCAGTTAAGCGAACGCAGCTTTTTGTAGGAGCCGAGCTTGCTCGCGATATGGACGTTAACGATGACGCGTGTTTTCTGAATAAACGCGCCGCCCTTGAGTCCATCGTCGGAACGCCGCCCGGACCAATCGAGCGTCGACCGGCCGTTACAACAAAGCCTCCCCGCCACAATGGGTTCCAGGAAACCCGCGCAAATACTCAAACAGTGCCTCGTAAAGCTCATCAACTTCAACGGCAAGACCACGCGCCCGCAAGCAGCCATGGACCAGCCCCTGACCTCGATAAAGCAAGGCGGGCGTGTTGGCCGCGTTCAGCCGATCACTGAAACATACGCCGTCATCGCGTAATGGATCGAACTGCGCCACTGCGATAAACGCTGGTGGCAGACGGCTGAAGTCGTTTGCCAGTAACGGCATGGCATAGGGCGAACGCTGCGTTGGACTCGGTAAATACAGCGCGTGATAGCAATCCAGATCGTTGGTGCTGAGTAACGGCGCATCGGCGCATTCACTGCGTGACGGCAAACTCGCATCGCCGCCCAGCCCTGGATAGATCAGCACCTGCGCAGCAGGTAACGGCTCATGGGCGTCTCGTAACGCCAGGCACAACGCGGCAGCGAGATTGCCACCGGCGCTGTCTCCAACCACAACGCGCCGTTCAAGGTCCAGTTGAAACGGGCAACCATCACTGTCCAGCGCTCGCCACACCGCCAGACAATCGTTAAAGGCTGCCGGGAACGGATGCTCTGGAGCCAGCCGATAATCCACCGCCAGCACCAGCACCTGAAGTCGGGCTGCCAGTTCGGCGGTGATGAAGTCGTGGGAGTCCAGGTCACCGACGACCCAGCCGCCGCCGTGCACGTAGACGATGCACGGCCAGCCGCCGGCCGGCATCGCAGTGGTCGGGCAGTAAGCGCGCACCGGTACGTCATTCAAACGCAATTCCGTCACGGCCAACCCCGCAGGCCGGGGCGGGGTGAACGCCCGGCACATGCGGCTATAAGCTTCACGTAGGCCTTTAAAACTGCTATCCAGGCTATTGAAACTCAAGGTTTTCTCGACGAACTCAAGAAGTTCGGGAGAGAGCGGGTAATCGGTCATACGGCACTCAGTTGGGCATCAAGGTTTCAGACTGGCCTGTACGGTAGCGACGCCATCCTTGCCATCCACACTGGTCACACCCGCCAGCCAGCGTTGCAGATCCTCCGGGTGCTCGCGCAGCCATTGCTTGGCCACATCTTGAGGCGCCTTGCGGGCCATGATCGGCACCATCAACTGGCTTTCCTGCGCGGCGGTAAAGGTCAGGTTTTCCAGCAGGCGGTTGACGTTCGGGCAACGCTGGGCGTAGTCCGGTGCGGTCACGGTGGAGACCGTCGCGGCGCCTTCGTTGGGGCCATAGACGTCCTCGCTGCCGGTCAGATAGGTCATCTTCATGTTGATGTTCATCGGATGCGGAGTCCAGCCGACGAACACCACGAACTCCTTGCGATTCACTGCCCGCTGGACGGCGGCAAGCATCCCGGCTTCACCGGACTCGATCAGTTTGAAGCCACCGAGGCCAAAGTGATTGGTTTCGATCATGGTCTTGATGGTGGTATTGGCGCCACTGCCGGGCTCGATGCCGTAGATCTTGCCGCCCAATTGGTCTTTGAATTTGGCGATATCGGCGAAGGTTTTCAGCCCGGCCGCTGCAACGTATTCGGGGACCGCCAGGGTGGCCTGGGCATCGGCCAGGCTGGGTTTGTCCATGACCTTGAGCTGATTGGCGGCGACAAAGGGTGCGATGTTCTGATCCATCGCCGGTTTCCAGTAACCGAGGAAGATGTCCAGCCGCTTGTCACGAATACCGGCGAAGACGATTTGCTGCACGGCGCTGGTCTGCTTGCTGTCGTAGCCAAGACCGGTTAGCAAGACGTCAGCCATGCCGCTGGTGGCGATCACGTCCGTCCAGTTGACCACGCCCATGCGCACGGTTTTGCAGGACGGCGCTTCGTTGGCCATAACGCTGGTGGTTAGCAGTGCGGTACCGGAGAGAATCAACAGACAACGGTTGAACAGTCTTTTCATGTGAGAAGTCTCGCTCGGCAGGTCGTTTATTGTGGGTTCGGCGTCTTTATGCACCGTGCCATCACCTTACGCAGCACGTCAGGCGCCAAAGCGCTCTGCGGCGACAGGATTTTGCACTGTGGCGACACTGATTACCCGTGCCGTTAGCCGATGGACGGAACCCACGGTCTAGAACCAGGAGACCGGCATAGAACACCCCGGAACGCAACTAGCAGATCTGTTAGTGGCGTCGAAAGTATCAATGGCCTGTAATTACCCTGTACGTGACTCCTCGCCAGGAGCGCCATTCACAGTGGAGTAGTGAAATGAATCCGGACGACGAAGCGAAGCGCCATCTTCAGTACTCGACTGCAGTTGACGCGAATGGTGAATCGGAACCTTTACTGGCCACCGTTACACTCGATCCAGCCTCGACACAGCCACGCAATCTCCGCAACCCGGGGAGAAGTTGGTCCGAGGCCCGGCTAACATGGGATGCTCCCAGCGATTCGTCGGGTCTGCGTGATTACGAAATCACCTGTCCGGGTAGGGAAACTGTTCAAACCACTGCGCGTGAACACATTGCCAGGAACTTGATACCTGAAGTTGCATATCCGTTTAAGGTTCAGCCGCGCAGAACTGCGGGTATGCCTCCTGCGCTCTCGCAGTCGATCACTGTCGTAACCCACGATTTAACCCCCCCGAACAAACCGAAAGCGCTCAGGCTCACAAGGCTAACGGCCGATAGTGCATCGCTGAGTTGGACTGCATCAACCAGCAACGGAGTCCGTTACAGAGTTTATCTCAATGGATCCCTCGTCGGGGAGGTCGACCAACTCCATTTCACTTTGGCGCACCTGCAAGATCATACTGACTTTCACTTTAAAGTTCGTGCAGTTAATACCTCTGGCATCATGTCGAGCGCCGCCTCTCTCAGGTTCAACACCTTGTTGCGTGCACCGACAAACCTGAGGTTCAGCCATCTCAACGGGTTCTGCCGGCTGGCTTGGGATCCGAATTTCGGGAAGTATCCGACTCATGTGGTATCCATCAATGGCAAAGAGTTCACCACTGGCCGAGGCCGTGTAGGTTACAACTTCAAGCTGGCCGATCTATCGCCTGGTCCTGCCCCACATCGCTTCAATTTTGCGGTTTATGCTCGACTTGATGATTCCATCTCGAAAACGACCGAACTGGAGAGGACGCTGACTGACGATGTACCTCCGAGTAAACCCGGCGCCCCCATTGTCAGCGATATCACAGACACTTCGGCGAGACTGACCTGGGAGCCGTCGAGCGATAATGTAGGGGTGACTGGTTATAGAGTTTACCGGAATGGTTTTCCTCTTGTTCCTCTTGCCCCGGATGCTCACTACGCTTTCAACGGGTTGACCAGCGGTGCCTACTACTATGTCCATGTGCGCGCACGGGACAAGGATGGAAACGTCTCTGCTTTCAGCGAAAGGGCTGTGTTCAAAACCACAGGGCAGGCGCCTAAGCCTCCACCCTCGACTCCAAACGCAAGTATCACTGCCCTGACATCTACTGATGCCGAACTGCAATGGTCATTTGTGGAGGAAGAGTCCTTCGCGACGGGCGCAAGAATCATGATCAATGACGAGTACTATAAAGATGTGATTTTTTTATCTGGCTGTAATCTAGTGTTGGATAATCTGATCCCTGACGTTGAATACTCAATCAAAGTGCGTGCCTTTGACTATTATGGGCAGTTATCCGAACCGGCCACTCTTGTCTATGAACCCAAGGACGTCACGCCGCCCAGTGTCCCGGAAAACTTGCGTGAAATTGCTTCGACATTCGATTCAGTGACACTGGCCTGGGAGGAGTCAACGGACGACGTCAGTATGTGTGGCTATGTCATCTACAATAATCACGAATATTTCGACAGCACACCGCTTGCCCACTACACCGCCGTCGATTTGTTTCCCGGTTCGTACTCATTTGAGGTTTGTGCTTTGGATGCTTTCGGGAATGCTTCCGAGCCGGCTTCAATAGTCGTATTCAGTACTCCAACCAGACCGGGCACGCCTGTGGTCAGCAACAGAGCTCACACGTCGGCGACAGTGACTTGGGCTCCATCAATTGGCAGTAACATCCTCTACCAGGTTTGTCTCAACGGTTCCGTCATCACGCAGACCGAGCAACTCCATGTCACTCTCACGCACCTGAAAAATCATACCGACTATCTTGTTGAGGTTTATGCTCTTAATGTGGCCGGCAGATCCGAGCCCGCCTCCGTAACGTTTAGAACCTTGTTGAGTCCGCCGGCAAACTTGAGGTTCAGCCATCTCAACGGGTTCTGCAGGCTGGCCTGGGATCCGAATTTCGGGAAGTATCCGACTCATGTGGTCTCCATCAATGGCAAAGTGTTCACCACTGGCCGAGGTCGTGTAGGTTACAACTTCAAGCTGGCCGATCTATCGCCTGGTCCTGCCCCACATCGCTTCAACTTTGCGGTTTATGCTCGACTTGATGATTCCATCTCCCTAACGACCGAACTGGAGAGGACGCTGACTGACGATGTACCTCCGAGTAAACCCGGCGCCCCCATTGTCAGCGATATCACAGACACTTCGGCGAGACTGACCTGGGAGCCGTCGAGCGATAATGTAGGGGTGACCGGTTATAGAGTTTACCGGAATGGTTTTCCTCTTATTCCTCTTGCCCCGGATGCTCGCCACACTCTCAATGGGTTGACCAGCGGTGCCTATCACTATGTTTTCGTGCGCGCGCGGGACAAAGATGGAAACCTTTCTGCTCTCAGCGGAATCACAGTGTTCAAAACCACCGGGCAGGCGCCAAAACCTCCACCCTCTGCACCAAAAGAAGTGCGTATCACGCCCCTGACATCTACTTCAGCCAAACTGGAGTGGTCATCCGTGGAGGAGGAAGCTGTTACGACGGGTGCAAGAATCATGATCAATGACGAGCACTATGTAGATGTGCTTTTTATGGCCGCAATTACGTTGTCCAAGCTGATCCCTGACGTTGAATACTCAATCAAAGTGCGTGCCTTTGACTATTATGGGCAGTTATCCGAACCGGCCACTCTTGTCTATGAACCCAAGGACGTCACGCCGCCCAGTGTCCCGGAAAACTTGCGTGAAATTGCTTCGACATTCGATTCAGTGACACTGGCCTGGGAGGAGTCAACGGACGACGTCAGTATGTGTGGCTATGTCATCTACAATAATCACGAATATTTCGACAGCACACCGCTTGCCCACTACACCGCCGTCGATTTGTTTCCCGGTTCGTACTCATTTGAGGTTTGTGCTTTGGATGCTTTCGGGAATGCTTCCGAGCCGGCTTCAATAGTCGTTGAAATCAAAAGCTGACTTTCCGGGGGCGTCTTCCTGCAGTTCCGTGATCGAAGAACTGCAGGCGCTCTTTCACCCAAACAACCCCGCCGCAATATTGATCGAGAAACCCAATATCGCGGTGTTGAACAAAAAGCCGATCAGCGACTGCGCCAGGACGATCTTGCGCAGCCCCCGCGTAGCGATCCCGACGTCCGAGGTTTGCACCGCGACGCCGATGGTGAAGGAGAAGTACAGGAAGTCCCAGTAGTTGGGGTTCACCAGGCCCTCGGCAAAGCGCAGGGCCGGCTCCTTGCCGCCCCAGGTGTAATAAAGCCGGGCGTAATGCACGCTGAAAATGACCCCGATCAGCAGCCATGAGCCGATCACCGTCAACCCGGTGAAGCCGTAGCGCAAGAGTTTGTGGGTGGTGTCCAGGTCTTTGCTGCCGGCCAGTTCGAAGGTAATAGCCGCGAGGCTGGCAATCGCTGCGATGCACACCAGCAATAGCACCAGCCCGGCATTTTCGTCTTCGACCTCGGCGATCCGTTTCACGTCATCGGCCCGTGAACGCACGGTGAGCCAGAACATCAGCGCCAGGTAAGTCCAGACCCCGGCGTTCCAGCCAAAGAGGGTTTTGCTGATAACCGAATCGGCGGGAGCCAGAATGCTGACCACCACACCCAGCAGGGCAGCGGCGGTCAAACGAGGATGGGTGCGGACCAGGTGCGGCATGGTTGTTCTCTGCGGCGGGGCTTTGACGAACCTTAGCATGTGGCTGAATAGAGAACCCTGTAGCAGCTGGCGAAGCCTGCGTTCGGCTCGGTCCGCGCTCGGGCGAAGCAGTCGTAAAAGGTGCGACCGAGATCCTCCTGAAAGACCCCGATCACCGATTTGCGACCGCTGCGCGCTCGAACGCAGGCTTCGCCAGCTGCTACAAAAAGCGGCTCAATCCGCCTTATGCCGCTTCTTCACAAGCTTCATCACCACCACAAAAAACACTGGCACGAACACCACCGCCAGGGTCGCGGTGATCATCCCGCCGATGACTCCGGTGCCGATGGCTTGCTGGCTGGCGGAACTTGCGCCTGTAGCAATCGCCAGCGGCACCACGCCAAGGATGAACGCCAGCGAAGTCATGACGATAGGGCGCAGACGCAGACGTGCGGCTTGCACCGTGGCGTCGATCAGGTCGTGGCCTTCGTCATACAGGCTCTTGGCGAACTCGATGATCAGGATCGCGTTCTTCGCCGACAGACCGATGATGGTGATCAGCCCGACTTTGAAGAACACGTCGTTGGGCATTCCACGCACAGTCACCGCCAACACCGCACCGAGCACTCCCAAAGGCACCACCAGCAACACCGAGGTGGGAATCGACCAACTCTCGTACAGCGCCGCCAGGCACAGGAACACAATCAGCAACGACAGTCCGAGCAGGATCGGTGCCTGGGCGCCGGAAAGGCGCTCCTGCAACGACAATCCGGTCCATTCCTGGCCCAGGCCCGCGGGCAGTTGCGCCACCAGCCGCTGGATTTCTTCCATGGCTTCACCGGTGCTGTGACCCGGTGCCGGTTCCCCGGAAATGCTGATGGCCGGATAACCGTTGTAGCGCGTTAACTGCGCCGGGCCCTGAGTCCAGTTGGCCTGGACGAAGGCCGACAACGGCACCATTTTTTCGGCGTTGTTACGCACGTGGATGTTCAGCAAGTCCGCCACCTGACTGCGTTGATCACCTTCAGCTTGCACCACCACTCGTTGCATCCGGCCCTGATTGGGGAAGTCATTGATGTAAGCCGAGCCCACTGCGGTGGACAGCACATTGCCAATATCGGCAAAGGAGATACCCAAGGCGTTGGCCTGCTTGCGGTCGACTTCCAGTTGCACTTGCGGCGCTTCAGCCAAGGCGCTTTCCCGGACGTTGGCCAGAATCGGGCTTTTCTCGGCCGCAGCCAGCAGTTCGGTACGCGCTTGCATCAGCGCGGCATGGCCGACGCCGCCACGGTCTTGCAGACGGAACTCGAAACCGCTGGAGGTACCGAGACCGTCCACTGGCGGCGGCAGCACCGCGTAAGCCACCGCGTCCTTGACCTGGCTGAGGGCGATGTTGGCCCGGTCAGCGATTGAGGCGGCGGAGTCGTCGCTGCCACGCTCTGACCAGTCTTTGAGCGTGGTGAAGGCCAGCGCCGCGTTCTGCCCGCTGCCGGAGAAGCTGAAGCCGAGGATCACCGTGCTGTCGCCCACTCCGGGCTCGGTGGCGTTGTGCGCTTCGATCTGCTCCACCACCTGCACCGTGCGGTTCTTGCTCGCTCCGGGTGGCAACTGGATGTCGGTGATGGTGTAACCCTGGTCTTCCACCGGCAGGAACGAGGAGGGCAGGCGACTGAAACACAGCCCCAGGCCGATCAACAGCACGCCGTAGATCAACAGATAACGACCGCTACGTTTGAGCGCGTAGACCACCGTGCGTTGATAGCCGTCGCTCAGTTGCTCGAAGCGTCGGTTGAACCCACCGAAGAACCCGCCCCTGGCGTGATGTTCACCCTTGGCGATCGGCTTGAGCAACGTGGCGCACAACGCCGGGGTCAAGGTCAGGGCGAGGAACGCCGAGAACAGAATCGAGGTGGCCATCGACAGTGAGAACTGTTGGTAGATCACCCCCACCGAGCCCTGCATGAACGCCATCGGGATAAACACCGCCACCAGCACCAGGGTGATGCCGATGATTGCGCCGGTGATCTGCTTCATCGCCTTGCGCGTTGCCTCTTTGGGCGACAGGCCCTCGGTGGCCATGATTCGCTCGACGTTCTCTACCACCACGATGGCGTCGTCCACCAGGATGCCGATGGCCAGTACCATGCCGAACATGGTCAGCACGTTGATCGAGAAACCCAGCGCCAGCATGGTCGCAAAGGTACCCATCAGCGCCACTGGTACCACCAGCGTCGGGATCAGCGTGTAGCGGATGTTTTGCAGGAACACAAACATCACCGCAAACACCAGCAACATCGCTTCGCCCAAGGTGTAGATCACTTTGGTGATCGAGACTTTGACGAACGGGGACGTGTCATAGGGGATCTTGTACTCCACGCCGAGCGGGAAATACCGTGCCAGTTCGTCCATCTTCGCCCGCACCAGCGTCGCGGTGCTCAAGGCGTTGGCACCCGGCGACAGCTGCACGCTGACAGCGGTCGACGGCTTGCCGTTCAGGCGGGTGGAGAATTGGTATTCCTGGCTGCCGACCTCGACCCGGGCAACGTCGCCGATACGCACGGTCGAACCGTCGGGATTGGCCCGCAGCACGATGTCGGCGAACTCTTCGGGCGTCGACAACTGGCCTTTGACCAGCACCGTCGCGGTGATTTCCTGAGTCGAACGGGTCGGCAAGTCACCGATGCTTCCGGCCGAGACCTGGGCGTTCTGCGCGGTAATCGCGGCGCTGACATCGGCCGGGGTCAGGTTGAAGCCAATCAGCTTCTGTGGATTGATCCAGATTCGCATGGCCCGCTCGGCGCCATACAGCTGCGCTTTGCCGACGCCATCCAGGCGGCGGATCTCGTTCATCACGTTGCGCGCCAGGTAGTCGCTGAGCGCCACATTGTCGAGCTTGCCGTCACTGGAGGTCAGGGTGATCAGCAGCAGGAACCCGGCCGAAACTTTTTCGACCTGCAAGCCCTGCTGGGTGACCGATTGTGGCAGGCGCGGCTCCACCGCTTTAAGGCGGTTTTGCACGTCGACCTGGGCCATCTCCGGGTTGGTGCCGGGCTGAAAAGTCGCGGTGATGGTGGCGCTGCCCAGGCTGCTCTGGGACTCGAAGTACAGCAAATGGTCAGCGCCGTTGAGCTCCTGCTCGATCAGGCTGACCACGCTTTCGTCCACCGTTTGCGCCGATGCGCCGGGGTAGGTGGCGTGGATTTCGACTTTCGGCGGCGCGACGTTGGGGTACTGCGCCACCGGCAATTGCGGAATGGCCAGGGCGCCGGCCAGCAGGATAAACAACGCGACCACCCAGGCGAATATCGGGCGGTCGATAAAGAATTGCGGCATGGGAGGTGCGTCCTGGGGGCTGTTGCTAGCTACTGGCCAGAAACCTGGGCGAGTGGAAGAGGGGTGTCGTCGATCTGCACTTTCTCTCCGGGGCGAGCATGTTGCAGGCCTTCGATGACAATGCGGTCGCCCGGTTTCAGGCCGTTGGTGACAATCCAGCGATCCTTCTGCTCCTGACCAAGCTGCACCGGTTGCTGACTGACCCGCTGCTCGGCGTCCACCAGCAGCACTTGAGCGATACCGGCGCTGTCACGCAGGATGGCCCGTTGCGGCACGCTGATGCCTTGTGGGTTGACCGCTTGCTCCAGACGTACGCGGATGAAGCTGCCCGGCAGCAGATCGAGGTCCGGATTGGGGAACTCGCTGCGCAGGATGATCTGGCCGGTGCCCGGGTTGACGCTGATGTCGGCAAACAGCAATTTGCCCGGCAGCGGGTAAAGGCTGCCGTCGTCCTGAATCAAGGTGGCGCGGGCCTGATCCTGCCCGACCTGTTGCAACTGCCCGGCGCGGAAGGCGCGGCGCAGGTCGTTCAGCTCACGGGTCGACTGGGTCAGATCGGCGTGGATCGGGTCCAGTTGCTGGATCAGCGCCAATGGTGTGGTTTCGTTCTGCCCGACCAGTGCGCCCTCAGTGACCAGTGCCCGGCCAATGCGCCCGGAAATCGGCGCGGTGACCGTGGCGTAGCCCAGGTTCAGTCTGGCCCGTTGTACCGCGGCCTGATTGGCCGCTACATCGGCAGCCGTCTGCCGGACGCTGGCTCGGGCGTTGTCATAATCCTGGCCGCTGATGGCGTTGCCTTCGACCAGCTGGCTGTAACGCTGCTCCTGCAAGCGTGCCTGGAACGCATTGGCCTCGGCCTTGCGCAGGCTGGCCAGGGCGCTGTCGAGGTCGGCCTTGAACGGCGCCGGGTCGATGCGAAACAGCACGTCGCCTTGCTTGACGTCGGAACCTTCACGGAACGTGCGTTGCAGCACGACGCCGGCCACCCGCGCCCGCACTTCGGCAATCCGCGGCGCGGCGATCCGTCCGCTCAGTTCGCTGCTGATAGACAGTGGCTGCGCCTGGAGGGTTTCGATCCGGACCGTGGCCAGCGGTGGCTGTTCTTCGGCGGTGGAGGACTTGTCACAAGCGCTCAGCGTCAATGCCAATGCAATCAGGCCAAGCTTTGCAAACAGGTTCTTTGACATGTGAATACCCCAATAATGACTCAGGCATGCTACGGGGAGTCGTCGGGGGTAGCGGTGAAGCTTTGTAGGTGCTCTGTGAAATTGTGTGAAGGTTTTGCTCGCGGGTGCGCCAGGGCGTATATCCTTTGCGACCGCTTCGCGGTCGATCGCGGGCAAGCCTCGCTCCTACGGTTTTGCACCGTTCCTGTAGGAGCGAGGCTTGCCCGCGAAGACGGACTAACAGTCACCACAGCACTTTCTGGAAACACCCATGCCCAACATCCTCCTGGTCGAAGACGACACCACGCTCTGCGAACTGATCGCCAGCTACCTGGAACGCAATGGCTATCAGGTCAGTGTGATCAGCCGCGGCGACCAGGTGCGTGAGCGTGCGCGAGTCAATCCACCGGATCTGGTGATCCTCGACCTGATGCTGCCGGGCCTCGACGGGCTGCAAGTCTGCCGCTTGCTGCGGGCCGATTCGGCGACGTTGCCGATTCTGATGCTGACCGCCCGCGACGACAGCCACGATCAGGTGCTGGGCCTGGAAATGGGTGCCGACGATTACGTCACCAAGCCCTGCGAGCCGCGTGTGCTGCTGGCGCGGGTGCGGACCTTGCTGCGGCGCAGCAGTCTCAGCGAGCCGCAAACGGCCAGCGACCGTATTTTGATGGGCAACCTGTGCATCGATTTGTCGGAACGCAGCGTGACCTGGCGTGAGCAACTGGTGGAGCTGTCCAGCGGCGAGTACAACCTGCTGGTGGTGCTGGCCCGGCATGCCGGTGAAGTCCTGAGCCGCGATCAGATCCTGCAACGCCTGCGTGGCATCGAGTTCAACGGCACCGACCGCTCGGTGGACGTGGCCATCTCCAAGCTGCGGCGCAAGTTCGACGATCACGCCGGTGAAGCACGCAAAATCAAAACGGTGTGGGGCAAGGGTTACTTGTTCAGTCGTTCCGAGTGGGAATGCTGAGCCGATGCTGAGAACGCTGATTCGGTTGTACCTGATCACCATCGTCACCTTCAGCGCGGCGATTTACCTGATCCCGGACCTGGTGATCAAGGTTTTCCATGAGCGCTTTGTGAACTACAACCTGGACCAGTCCCGCGGTCTGCAAAACCTGATCGTCAAACAGTTTCACGCGGTGCCGGCCGAGCAATGGCAGGCGTTGGCAACCGAAATGGATCAGCAGTTCCGGCCGTTGCAGGTGGCGTTGGTGCGCAACGACGACCCGGACTTCAGCGCCTACGAAACCGAGCGTTTGCAGCGTGGCGAGAAAGTGGTCCGTCTGGGCGATTGGGGCTGGCGCACGTTGACCGTAGCGCCACTGGATGAGCAGAGGGTGGTCAAGCTGATCGTTCCGCCGGACCCATTGGACGTCAACTTGCTGTACTGGAGCATGAACGTGCTGATCGTCGCAGCGTTGCTGGCCTGCCTGCTGTTCTGGCTACGTGCGCACTGGCGTGATCTGGAACGTTTGAGTGGCACCGCCGAGCGCTTCGGCAAGGGCCATTTGAGTGAGCGCACGCAAATCCTGGCCAGCTCCAATATCGGTAGCCTGGCCAATGTGTTCGACACCATGGCCGGTGATATTGAAAACCTGCTCAACCAGCAACGCGATCTGCTCAACGCCGTGTCCCATGAACTGCGCACGCCGCTGACCCGGCTCGACTTTGGCCTGGCGCTGGCGCTTTCCGACGACTTGCCGGCGGCCAGCCGCGAGCGCTTGCAGGGGTTGGTAGCGCATATCCGCGAGCTGGATGAGCTGGTGCTGGAGCTGCTGTCCTACAGCCGCCTGCAAAATCCGGCGCAGGTGCCTGAACAGGTGGAGGTGTCCCTCGATGAGTTCATCGACAGCATTCTGGGTAGCGTCGATGAGGAGCAGGAGTCCCCGGACATCGTGATCGATGTCCTGCTGCATGGCATGCTTGAGCGCTTTACCCTCGACCCGCGGTTGACCGCTCGGGCGATCCAGAATTTGTTGCGCAATGCCATGCGCTATTGCGAGCGGCGAATTCAGGTGGGGGTTGAGGTATGCCCCAAAGGCTGCAAAATCTGGGTCGACGACGACGGCATTGGCATTCCCGACGGCGAGCGCGAACGGATCTTTGAACCCTTCTATCGACTGGACCGCAGCCGCGACCGCGCCACCGGAGGCTTTGGCCTGGGCCTGGCCATCAGCCGCCGGGCGCTGGAAGCCCAGGGCGGCACCCTAACGGCCGAGACTTCACCGCTGGGCGGGGCGCGATTCAGGTTGTGGTTGCCGGTGCTGGAGTGAACAACCTTAATCCAGTGCCGGGTTACTGATCGTTCCCACGCTCCGCGTGGTAACGCATCCAGTGACGCTCTGCGTCACAGCCGGACGGAAGTGTCCAGGGCGGCATTCCTTTGCTGCGCGTGGGAACGATCAAAACCTTGACCCCAGGATCTCTCACAAAAACGCCGTCGCACTCTCCACATCGTTTGCGGTGATCAACCGCACGCCCGCCGTTTGCATCCGTTGCGTGGCAGCGGCCAGCGAGCCGTCCCTGTCAATCGCTCTGCAGGCATCCACCACAACAAAGGCGTTGAACCCGGCCGCTCGCGCATCGAGTGCCGAATACATCACACAAAAATCCAGCGCCAGTCCGACCATATAGACCGTGTCGATCCCGCGCGCTTTCAGATAACCGGCCAGTCCGGTGGTGGTTGTGCGATCGGCTTCGACAAAGGCCGAATAGCTGTCGATGTCAGGGTTGCAGCCTTTGCGGATGATCAGTTGCGCGTGGGGCAGATTCAAGTCGGCGTGAAGCTCGGCACCGTGGCTGGCTTGCAGACAGTGATCAGGCCAGAGCGTTTGCGCACCGTAAGGCAGCTGAACACTGTCGTAAGGCTTGCACCCCGGGTGGCTGGAGGCGAACGAGGCATGTCCGGCCGGGTGCCAGTCCTGAGCGATGACCACTTGTTTGAAGTGGCTGGCAATGCGATTGATCAGCGCAACAATCACATCCCCTTCAGGCACCGCCAGTTGGCCGCCGGGAATAAAGTCGTTCTGCACGTCGATGACCAACAGCACACTGCGATTGCGGGGTGTACCGAGTGATTTCCATTGAACCGTGGTGGTTGTCATGCCGGGATCCTCCCTGGAAGTAAGATGCCAAGCATAGTGCCAACTGTGATCAAGCGCTGAATCGGCTTCTAAATAGCTGCGCCATGGCCTCAAGCTCCGCTGTCGGGTTATGGCCGATGACCATGTAGGCGTGATCGGTTTCGGACCAGTAGACGATATTCATCCCGTGCCGTTGCTCTTGCGCGGGAGGGCGAGTGGCGTTTTTTGAGCGGGTGATGCACAGCGCCAACGGACCGTGGATCGGGTCCAGGTATGTGATCTGGGCAATCGGCACACCATCGTATTCGAGCAACTGCGCGCGTTTGAGTACAGGTCGCGGTAGCACCAGTTGTGCCGGTTCCAGTGCCAGTCCCAAGCGCTGGTCGATGGTTTTTAACTGTGCGCGTTGAGACGCTTCGTCGTCGGGGAGGTTGTCCAGGGTTTGCGGGGTGTAGAGGGCCATGTAGTCAGCCACCAATCCACGCCAGTTGGTTTCAACCTTGGGCGTGGATCCGAGAAACAGCCGATCGGCCGCGATGCCTGCAACCAGAAAACCTGCTGCAACCGCGATGAAATGGCGTCGGCTCAACGCAGCGCTGGTCGCCGGCGACGGCAAGATGTTGAGTATTGCGGCCAGCCGGTCCCGGGGCGCCTGATCGAGTAAATCCGCATAGACGCTCTGGAAGGGCAGATCACTGCGCGACAGCCACTCAAGACGCTGTTCCAGGGTTTCGTCATTAGACAGTGCAAAATCGACCCGGTCCCGGTCCTCGGCACTCAGCTGACCGTCGAGGTAGGCCACCAGCAGTTCATCCGATGGTCCTTGTTGCGAGCGCTGGTCAGTCATCGCCGTTCTCCTGTCGAGGTGGTGGGCACTGAGTGCAGGGGCGGATGCTCGGCCAGCTTCAAACGAGCGGCAGCCAGACGGCTCATGACGGTGCCGATGGGGACCGCGAGGACCTCGGCGACTTCCCGGTAAGACAGACCCTCGACATAGGCCAGAAACACCGTTTCGCGCTGCGCCTCAGGCAAGGCATCGACGCGTTTGATCACTTGTGCGGCCAGCACGTGGGTCTGCGCTGCGTGTTCACCATCGAACGACAAGACGCTGTCCGCTTCGACGAACCCCAGACCCTGGCGCACCCGCAGCGCGCGGACCTCGTTGAGCCAGATCGAATGCAGGATGCTCAGCAACCAACGATCCATGCGCGTGCCCGGCACAAACTGCCCGGCACGCTCCAGCGCCCGCACGCAGGTGGCCTGCACCAGGTCTTCAGCCACGTGCCGTTGCCGAGACAACACCAGGCCATAACGCCATAAACGCGCCAGATGCTGGCCCAGCTCTGCTCGTATTGTCTGATCGCCGGCGATAGCGGCCTCCGTTATTGTTGTTGGAAGGTTTTTCAGGTTTTCGACGAGTCGGCGATGGCTTCGGCCAGGTCCTTGTATTCCTCGCAGGTGGTGCTGCAAATCGACTTGATGCTCTGCAACTGCTCTTGCGCCAGATCCAGCCGGCCTTTGATCACATAGGCCTCGCCGAGGTATTCACGCACTTGCGCATAGTGCGGATCGAGTTTGACCGATTGCAAATAGTAGCCAATGCCTTCGTCGGTACGCCCCAGTTTGCGCGTGGCGTAGCCGCGGTAGTTCAGGGCTTTGGCGGTGTTCGGTTGTTTGAGGGTGTCGAGCAGGGCGAGGGCTTCTTCATAGCGACCGTCCCTGGCCAGACGGAACGCATAATCGGTGCGGTCTGCATCCGGGGTCAGGCTACTTTGCTGGTCCACACAACCTTTGCTGCGAGTGTCCCAGACCTTGCCTTTCGGGCAGTTGGGTTTGGCCGGGGCGGATTCATCGCCATGGGCCATTACCAGGGAGCTGGATAACGCCGCTGCCAGACAACCGGCGAGCAGCAGCGGGGTGGTGAAAATAGCGAGGCGGGTGTTCATCAGCGATGCTCCGATCGGTGGGATTTAGGTATTGAAGAACCTACAGAGAGAACACCTGACGGTGGTTAATTATTCATGCCTGCCTGAATATCGGTGCATATCCCCGTAGCAGCTGGCGAAGCCTGCGTTCGGCAGCGCAGCGGTCGTAGTTCGGTTATCGCGGTTAGCCTGGAGAAATGCAGAGTCTGATTCTACGACCGCTGCGCGCTCGAACGCAGGCTTCGCCAGCTGCTACAGGGGGCCGTACAGGCCCGAGAGTCCCGCATTTGGCCGATGCGCTGCCTTACTGCCAACCGCGATGGCTTGTTATAGTCTGGCCCTCATTTTCCAGCCCCGGTAAGGATTACTGTCATGTCCGAATACCAAGCCTTTCGCGTCGAACTGGCGGACAATATCGCCCATGTGCAGATAAATCGTCCGGAAAAGATCAACTCGATGAATGCGCTGTTCTGGACCGAGATCATCGAGATTTTCCAGTGGATCGATGACACTGATGAAGTCCGGGTGGTGGTGCTCAGCGGCGCGGGCAAGCACTTTTCGTCCGGTATCGACCTGATGATGCTGGCTTCGGTGGCCAACGAGCTGGGCAAGGACGTCGGCCGTAACGCGCGACTGCTGCGGCGCAAGATCCTGCAACTGCAAGCCTCTTTCAATGCCGTCGACAACTGCCGCAAACCGGTGCTGGCGGCGATTCAGGGCTATTGCCTGGGCGGCGCCATCGATCTGATCGCGGCTTGCGATATGCGTTACGCTGCCGAAGACGCGCAGTTCTCGATCAAGGAAATCGACATGGGCATGGCTGCCGATGTTGGCACTTTGCAACGGTTGCCGCGAATCATTGGTGACGGCATGCTTCGTGAACTGGCTTACACGGGACGTACCATCGGTGCCGAAGAAGCGCGTAGCATTGGCCTGGTCAACCGCAGCTACCCTGATGCGGTCAGCCTGCTCGAAGGCGTGATGGGCATCGCCCGGGAAATTGCCGCCAAGTCGCCGATTGCGATTGCCGGGACCAAAGAGATGATCAGTTACATGCGCGATCACAGCATCAACGACGGACTGGAATACATCGCGACCTGGAACGCCGCCATGCTGCAATCCGCTGATCTACGCTTGGCCATGGCCGCGCAAATGAGCAAGCAGAAACCCGAATTTCTGGATTGATAAAAAATGACTTTACGCTGGACCACCGCAGTACTCGATACCGACGTTCCCGGCGGCTGGGCCGTGGCCCGCAGCAGCGACGGGTTTTTGTTCGATGACAACGGCGCGCTGTTCCCGCGCGAATGGCTGAAACGTCAGGAGCTGTCGATTCTGGCAGAACATGGTATTGGCCATCTGGACGGCGAACCGGTTTACCTGCTGGAGCTCAAAAGCGCCTCCGAGGTGCCGGGTTGCCGCTGGCAAGGTCTGCGGGCGTTCATGCTCGAGGGGGATCACACCGTCTACAAAGTGCTGGGTTATGCCGCGCAAATTGGCACCTGGGCACGCGAACATCGCTTTTGTGGCAACTGCGGTCAGGCGATGCAGCAACTTCCACGCGAACGGGCGATGTACTGCGAGCCATGCGACCTGCGGCATTACCCGCGGATTTCACCGAGCATGATCGTGCTGATCACCCGCGGCGATGAGGTGTTGCTGGCCCGCTCGCCACGCTTTGTCCCCGGGGTCTACAGCACTCTGGCCGGGTTCGCCGAGCCTGGAGAGTCGGCCGAGGATTGCCTGATTCGTGAAGTGCGCGAAGAGGTGCAGATCGAGGTCAAGAACATCCAGTACGTCGGTAGCCAGTGCTGGCCGTTCCCGCACTCGATGATGCTCGGTTTCCATGCCGAGTACGCCGGCGGTGAAATCGTGCCGCAGGAAGACGAGATCGAAGATGCGCAGTGGTTCAACATTCACGCGCTGCCGCCGTTGCCGGCGTCACGCTCGATTGCCCGCTACCTTATCGATCTCTACGTGGCGCGCCGTTTAGGCCATGCTGAACCAGTGTTGCCAGGCTAGGCGCACGGTCAAGCCCAGCACCACGGTGATGAACACCGGGCGAATGAACTTCGCACCGCCGCTGATGGCGGTGCGCGCGCCGAAGAACGCCCCAACCATTACCGAGATGCCCATGCTCAGGCCGATGATCCAGTCCACCTGACCGGAAAACAGGAACACTGACAGCGCCGCGATGTTGCTGACGAAGTTCATGCTGCGCGCCACGCCACTGGCCTTGACCAGGTCGATGGGGTACAGCAGCAGGCTGCTGACAGTCCAGAACGCACCGGTGCCGGGGCCGGCCACACCGTCGTAGAAACCCAGGCCGAAGCCTTGGGTCGACTGCCACTTCTTTTTGATCGGCGCGTCGCTGTCCAGCGGCGCTTTCGGCGTGCCGCCAAACAGCAGGTACACACCACAGGCGAAGACGATCACCGGCAGCATCTTGTTCAGCCACTCGGCCGGCATGTAATGCGCAACAATTGCGCCAACCAGGGCCCCCACCAACGTTCCGACAACCGCGTGCATCCACTGGCGCGGGTGGAACAGTTTGCGCCGGTAGAACGTGAAACTGGCGGTGGCCGAGCCGAAGGTGGAACTGAGCTTGTTGGTGCCCAGCACCAGGTGCGGCGGCAAACCGGCGGTGAGCAAGGCCGGGGTGGTGAGCAAGCCGCCACCGCCGGCGATGGCATCGATAAAACCGGCGATGAAGGCAACAAGGACAAGGATGGCGAGGGTGACGAGGTCTACGCTGAGTTCGAAAGGCATGGGATCGACTTATTCGGCGGGGCGCAGAAGAGGCTGCGCGAAAGGCCGGTATCTTACCCCTATGTTTCACTTGCAGCGACCGTCGTAGAGCATTCGCGGGCAAAGTCCGCACTCACAGGTCGTGCGCGGACCATGTAGGAGCAGCCGGTCGACGCTCGATTGCTCGCGATGGACTCAAGGGCGACGCGTTCATTCAGAAAGCACGCGTTATCGTTAACGTCCATCGCGAGCAAGCTCGCTCCTACAAGGGGGCAGGTAAGCCACAGGAAGTGGCTGCTTACAGCCCCAAATCAGACAACCCCGGATGCTCATCCGGGCGACGACCCAGTGGCCAGTGGAACTTGCGGTCGCTTTCCTTGATCGGCATGTCGTTGATGCTGGCGTGCCGGTTGGACATCAGCCCGTATTCGTCGAACTCCCAGTTTTCATTGCCATAGGAGCGGTACCAGTTGCCGGAGTCGTCGTGCCATTCATAGGCGTAACGCACGGCAATGCGGTTATCGGTAAAGGCCCAGAGTTCCTTGATCAGCCGGTAGTCGAGCTCTCTGGCCCATTTGCGGGTCAGGAAGCCTTTGGCTTCTTCGCGGTTGTTGGCGAACTCGGCGCGGTTACGCCATTTAGTGTCCAGGGTATACGCCAGGGACACCCGTTGTGGATCGCGGGAGTTCCAGCCGTCTTCGGCCAGGCGAACCTTTTCGATGGCCGACTCACGGGTGAAAGGTGGAAGTGGCGGACGAACTTCAGCGTTAGATGACATTTAAAGTCTCCAGAGAAAGATAAAGTTCAAGCAGGTGCTGTCTTGTTTAAAACAATCACAGGTCCAATAACTTTCGCGCCATGCATTGCGCATTATCGGCGGCACTCTGATCGCCCATGACAAGAGCAACGGTAATGGCGCCATCGATCAGGATAAGCAGCTGTCTGGCCTGCTCCTGCGGGTCTTGCACGCCATGTTCTGTACAGAGCTTGCACAGGTAGTCGAGCAGCTTCTGTTTATGTTCTCTGGCCACCAGGCGCACCGGGTTCTGCGGGTCGCCGGTTTCGCCGCTGGTGTTGATGAACGCGCAGCCGCGAAAGCCTTCGCTGGCAAACCAGCCCTTGAGTACGGTGAACACATTGAGCAGGCGCGCCTCCGGGGTCGGGGCCTTGTCGACCTCGGTCCGGAACCAGTGCATCCAGCGTTCATCACGGCGCTGCAAGGCGGCGACGGTGAGTTCGTCCTTGTTCGCAAAGTAGCGATAAATGCTCTTTCTGGAGACACCGGCGGTTTTCACCAGAAGATCCATGCCGGTGGCAGCGATGCCACTTTTGTAGATCAGCTTTTCGGTGACATCCAGAATGATGTCGCGCGTTTCGTTGCTAGTGATTTCGTTCATGCGGCCAACAGTAGAACGATCGTTCTTCTTAGTCAATAGGTTATTTTATCAGCGATGATCGTTCCCACGCTCCCGCGTGGGAATGCAGCCTGTGACGCTCTGCGTGACATTTACGGCGGACGCGGAGCGTCCAATGAGGCATTCCCACGCAGAGCGTGGGAACGATCAATGGTGTAAGCTCATCCGCTCTTTGGATTCGACCTCTTGCGAGCCTTATGCCGTCGCTTTTCAAACGCTCCCTGCTGCCAAAACTGCGCAGTTTTCCGCTGACTGCAGATGCCGTCACCATCCTCTCTGGCGCCGCAGAGTTTCGCCGCTGTCTGCTGGAGAAAATCGCCCAGGCTACGCAGCGCATTTATATCGTGGCGCTGTACCTGCAGCAGGATGAAGCCGGCCAGGAAATCCTCGATGCCTTGCACGCTGCCAAAACCGCTCGGCCCACACTTGAGGTGGTGGTTGTGGTCGACTGGTTACGCGCTCAGCGCGGTTTGATCGGTGCTGGCAAGCAGCCGGGCAATTCGGCCTGGTATCAGGCCCAGACCCGCGCTCATGCCAGCCAAGTGCCGGTGTACGGTGTGCCTGTGCAGACCCGCGAGCTGTTCGGTGTGTTGCACCTCAAGGGCTTCGTGATCGATGACTGTGTGATCTACAGTGGCGCCAGTCTGAATAACGTCTACCTGCACAAGTTCGACAAGTACCGTTTTGATCGTTACCACTTGCTGCAGTGTGGCGCGTTGGCCAACTCCATGCAGCACCTGATCGAGCACGGCCTGATCGCCTCCAGAGCGGTTCACCGCCTGGACCTGCCGAATCTGCCGAGTACCCGCAGCCTGCGCAATGACATTGGTGATCTGCGCAGCCGTCTGAAGCACGCCGCTTACGACACCACTTTCGGTAGCGTCAACAAGGGCGGTTTGTCGGTCAGCCCGCTGCTCGGGGTCGGCAAGAACAACCCCTTGAGCCGGGTGATCTGTGAGTTGATCGCCAACGCTCACCGGCAACTGACGATCTGTACGCCGTATTTCAACCTGCCGCTGGCGGTGACCCGAGAAATCAACCGGGCGCTGGCACGTGGGGTGAAAATCGACATCATCGTTGGCGACAAGACCGCCAACGACTTCTACATTCCGCCGAGTGAGCCGTTCAAGGTGATTGCGGCGCTGCCGTATCTCTACGAAATCAGCCTGCGACGTTTCGCCAAACGCCATCAGCCGGTGATCGACAGCGGTCAGTTGAACCTGCATCTATGGCGCGACGGCGACAACACCTACCACCTCAAGGGCATGTGGATCGATCAGCGTTACACCTTGCTGACCGGCAACAATCTCAACCCGCGCGCGTTCCGCCTGGATCTGGAAAACGCCTTGCTGATCGATGACCCGAAAAACGAGCTGATGGAGCCGCGTCAGACTGAACTGGCGGAGATTTTTCGCAACACCAGTCGCATCGAACATTTTCAGCAGCTTGATACCCTGCCGGACTACCCGCCAGCGGTCGGCAAGTTTTTGCGTCGGGTCAGCCGGGTGCGGATCGAGCGCTTGCTCTACCGCATTCTGTAAGGCTTGGCCGGGAACCCTTTGTCTGGCGGCAGGCCAACAGGCGATCAACATTATTAGTGCATGAATAGGGAGATATACGCAGGGGGGGCGACTGATCGTTCCCACGCTATGCGTGGGAACTCCTCCGTGGCCGCGTAGCAATCGCTCTGGATGTGACGCGCAGCGTCACGGGCTGCATTCCCACGCGGGAGCGTGGGAACGATCCATGAACAGGAAACGCACAACACCTGTAGGAGCGAGGCTTGCCCGCGAGGCGTCGGTTCAGGCGACGCTGAAGCAATTGCTCTTAATTGAGCCCCAGCTTGCCACGCAACGTCGACAAATCTTCTGCCAGGGTGTTAACCGGACCGACCAGCGCTTTGCGGTCGTTTTCCTTGACCTTGTCGTACGTCTCGAAACCACCATCAGCCGTTTTGTACTTGGCCAGAATCGTGTTCACGCTGGTGAAGTTTTTGTCGACTTTGGCGATGAAGGCTTTGTCCTGTTTCTCCAACTGCGGACGGAACAGCTCGACGATTTTCTTCGCACCATCGATGTTGCCCTGGAAGTCATACAGGTCGGTGTGGCTGTAACGGTCCTCTTCGCCGGCGATCTTGGTCGCAGCGACTTCTTCGAGCAGCGAGGCGGCACCACCCACCACTTTCTCTGGCGGGAAGGTCAGGCCGGCCACGCGGGTCTGCAGTTCTTTGACGTCTTTGTTCAGGCCGTCGGCCAGTTCACCGAGACCTTGGGTGCTGTTCTCGGAGAACAGCGAGTATTCAATACGGTGAAAACCGGTGAAGTCCTCGGCCTTGACGCCTTTTTCGTGGTCGTTGACACGCGAATCGATGGACGCATCGAGGTCACTGAACAGTGCGGCAATCGGCTCGATCGACTCGTAGTAAACCCGGGTCGGCGCGTAGAGCTTTTTGGCGGTGGCCAGGTCGCCTTTTTTCAGCGCGTCGGTGAACTGCTGGGTGTGGCTGGCCATTTCGTCGAGCTGTTCGGTGACATAGATTTTGTAATCCGAGATCGGTCCTACCAGCTCCAG
Source organism: Pseudomonas sp. GW821-FHT04C07 (assembly GCF_059420325.1). Lineage (NCBI taxonomy): Bacteria > Pseudomonadati > Pseudomonadota > Gammaproteobacteria > Pseudomonadales > Pseudomonadaceae > Pseudomonas > Pseudomonas sp. GW821-FHT04C07. Next base: position 206,981 of record NZ_JBWKTM010000002.1, read on the forward strand.
CGGCGCGGTTGCAGCGAAAGCCGAGAGAGGAGTGTGGAGCAGGCCAAGGGTCAGCAACAAAGCAAGAGGCGTCTTTTTCATGGGACTTTTCCGAGAAGGTTATTGTGTTTAGGGGTTAAGCCGTGGTTTTGGGGTGTGTTGCGTCAAGCAGCGAACGACCGATGAAGTCTTTGTCGCCGGTCACGCCAGGCAGCGTGAAGAAATAACCGCCGCCCACCGGCTTGAGGTATTCCTCCAGGGGCTCGCCATTGAGCCGGGTCTGCACGGTGATAAAGCCTTTCTCCAGGTCGGCCTGGTAGCAGATGAACAACAAACCCATGTTCAACTGACCGTTCTTGCTCACGCCGTTGGAGTAGTTGAAGGGCCGGCGCAGGATCAGGCTGGCCTGAGTCGCCGCGGTGCGCGGGTTGGCCAGGCGGATGTGCGCATCCATTTTGGTCAGTTTGCCGTGGGGGTCTTTGGCGTAATCCGGGACCTGGGTTTCCTTCTGGCCATCCATCGGTGCACCGCTGGTTTTGACCCGGCCGATGATGCTTTCCTGCTCTTGCAGCGGCGTGCGGTCCCAACGCTCGACGAAGTTGCGGATGATCCGCACCGCCTGATAGCTACCGTTGGCCGCCCAGGCCGGTTCATCGCTGCCGGGCTGGACCCAGACGATCTGGTCCATGCTCTTGCTGTCGTTGGAATCGGGGTTGGCCGAGCCGTCACGGAAACCGAGGAAGTTGCGCGCACTTTGCGCAGGTTCACCGGGGCGTACAGGGGCTTGTGGCGGCACGCTGCCTTCCTGTTTCCAGCGCACCAGCAGCAGGTCCGGAAGGTTTTTCACGATGTCGCGCAGGGCGTGGATATTAGTGTCGGCAGTGTTGGCGCAGAACTGCAGGCTCAAGTCGCCGTGGCAGCTATCGGGATCAAGGGCGTCGTTGGGGAAACCGACCATGCGGATCAGGCGCTTGGGTTTGGCCCCGCTCAGGCCGAAACGCTCGTCGAACAGCGATTCGCCGACCGACACGGTGATGGTCAGGTTGTCCGGGGTGACCACTGGCCCGAGGATTCCGGAGTCTACTGGCGGCAGCTTCGGGTCGACCTGCGACACCGGACCGCCGCTCATCAGGAATGCAATGCGTTCGTTGAGGGTGCGGAACAAGCGCTCCAGGTCCTTGCGGTCGCTGGCGAGCACATCGAAGGACACCAGCATGCCGCAAGATGGGCGCGGGGTGACGATGCCGGTCTGATGTTTGCCATGAAAATCGTGCCGATCGTGAGTTTTCTCACTGCTCGGTGCTTCGGTGACTTGCGCCGGGCTGGCGGCCATGGCCGGGCAGCTCAACGTGCTGCCGGCCAACGCCACGCCAGCGGCGCCCATGCCGAGCAAAACGCGGCGACGCTGGGCGGAGAAATGATTTGAGTCGTTCATGTGTGTTGGTCTTCTACTACAGGCCGGAAAGGCCAAGGGCGGGATCGATTCCATCGAGTACATCGGCCAGAGCCTTGGCCTTGTTGGCAAGTCGCACGCGCTGATCGGCACCGACGCTGTCGTAGGTGCTGTAACCGTTTGTCATGCGCAAATCATTGAACTGGGCATCGAGTGCGGTGGTGGCGCTGTCGATCTGTGTCAGCAGCCCGGCGGCGGACTTGGCCAGCAACGGCCGCAACAGGTCGACGACTTTGCGCGTCGCTTCCAGGTTGGCGGCGAAACCGTTGAGGTCGCTATGGCTGTAGCGTTCTTCTTCACCGCTGCTGCCGCGCACCTCGGCAATGCTGCGCATGCTCCGGGTAACGATATTCACCAGTTGCTCAGGTGGCAGCGATTGCGCCATCAGCTGTTGCTTGAGCCGGGTGACATCGCTGAGCAAGCGCTGGGCAACGGGCGTGAGGTTATCGACAGAGCGTTGTTGGAACAGTGCGTATTCGATGCGGTGCAAGCCGACGAAGCCGGTGTCTTGCTCGCGTTTCTCGAAGTAGTCAGCGCGAGCGTTGATCGCCCGATCGAGCTCGGCCAGGCGCTGAGCGGCCGGTGCAATGCGCTGGTAAGCGGCGCTGGCCGGCACATACAGCGCTTGAGCCTGACTCAGGTCACCGGATGCTATCGCTTGTTCAAGGGCTGTGACGGCGGTGATCAATGCGCTGCTTTGGCGGCTCAAGTAAACCCGGAACTCCGACAGCGGGCCGATAAACGCCACCATCGATGGACGCGCCTTGGCGCTGGCTTCGGACTCGGCGGTCGGGGTCACGTGCAGCGTGCCGCGCGGGTTGCTCAGCAGGCCACAGGTGATCGCGTAATCGCCTGGCCGCAAATAGGCGTTGATCACCTGGCTCAGACCCGGGGCGATGTTTTCGCGTTCTTCGACCACCAGCACGCCGTCGAGGATTTCCCATTCCACGGCACGATCAGAGCGATTGAGAATACGAAAACTGGCGTGTCCGGCAGGCAGGGTCAGGACATTCGGCTCGCAGCTGTGGGGAGCGATGGTGACGGTGATTTCGTCGTGGCTGGCCTGGCGCTTGGCGGCGGCCATTTTCGACGCGTAAAAGAACAGCCCACCGGCGGCGATCATCACGATCACTGAACCGGCCACTGCCCAGCGCAAGGCGCGGGGTGGCGAGGCCTGTGCAGAGGCTTGGTTTGACATGGAGGCCCTTACTGAGCGGAAACGGAAGAGGGTTGGCCTGGCGCAGGTCGGGGCGCCGCCGGAACGAAGAACAGCACCAGTGTCACCACCAGATAAATCAGGTAGACACCCAAGGTGCTGATGGTTGGTGCGTCCTGGTAACCGAACATGCCGGCCAGCACCGAGCCCAGCGGGCCATCCATTGGCAAGGTTGTGCTGAAATCGAAGAGCACGGTTTGCAGGTGATTCCACAGGCCCGCTTCATGCAGGGCACGCACCGAACTGGCGAGGATCCCGGCGGCGACCACCAGAATGAACAGTCCGGTCCATCGGAAGAACGCCCCGAGGTTCAGTCGCATGCTGCCGGTGTAGATCAAAAAGCCCACGACAATCGACAGGATCAAGCCGAACAGGGCGCCGATCGGTGCGGCCGGACCTTCGCTTTGCTGGAACACCGCAAGCAGGAAAAACACCGTTTCCAGGCCTTCCCGGGCGACGGCGAAAAACACCATGACGATCAGCGCCGTGATCTGATGCCTGGAACCGGTCAGCGCCTGATCGAGGGAGGCGTGAAGGGAATGCTTGATCGAGCGTGCGACCTTACGCATCCAGAACACCATGGAACTCAGAATGGCCACGGCCATCAGGCCGACCACGCCTTCGAAGAGTTCCTGCTGTTTTTGCGGGAATTCGGCACTGACCAGTTCCAGCCCGCCACCGACCAGAAAAGCCAGTGCTGCGGCGAGGAACACACCGATCCACATGGCGGGCATCCACTGATCACGACCGGTTTGCTTGAGGTAACTGGCGATGATGCCAACGATTAACGCCGCTTCAATGCCTTCGCGCAGCATGATCAAAAAAGGAACCAGCATTCAGCACCGTGTTGAGAATGATTAATGGGGGCTAATTTGTAACATAATGATACTCATTGCTAAATGTGGTTGATTGGTATTTACCTGAACGGATGCTGAACGAAAGAAGGTTCTGTGGTGCGCCGAAAAGATCGCAGGCTGCGCCAGCGCCTACGTTAAGATGGCCGCCCCATTCATTTGCGCAGGGCAGTGCAATCGTCAATGTCGGAAAAAGACACCATTTCCATCCAGCTCGTGCGCGAAGCGCTGCTGCAGAGTTGCGCGCCCGGTACCGCCACGCATGAGGTATTGCACAAGGTCGGGATCGATCCGATGCTGCTGGAGGTCGCTGACGCCCGCGTACCGGCCACCGCCTATGCACGGCTGTGGCGCTTGTTGGCCCGGCGCCTGGACGATGAGTTCTTTGGTATGGATCCGCGCCAGCTGAGGTCCGGTAGCCTGGCGTTTCTGTGTCGTTCCAGCATGGCGCAACCGACGCTTGCGACGAGCCTGGCGTCGGGGCTGGAGTTTCTTTCCTTGATGCTCGAACGCTTGCCGGCACAGCTTGTTCATCAGCAGAGCCTGGCGGAAATCGTCCTGCTCGAAGACGATAAGGAACCGCGGCGAGCATTTACCTATTTCACCTACTGGATGATTGTCCACGGCGTTGCCTGCTGGCTGGCCGGGCGGCGCATTCCGATTCTCGCCATTGAGCTGCGTTGCCCGGAGCCAGACTTTTGCGACGACTATAAGGTGATGTTTTCCGAGAACCTGCGTTTTGACCGACCGCGGACCCGGATGATTTTTTCGGCGGATTGCCTCGATCTGCCAATCAAGCGCAGCAGCGATGAACTCAAGCGTTTTCTGGCTCATGCACCAGCCAATATCCTGGTCAAGTATCGCGACCCGGAAAGCCTGGCCAGCCGGATCAAGAACGATCTGCGGCACTTGCCCGCCGAACACTGGCCGGAAACCGATAGCCTGGCGCAACGTCTGTGCATGTCGGCTTCAACCTTGCGCCGCCGTCTGGCCGAAGAGGGCCAGACCTATCAAGGACTCAAGGACAGCGTGCGCAAGGAGCTGGCGATACTCTGGCTGGCCGAACCGCAGATCAGCTTCGCCGAAATCGCCACGCGGCTGGGATTTGCCGATGCCAGCTCGTTCTACAAAGCGTTTCGCAAGTGGTCAGGGTCCAATCCCGGGCATTACCGGAGTTTGATTTTGAATGAGGCGGGGTAGGACGCAGCACTTGGCCTTAGACCTTGATCGTTCCCACGCTCCCGCGTGGGAATGCAGCCCGTGACGCTCCGCGTCACTGCCAAAGCGGACGCGGAGCGTCCAGTGAGGCATTCCCACGCAGAGCGTGGGAACGATCCAAAAGCGTTTCGCAAGTGGTCAGGGTTCAATCCCGGGCATTTGATCGTTCCCACGCTCCCGCGTGGGAACGATCAATCCTTCAAATCTTGGCCAAACCAGTCACGTAACTTGATAGCTTTGACCATTGCCCAGCACCCCACACGGAGCGAGTATTTCCAGGATTTTTCACGGTTCCTACTAATAAAAAGACCGAGGGATTCTGGTGATGCGCGATTACTTGTCTGCCACTGCACAATTCGATTATCAACACACTGTCGATGAAGCCCTGAAGGGCACTCTGGCGGGGCTCAATGCGTGCGTCGAATGCTGCGACCGGCATGCCTTGCCGGGACGTATTGCGTTGTTCTGGGAGGGCCGCGATAGCACCAGTGCGACCTACACCTTCAGCGAATTGCAGGACAAGGCCGCGCGCTTCGCCAACTTTCTGCTGGCCCAAGGCGTCAAGAAGGGCGACAAAGTCGCAGGCCTCTTGCCGCGTAACGTTGAGTTGCTAATTACAGTCTTCGCCACCTGGCGCATTGGCGCGGTCTACCAGCCGTTGTTTACCGCCTTCGGCCCCAAAGCCATCGAGCATCGGCTGAGCAGCTCCGGTGCAGCGCTGGTGGTGACCGACGCCGCTAACCGTTCCAAACTCACCGAAGTGACCGGCTGCCCGACCATCGTCACCGTGGGCGGGCCCAAGGGCCAGGGCATCGTGCGCGGTGACTTCAGTTTCTGGGCCGAGCAAGCCAACTATTCGGCCGACTGCGAGCCAGTCCTGCTTAGCGGCGACGATCCTTTCCTGCTGATGTTCACCTCGGGCACCACCGGTCCGTCCAAAGCGCTGGCCGTACCGCTCAAGGCGATTGTCGCGTTTCAGAGCTATACCCGTGACGCAGTGGACCTGCGCCCGGAAGACGCTTTCTGGAACGTTGCCGATCCGGGTTGGGCCTACGGCATCTATTTCGGCGTTACCGGCCCGCTGTCCATGGGCCATCCGATCACCTTCTACGATGGTCCGTTCACCCTGGAAAGCACCTGCCGGGTGATCAACAAATACGGCATTACCAACCTGACCGGTTCGCCGACGGCGTATCGCTTGCTGATCGCCGGCGGTGATGAGTTCGCCCGCTCGATCAAGGGCAAGCTGCGTATCGTCAGCAGCGCCGGTGAGCCGCTGAACCCGGAAGTGATTCGCTGGTTCGCCGATAACCTGGGGGTGGTCATCCACGACCATTACGGCCAGACCGAGCTAGGCATGGTGCTGTGCAATCACCACGGTCTGGAGCATCCGGTGCATGTCGGTTCGGCAGGTTTCGCCTCGCCTGGGCACCGAATTGTGGTGCTCGATGATCACTACCAGGAGCTGCCGGCCGGGCAGCCGGGCATTCTGGCGATTGATCGCACCCAGTCACCGATGTGCTGGTTCGCCGGCTATGAAGGTGCGCCGACCAAGGCATTTGTAGGCAACTACTACCTCAGCGGCGATACCGTGGAGCTGAACCCGGACGGCAGCATCAGCTTCGTCGGCCGCAGCGATGACGTGATCACCACTTCGGGTTATCGGGTCGGCCCGTTCGACGTGGAGAGCGCACTGATTGAACACCCGGCGGTGGTCGAGGCGGCGGTGATCGGAAAACCCGACCCGGAACGCACCGAGCTGGTGAAAGCCTTTGTCGTGCTCAGCCCGCAATACCGTGCCGCGCCGCAGCTGGCCGAAGAGCTGCGCCAGCACGTGCGCAAGCGCCTGGCGGCGCACTCGTACCCCCGTGAAATCGAATTTGTCAGCGAACTGCCGAAAACCCCAAGCGGCAAGTTGCAGCGCTTTATCTTGCGCAATCAGGAAATCGCCAAGGCTCAAGAGGCCGTGGCTCACAAGGCTTGAACCCAAGGAAACAACGATGCAGATCGAAAATAAGGTTTTTCTCGTCAGCGGCGGCGCGTCCGGTTTGGGCGCCGCTACGGCTGAGATGCTGGTGGCCGCTGGTGCCAGGGTGATGCTGGTGGATTTGAACGCCGACGCCGTGGCGGCCCAAGCGCAAAAGCTCGGTTCACAGGCGCAAAGCGTCGTGGCCGATATCTGTCAGGAAGCGGCAGCCGAGGCTGCGGTAAAGGCAACGGTCGCAGCCTTTGGCGGGTTGCACGGGCTGGTCAACTGCGCGGGCGTGGTGCGCGGCGAGAAGATTCTCGGCAAGAACGGCCCTCATGCGCTGGCCAGTTTCAGCCAGGTGATCAACGTCAACCTGATCGGCAGCTTCAACCTGCTGCGTCTGGCAGCCGCGGCCATTGCCGACGGCGAAGCCGATGCCGACGGTTCACGCGGTGTGATCATCAACACCGCCTCGGCCGCCGCCTTCGACGGCCAGATCGGTCAGGCGGCCTATGCTGCTTCCAAAGGCGCGATTGCCAGCCTGACCTTGCCCGCCGCCCGTGAACTGGCGCGCTACGGCATTCGGGTGATGACCATCGCTCCGGGGATCTTCGAAACCCCAATGATGGCCGGCATGACCCAGGAAGTGCGCGACTCTCTCGCCGCTGGCGTTCCGTTCCCGCCGCGTCTGGGCAAACCTTCGGAGTACGCTGCGCTGGTTAGGCATATTATTGAAAACAGCATGCTCAACGGTGAGGTGATCCGTCTCGACGGTGCCTTGCGCATGGCCGCCAAGTAAGGAGGATTTATCATGACTATTACCAACGATCCGATTGTTATTGTCAGTGCCGTCCGCACCCCAATGGGCGGTTTTCAGGGTGAACTGAAAAGCCTGAGCGCACCGCAACTGGGTGCCGCTGCGATCCGCGCTGCAGTCGAGCGCGCCGGTGTTGCACCTGGCGCGGTGGAAGAAGTGTTATTCGGTTGCGTGCTCTCGGCCGGTCTCGGTCAGGCGCCCGCACGGCAAGCGGCGCTGGGCGCCGGGCTCGACAAGTCGACCCGCTGCACCACGCTGAACAAAATGTGCGGTTCCGGTATGGAGGCAGCCATTCTGGCCCACGACATGCTGCTGGCCGGCAGCGCCGAGGTGGTGGTGGCCGGTGGCATGGAAAGCATGTCCAACGCACCCTATCTGCTGGACCGCGCCCGCAGTGGCTTGCGCATGGGCCATGGCCAGGTCATCGACCATATGTTTTTCGACGGTCTGGAAGACGCTTACGACAAGGGCCGCCTGATGGGCACCTTTGCCGAGGATTGCGCCGAAGCCAACGGCTTCAGCCGCGAAGTTCAGGACGAATTTGCCATTGCTTCGACGACTCGTGCCCAACAGGCGATCAAAGACGGCAGTTTCGCCGCCGAGATCGTGCCGTTGCAGGTGATGGTCGGCAAGGAGCAGAAGCTGATCAGCGACGATGAGCAACCGCCAAAGGCCAAACTGGACAAGATTACCGGGCTGAAACCGGCGTTCCGCGAAGGCGGCACGGTCACTGCTGCCAACTCCAGCTCGATTTCCGACGGCGCTGCGGCATTGGTATTGATGCGCCGCTCCGAGGCTGAAAAACGTGGCCTCAAACCGCTGGCAGTGATTCACGGCCACGCGGCGTTTGCCGATACGCCGGGCCTGTTCCCGGTGGCACCGGTGGGTGCGATCAAGAAACTGATGAACAAGACCGGCTGGTCGCTGGATGAGGTCGAACTGTTCGAAGTCAACGAGGCCTTTGCGGTGGTCAGTCTGGTGACCATGAGCAAACTGGAAATCCCCCATGAGAAGGTCAACGTACACGGTGGCGCTTGCGCCCTGGGCCATCCGATCGGTGCGTCCGGTGCACGGATTCTGGTGACGCTGCTTTCGGCCCTGCGCCAGAAAGGCCTGCATCGCGGCGTGGCGGCCATCTGCATCGGTGGCGGCGAAGCAACGGCCATGGCTGTTGAAGTCCTGTACTAAGGAATCCTTATGCTCCCGACTGACGAACAACTACAGATCAGCGACGCGGCCCGGCAGTTTGCCCAGGAACGGCTGAAACCGTTCGCCGCCGAGTGGGATCGTGAACATCGCTTCCCCAAGGAAGCCATCGGCGAGATGGCCGGACTGGGCTTCTTCGGCATGTTGGTGCCGGAGCAGTGGGGCGGTTGCGACACTGGTTACCTGGCCTACGCCATGGCCCTGGAAGAAATCGCCGCCGGTGACGGCGCCTGCTCGACCATCATGAGTGTGCACAACTCGGTGGGTTGCGTGCCGATCCTTAAGTTCGGCAACGATCAACAGAAAGAGCAATTCCTTAAACCATTGGCCAGCGGCGCGATGCTGGGTGCCTTTGCCTTGACCGAACCCCAGGCCGGCTCCGACGCCAGCAGCCTGAAAACCCGTGCCCGGTTGAACGGTGATCACTACGTACTCAACGGCTGCAAACAGTTCATCACCTCCGGGCAAAACGCCGGCATCGTGATTGTGTTTGCAGTGACTGATCCGAGTGCCGGCAAGCGCGGTATCAGCGCGTTTATCGTCCCCACCGATTCGCCTGGCTATAAGGTCGCGCGGATCGAAGACAAGCTCGGTCAGCACGCGTCGGACACCTGCCAGATTCTTTTCGAAGACGTGAAAGTACCGGTCGCCAACCGCTTGGGTGAGGAGGGTGAAGGCTACAGAATCGCGCTGGCCAACCTCGAAGGCGGGCGTGTGGGTATTGCCTCGCAATCGGTGGGCATGGCCCGCGCAGCTTTTGAAGCCGCGCGCGATTACGCCCGCGAGCGGGAAAGTTTCGGCAAGACGCTGATCGAGCATCAAGCCGTGGCTTTCCGCCTGGCGGACATGGCCACACAGATCGCTGTCGCCCGGCAGATGGTGCATTACGCGGCGGCCCTGCGTGACAGCGGCAAACCGGCGCTGGTGGAGGCGTCGATGGCCAAGCTGTTCGCTTCGGAAATGGCTGAAAAGGTCTGCTCCTCGGCGTTGCAAACCCTCGGTGGCTATGGCTACCTGAACGACTTTCCGCTGGAGCGCATTTACCGCGACGTGCGCGTCTGCCAGATTTACGAAGGCACCAGCGATATTCAGCGCATGGTCATTTCACGCAATCTTTGACTCTGTATCTCTACTCTTTCTAAGGCAGGAGCCCATCCATGAGTTATGAAACGATTTTGCTGGAAGTTCAGGGCCGGGTTGGCCTGATCACGCTCAACCGCCCGCAAGCCCTGAATGCTTTGAATGCGCAGATCGTCAGTGAGCTGAACCAGGCGCTGGACGGCCTGGAAGCCAACCCCGAGATTGGCTGCATCGTGCTCACAGGATCGAAGAAGGCCTTCGCCGCGGGTGCCGACATCAAGGAAATGGCCGAGCTGACCTATCCGCAGATCTACCTCGACGATCTGTTCAGCGACAGCGACCGAGTGGCCAACCGTCGCAAACCGATCATCGCCGCGGTGGCCGGTTTCGCCCTCGGTGGTGGCTGTGAGCTGGCGCTGATGTGCGACTTCATTCTGGCCGGCGATAACGCCAAATTCGGCCAGCCGGAAATCAACCTCGGTGTATTGCCGGGTATGGGCGGCACCCAGCGTCTGACCCGCGCCGTGGGCAAGGCCAAGGCGATGGAAATGTGCCTGAGCGGGCGCTTGATCGATGCGGTGGAAGCCGAGCGCGCCGGAATCGTGGCGCGCATCGTACCGGTGGATGAGTTGCTGGATGAAGCGCTGAAAGTTGCAGCGGTGATTGCTGGCAAATCCCTGCCGATTGCGATGATGGTCAAGGAAAGCGTGAACCGCGCCTTTGAAGTCAGCCTGTCCGAAGGCGTGCGTTTCGAACGCCGGGTGTTCCATGCGGCGTTCGCCATTGAAGATCGCAGAGAAGGGATGGCCGCGTTTATCGCCAAGCGCGAGGCGCAGTTCAAGGGTAAGTGATGTAGAAGATTCACCGACGCCATCGCGGGCAAGCCTCGCTCCTACAGGTTACTAAATCCCGTAGGAGCGAGGCTTGCCCGCGATGCTTTTCAGCCTTCAGATCTGATAGTTCTTCAACTCTCGCGCAATCACCATTCGCTGAATCTCGCTCGACCCTTCATAGATCTGCGTAATCCGCGCATCGCGGTAGAAGCGTTCTACCGGGTAATCCTCCAGATAGCCGTAGCCACCGTGGATCTGAATGGCCGAAGAGCAGACCTTTTCGGCCATCTCCGAGGCAAACAGCTTGGCCTGTGAGGCTTCGGACAGGCAGGGTTTGCCGGCACTGCGCAGACGCGCCGCGTGCAGGATCAGCAAGCGGGCGGCATTCAAACGGGTGTGCATGTCCGCCAGCAGGTTGGCGATGCTCTGGTGCTCGATAATCGGCTTGTCGAACTGCACCCGATCGCGCGAATAAGCCAGCGCCGCTTCGAATGCCGCACGGGCGATGCCCAAGGCCTGGGCGGCGATGCCGATACGACCGCCTTCAAGGTTGGACAGGGCAATCGCCAGCCCCTTGCCGCGCTCACCCAGCAGGTTCGCTTCAGGAATGGTGCATTGGTTGAGGGTCACGGCGCAGGTGTCGGAGGCACGGATGCCCATCTTGTGTTCAGTTCGGTCGACGATAAAGCCCGGGGTGTCGGTGGGCACCAGAAACGCCGACAGGCCTTTCTTGCCCAGATGCGCATCGGTGACTGCGAAGACGATAGCCAGTTTGGCCCGTTTGCCGTTGCTGACAAATTGCTTGGCGCCATTGATCACCCACTGGCCGTCGCGCAGCTCGGCGCGGGTGCGCAGGTTATGGGCCTCGGAGCCGGCCTGGGGTTCGGTCAGGGCGAAGCAGCCGATGGCTTGTCCGCTGGCCAGGTCCGCCAGCCAGGTCTGTTTCTGCTCCTCAGTGCCGTAGTTGAGGACCGGCCCGCAGCCCACCGAGTTGTGGATGCTCATCAAGGCACCCGTCGCGCCGTCGCCAGCGGAGATTTCTTCCACTGCAAGGGCGTAGGCGACGTAGTCGACATAGGTGCCGCCCCATTCCTCGGGGACCACCATGCCGAGCAAACCCAGCTCGCCCATCTTCGCCACCAGCGCATCATCGATCCAGCCAGCCTTTTCCCACGCCTGGGCGTGGGGCGCGATTTCACGGCGGGCAAAGTCCCGGGCCATGTCGCGGATCATGACTTGCTCTTCACTCAATTCAAGGTCGTGCATGGCTCAGCTCCCACTCATGTCGAAACCGCTGAAGAAACTCGCGACATGCTCGCCATCGAGGGCTTGCAGGGTCGGCGGGTTCCAGCGCGGGTTCTTGTCTTTATCGATCAGCAAGGCGCGCACGCCTTCGATCAGGTCACCACGTTCGAACCACTGACGGTCCAGATGCAGTTCCAGGGCAAAGCACTCTTCCAGGCTCAGCTGGCGACCGCGCCGCAGCATCTCCAAGGTTACGCCCATTGCCAGCGGCGAGCGGCTTTCCAGCAGAGTGGCGGTGGCAAGGGCCCACTCGTGGCTGTCGGCAACCGTGACTTCGCGTAATTGCTCGACGATGCTCGGCACATCGGGCAGGGCGAAGAAGTGGTCGATGGCCCCACGCAAGGCGTGCAACGGTGCGTCGGGCAGTTGCTGCACGGCAAGTGCAGCCAGTAGACCTTGCAGGTCCTTGAGCGGTGTTTCGTGCCACTCCAGGTAATCGAGGCGCTGATCCAGCAGGCTCAGCCTGTCGCTTTCCAGGTACCAATCGGCCAATCCACAGTAGAGCGCGTCGGCAGCGCGGATCTGCACGCCACTGACGCCCAGGTAGATCCCCAGCTCGCCCGCAACGCGTGACAGGAAGTAGCTGCCGCCGACATCCGGGAAATAACCGATGGCCACTTCCGGCATCGCCAGACGGCTGCGTTCGGTGACTACCCGCAGATCCGCGCCTTGCACCAGACCCATGCCACCGCCGAGGACGAAACCGTCCATCAGCGCCAGCACCGGTTTGCGGTACTGATGGATGGCCAGGTCGAGGGCGTATTCCTCGACGAAGAAGTCCTGGTGCAGGGTTTGCCCGCTTTTGAAGCTGTCATACAGCGTGCGGATATCGCCACCGGCACAAAAGGCTTTTTCACCGGCACCGCGCAGCACCACCGCATGTACCTGCGGGTCATGGGCCCAGGCATCGAGTTGCTGGTGCAGGCTGCGGACCATGTCCAGAGTGAGGGCGTTGAGGCCGGCGGGGCGGTTGAGGGTCAGGTGGCCGATATGGTTACGGACCTCGGCCAGCACTTCGTTTTGCGTGGCATCCACGGACCGTATCGCCTGGGATGAAACCTGAGCAGTCATCACTAACTCCCTGCTTTTATTGTTCTTTATAGAAGTGTTCGCGCGCGAACGATGCCGGATCGTAACAGTGCAAATTTGCCATGTACAACCCGGATAACTGCAGGTCTGGTGTGCATTTTTGCAGGATAACCCTGTTCATTCGCCCCTTCGAAGGGTGTTATCGCCGGGTAAGTGCCGGAAACGACCGATTCGGCTGTGGAATACCGCTTATCAGCATAGCCGGGCTGTCTGCGCGGGCCGTTACGACACCTGCCCCAAGCATTCTGTTGGCATTCTGGTGTTCCATTTGAAGCCGTCTGCGACAAGGGTTTCAGGGTGGGGGTGTGGCGACGCACCGGTTTAAAACAATAAGAACGCTGTTGCGGTGGATGCCGCATCGACTCTCTGCTCCTGCCCATAAATGTGGCTCGGTCGTGTGCCTGGCCGCGATAAATCCAAATAAATCGGGACTTACGAAGATGAACAAAAAATGGCTGGCCTTACCGGTACTCGCGTTGTTGTTCTGCTCGGCAGGCGCTAGCGCCAAAGAGTGGAAAGAGCTGCGATTTGGCGTCAACCCAAGCTATCCACCGTTCGAATCGACCACCGCCGATGGTGGCGTGCAAGGCTTTGGTGTGGATCTGGGCAATGCAATCTGCGCCGAGCTGAAGCTCAAGTGCGTGTGGGTCAGTAACGACTTCGACGGGCTGATTCCTGCGCTCAAGGCCGGCAAGTTCGATGCGATCGAGTCGTCGATGACGGTAACTGAGGCGCGCAAAAAGCAGATCGATTTCTCCGACCGCCTGTATGCCGGCCCGACCGCCATCGTCACCCGCAAGGATTCCGGTCTTGAACCCACCGCCGAATCCCTCAAAGGCAAGGTCATCGGTTACATGCAGGGCACGATTCAAGAGACCTATGCCAAAGCCAGACTGGCCCCCGGTGGCGTGAAACTGCGGGCCTACCAGAGTCAGGATCAGGTCTACGCGGATCTGGTTTACGGCCGTCTCGATGCGTCGATTCAGGACAAGCTGCAAGCGCAGATGAGTTTCCTGACTTCGCCGCAAGGTGCCGACTTCCAGAACAGTCAGGGCATCAGCGACCCGCTGGTACCGTCGGAAATCGCCATCGGCATCCGCCAGGACAACGACGAGCTCAAAGGCATGATCAACACCGCCATCAAGGCCCTGCATGAAAAGGGCATCTACGCGCAGATCCAGAAGAAGCACTTCGGCGATCTTGATCTCTACAACAACTGATCCTCGCACCGACAGCGCTGTATCGTCCTGTGCGATGCAGCGCCAGGCTGTGGCAATTCAAGACTGGTGACTTGCGTGAATACCTTCCTTCATTTTTTGGGGCTCGATATGTCGGCCCTGCAAGGCTATGGCCCTCTGTTGCTGCACGGCACCTGGGTGACTCTCAAACTGTCTGCACTGTCGCTATTGGTGAGCATGCTGATGGGCCTGGTCGGCGCGGCAGCCAAGCTTTCACCGCTGCGCCTCTTCAACCTGCCGGCGACGTTCTACACGACACTGATCCGCGGGGTTCCCGATCTGGTGCTGATGCTGTTGATTTTCTACAGCCTGCAAGGCTGGCTGAGCAGCCTGACCGAGGCCCTGGGCTGGCCCTACATGGAGATCGACCCGTTCGTGGCAGGCATCATCACCCTGGGGTTTATCTACGGCGCCTATTTCACTGAAACCTTTCGCGGCGCGATTCTCAGCGTTCCGCGCGGTCAGCAGGAAGCCGGTGCTTCATTTGGCTTGAATCGCTGGCAACGTTTTCGCTTCGTGGTATTCCCGCAAATGATGCGTTTCGCCTTGCCCAGCCTTGGCAATAACTGGCTGGTGCTGCTCAAGGCCACGGCGCTGGTGTCGATCATCGGCTTGTCGGACCTGGTCAAGGTCGCTCAGGAGGCCGGCAAAAGCACCTTTAATATGCTGGATTTCCTGCTGCTGGCGGCGGCGCTGTATTTGCTGATCACCAGTGCGTCGAACTATGTGCTGCGCGGGCTTGAGCGTCGTTACAACCAAGGCGTACGGGGGATGACGCGATGATCGAGTTGATTTCGGAATACTGGAAACCCTTTCTCTTCAGTGACGGCTACAACTTCACCGGGTTAGCGATAACCTTGTGGTTGCTCTGCGTGAGCATCGTGCTGGGGTTTTTCCTTTCGCTGCCGCTGGCGATCATGCGGACCTCGCGCTGGGGCCTGCTGCGCTGGCCGGTTCAGCTATTCACCTATGTGTTTCGTGGCACGCCGCTGTATATCCAGCTACTGATTTGCTACAGCGGGATCTACGGCATTGCGGTGGTCCGTTCTCAGCCACTGCTGGAAGCCTTCTTTCGCGATGCGATGAATTGCACCTTGCTGGCGTTCACTCTCAATACCTGTGCCTACACCGTAGAAATTTTCGCCGGGGCGATTCGCAGTATTCCCTATGGTGAAATCGAGGCGGCCCACGCCTATGGCTTGAGTGGCTGGCGTTTGTACTTACGGCTGATCCTGCCTTCGGCGTTGCGCCGGGCACTGCCGTATTACAGCAACGAAGTGATCCTGATGTTGCATGCGACTTCGGTGGCTTTCACCGCGACTATTCCGGACATCCTCAAGGTGGCCCGCGACGCTAACGCCGCGACCTTCATGACTTTCCAGGCGTTCGGCATTGCCGGGTTGCTTTACCTGGCGCTGTCTTTCGGGCTGGTGGGTGCATTCCGCCTGGCAGAGAAGCGCTGGCTGAGTTTTCTCGGTCCGGCTCACTGAGTCATTGCGTGCGGTTGTTCATCTCCATTCTTTCTGTCCAGAGCTGTGCCGATAGCGGTGTGGCTCCAGGAGTGTTTCATGTACAAGCTGACGGTTGAAAATCTGTATAAACGATTTGGTGACAATGAGGTGCTCAAGGGCGTCTCGTTGAAAGCCCGTGCAGGCGATGTGGTGAGCATGATCGGTGCCAGCGGTTCCGGGAAAAGCACCATGCTGCGGTGTATCAACTTTCTTGAACGGGCTGACGAGGGCTCCATCGAGCTGGATGGCGAAGTCATCGCGACGCGGCCGGCAGCCGGTGGCATGCGCGTTGCCAGTCCCGCGCAGTTGCAGCGCCTGCGCACGCGTCTGGCCATGGTGTTTCAGCATTTCAACCTGTGGAGCCACCTGACCGTTCTGGAAAACATTATGCTGGCGCCATGCCGTGTGCTGGGCGTCAGTCGCAAGGACGCTGAGCAAAGCGCTCGTGCTTATCTGGACAAAGTCGGTTTGCCGCAGCGAGTGGCCGAACAGTACCCGGCGTTTCTTTCCGGCGGCCAGCAACAACGGGTGGCGATTGCCCGGGCCCTGGCGGTGGAACCGCAGATTCTGCTGTTCGACGAGCCGACCTCGGCGCTCGATCCGGAGCTGGTGGGTGAAGTACTCAAGGTGATTCAGGCCCTGGCAGAAGAGGGCCGTACCATGCTGATGGTGACCCACGAAATGGGCTTTGCCCGCAAGGTGTCCAGTCAGGTGTTGTTTCTGCATCAAGGCCGGGTTGAGGAGCAGGGAACTGCAGAGATTCTCGACCAGCCACAGAGCGAGCGTTTGCAGCAATTTTTATCGGGTCGTTTGAAGTGAGGCAAGACGTACATGGCGGATATCCGCGATCTGTCGATCGTGCTTGATCGTATCGATCAGGCAATCATTGAGGTGCTGCGCCATGAAGGGCGCATCACCTATCAGAAGCTTTCCGAGCGGGTGCACCTGACTCCCAGGCCGTGCCTGGAACGGGTGCGCAAGCTCGAACAGCTCGGGGTTATCCGCGGTTATGGGGCGATTCTCGACGAAAAGAAACTGACGCCGGGGTTGTCGTTACTGGTGCTGGTGGCGCTTTCGAACCAGAGCGGGCGGGCGGCGCAGAAGGCGTTTGAAGCCAAGGTGCGTGCCTGTCCGCAGGTGCTGGAGTGCCGCCTGATCAGCGGCGCGTTCGACTACAGCCTGCGTATGCGTTGCCGGGACATGGAGCATTACCGGGTGCTGACCGAAGTCTGGTTCGACGACCCGGACTTGCACATCGACAAACTGGTCAGCCATCCCGAGCTTGCGATGGTCAAGACTTCGATGGAGTAAGCCCTACGAAATCATTCCCACGCTCCGCGTGGGAATGCAGCCCGTGACGCTCTGCGTCACAGAAGCGGACGCAGAGCGTCCGATGAGGCGTTACCACGCAGAGCGTGGGAACGATCGATCCAGCGCACATCTTTCCCCGCCGAATCGGCTGCTCACCCCCTCGCTTTCAGCCATTTCCATCACACCGACCCACGTTATCAGCCGGGTTTTCTGCCCGCCAAACCAGACAATGAGTACCTCTTAACCCTCATTGATTCTGTGCCCATGCAAACCACCAATACCGTTTTGATGATTCGCCCGACACGTTTCTCCTTCAATCAGGACACGGCCGCCAACAACCGTTTCCAGCGCCAGGCCGCGCTCGCCGAAGACGTGCAGCTCAAGGCTCTGCGAGAGTTCGATGGCTACGTCGCCGCATTGCGCGAGCAGGGTGTCACCGTCATGGTGCACAACGACAGCGAAGCGCCGCATACCCCTGACTCGATCTTCCCCAACAACTGGTGGAGCAGCCATCCTGACGGCACTTTGGTGCTGTACCCGATGCAGGGCCACAACCGTCGGCTGGAACGGGACAAAGGCGTACTGGAGTGGTTGCGCGACGAGTACCGGGTCGAGCAGATGCTGGACCTCTCGGGCCTGGAACAGCAGGAAGTGTTCCTTGAGGGCACCGGCAGCATGGTTCTCGATCGTCAGCAGCGAATTTGTTACGCCGGTTATTCCACTCGCACCCATGCCCAGGCCTTGAATCAGGTGGTCGACCACCTGGGTTATGAGCTCTGCGCGTTCAACGCGGTGGACCGTCAGGGCGTCGCCATCTACCACACCAACGTGATGATGAGCGTGGGCAGCAGCCTCGCCGTTGTGTGTCTGGAGTCCGTCAGCGATCTGAACGAGCGCTCGGCGTTGCAGTCTCGGCTGGAGGACAGCGGCAAACAGGTCATGGCCCTGAGCTGGGAGCAACTGGAGTCGTTCGCCGGCAACATGCTCGAAGTCCATAACGCGGCGGGCGACCCCTTGCTGGTGATGTCGCGTACAGCCTGGCAATCGCTGGATTTGACGCAACGTCGAT
Source organism: Pseudomonas sp. GW821-FHT04C07 (assembly GCF_059420325.1). NCBI lineage: Bacteria > Pseudomonadati > Pseudomonadota > Gammaproteobacteria > Pseudomonadales > Pseudomonadaceae > Pseudomonas > Pseudomonas sp. GW821-FHT04C07. Next base: position 225,129 of record NZ_JBWKTM010000002.1, read on the forward strand.
TGATCGAGCGTCACGCCACACCGCTGCCGGTGAATATCGACACCATCGAACGCATCGGCGGCGGCAGTGCGCGCTGCATGCTGGCGGAAGTTTTTCTACCTGAGCGTCTGCCTGAACATCAGTCCAACCATCTGGCCTCCAAGGAGCAATCGCGATGATCGTCCGTCCTGCCACAATGGCTGACCTGCCTGCATTATTGACCCTGGCCCACAGTGCGGGCACCGGTTTGACCACCTTGCCGGCCGATGCCGTGCGTTTGCGCCATCGCCTGGAGTGGGCGGAGAAAACCTTCGCCGGCGAGGCCGAACGAGCGGATGCCGATTACCTGTTTGTGCTGGAAACCGAGAGCGGCGAAGCCGTCGGCATTTGTGCGCTGGCCGGTGCCGTGGGCATGCGCGAGCCCTGGTACAACTACCGCCTCGGGTTGTTTGTTGCTGCGTCGAAGAATCTGGGGATCAATCAACAGCTGCCGACGTTGTTTCTGGGTAATGACATGACCGGGCAGTCGGAGCTGTGTTCGTTGTTCCTGCATGCCGGACACCGCAAAGGGCTCAATGGCCGGTTGTTGTCCAAGGCGCGGTTTCTGTTTCTGGCCGAGTTTCGTGAGAAGTTCGGTGAGAAGGTGATTGCCGAAATGCGCGGTTACTCGGATGAAGAGGGTGTTTCGCCGTTTTGGGAAGGCCTGGGGCGGCATTTCTTCAAGATGGATTTTGCCGATGCCGACTACTTGACCGGCCTGGGTAACAAGACCTTTATCGCTGAGTTGATGCCCAAGTTTCCATTGCCAACCTGTTTGCTGCCTGAAGCGGCGCGCTCGGTGATCGGTCGGGTTCACCCCAATACCGAACCGGCGTTGGGCATGCTCAAGGCCGAAGGTTTCGACCATAAGGACTACATCGATATCTTTGACGGCGGGCCGCTGATCGAGTGCGCCACCGGTGACATTCGTGCGGTGCGTGATAGTCAGGTGTTGCAGCTGAGTATCGGCACACCCGGTGAACTCGCAGTGCCCTATCTGATTCACAACCGTCAGTTCGCCAATTGCCGGATCACCGCTGCGCCGGCGCGGGTTGCAGCAGGTACGTTAATTGTCGATGCGCAAACAGCGAAAAGCCTGGGCTTGAGTGCCGGTGCTTCAGTGCGGGCGGTTAGCCTGGCGGTTCCGGCGCAACAACGGTCGGCGGCCTAGGGAACGCAACAATGGAGCCCGGAGCGGGGCTCCATTGATCATCTGCGCTCAGATCCTGCTGACCAGCACCTGGCCGATACTGCGGCGTCTGGCGTGCAGCTCGCTGGCGTGGATCAGTTGTTCAAGGTCTTCCGGGGTCACGTCGAAGAACTCTTGCATGTCTTCCAGCGCACGCCTCAGGTCTTCGGCGGTGATGCCCGCAGTGTCTGTGGGCGGGTGATCGGCCACAATCACCGCGACAGGCTCGTTATGGCTCTTTGGGTAGCGAATCCGCGTCAGGTTGTTATAGGCCAGGGCACTGAGCAGCATGCAAAGCGCGCCAAGCATGACCGGGCCCAGCGCCAGCCAGTCCATGGCGATGGTCGCGGGATCCGCCAGTACCAGCAGCAAGGCCAGCGCCCCGGCCGGTGGATGCAGGCAACGTAACCAGCACATCAGAATCAGCGCCATGCCGGCAGCCAGGCAGGCACTGCCCAGCGTTCGGCCAAGCACGTGGGCCACCAGCAGGGACACCACCGCGGCGGTCAAGTAGCCGCCGAGAATCGACCACGGCTGTGCCAGTGCGCCGGACGACACGGCAAACAGCAGTACCGCCGAAGCCCCCAGTGGGCCGATCAGGTGCAGCGCCACGTCCATCCCGAACACATGCCCGCAGAACCACACACTGAACAAGGTGCCGAGGGACATGCCGATGGCGGCGCGACTCCATTCCGTGGGGCGGGTATTGACGGCGGCAGGTAACCAGCGAGCAAGCATGATGAAGACGATCCAATTGCAGATGGAGGGCAAAAAGAAGGGCTGCCGAGGCAACCCTTTGAAAGTTCCAACATTTGGGGGAGGAACCGGCACAGTGTGCCGATCAATGGAATCGCTGACAAATTCATAATGATGCTGTTTAAATGCATTATTTTTGAAGTGTCGAGACTTTGCGTCCGCTCAAGAAGCACAGCGAACCGCCCATGGCCGTCAAGGCTCCCAAGGCATAGAACATCGTGCCCGGTGCGGAGTGGGTCAGCAAGTAACCGCAGATCACCGGACTCAAGGCGCCGCCCAGGGCTGCGAGGTTTTGCGCGCCGTAATAGCTGCCGCGCAACTCCTCGGGGGCAAGAGTATCGATGAAGAGAAACTCCGCCGGGTAGATGATCATCTCGCCGAGGGTGAAGACAAACATCGCCAGGCACCACGAGGTCAGGTTGTCGGCGTAGCTGAAGCCGATCAGCCCGAGAATGAACAGGCTGCTGCCCACGGCGATCCAGTAGCGCAGTTGCTCACGCTTCAGGAAACGGCCGATCTGATACTGCAACAGGATCACGCTGATGGCGTTGCAGGCGAGGATCGCCGCCATGGTTTCAAGGGCTCTGTGGGAGTTCTGGGTCACCAACAGGTATTGCGAAAGGTACAGGGTGTAACGCCCATGGACGACGGTACTGAGCAGGCAGCCGCAGGTGAACATGATCAGCGTGCGGTCGTTTTTCAGTGTCACCAGAGTGTTGAGAAAACTTTGCGGTTTGTTGGGGGCGGTGCTGGCGTCTGAGGGAATTCCGCGCATCAGGAAGGTGCTGAAAAACGCGATGCCGCCAGCGATCAGGAACGGCGCCAACGGCTGTACACCAGCGATCACCACCCCGAGCATGGGGCCGGTGGCGTAGCCGATATTGGTCAGGGTGTAGCGCAGCGAGAAAACCCTGGCCCGTTGGCCCATGGGCAGGTTTTCGCTGATGATCGCTTTGGAGCCGATCAGAAACAGCGCGGACGCGGTTTCGGTAATCACCAGGGTCAGGGTTGTCAGGTACAGGTTTTCGGCGAAGGTCAGCAGGACGAAACCGATAGCGCTGGATAGCATCGCGAGGATCAGCAACCGGCGCTTTTCCAGGCGATCGATGATGTAACCGCCATAAAGGGCGAGCAGGGTGGCAATGAACACCGCGATGCCCAGCAACAGGCCGACGTCCTGCTGGTTCAGGCCGAGTTTGTTACTCAGGAACAATGTGAGCAAAGGGCTGGTGATGGCGCGGCTGACGACAATGGTCAGCGAGCAGATCATCAAACGGCGGATTACGAGCGAGTAAGTGGCCACGGTGGTGCAGATTTCCTTGTCGTTGATCGTTCCCACGCTCTGCGTGAGAATGCCTCACTGGACGCTCTGCGTCCGCTCTTGAAGTGACGCGCAGCGTCACGGGCTGCATTCCCACGCGGGAGCGTGGGAACGATCAAACCCTATGTAGCAGCTGCCGCCAGGCTGCGTTCGAGCGCGTAGCGGTCGTAAAATGCCATACCGCGATACTGAGCAAATATTGAGTCGCCCGGATTGCGACCGCTTCGCGCTCGAACGCAGGCTTCGCCAGCTGCTACAGGATGCGCGTTTGCCCCGTTAACCCTTTATCCAGCACCCCAACAGATTCCAGTTCCTCAAGCCGCCACAATTGCTCCAGCAACTCTGCGGCCTGTTCTTTGGGCATCACCTGCATCGCCAAACTGTGAAACTTCTCTTGCAGCGCCCCATCGCTCAACGGATTGCCCGGCGCGCCCAATGGCACTTCGACGCAGAGGCTGGCCTGGCGTCCATCCACACAACGCAGCGTGACCACCGGTTCGCCATCCTCTGACAGCTGCGGATCCACATCTAGCTGGATGCGTTGCAGCCAATGCCGGATCTGCGGGGCGCGACGCTGCTCATCATCGTAGGCATCAAGCCGTGCATGGCCATAGACCAGTCGAACAGCGAGGGCGTAGGGCAGGCTCATTTGCGCGGCAGCCAGGGTGCTGATGTCGCGACCGCCGCACATAGCCTTCAAGAAGCCGCACAGGGACACCTGAATGTCTTCCACCTGTTCTGCGCTGACCTGCAACTGCTCAAGCAGCAGGCCCAGGGCATCTATGGCCGAGTGAGTGCCACGGCACGAGGCATAGGGTTTGATCGAGCAACGGGCGAGTTTCCAGACCTGGCCGAGGGCCTCATCCAGTGCCTGGGGCACAGCGCTGTCACCGGCCAGGGTCTTGAGAAAACCACCCCAGACCTCATCGAACAGCTTCGATGGGCCGCTGATGCCTTGCCGGGCAAAACGCGCCGCCAGCAAACCACCTTCGGCGGCACGGCCGCTGTGGAGTTTTTTACTTTGCGAGCCGTCGTGGATAAAGCACCAGAGCCCGCCGCTGAAGCTGCCGGCGATGCCCAGGGCCGACAGCATTTGCGTTTGATCCAGGCCAAGGATTCGCGCACTGGCCGCCGCCGCGCCGAACACCCCGCAGGTGGCGGTCGAGTGCCAACCCGCGCCGTTATGGGCCGAATAGCCGCCGCAGGCTTCGAGAACCCGGCGACCCACTTCATAGCCGATAACCACCGCGGTGATCAGCTCCTGGCCGCTCAATGGTGTCGACCTCAAGCTCGCAGCGGCCATGGCCGCGGGTAGCACCACCGCGCCAGAGTGGTCGCAACCACCGGTATCATCCAGTTCCAGCGCGTGAGCGGCGATGCCATTGAGCATCGCGGCCTGAGTGGCGCCAGTGCGCTGGTGAGTACCCCAGACCAACGCGTTGCCCGGCTCTTGTCCCAGGGTCTGGCATGCGGCACCGACAATCTCGCTTCTGGTCCCGGCCAGTGTCGCGCCGAAGGTGTCGAGGATGTGCCGTTTGGCTTTCTCCACCAGTTCGGGGGGCAGGTCTTCAAAACGGGTCTGGACACAGAAACGCGCCAGCCGCTGCATCCGCTCGCTCATGGCAAGTACGCCCGATAGTGCTGCTCATATACCGCCGCCGGATGGTCCTCGGTCATTGGTGCTGCCGACTCGCTCCACCATTGTGCGACATCCGCCGCAGTGGCGATCCACACGTCATCGTGTTGCTGGATGCCCTTGAGCAGTTCGCGCAGCACCCCGATACGGCCTGGAGTGGCGATAATCTCCGGGTGCAGACGCAGCACGTAGCACAGGCCGAAACGATGAAACCCGGCAAAGTCCATCTGCAGGTTGCCCAGGGTGTGGCTGTAGGAGGCGATCCGCGATTGCGCCGGCGGCACCGCCGGACTGAGGTTGAAGGCAAAGTAGGGCTCGTCCTCGAGTTCATAGTGCAACGGCAACTCGATCACTTGCGGTGCCGTGGGGTGGGCGAACGGCAGATCATCCCCGCGCCAGGACGACGACCAGCGAATACCTTGCGCGTGCAGTGCCTCGACAAATCCAGGCGCCCAGTTGCCGGCCGGAATGCGAAATCCCTGTGGTGGCTTGCCAGTGATATCGGTCAGCGCCTGGCAACCACGAGCCAGTGCAGTGACTTGCTCGGCGAGACTGAGGGTGTCGTAGTTTTCATGGCGGTAACCGGCGCAGGCAATCTCGTGCCCGGCGGCCTGGATCGCGCGAATGTGCCCGGGATTTTCTTGCGCTACGACGCCGGGAATACACCAGCTGCCGGGTACACCCAACTCCTCGAACAAACCCAGCAAGCGATCGACACCGCGCTGGGTGCCGTAGCGCCAGACCGACAGCGTTTTGTCACGCCCGGCGACTTCCGGGGCCTGGGTCAGAATGCCGTGGATGTCGTTGTAGTCCACGGTCAGCACCACGGCGCAACGATAACCTTGTGGCCAAACACTGGACTCAGCCATGGTGATGCTCCTTGAGCCACCAGTGGGCGACATCGCGGCAGGTGGCGAACCACACGTCATCGCGCTGACGCATGTGTTCGAAAAGGCGTTCGAGCAGCAGAATGCGGCCCGGTTTGCCGGTGATTTTCGGGTGGAACAAGGTGGTCAGGCACAGCCCTTCATCGGCGGCGCCATCGAATTCGCGGCACCAGTTGTCCAGCGTCAACTCGTAGCTGGCGGTGCGGTCCAGACCTGAGGGAAAGTGCGGTGCGCGGGTGTAAGCCAGTGAGGCGTAGTCGTCCATTTCCCAGCGTCCGGGGATTTCCACCAATGGCTGTGCATGACCGGGAACCTGCACCAGGTACGGCCGATCATCGCCGCGCATGCTGCTGGAATAGATCACACCGGCTTCCACCAGCATGGCCGGAGTTTCGGCACGCCAGTCGCCGGATGGGGTACGAAAACCTTCAGCACGGATGTTCAGATGCTGCCAGAACACCTCGCGGCATTTGTTCATGACGTCCTGCTGCTGCGCCAGGGTCAGGGTATAGAAGGACTCGTGTTTGTAGCCGTGATACGCCACTTCATGGCCTCGCTCGACAATCGCCTGGCATTGCCTGGGCCAGTTCTCCACGACCCAGGCCGGGACGAAGAAGGTCGTCGGAATCCGGAACTCGTCGAGCAGGTCGAGAATCCGCGGCAAGGCCCGATACGGGCCATACCCGCCGAAGCCGAAATACTCGGGCTTGTGCCAGATCGAGCCATTGAGCATGGCATCGCCGGTGGGACCGTCGAGGTCGAACGCCAGGGCCAGACAGGCTTTGTGGGTGCCGGGCCAGGTCGGTTGCGGCGAGGAGGGCATGGGTGGTGCTCCATTATTTTATTGGTGCCAATGTAGGAGCGAGCTTGCTCCGGGCGGCGTTCCGACGATGGACTCAAGGGCGGCGCGTTCATTCAGAAAGCCCGCGTTATCGTTAACGTCCATCGCGAGCGAGCTCCTACAAGGGGCGGACTTCGAATCAGTCGTCAATCTCGACCTTTGCGAAACCCACCCAACCGAAAACCTACTTACCGTTATTGATAGCCACCGTCTCGATCGCTCCCTGGCTCAGGTCCCATTTCTTCAGGATGCTCTGGTAGCTGCCGTCGGCAACCATGCTTTGCAGGGCAACTTTGATGGCTTCGGCCAGCTGCGGGTTGCTCTTGCTGACGCCAAGCCCCGAGAACTGCACGGAGATCGGTGTGCCGAGGGTTTTGAAGGTGTTGGCTTCCTGAGTCTTGAGGTACGACAAGGTTTCGCTGCCTTGCATCGCCGCATCCAGTCGACCTTGGCGCAGTTGTGCGCGGGCATCAGCCGAGCCTTCGGAACCCACCACTTTTATCGCCGGTTTGCCGGCCGCTTCGCAGTTGGCTTTGCTCCACTCGGCGATTTCTGCCGGGAAAGTAGTCCGGCGGCTGGTGCCGACGGTTTTGCCGCACAAGTCGATGCTGTCATTGATCGCGGTGTTTTTCTGCAAGGTGTAGAACTGCGGACCGCTGGTGAAATAGTCGACAAAGGTCACGGTTTGCTGCCGCTCGGCGGTGTCGGTCATGCCCGAGAGCACGATGTCCACACGCTTGGTGCTCAGCGCGTTGATCATTTGCTCGAAGCCGGTTTCCTGCCATTTGATCTTCACCCCCAGACGTTCAGCCAGGGCGTTGCCCAGGTCGTAGTCGAGGCCGGTGAGGGTGTTGCTGGCCGGGTCCTTGAAATCCATCGGCGGGTAGTTGGGCATGATTGCCGCAACGATTTCGCCCTTGCTCTTGATACTGGCGGGCAACTCGGTGGCCCAGACTGCGGATGAAGCCAATAGACCGGTGATGACTGCTGGAATGACAAATTTCTTCATGGTCGTTCTCTTTTTGAGTTGTTGTGAGATCCGAAACCGGACCTAGGTGCGAACGGCAGAAATGAAGCTTTGGGTGCGAGGGTTTTGTGGACTTATTAGAATTTCTTCGGGGCTTCCAGCCTCCACGATCTGCCCGCCATCCATAAACACCATGCGGTTGGAGACTTCGCGAGCGAAGCCCAATTCATGGGTGACGACGATCATGGTCATGCCGGTCTGCGCCAGATCGCGCATCACCGACAGCACCTCACCGACCAGTTCCGGGTCGAGTGCCGAAGTGGGTTCATCGAACAGCATCAGTTTCGGGCGCATGGCCAGGGCACGGGCAATGGCTACCCGTTGCTGCTGGCCGCCGGAGAGTTCGATCGGGTAGCTATTGCGTTTGTCGGCCAGGCCGACCCGCGCGAGCAACTCCAGGGCATCCTCCTGGGCTTCCTTGGGCGAGCGCTTGAGCACCTGGCAAGGGCCTTCGATGATGTTTTGCAGCACCGTCATGTGCGGGAACAGGTTGAAACGCTGGAACACCATGCCGGTGGCCAGGCGCTGGCGGGCAATCTGCGCTTCGTTGAGTTCGTGCAGCTTGTTGCCGACGATCCGGTAGCCCACCAGTTCGCCGTCGACCCAGAGACCGCCCTTGTCGATTTTTTCCAGCTGGTTGACGCAACGCAGCAGGGTGCTCTTGCCGGAGCCGGAGGGGCCGATCACGCACAGCACTTCACCTTGCTCGACTTCCAGGCTGACATCTTTGAGCGCGTGGTAGTTGTCGTAGTACTTGTTGAGGCTGACAGCCTTGACGATGCTTCTCATGTTCAATTCTCCAGCGCGGCTTAAGAGCGCTTACCAGCGCCACGGGCGAAGCGACGTTCCAGGCGGCTTTGACCGAAGGACAAGACGGTAACGGCGGCCAGGTACCAGATGCCGGCGACGATCAGCAATTCCATCACCCGGGCGTTGGCGTAGTAGATGTTCTGGGCGTTGTAGAGCAGTTCCGAGTACTGGATCACGCTGGCCAGGCTGGTCATCTTGACCATGCCAATGAACTCGTTGCCCACCGGCGGGATGATGATGCGCATGGCCTGAGGCAGGATGATCCGGCGCAGCGCCTGCAAGCGCGGCATGCCGATTGACTTGGCGGCTTCGTACTGGCCGGTGTCCACCGAGAGCAACCCTGCGCGTACCACTTCGGCGGTGTAGGCACCCTGGTTGATGCTCAACCCGAGGAGGGCGGCGATGAAGGGCGTCATCAGGCTGACGGTGTCCAGTTCGAACAGACCGGGTATGCCGATGGTGGGGAAGATCAGCGCCAGGTTGAACCACAACAGCAGTTGCAGGATCAGTGGCGTGCCGCGAAACAGCCAGGTGTAGGTGACGGCCACGTAGCGCAGGATCGGGTTCTGCGACATGCGCATGATCGCCGTGATGACCCCGAATACCACGCCCAGGGCCATGGCCAGAATCGCCATGACGATGGTATTGAACAGGCCGAACAGGATCGCTTTGGAGGTCAGGAACTGGCCGATGTACGACCACTCGATCTGGCCTTCGGCAAACGCGCGCACCAGCCCCAGCAAGGCGACGACGATCAGGGTGGCGAAGATGATTCGCCCGTAGTAACGCCGGGGTACGTGTTCGTACTGGGTAATGTCGAACTGATTCTCGGCTTGTTTGCGCTCGGCAAGGAGGCGCTGTGCCTGGGTCTGGCTCATGTTGTTTCTCCGAACGCAGGCTGACGGCACCTGCGGTCTATCGGTCATTCAAAAAAGGCAACGGCGAACACAGTAGGAGCGAGCTTGCTCCGGGCGGCGTTCCGACGATGGGCTCAAGGACGGCGCGTTTATTCAGAAAGCATGCGTTATCGTTAACGTCCATCGCGAGCGAGCTCGCTCCTACAGGTGTTCAGGGTTTCAGAGACGAAAGCCGTTGTAGTCCTCGGCCCATTGGTGCTGTGCGGCCAGGGCGGTTTTCAGCCGGCCGAGCTGCTCGCGCACCTGTTGCGGCGCGGTGCCACCCCAACCACTGCGGGCAGCGATCGCCGCTTCCAGGGTCAGGCTGTCGCGCACCTGCGGTGTCAACCGTGCATCGACCTCGGCGAGCAACGCCGGTGAGGCTTCCCAGAGTTCGATGCCGTGCTTTTCACAGGCCTGGACCAGGGCGCCGGTAATTTCGTGGGCTTCTTTGAACGGCACGCCGCGAACCGCGAGCCAGTCAGCAACTTCGGTGGCAAGGGTGAAGCCCAGCGGTGCCTGGCGACGCAACTCTTCGACGTTGACCTTCATGGTCGCGACCATTCCGGCCATGGCCGGCAGCACCAGCAGCAAGGTATCGACGGTATCGAGTACGCCGTTCTTGTCTTCGCTCAGGTCGCGGTTGTAGGACAGCGGCAAGGATTTGAGGGTGCAGAGCAGGCCGGTGAGGTTACCGATCAGCCGGCCAGCCTTGCCGCGTGCCAGTTCGGCGATGTCCGGGTTCTTCTTCTGCGGCATGATCGAGCTGCCGGTGGCATAGGCATCGTCCAGTGCGACCCAGCGGAACTGCCGGGATGACCACAGGCAAAACTCCTCGGCCAGGCGCGAAATGTTGATGCCGAGCATGCTGGCGACGAACAGGAATTCAGCGACGTGATCGCGGCTGGCCACGGCGTCGATGGAGTTTTCGCAGACACCGTTGTAGCCCATTTCCCTGGCCGACTGCTGGGGCAGACGAGCGATGGCGGAGCCGGCCATGGCCGCAGCGCCCAAGGGTGACAGGGCGGTGCGCGCGTCCCAGTCCACCAGACGCTGCACGTCGCGCAACATGGATTGGGCGTGGGCCAGCAAGTGGTGGGCGAAGACGATCGGTTGGGCCTGCTGCAGGTGGGTAAAGCCCGGGCAGATGCTCTCGATGTGCTGCTCGGCCTGGTCCACCAGCGCTTGCTGCAGAGCCAATACTTCGACCGTCAGGGTGCGGGCGTGGTCACGCAGGAACAACCGCAGGTCGTTGGCGGTCTGGTCGTTGCGTGAACGGCCGGCCCGCAGCTTGCCGCCCAGAGCGCCGAGACGCTCGGTCAGCAGACGCTCGATGAAGGTATGGACATCCTCGTCATCCTGGGTCGGGCTGATGCGAGCGTCGCGGAAATCAACGCCGATTTGCTCGAGGGCTGCGAGCATTTTCAGGGTTTCCTGCTCATCCAGCAGGCCTGCACGCTGCAATTCACGGGCATGGGCCTTGGAGCCAGCGAGGTCATACGGGGTCAAGCGGAAGTAGCGTTCGGGGCAACGCGACAGTGCCGCCAGGGCCTCGGAAGGGCCACTTTTGAAGCGCGCTCCCCACAGACGATCGGTAGGTTGAGTCATTTTTATTTTCCTCGTCGGTAACTCGAACTGAAGGCGGTACGCATGTCCGTAACAGGTGACCGGGGCTTAATCGAATAAGTCGGACCGTGTTGAGGTCATGCAGTTTTCAAGAGGGCAGTTGCAAGTGGCGAGAGCTGATCGAAGTGTCAACTTTAAATCGTTCGACATCAGCAGGTTGAGGCTGATTGATGGATTTATTTGTAGTTGCCAAGCCTTGTTTTCTGTGTTCATTATTATTGGTCGGCTATGTATTTGTTGTTGAGCACAGCCTGTTGAATAGGGCGCGTGAGGTAAATAAGCATTATGGAAACCCCACTTTCCAATTCTGGAAACCCACCACCGAAAACCGTGCATAGAGCACCTTTGGCGCTCAGTGGTCTGGATTTCAAACTGCTCAAGGTGTTCAAGGCTGTGGTCGAGGCCGGAGGCTTCAGTGCCGCCCAGAATGAGCTGAATGTGGGTCTTGCGGCCATCAGCAAACAGATCTCGGATCTGGAAATTCGCATTGGCATGCGCTTGTGTACTCGTGGTCGCGAAGGTTTTTGCCTGACCGAAGAAGGCACTCTGGTATATCAGGCATCGATCGAATTATTTGCCTCGGTTGATAACTTTCGGGATCGCCTTAGTTGCGCGCAGAATGAATTGATTGGCGACCTTAGTGTCGGCGTTATTGATAATACTATTTCAGATGAGCAGTCGCCGTTAGTGGCAGCGTTAAGGCGGATTCATGATGAGTCGCCCAAGGTCAGGTTTCGACTGCATGCGGCTCAATTAGATGAAGTGGAACGGGGCGTGGTGGAAGGGCGTTTAGTCGCCGGAATAGTACCCGTGTATCAAAAAAGAGAAGAGTTTGATTATTTTAATCTCTACGAAGAAAGATCAGAGGCTTACTGCGCTGTCGGGCATGCGCTGTTCAACGCGGCGGACAGTGACATGAGTGTCGATGTACTCAAGGACCATCAGTTCATCAATCACCGTTATGCCATTCATCGGGATAAAGCCAACTTTGCTGTCTACGACAGTGACTCCGCGTCGGCTTCTCAGGTTGAAGCCGTCGCCATGTTGATCAAAACCGGACGATTTGTCGGTTTTCTTCCGCAGCACTATGCAGCGGCTCTGGTGGCGCGAGGGGAGTTAAGGGCGCTGCGGCCGGATCTGATTAATTTCAGCACGCCATTCAATCTGATCTTGCGGCATAACATCGTTCGCAGCCCGCTGGTAAAAGCGTTCGCGAATGCATTGGGAGTCGACCTGAAGGCCGTTTCCTGATGGGCCAGTTGTCTTTGGAAATCCAGGGGCCGGGAGGCGCCTATGGTGTTTGAACGAGGAACTCAGAAGTAACGTTTCTGGGTCGCGTCTTATGACGGGTTGTTGAGTGGCTGAAGAACTTTATTCCGAGTCGCTGCTACGGGTTGATTATGATCCGCTAGAGGGACGCTCATAGGTGGCGGTTACCTATATCGCTGTCGGATTTTGCCGCAAAAAATTCATGCATGAGGGAATAGGTGGGGCCGTCAGAAATACTTCTGACGGCTGTATTGGAGGGCGTTAAGCGTTACCTGTCGCTTTGGCGGGAGGCCGGTCAGGGCTGTGCTTGCGGCAAGTGCAGCAGCACGTAGTCATTCTTGTCGAAACGCCCGGTCAGCAGCGGCTGTAATGCAGCGAATCGGGTGCCTTGCAGGGCGAGGTAGTCGGTTTTATCCATCACCAGCCACGCGGGCCCTTGCACTCGCTCAAGGTCTTGCGGCGCGTCAGTGAAGGTTGGTTGCAGGTCCTGCTCGAGATTGACCATGAACTTGATAGCCTTGGCGTCTTTCCCCATGGCGTGCAGGACGACGGTCGCCGGATCGTGCTGGATCATATCGTGAGCGGCGAGGGTGAAGGCGCGCGTGTCATACAACTCACGCTCGGCAGGCTCGACGACCAGGATGAAACTGGACCACACGGCCAGCACGGCGCAATACGCCAGCCCCACTGCACGCCAGCGGGATTTGAACAGCAGCGCCAGTGCCGCCAGTTGTAGCACTGCCAGGAGTATCAGCATCGAAGTGATCGAGGGCAGTTGCTCAGGAAACCGTCGTTGAGCGAACAACAACCCGGCGATCAGCAAGCCAGGCAGCAACAACCAGATCCCTTGCATCAAGCCTCGAAGCCAGAGGAACACCCGGCCTTGTGCGACCTGGAACGGATAAGCTGCAACGATTGCGGCCATGGGCACCATCGGCAACAGGTAGCGGGCTTTTTTGGCCTGTGGTATGGACAAACCGATCATCACGATCAGCCCGGCGGCAGCGCAAAAAAACAGCAAACGTAATGCCGGCCGTTGATGCTGACGACCAGCCGCTATCACCGATGCCAAAACCAGCAGCGCCAGCGGGTAGGCCAGCGCAAAGTTGCCAAGCGAACTGCTGAAGTAAAAAAACAGGCCGCTGGAGCCTTCTCTGCCGTCCATGCGCCCCATGAACTGCATGCGGATCACGTCCTGGACGAAGGCCGAACCACCGCTGACGTTCGCCAGCCACAGCAGCAGACCGATACCCGCCGCCAGCAGCAGCCCGGCCAGCAAGCCGACGCTGATCATCCGGCGCCACTGGCCGTTGAGCAGGTAATAGCTGCACAGCACACCAGTGGGTACCACCAGCCCGATGGGCCCGCGAATGGCAAAACCGAGTACCAGCAGCGCGAGTATCCAGACCAGCCGCCGTGGTGCGGCGAAATGGTCGGCGGCATAGCCCAGGTAGAACACGGTAAAGGTCACGGCCGCGACCATCTGGTCGAGGGACACGGCGCGGGTTTCGGTGATGAAGGTATTGGTCAGCAACAGCAGGGCGATGCTCAGCAGCGCCCAGGTTCTGGAGTAGGGCGCCACCAGGCGATACATCAGCGTGACGATCAGCGCCGAGGCAATAGCGCTGGGCAACCAGGCCGTCAAGGCGTTTACCTGGCCGAATGGCAGCGACAGCAGCCAGGTAAACAGGGTCGAGGTGGCCCAGTAGTCAGCGTAAGGCTGGCCATAGGTGGTCGGGAAGAATCCCGGCCCATGGCGCAGCATTTCCTGAGCGAACAGTACGAACCGCGTGTCGAAGCCTATCGCCGTTTGCTGGTAGACCCCGGCGCAGAACAGCAACAGCGCCAAAAGTCCCAGCCCTAACGACTGCTGACGGATCCTTGTCAATGGATAAGCGTGCACGCGGCCTCCTAGGCTACGACTGGGGCGGATGGCCACTGCTGATCAGGGATTGGCAGGTTGCGCGACTCGCCACGACCCATCGGGAAGTACTTGAAGCCTTTGCGTGCCAGACGATCGGCGTCATACAGGTTGCGCCCGTCGAAGATCACCGGGGCTTTGAGCCGCTGCTCGATCAACTTGAAATCCGGCGCCTTGAACTGTTGCCATTCGGTGCAGACGATCAAGGCATCTGCGCCCACCAGTGCGGACTCTGGCGTACCCATCAACGACAGGTTTTGTTGATTCGGGTACAGCCGTTGGGTCTCTTGCATGGCTTCAGGGTCGAAGGCCCGTACCTGTGCGCCGGCAGCCCATAAGGCTTCCATCAGCACCCGGCTTGGCGCATCGCGCATGTCGTCGGTGTTGGGTTTGAATGCCAGGCCCCAGAGGGCGAAGGTCTTGCCCTTCAGCTCACCCTTGTAGAACGCGTTGATGCGCTCGAAAAGCTTGTGTTTCTGCCGCTCGTTGATGGCCTCGACCGCCTGCAGCAGGTCGCTGGAGCAGTTCGCTTCCTGGGCACTGTGGATCAGGGCGCGCATATCCTTGGGGAAACACGAACCGCCATAGCCGCAGCCAGGGTAGATGAAGTGGTAGCCGATGCGCTGGTCCGCACCGATGCCCATGCGTACGGCTTCGATATCCGCACCCAGGTGTTCGGCCAGTTCTGCGATCTGGTTGATAAAGCTGATTTTGGTCGCGAGCATGCAGTTGGCTGCGTACTTGGTCAGTTCGGCACTGCGCAGGTCCATGAAGATGATGCGGTCATGGTTGCGGTTGAAGGGCGCGTAAAGTTCGCGCATCACTTCACGGACTTCTTCACGTTCGCAACCGATGACGATGCGGTCAGGGCGGCGGCAGTCGCTGACGGCCGAACCTTCCTTGAGGAATTCCGGGTTGGAAACGATATCGAATTCCAGGGTGCGCCCGTCCTTGTTCAGGACTTCTTCGATGTGCGCCCGCAGGGTGTCGCCTGTGCCGACCGGAACAGTAGATTTTTCCACGAGAATCAGCGGTTCGACCCGATGGCGTGCGACCGCGTCACCCACGGACAAGACATATTTCAGGTCGGCCGAGCCGTCCTCGTCCGATGGCGTGCCGACAGCGATGAACAACACTTGCCCGTGTTCGATTGCCAGCTTTTCGTCGCTGGTGAAATGCAGGCGCCCGCTCTCCAGGTTCTCCTTGACCATGGTCTCCAGCCCTGGTTCAAAGATAGTGACGTGGCCTTTCTGCAGCAATTTGATTTTGTTCTGATCGACGTCCATGCAGATGACATCATGACCGACTTCAGCCAGGACAGTTGCCTGCACCAGACCTACATAACCGCTACCAATTACGCTGATTTTCATACGGAGTCCCTAGGACGGGGTATACGTGAAGAGTTAATGGTGATAACACCGAGCATGACCAAGGCCACCCCCAGTGTTTTGGACATACTGAAGTGTTCATTGAAGAACGGCAAACTGGCTGCAAGCAGATACACCAGGGCGTAGCTGATGCTCAGCAAGGAATAGGCCCTGCCCAGTGGCAGGTCACGCAATGCGGCGAGCCAGCAGAGCATGGACAGGGCATATGCCAGGATAGAGCTGAACACTATTCCCAGTGCCAGCAGATCGACACTGCCGCCGGTCAGGGCTTCGAGCCACTGCGCCGGTGCTGGCAAACGGGTCATGCTCCAGCGCATACCCAGTTGCGCACCGCTGACCAGCAGCACGCTGCCCATGGCGAAGATAATCCCGCGGCGCAGATTCATGCGTGTACTCCCAGCAACACGACACCGGCAATGACCAAGGCGACTCCCAGCCAATGACGACTGTCGACATGCTCATGGAACACGAAGCGCGCGACCAGGGTGATGAGTACGAAATTCAGGCTCAGCATCGGATAAGCGATACCGACTTCCAGTCGCTGCAATACCAATAGCCAAACCAGCAAACCGAAACCAAGGCAGGCGAGGGCGAGCCACAGCCATGGGGAGAGCAGCTTGGCGATCCAGTCATGATCTGTCCCGCGCCAGCTTTCCACGGCGTATTTCTGGGCGATCTGCCCCATACAGGTCAGCAGGCAAGCGGTCAGTAGTAACAGCAGGGTCATGGCGCACTCTGGGAGAAGATCAGAATCACGATATTGCCTTGCTCATAGCGCTTGGCATCTTTGGGAAGCAACTCGATCTCATGCAGTTCGTCGTCGCTTTTGACCCGCATCACCACGCCGACCGAGCCGGTCTTGCGGGCGTCGCTCATCCATTGCTGAATCTGCTCGAGATTGACCTGGCGCTGGGCGGAGTCGGGATAAGCCAGGCCATATTTCACCTCGCCTACGGTGTTGTACAGCGCCACATCCGGGCGTTGCAGACGCCAGGCCAGGGCCGAGGCGGCACCCAGGTCATTGCTCAGCAGTTTCCCGGTCTGGCCAAGTTCCTGAGCATGGTCGATGATGAATTGGTCGGGCATCTTGTTGTAGACCAGCGAGTTGGGCAGCGCAGCAGGTGCCAATGCCACCAGCAGCCAGCTGCCGAGCGCCGGAGCGGCCCATAGCCGCAGCGGCCTGAACGCTTGCACAAGATTGCAGATGATCCAGCCGAACAGCACGATGAACACCAGCACCAGATTCTGGAGTTCATCTACGTACACCGGTTCCTTCAGCTGGAAGTAGACCAGCGCCAGCAGAGCGAGCAGGCCCAGTACCGCGTTGAGGAGCCCGTTCAGGCCGATAGCCCGGCCGCGCGCTGCAGCCACTCGATCCATCAGCGCATTGCCCATCAGCAAGGCCAGCGGCAACAGGCAGGGCATGATATAGGTCGGGAGCTTGCCTTTGCTCAGGCTGAAAAACGCCAGTGGCAGCAACAGCCAGAGCAGCAGGAACCCGATGCTGGCCTGACGTTTGGTTTGCCAGGCCTGTTTGAATGTCGAGGGCAGCAACCCGGCCCATGGCAGACTGAAAGCCACCAGCATCGGCAGGTAGAACCACCAGGGTTGAGAGTGCTGGGCATCGTCCCCGGCAAAGCGCCGAATGTGCTCATGCCAGAAGAAGAACCGCCAGTAGTCCGGTTCTTGAGCGTGGACGGCCAGGACCCACGGCAAGCTCACCGCAATTGCCACCACGACCGCTACGCAACCGTAGGTCAGCAACTCACGCAAACGCTTTTGCCAGAGCATGTAGGGCAGGGCGATCAACACCGGCAACAACCAGGCCAGGAATCCTTTGGTCATGAATCCCATGCCGCAGGCCAAACCCAATGCTGCCCACGCAGCGAGGCGGGCGCGTTGATTCACGCTATCGAGCGCAAACCACAACGCCACCAGGCTCAAATTGACCCAGAAGGTGAATTGCGGATCGAGATTGGCATACCCGGCCTGGCCGGCGATCACCGCGAAGCTCGTATAGAGCAGGGCGCTGGTGAAACTCTTGCGAGGATCATTCCACAGGCGGCGAGCGATCAGGTAGGCCAGGACTACACTCAAGCCGATGCTCAGCGCCGAGGCGATCCGTACACCGAATAGATTGTCGCCGAACACGGCCTGACCGATAGCGATCATCCAGTAACCGGCGACAGGTTTTTCGAAATAGCGAATGCCCATGAAGTGCGGGGAAATCCAGTCACCGCTCAGGAGCATTTCCTGACTGATTTGGGCGTAGCGGGTTTCGTCCGGAATCCACAGCCCGTGAGAGGCCAGAGGCAGCAGATAAAACAAACCGAATGCCAGCAACAGCAAAGGCAACGCCCAACGGTTGGTCATGCGCCTTGCACTCCCAGCCAACCCTCGCGACCCTCCAGGGCACCGCGTATCACCCGGCCTGCAGGCAAGCTGCCAGGCTCGGCGGGCAGCAAATTGCCCAAGGGTTGAAACTGGATGTCACGTTGACTGGCCGTAGCCAACAGCTGACGAAAATCGTTAGCCATCAGAATCCCTTCTACTTCCGCATGAATCGTGTAGACGTTCAGCTTTTCAGGGCTGAAACGATCAAGAATGAATGAGTTGAAATCATTGGCGGCAACCACCGGCCCGACGACTTCGTCGAAAGTCGGCAAGTCGACCGGAATCTGTGGCGCGCCCAGGCTGCCGTCAGCCAGCCGCGGCTGGAACAGACTCTGACCGCGACAATCGCTGTTGTAACGGAAGCCAAAACGTTGCTTGGCCTCGATGACGCGTTCATCGGCACGCCAACCGGCAGAGGCCGAACAATCGACAGCCTGGCCGATAATATCGCTCAGACTGTCGACGCCACGACGAATTTGCTCGATCAGATCCGCTTCACTCCAGCGCCCGGCGTTGGCTTGCCAGCCATGGTGATCCCAGGCGTGCAAACCAACCTCATGCCCGGCCGCAAGCGTCTGACGCATGAGATGCCCGAGATCACGACCGATGGGTTTGCCTGGCCAGGCAGTGCCGGCCAGCAAAATATCCCAGCCGTACAAACCGGCCGCATTGGAGCGCAGCATCTTCCAGAGAAATTGCGGACGGATGAGGCGCCATAAATGGCGCCCCATGTTGTCCGGACCAACGCTGAAGAAAAACGTCGCCTTGACCTGTGCTTCATCGAGCATCTCCAACAACCGGGGTACCCCCTCACGGGTACCTCGGTAGGTGTCGACATCGATCCGAAGACCTGCCTGCATCAGCGCTTGTCCGCGATTTCGAGCATGGCTTCACGCAGGAAGAAGTCCAGTGTGTTGCCGATGGTTTCGCTCATCTCCACGGTTGGCTCCCAGTTCAGCAGGCGCTTGGCGTTTTCGATGCTTGGCTTGCGGTGTGCCACGTCCTGGTAACCGGTGCCGTAGAACGCCTTGCTCTCTACGTCGCGGAAACCGGCGAACGGAGGGAAGTTGGCGCGCAGCGGGTGAGCTTCGAACTGACGCAGCAGTTCTTCACCCAGCTGACGGATGCTGGCTTCGTTTTCCGGGTTACCGATGTTGATGACCTGACCGTTGCAGGCATCGTTGTCGTTGTCGATGATGCGTGCCAGGGCTTCGATGCCGTCGGCGATGTCGGTGAAGCAGCGCTTCTGCTCGCCACCGTCGAACAGGCGGATTGGCGTACCTTCCACCAGGTTGAGGATCAGCTGGGTGATGGCGCGGGAGCTGCCGATACGGGCCGAGTCCAGACGGTCCAGGCGCGGGCCCATCCAGTTGAACGGACGGAACAGGGTGAAGTTCAGGCCCTTGGCACCGTAGGCCCAGATCACGCGGTCCAGCAGTTGCTTGGAAACCGAGTAGATCCAGCGCTGCTTGTTGATCGGACCGACCACCAGGTTGGAGGTGTCTTCGTCGAAGTACTGGTCCTGGCACATGCCATAGACTTCGGAGGTCGACGGGAAGATCACGCGCTTGTTGTACTTGACGCAGTAGCGAACCAGTTTCAGGTTCTCTTCGAAGTCCAGTTCGAATACGCGCAGCGGGTTGCGGGTGTATTCGATCGGCGTGGCGATGGCCACCAGCGGCAGGACCACGTCGCACTTCTTGATGTGGTACTCGATCCACTCGGAGTGAATGCTGATGTCGCCTTCCACGTAGTGGAAGTTCGGGTGGCTGCGCAGGCGCTCGATGGCGTCGGAGCCGATGTCCAGGCCGTAGACTTCGTAGCGGTCGTCACGCAGCAGGCGCTCGGACAAATGGTTACCGATAAAGCCGTTCACACCGAGGATCAGTACGCGGGTACGGCGTGGCTTGCGGCCGGATTCGGCACCGCGCAGCACGGAGCCGTCCACCAGGCCCAGCTCGTTAGCCAGGGAAGGACCGGCCAGGTACAGGCCATTGTCATTACGCTGACCAAAAGTGATTACCAGCGAGTCTTCACCGCAGGCGATGCGCAGCGGGTTGACGCTGATCACACGACCTGGTGCCAGGCCTTCGTTGCCCTTGGCGACTTCAGCGCTCCAGACAATCAGTTTGTGCTCGCCCACGTCGCAGAAAGCGCCCGGGTAAGGCTGGGTCACGGCGCGAACCAGGTTGAACAGCTCTTCGGCAGGTTTGTTCCAGACAAGCTTGCCGTCCGCTGGGGTACGACGACCGAAAGAAGTGGCCTTGGATTCGTCCTGGGCGGTTTCGGTGACTTTGCCCTGAACAAGCAGCGGCAGGGTGTCGCGCAGCAGGTTGGAAGCGGCTTCACGCAGCTTGCCGTGCAGGCTCAGGGCGGTATCGGCACGGTCGATCGCGACACGTTGCTGGGCGATGATTGCGCCAGCGTCGGCACGCTTGACCATGCGGTGCAGGGTCACGCCGGTTTCGGTTTCGCCGTTGACCAGTACCCAGTTCGCTGGAGCGCGGCCACGGTAGGTTGGCAGCAGCGAGCCGTGCAGGTTGAACGCACCTTTGCTGGCGGTAGCCAACAGTTGCTCGCCCAGCAGGTTGCGGTAGTAGAACGAGAACAGGTAGTCCGGGTTCAGTTTGGCGATGCGCTCGATCCACAGCGGGTGGTTGGCATCTTCCGGTGCGTGCACGGGAATGCCTTTACGGGCGCACAATTGGGCTACTGAGCCGTAGAAGGTGTTTTCCTTCGGATCATCGGCGTGGGTAAACACGGCAGCAATCTCGAAACCTGCGTTGAGCAGTGCTTCGATACCTGCACAGCCGATGTCGTGGTAGGCGAAAACAACAGCTTTTGGATTCATGGCGAAACCTGATCAGTAGTGGTGGAAGGCAGACCGTCGACAGTGACAACGGGAGCAGGAGTAGCGGGTTTGTTACGTAGGATTTTTTCGATAAAGAAGCGCGGCCGGGCGCGGACATCGCTGTACATGCGGCCCAGGTATTCACCCAGAAGGCCCATGCCGATGAACTGGCCGCCGGTGAACACAAAGAGCACTGCGAACAGTACGAAGGTGCCGTCACCCGCCCAGCTGGCGCCGAATATCAGGCGCAGGAAGATCAGCAGGAAGGCAAACAGCGCTCCCAGTGCCGCGAGGCTGAACCCAATGATGCTCAGCAGTCGCAACGGGGTAGTGGTCATGCAGGTCAGCAGATCGAACATCAGGCTGATCAGGCGCATCGGGCTGTATTTCGACTCGCCATGCTCGCGCTCGGCGTGCTGCACCAGGATTTCGGTGGTGTGACGGGCGAAGCTGTTGGCCAGAATCGGGATGAAGGTGCTGCGTTCCCGGCAGGCCAGCATGGCGTCGACGATGGTGCGGCGGTAGGCGCGCAGCATGCAGCCGTAGTCGCTCATGGCGACACCGGTAGAGCGTTGCACTGCCAGGTTGATCAGTTTCGACGGCCAGCGGCGCAGGGCCGAGTCCTGACGATTGTTGCGCACGGTGGCAACGACGTCGTAGCCCAGTTCGGCTTGTTCCACCAGACGGGGGATTTCTTCCGGCGGGTTCTGCAGGTCGGCGTCAAGGGTAATGACCACATCGCCTTTGCAGTGCTCGAAACCGGCCATGATTGCTGCGTGCTGGCCGTAGTTGCGATTGAGAATGACCGCGACCACTGAACTGCCTTCACGCTGGGCGGCTTCTTCTAGAAGCTGTGCCGAGTTGTCGCGGCTACCATCATCGACCAGGACGATTTCATACTCGTGCTTGAGCTGCTGACAGGCCGCTTCGGTACGGCGCAGCAATTCAGGCAAGCTTTCTTCTTCGTTGTAGACCGGGATAACGATCGACACACACTTAATCGGATAAGGTCTCAAAGGCTTCAGTCCAGAATGTTTTCAATGGCGCTCGCGACACGCTCGACATCGTCGAGGGTCATGTCGGGGAACAACGGGATCGAACACAGGCGTGCCGAGTTCCACTCCGTATTGGGTAAATGGATGTTCGGGAAACGCTGGCGGTAGTAAGTATGCAGATGGGTTGCGACAAAGTGAATGCCGCTGCCGATGTTTTGTTCCTGTAATGCTTTCATGAAGGCATCACGATCGCGCCCACAACGCTCGGCGTCAATGCGCAGAATGAACAGATGCCATGTATGTTGTTGCGGGTAGCCCGGCATTTTCAGCGGTTCTACCGGCAATGCACTCAGGCGCTTCAAATAGGCTTGCGCCAGTTCTTCGCGTTTGGCATTGATTTCATCCAGGCGCTGCAGTTGCACCAGTGCGATCGCCGCATTGACGTCGGCCAGGTTGTACTTGAAGCCGGGCTCGATCACCTGTGCCTGCGGCTTGCGGCCATGGGTCAGGCGATCGTAGGCATCAACCCCCAAGCCATGAAATTTGAGCATGCGTACCCGGTTGGCGAGGGCCTCATCGTCGCTGACAAACATCCCGCCTTCGGCGCAGGTCATGTTTTTGATCGCGTGGAACGAGAAGATTGCCGTGCCTTGGGCGCCGACTGCGCGGCCGCGATACTGCGTACCGACGGCATGGGCGGCGTCCTCGATCACGGGGATGCCATGCCGGGCCGCCAGCGCATAAAGTGGATCCAGGTCAAAGGCAGCGCCAGCGTAATGCACCGGGATGATTGCCTTGGTCCGAGGGGTGATTGCCGCCTCAATGGCATGGACGTCGGTCATCAGTGTGTCGCGGTCGATGTCGACGAAAACCGGTGTTGCCCCCAACAGGCAGATCATATTGGCGGTGGAGACCCAGGTTTGCGAAGGCGTGATCACTTCGTCGCCTGGACCGATCCCCAATGCCAGCAAGGTGATGTGCATCGCGCCAGTGGCCGAAGACAGCGCCACGGCATGCCGACAGCCCACACGCTCTGCGAATTGTTCTTCGAGCTGCTGGTTTTTCGGGCCGGTAGTAATCCAGCCAGAGCGAAGTACCTGCTCAACGGCGGCAATCTCTTCATCGCCAATGCTGGGACGTGAGAAGGGGAGAAACGGCTGGTTCATCAAGACCTCGGGTAAAACGGGTAGGGGGCGCAGGCAATAAAACGGGTTAAAACCAGGATGTCATTCAGTGAAATTGTTCAAGCCGGGCATTCGACAGTGTCCATTCCAGAGGTCGGATGCGGGCGATCCATGCGCACCGTGAGTAAAGACCAATAGGCTGAAAAGTAAATAAGGATCAATACTTTATCGTCATCGCCCGGAATTGTCACCCGTTGCTGCAGTGGGGCTGTAGTGTCTGCACCATCAACGTGATGGCACCCTATTCTCCGGGGCGAGGTTAAGCGTAAAAATGTGAAACTAATATGAAAAATAGGGCAACAGACTGTTTATCTCGGGGCCAGACAGCTAATGTTCAGAGTTTTTCAGGTTTTTTGGCCCGGCGGCTTTCTCTGGAAAAATATCTGTCGGTCCTTTTGGACGCGTCAGGGAAGGGCATCACTCAGTCGGTGGCATTCGCAGTGGCCGTTGTTCTGTATTAAATTTTCTCGCCCGAATGGATGTTTGGTTGAGCTATTTTCATTTAAGGGCTGTTCAGTTTGATTGATCTACCCACTAACGATTCACCGCATACCCCCGGCAGCCGATTGAATGTGCCTGAGGGGAAGGGTAACGACAATCCACTGACCCTCTATCTGGCTCGATTGGCGTCTTCAAGCCGGCTGACCATGCGTTATGTGCTGCAAGACGCTGCGGATCGGCTGGGTTTTGAAGATATGAATATCGAGGAAATCCCCTGGCATGAACTGCAGCCCGGCGACGTTATCGCGCTGGTGGCGACATTACGCGCCGATGGTTATGCGCCTAATACATCCTCGTTATACGTCAATGCCGTGCGCGGCGTGATGAACGAGGCGTGGCGTCTGAGCCTGATCACTCAGGATCATCTGTTGAAAATGCGCTCGGTCAAAGCCATCGCGGGCACACGCCTGTCCCAGGGGCGAAACCTCAAGCGCTCATTGATCCAGGAGCTGATGGCCGTCTGTGCGGCCGATCCAAGACCGCAAGGGCTGCGGGACGCTGCGGTGATAGCAATCCTGTATGGCTCAGGCATGCGTAAATCCGAATCGGTGAATCTTGAGCTCAACCAGATTGATTTTCGTGAGCGCAGCCTGCGAGTCACGGCAAAAGGAAACAAGGAACTGATCAAGTACGCACCGACCTGGGCGTTCGCCAGGCTGGACGCATGGTTGCAGTTTCGGCGCTCACAGTTGGTCGAAGGGCAGGATGACGATCCGTTTCTGTTCAACAGAATTCGTCGTGGCAGTCACATCACCCGTGAACGGATCACCAAACACGCGATTTATTACATTGCACGACAACGCGGTGCCCAGGTTGGCGTGAAAATCATGCCTCATGATTTTCGTCGCTCGTTCATTACGCGTGTGATCGAGGAGCACGACTTGTCGATTGCGCAAAAGCTCGCGCATCACACGAACATCCAGACAACCGCCAATTACGACGTTCGAGATGAAAACGAACGACGTCGGGCGATTGATCGCTTTGACCTTTAAAGGGTGCACTATTGCCTGGGAGGGCCCGCCGGGCGGGCTCTTCTGCTCGACGTCGAGTGCCATTGCCGAGTGCCAATGGGTACCAAAGCTGGCGCGAACTCACACACCGGCCTTCGCCTTGGCTCAGGCGGGTGTGTGATGGGCGAAAACCTGCGATCAGGCGTTGCGCAGGGTCTTTATGACAGTTCACCGACCCTTGGAGCCTGCTTGCCGAGTCCCATCAGCCAGTAGTAGCTGATGGCTGGCACCACCAATCCGACTACCCAGGCCAGGTCGATACCATCGAGCAGCGTGGCCAGCGGACCGACGTAAAGGGTGGTGTTCATGAAGGGGATCTCCACCACGATGGCCACGATGAAGCTCGCGCAGGCGATCCAGTTGACCCGGCCGTAGATGCCATTCATGTCGAAGATATCGTCAATCCGGTATTCACCTTTCCTCAACCAGTAGAAGTCGACCAGATTGATCGCTGTCCAGGGGATCAGGAAATAGCTCATGAAGAAGATGAAATTGAGGAAAAAGGCGATGAAGTCAGCCTGATTGATGGTGCATAAGGCCGTGGCGACGAGGCTGATGATCAACATGAACACGCCCCTGACCCGTGGTGTGACGCGCAGGCGAGAGAAGGGTTCGATCACGGTGATGGTCGACATGAACGCGCCATACAGGTTGAAAACGTTGATCGACACCTGGCCGTAGACGATAAACGCGAACAACAGCAGCGCCGCCGGGCCGAACAGTCCGGCGACATGGCCGCCTACATTGGCGGCGAAGTCGGGAATGGCCACGCTCAGGATCGCACCAAGGATCATCATCCACGCACCGCCGCTGACCGTCCCGGCGTAGCTGTACCAGAACACCTGGGGCATCGGCGTTTTGCTCGGCAAGTAGCGTGAGTAGTCCGCTACATATGGGGCATAGGACAGTTGCCAGGTCACTGCAATGCTCACTGCCATCAAAAATTTCGCCAGTGAGAAGTCCGTCGCAGCCCATTGCCCCGCCGGGATCGGCAGGCTCAACGCGAGCAACGTGGCGGCGATGAACACCAACAGCGACAGGATCGACAGCAGCTTTTGCAGCCGATGGATCAGCCGGTAGCCATACAGCGCCACCACGAAGCACAACGCACCGATCAGTACAATGTTTGCATTGCCGCCCAGCGGGCTGACGGACTCCAGGGCCTGGGCCGCCAGCAAGGTGTTGCTGACGAAGAAGCCGAGGTAGATCAGCATGACGAACAGCAACGGCAGGATCGCACCGATCACCCCGAACTGCGCGCGGCTCTGGATCATCTGCGGGATCCCCAATTTGGGTCCCTGGGCCGAGTGCGAAGCCATGAAGATCGCGCCGAGCAGCGAGCCCAGAACGATCGCCAGCGCGCTCCAGAACAGATTCAACCCGATCACCACCGGCAACACCCCGGAGGCGATGGTGGTGATGTTCATGTTGGCGCCGAACCAGATGAAGAACAGCGAACCGGGCTTACCGTAGCGTTCGGACTCTGGAATGAAATCGATGCTTCTTTTTTCGATGCTCATGACAGGCACTCCTGGCGCTGAAGGCTGGATTGGAAGCGGGCAATGGTGTTCGTCAACTCCTCGGGCTGGTGGGCGAACAGGTCCGGCTGCCCGGGGGCGCAGCAGACAAAATGCTCACCGCGCAGCGAAAGCAGGAATTGTTCGCAGGTGAACAGCTCGATTGAGTACACCCAGTTGGCCATGATCAGCAGCGCAGAGTAGTGCGCCGCCCAGGTGCTGGTTGAGCAGGCGTCGGTGATCAGCTGGATGCGATAACCCAGCGAAAAGGCGTCGAAAACCGTCGTTAATACACAAACATCGGTCAGCACGCCGCTGATGATCAGGGTGTCGATGCCCAGCTGTTTGAGTCGCGCGTCGAGGTCGGTCTGATGAAAGCCGCTGTAGCGATGTTTGTCGATGACCTGCTCGTCCGGCCGGGGTGCCAGTGCAGCGATGATTTCTACTTGAGCGGTACCGGCCCGGTAACTGCTGGGGCCGTCGTCGTCGGCCCTGGGCTCGCCCGGAGCTAGACCACGGCCGTCGGCCTGATTGATATGCCGGGTGTAGAACACCGGGATAGAGCTGCGGCGGGCCGCCGTGAGCAATGCAAGGTTATGGGCGATGACCCCCTCGAAGTTTTCCAGGGGGAAGCCATCTTCCTGTTGCATGTCGATGATCAAGAGCGCGTTTTTATTATTCATGAGCAAACCTGATGAAGAACGGGGCGCAAACGGCCGCCCCGCAGACTCGATCGAGTCGAAGCAGAGTACACAAACGACAAGACTCGCCAGGCGAAGTCCGGTCGCAGTGTGGTTCTAACTCAGGGTTTACTCAGGTGATTATCAGCCAGAAGCCGTTCTGCTTGGCCGAAACGCAGGCGCGCAAGCGCTTGAGATGGATGTGCGAAGAGGTCGAATCGCCACGCAAGTACGCCAGTTCAGCGCCTGGAGCAGGGGAGCTTGCACGTGGGTAGAATCGACTGTTTATCATGAAAATCGACCATGACAGGCAATGCTGATCGGGTACTGCCGCAACCCTGCAGGTGCGGCAGTATACGTAACCGCAGGCTTACTGGAACGCAGGCACGACGTGCTTGATGAACAGCTCTAGGGATTTCTTTTTCTCGGCGTGGGGCAGACTGTTGTCACACCAGAAGCTGAATTCGTCGACGCCCAGTTCCTGATAGTACTTGATCCGTGCGATGACTTCTTCAGGCGTGCCGATCATGGTGTTCTTGTGGATGTTTTCCAGTTCGAACTCAGGACGGCCTTCGAATTTTTCTTCCGGGCTAGGTGCCAGGAACCCGTTGACCGGTACTTGCTTGTTGCCAAACCAGGCATCGAAGGTGCGATAGAAGCGCGAAATGGCCTTGGCGCCGACTTTCCAGCCTTCGGGGTCGTCAGCGCTGTGGATATGGGTATGGCGCAACACCATCAGTTGCGGGCGCGGGACGTCAGGATTATTGGCCAGAGCGGCTTCGAACTTGTTCTTCAAGTCGAGCACTTCTTCGTCGCCTTTCATCAGCGGCGTGACCATGACGTTGCAGCCGTTGGCCACTGCGAAGTTGTGCGAGTCCGGGTCGCGGGCGGCGATCCACATCGGCGGGTTTGGCTGCTGGATCGGCTTGGGCACGCTGGTGGACGTCGGGAACTTCCAGATCTCGCCATCGTGGGCGTAGTCGCCTTGCCACAGCGCGCGCACCACCGGAACCATTTCCCGCAGGGCCTGGCCGCCGGAGGAGGCAAGCATGCCGCCGGCCATACGGTCGAACTCAACCTGGTAAGCGCCTCGAGCCAGGCCGACTTCCATGCGGCCGTTACTGATCACATCCAGCAGCGCGCATTCACCGGCGACCCGCAGCGGGTGCCAGAACGGCGCGATGATGGTGCCGGCGCCCAGGTGAATGGTGGTGGTGCGTGCCGCGAGGTAGGCCAGCAGCGGCATCGGGCTTGGGGAAATGGTGTATTCCATGGCGTGGTGTTCGCCAATCCAGACGGTGCGGAAACCACCGGCCTCGGCCAGCAGGGTCAGCTCGGTCAGGTCTTCGAACAATTGGCGATGGCTGACTTGCTCATCCCAGCGCTCCATATGCACGAATAACGAAAATTTCATGACGCATACCTCGGATCTTTTTTGTTGTTGCCTGTCAGCTACAGGCACGGGGGTGGGATCAGGCAAAGGCTGGCAGGGCGCCCATCTTGCCGCGGCAATACACCAGCGGGCGGCTCTGCTGCTGCGGCACGATCAGGTTTTTCACCGCGCCGACCATGATGGCGTGATCGCCGCCTTCGTACTCACGCCATAGCTCGCATTCGATAATGGCGGTGGCATTGCTCAGCAGCGGATTACCCAGCTCGCTGAGGGTCCATTGGATGCCTTGCGCCTTGTCCTTGCCTTTGCGGGCGAAGGCATAGGCTTCGTTCTGTTGTTCACCGGAAAGCAAGTGAATGGCAAAGCGCTTGTTCTTGATCAGCACCGGGTAGGAGTCGGAGCTGTAATTGGGGCAGAACAGCACCAGGGCCGGGTCCATCGACAGTGAGCTGAAAGCGCTGGCCGTCAGACCGACGATTTGACCCTCATCATCCAGTGTGGTGATGACTGTCACACCGGAAGGGAAGGAGCCCATGACTAATTTGTAGACGTTCGCGTCGATCATCGGATGTTCCTCGGCCAGACGGTAGCGCTGTGCGCCTTTTTAGTGGTTTTGTATGTCTGATGGTATACCGTAATATCATCTTTGCAAGTGGTTTTTCTCCTGTCTAGACGAATGTCCGTTCTCGGCTGAGAGGTCATGAATCGGAGGAGTTTTATGGCCGATACAACAATCCCCTCGTAGCAGCAGGCGAAGCCTGCGTCCGGCCGCGAAGCGGTCGTAAACCTTGTGTCCACGGTTAACCTGAAACACCGCGCTGTTTGATTTCACGACCGCTTCGCGGCCGAACGCAGGCTTCGCCAGCTGCTACGACAACCGCAGGCTTGCCTGCAACGACAATACCTCACCCACAAAAAAGCCAACGCCCTGGTTAAAGGGCGTTGGCCTGGTTTGGCAGGGAAGCAGATCAGTGCGCGCCAGCCGCCTTGTTCAAATCACTCTCCGCCCACAGGGTATAGACGCAGGCATCGGCAGTGGCCCAGCGCACCCGCACCGGATCGCCGGTTTTAAGCGGCATACCCGCAGCAGACAGCGCTTTGACGGTCATCGCCGTGCCGCCGGAGGTGACCACGCTGCAGGTCTGGCTTTCGCCAAGAAACAACACTTCCGTGACGCTCGCTGACACTTCGTTCCAGCCTGGGGCGAGGGGATCGCTGGCGGCCTGTTCGACGCTCAGGGCCAGGGCTTTTTCCGGGCGAACCATGAGCAGCACTTCCTGACCGGTTTGCAACCCTGAGGTCAGACGGATCGACAGCGGTTGGCCTTCAAAGGTCGCCACGGCATTGCCCTGGGCGTTGAGTTTGAGGAAGTTCGAGTTGCCCAGGAACGAGGCGACAAAGGCATTCGGCGGGTTCTGATACAGGTCGAAGCCGCTGCCCAGGCCGACAATCTTGCCATGACTGAAGATCGCGATGCGTTGTGACAGGCGCATGGCTTCCTCCTGATCGTGGGTCACGTAGACGATGGTGATGCCCAGGCGCCGATGGAGCTGGCGCAGTTCATCCTGCAGGTCTTCACGGAGTTTTTTATCCAGCGCGCCGAGTGGTTCGTCCATCAGCAGAATGCGTGGCTCGTAGACCAGCGCCCGGGCAATCGCCACGCGCTGCTGCTGGCCGCCGGAAAGTTGCGAAGGGCGGCGATGGGCAAACTGATCCAGTTGCACCAGTTTGAGCATGGCTTCGACCCGACGCTCACGTTCAGCTTTGCCGAGTTTGCGAATATCCAGCGGGAAGCCGATGTTGTCGCGCACCGAGAGGTGCGGAAACAGCGAATAGCGCTGGAACACCATGCCGATGTCGCGTTTGTGCGGTGGCACATTGACCAGCGATTTGCCGTTGACCTGGATCTCCCCGGAACTGGGGGTTTCGAAGCCGGCCAGCATTGACAGGGTGGTACTTTTCCCGGAGCCGCTGGAGCCGAGAAAAGTGAGAAATTCACCGTCCTGGATATCCAGCGAGATGTCGTCCACGGCGGCGAAGTCGCCGTAGTGCTTGTTCAGGTTGCGCAGGCTGACCAGGGTCTTGTTGTCCTGCTGCGCAGGGTCTTTGATCACAGCACTCATTTTTTTCTCCCAGGCGCTCAGGCGCTGACTTCGTTGCGCCGGCGCACAGCGGCGGCGATCACCATGACCAGTACCGACAGCGCGATCAGCAGCGTCGAGGCGACGGCGATCACTGGGGTCAGGTCCTGACGCAAGGTGGTCCACATTTTTACGGGCAAGGTTTGCAGGGTCGGGCTGGCCATCATCACGCTGAGGACCACCTCATCCCACGACACCAGAAAGGCGAACAACGCACCGGCGACCATGCCCGGGCGGATTGCCGGAAAGGTCACCTTGAACACCGCTTGCAGTCGCGAAGCACCACAAATCACCGCAGCGTCCTCGATCGACTGATCGAACAGTTTCAGCGAGTTGATGATCGAGATAATGGTGAACGGCAACGCGACGATCACATGGCTGACCACAAAGGCGAACATCGTCCCGGTGTAGCCGAGCTTGAGAAACAGCGCGTACACCGCCACGGCGATGATCACCAGCGGCACGATCATCGGCAGGGTGAACAGGCCATACAGCATCTCCCGGCCGCGAAAGCGCCCACGCACCAAGGCGAAGGCGGTCGGTAAACCCAGGGCCACGGCAAAGATCGTGGTCAGGACCGCGACCTTGAGGCTGGCAAAGGCTGCATCCATCCAGTCGGCATTGGAAAAGAATTGCATGTACCACTTCAGCGTCCAGCCCGGTGGCGGGAACACCAGCCACTGAGAAGAGCCGAACGACAGCAGCACGATGAACACAATGGGCAGCAGCAGAAACAACGCGATGACCCCGGTGGTGAGGTAAAGGCTCAAACGCATGCGCCGGCTCATGGCATTGGCGGTCAATAACATGATGGCTTACCTCGAGTTGCTGGAGCCGACCGGGGATTCCGGTTGCAGCTTCAGGTAGCAGTAGAACAGCACCAGGGTGATCAGGATCAGCAAGGCTGCGCCAGCGCTGGCCAGGCCCCAGTTGAGGAACGACTGCACCTGCTGGATGATGAATTCCGGCAGCATCATGTTCTGCGCGCCACCGAGCAGTGCCGGGGTGACG
Organism: Pseudomonas sp. GW821-FHT04C07; assembly: GCF_059420325.1. Classification (NCBI taxonomy): domain Bacteria; kingdom Pseudomonadati; phylum Pseudomonadota; class Gammaproteobacteria; order Pseudomonadales; family Pseudomonadaceae; genus Pseudomonas; species Pseudomonas sp. GW821-FHT04C07. Next base: position 256,391 of record NZ_JBWKTM010000002.1, read on the forward strand.
TAGTAGCCCAGGGACATGACGAACACCATCAAGCCGCCGGAGAACAGCCCCGGCCGACACAGCGGCAGGAACACCCGAAAGAAATTGCTCCACGGGCTGGCACCGCAAATGGACCCGGCCTGCAGGACCATCGGATCGATGGCTTGCATGGTCGCCTGCAGCGGCAGGACGATGAACGGAATCATGATGTAGCTCATGCCGATCACCACGCCAGTGAGGTTATGCACCATCTCCAGCGGTTGATCGATGATGCCCATGGCCATCAAGGCCTTGTTGATCACCCCTGAAGCCTGGAGCAGCACCAGCCAGGAATAGGTCCGTGCCAACAGGCTGGTCCACATCGACAGCAAGACGATATTGAGCACCCAGCGGCCCCAGCCACGCGGGACCAGGGTGATTGCCCAAGCCAGCGGGAAACCCAACAGCAAGCTGAATACGGTGACCAGGCCTGCCACCGCGAAGGTGTTGAACAGCACGTGGGCGTAAGCCGAGTTGGCGAACAGCTCGGTATAGTTGCCCAGCCCTGGAACAGGTTCGAGGACCCCACGCAGCAGCAGGCTGATCAGCGGCGCGAAGAAGAACAGGCCAAGGAACAGCAGTGCCGGGGCCAGGTTGCTGGCACCGCGCCAACGTTGGGTCAGTGGAGTGGAAGGCTTCATGGCCGCCGCCTTGCCTGGAGCCGAACCGGCGACGCCAGAGGCGCCCCCGACCGGATTGGATTGACGGGACGCAGTGGCCGTCATCTTCATTTGAGCAGCCATTCGTTCCACCGTGTCGCGATGCTCTGACCATTCTTGGCCCAATACGCGAAGTCGAGAGTGATCTGATCCTTAGCGTAGGCAGTCGGCAGATTGGGTGCCAGTACTGAGTCCAGGCGTTGCACGCTATCGGTGTTGATCGGTGCATAGGCGGTCAGGTTGGAGAAGTCAGCCTGGCCTTTGGCGGAGCTGGAGTTGGCCAGGAAACGCATGGCCGCGTCCTTGTTTTTCGAGCCTTTGGGGATAACCAGGAAATCGGCCATGACCAGGTTTTGTTTCCAGCTCACACCGACCGGTGCGCCATCTTCTTGCAGGGCATGGATCCGGCCGTTCCAGAACTGACCGAGACTGGCTTCACCGGAGGCCAGCAGTTGTTGGGATTGTGCGCCACCGCCCCACCAGACGATGTCTTTTTTGATGGTGTCGAGTTTCTTGAAGGCGCGATCCAGATCCAGAGGATAGAGCTTGTCGGCGGGAACACCGTCGGCCAGCAGGGCCAGTTCCAGTACGCCAGGGCTCGGCCATTTGTACAGCGCACGTTTGCCCGGGAAGGTTTTGGTGTCGAACAGTGCGTTCCAGTTTTCCGGGGCCGTAGCGCCGAGCTTGCTCTGGTTGTAACCGAGGACAAAGGAGAAGAAGAACGAGCCGACGCCGTGATCGGAGACGAAACGCGGGTCGAGCTTGTCGCGCTGAATCACCTTGAAGTCCAGCGGTTCGAGCAAACCTTCAGCCGCTGCGCGCAGGGCGAAATCCGCCTCGACATCGACCACGTCCCATTGCACGTTGCCGCTTTCAACCATGGCCTTGAGTTTGCCGTAGTCGGTCGGGCCGTCCTGGACCACTTTGATCCCGCTGGACTTGCTGAAAGGGTCGGCCCAGGCCTGCTTTTGCGCATCCTGGGTAGAGCCACCCCAGCTGACGAAACTCATGCTGTCAGCCGCACTGGCTGCCGTGCAGGTGATTGCCAGAAAGCCTGCAGCGAGTAACGCGGTTGCACGTTTATTCAACACCATTTTTACGCCCTCATTTGTTGTGTTTTTGAGCGGGCTGTTGACGCCCGCCTATCGGGAGCAGTAGGTCCATCGGGGCCTTGAACATCGACCGTGTCAGGGGCTGTTGTTGTGTGTCCTCCCTGGCGGGTGCGCCTGACGAATTGTTCGGTCTATGGAATATCATATTATGGTATTCCAAGCTTTCTGCAAGGGCTTCGCCTTACCGATTGTCAGCAGATGGCGATATTTTGTGCCTCAGGTGTACGCAAAACCCTTGTAGGAGCAGCCGGTCGACGCTCGATTGCTCGCGATGGACTCAAGGGCGGCGTGTTATTCAGAAAGCACGCGTTATTGTTAACGTCCATCGCGAGCAAGCTCGCTCCTACAAGGGTAGGGCGTCAGCCGGTAAACGGAATGCTTTCCACGACTTCCAGGTTGTACCCGGTCAAGCCTGCATATTTGAGCGGTGGCCCGAGGTGGCGTAGTTTGCCGACGCCGATGTCTTGCAGAATCTGTGCCCCGGTGCCGACTTCGGAATAGATTCGCGATTGTGAGCGGGTGTATTGCCGAAGCGGTTGGGTCAACTGGGGAATCCGCTCAAGCAGCGCCTGCGAGGACTCGTGATTGGCCAGTACCACCACCACACCACGGCCTTCTTCGGCGACTTTTTGCAGTGCCGCCCACAGCGTCCAGTTCGACGGCCCGGTGTACTCGGCGCCAACCAGGTCGCGCAGCGGATCGATCACATGCACGCGGACCAGTGTCGGGTCTTCGCGACGGATATCGCCCATGACCATGGCCATGTGCACGCCGCCTTCGATCCGGTCCTCATAGGTGACCAGTCGGAACGTACCGTGAACGGTCGGCAGTTCGCGCTCGCCGATGCGGGTCACTGTATGTTCGGTGCTGAGCCGGTAATGGATCAGGTCGGCGATGGTGCCGATCTTGATGCCGTGTTTGGCCGCAAAGATCTCCAGGTCCGGTCGCCGGGCCATGGTGCCGTCATCGTTCATCACTTCAACGATCACCGAGGCCGGGGTAAAACCGGCCAGGCGCGCCAGATCGCAACCGGCCTCGGTATGCCCGGCGCGGGTCAGCACGCCACCTTCCTTGGCCCGTAACGGGAAAATATGCCCCGGTTGTACCAGGTCTTGCGCGGTAGCAGTCGCCGCCACGGCGGCCTCGACGGTGCGGGCGCGGTCGGCGGCCGAGATTCCGGTCGTGACCCCGGTGGCGGCTTCGATGGACACGGTGAAGGCGGTGCTGAATACACTGCCATTGCTCGGCACCATCTGCTCCAGACCCAACCGCTGACAGTGCTCGTCGGTCAGCGTGAGGCAAATCAGGCCCCGTGCTTCGCGGGCCATGAAGCTGATCGCCTGGGCATTGCAGCGTTCGGCGGCGAGCAGCAGGTCGCCTTCGTTTTCTCTGTCTTCATCGTCGACCAACAGGACCATCTTGCCTTGACGGTAATCTTCGATAAGTTCTTCGATGCTGTTGAAGGCCATGCTCGGGCTCTCTGTGTCGCGAATGGTTGAAGGTTCGTGTTTATGGTATACCATAATACAAAATAAACCGAAATAACGAGGTTGCTATGAAGGCTTACTGGATTGCCCACGTCGACGTCACCGACCCGGATCAATACGTTCAATACACCCAGCGCGCGCCAGCAGCCTTCGCCCTGTTTGGCGGCAAGCTGCTGGCCCGTGGCGGGCGTTGCGAGGCAATGGAGGGCAGGGCGACGCCGCAACGCAGCGTGGTGATCGAGTTCGAGTCTTACGAACAGGCGCAGGCGTGCTATCGCTCGCCGGAATATCAGCAGGCGTGCCAGTACCGCCAGGGCGCAGCCAGGGCTGAAGTGATCATTGTCGAAGGGTATGAAGCCTGAGTTTCGGCGGTTCGGTCAGCGGATGAAGTGGACTGTGCCGCTGTCATCGTTGCCCATATAAATGCCGTAGACACCCGCCTGGCGTTCCTCGATATAGCGTTCGAGGATCTGCCGGATGGCCGGGTAGTAGATGCTGTCCCAGGGAATGTCCTGGGGCGCGAAAAAGCGACAGTCGAGGGTTTCCGGGCCGTATTGTCCAGTGTCTTCCACGGCGATGGCGCGGAAGATGATGTAGACCTCACTGATCTGCGGCACGCTGAAGATCGAGTAGGGCGAGACGATTTCCGCGCGCACCCCGGTTTCTTCCCAGACTTCGCGCAGGGCTCCCTGCTCGGTGGTTTCGCCACTTTCCATGAAGCCTGCGGGCAGGGTCCAGGTGCCGGGGCGCGGCGGGATCGCACGCTGACACAGCAGGTATTTGCCATCCTGCTCGATGATGCAGCCGGCAATGATCTTTGGATTGACGTAGTGGATGTAACCGCAACCGCGGCACATCAAGCGCTCATGGGTATCGCCTTGCGGCTGCTGGTGACCGAGGTCACTGCTACCGCATTGCGGGCAGAAGCGCGGGATGGGCATGTTCAGTGACCTATGCGCGGTTCTTTGAGAACGATGGGCGAGACGATTTCACGCACCTTGTCAGTCTCGTTCTGCTTGAGCTTGAGGTAGTCCAGCGCGACTTTCGCGGCGGCGCGGACGTGATCGACCGATGCCTGATGCGCAGCCAGTGGGTCGCCGCTCTTGATCGCCTCGACGATGCGTTCCATTTCCTGGTTGCTGACGCTGCGGCGGTTCTCCTGGGACACCGAAGTGGCGCGCAGATAGCTGATGCGTGCCTGCAACTGGCGCAACTGGGTGGCCGCGACGTGGTTGCCCGAGCCTTCCAGCAAAACGTCGTAGAAGCCTTGTACCGAATCGAGTACTTGCTGCAATTCGCCGTCCTTGAGGGCCTTGCGGTTCTCCTCGAGGGCTTTTTCCAGGGCGCGAACATCCTTGGCCTTGGCGCGCAGTGTGAACAACTGGACGATCAGGCCTTCGAGCACGCAACGCAGCTCGTAGATATCACAGGCATCTTCCAGGGTAATGATGGCAACGCTCGGGCCCTTGGCATCGGCGAATTCCACCAGGCCTTCGGATTCCAGGTGGCGCAGGGCTTCACGAACGGAGGTGCGGCTGACACCCAGACGGTCGCACAGATCCCGCTCGACCAGACGGTCTCCCGGCAGAAGCTGGAAGTTCATGATGGCGCTTCGCAATTTATCCAGCACGATTTCGCGCAGGGTAACGGGGTTGCGATTGACCTTGAAGCTGTCGTCAAGTGGCAGGCGTTTCATCGGGTCCGCTCTGAATGTGGCTGTCCATGCAAAAAGAGCACTTCGATCGCTTCGATCATCAGTGCTCCGGTCAGATTGAACAGCCAGTGGTTAACTGGATGCCTCGGCGTCGGCTTCGGCGAATGCTTCACGGGCGAGACGGAAACTGTCTACGGCTGCGGGGACACCGCAGTAGATGCCTACCTGAAGCAGGATCTCCCGTATTTGTTCACGACTCAGACCGTTACGCAAGGCGCCGCGTACATGCAGCTTGAGTTCGTGTGGCCGGTTGAGTGCCGAAATCATGGCCAAGTTTATCATGCTGCGTTCTTTAAGCGATAAGCCCTCGCGGCCCCAGACGTGACCCCAGCAGTACTCGGTGACCATTTCCTGCAGCGGGCGAGTGAAGTCGTCGGCGTTCTCGATCGATTTGTTCACATAGTCCTGGCCCAGCACTTGAGTGCGGATTGCCAGACCCTTTTGGTATTTCTCGTTGTTCATGTCAGATCGCTCCCGGCGGATCAAAGCCCACCCATCAGGGTGTATTTGAGTTCAAGGTAGTCGTCGATGCCGTATTTCGAACCTTCGCGGTGATGATGGGTGGTGGCGTGCGACCCTGAAGAAAAGTGCTCAGGCGAGGGTGGGCAGCGGGCCCAGCTTGCCTCGGTGATAAATCATTGGCGTGACGGGTTGCTCAGGCAGGATCAGGTTCTTCACCGCGCCAACGATGATTGCGTGGTCGCCGCCATCGTATTCGCGCCACAGTTCGCACTCGATGATCGCCGTGGCCTCGTTGAGCAGCGGGTTGCCCAGTTCGCTCAGGTGCCATTCGATGCCTTTGGCCTTGTCCTTGCCTTTACCGGCAAAGGCGTAGGCCACGGCCTGCTGATCCGCCGAGAGCAAATGGATCGCGAAGCGTTTGCTGTCGCGCAGGATCGGGTAGGTGTCTGAGGCGTAGTTGGGGCAGAACAGCACCAGCGCCGGGTCGATCGACAGCGCACTGAAGGCGCTTGCGGTGATGCCGACGATGCCGCCCTCGGGGTCGAGGGTGGTGACCACCGTGACCCCGGAGGGGAAGGAGGCCATCACGTCTTTATAAATGCCAGGTTCGATCATTTCGGGCCATCCTCAACGCATGACAAAGGGGTCGGGCATGGGAGCCGACGAGAGGTTGATCCATACCGTTTTCAGCTCGGTATAGGCCAGCACCGAATCGATGCCGCTCTCGCGACCGTAGCCGCTGTTCTTGAAACCGCCGATCGGCGCCATGGCCGAGACTGCACGGTAGGTGTTGACCCAGATAATCCCGGAGCGTACATCCCGCGCCAGGCGGTGGGCGCGGCCCAGGTCGCGGGTCCAGATGCCTGCCGCCAGGCCGAACTGCGAGTCGTTGGCGATGGCCAGCGCCTCGGCCTCGTCCTTGAAGCGAATCACCGACGCGACCGGGCCGAAGACTTCTTCCTGCATGATCTTCATCGAATTGCGGTCACATTCGAACAAGGTCGGCTCGTAGAACCAGCCGTCGCTGTCCATTGACGGGCGCTTGCCGCCCAGGCGCAGGCGGGCGCCTTCGGCGATGGCGTCGGCCACCAGACCTTCGACCACGGCCAGTTGCTGGGCAGTGGCCATCGGGCCCATTTCGCTGGAGTCGTCCTGCGGGTTGCCGATGCGGATGCGCTTGGCGCGTTCTACCAGACGCTCGACGAACTCATCGTAGATCTCGTCCTGCACCAACAGCCGCGAACCGGACACACAGCTCTGCCCGGAAGCGGCATAGATGCCGGCGATGGCACCGTTGATCGCGCTGTCGAGGTCGGCGTCGGCGAAGATGATGTTTGGAGATTTGCCGCCCAGTTCCAGCGACAACTTGGCAAAATTCTCGGCACTGCTGCGCACCACATGACGGGCCGTGGCGGCACCGCCGGTGAAGGCGATCTTGCGCACCAGCGGGTGGCGGGTCAGGGCCGCGCCGGTGCTGGGCCCGTAGCCGGTGACGACGTTGACCACGCCCGCTGGAATGCCGGCTTCGAGGGCCAGACGGGCCAGTTCGAGGATGGTTGCCGAGGCGTGTTCGGACGGCTTGATCACGATGGTATTGCCCGCTGCGAGAGCCGGCGCCAGTTTGATCGCGGTCAGGTACAGCGGGCTGTTCCAGGGAATGATCGCAGCGACCACCCCCATCGGTTCATGCACGGTGTAGGCAAACAGGTCGGGTTTGTCCAACGGCAGGGTGCCGCCTTCAAGTTTGTCGGCAAGGCCTGCGGTGTAATGGAAGAACTCGGGCAAGTAGCTGACCTGACCGCGGGTCTCGCGGATCAGCTTGCCGTTGTCGCGGCTCTCCAGCTGCGCCAGCTGCTCTTTGTTCTCGGCGATCAGATCACCGAGACGGCGCAGCAATTTGCCACGGGCGGTGGCGGTCAAACCGCGCCAGGCCGGGCTTTCGAAAGCTTTTTGCGCGGCCTGTACGGCGCGCTCGACATCGGCTTCGTCAGCATCCGGCAGTTCGGCCCAGGCCTGGGCAAGCGCGGGATTGAGGCTTTCGAAGGTCTTGCCGGAGAGGGCATCGACCCATTGTCCGTCGATGCACATTTGGAAGCGTGCGAGTGTCATGCAACGATCCCCTTTATTTGATTTTGTCGGGTTTGCGCCGTGTTGAGGAAGTCCAGCAGCACCTGATTGACCAGGCGCGGCGACTCTACCGGCATCATATGCCGTTGCTCGTGGAGCACGGCAACTTGCGCGCCGGGTATCCGTTCGGCCAATTGCTGGGCCATTTGCGGCGTGGAACCGGGGTCCAGTTCGCCGGTGGCGATCAGGGTCGGCACCTGGATAGTGCCCAGGTCCTCGGCGCGGTACATGTCCTGGGTGGCGAACAACTCATAGGTGGTCAGATAACCTTGCGGGTCATTGCCGGCCAGGGTCTGGCGGATCGCCGCGATCTGTGCCGGATTGGCCGCCTGATATTCACGGCTGAACCAGCGCGATAGCGCCGCCTCGGCATTCGCATCCGGGCCGTGTTCGGCGGCCTGGGCGGTCCTCTCGATGACCCCGGCGCGCTGCTCAAGGCTTCGGTTGAACACGCTGTTGAGCACCACCAGCCCGAGCAAATGCTGCGGGTAATGCAGGGCGAATGCCCGTGCCACCAGCCCGCCCATGGAGAAGCCGATGACCGTGGCTTGTGGCAGCTGTAAATGTTCGAGCAGTTCCAGTAACTGGTCGGCATAACCGAGCAGCCCGGTACCGGATGCCGGGCGCGGGCTGGCACCATGCCCAAGCATGTCATAGGCAATGACCCGGTAATGCGGAGCGAGACCAACGATCTGGCCGCCCCACATTTCTTTATTCAGACCCACGCCGTGGATCAATACCACGGGTTGGCCTTGGCCGGTCGCCAGATAACTGGTGCCGGCCGGGGTGAGTTCAGCGCTGAGCCGAATCATGGATCGCTCCTGCAAATCTTATGAGTTACTGGGCTTTCTCTGCGGCCAGTTCTTCCAGATCGATGTAGCGGTTGCCGATGCGTGGGTGCAGGCGACCGCCGTTGGCGCAACCGAGAACGACGACAATTTCATCCGAGCGCGGCGCGTCTTCGATCTGCATTTCCAGGGTGATGTAGTGCGAACGCAGACCTTCGTCATCCTTGTGCATCATCGGAATCTGGATCGAGGTGCCCGGGCCGCCGCGTTTGTTGGTAAAGCTCAAATAGCTCTTGGCTTTCACCGCTTCGCGGTAGTGATTGCCGAAACGCAGGGTGTGGATCACAGCGGAAGCGTGCTCGATCTCGCCGTCGGCGCCGACTACGGCAGCCTTGCCATAAGCCTCGATCTTGTCTGCGCCGCCGATCGTCGCCACCAGGCGCTCGACCATCAGAGCCCCCAGATCGGAGCAGTTGGCACGAATTTCCGGCTTCAGGTCTTCGACAAAACCACGACCCAGCCATGGGTTCTTGATGACAACGGCCAGGCCGACCATGGTCACGGGCGTGTCAGCGGCCTTGCCGCCTTCGATAAAGGTTTCTTCCACGTAGCTGACGATCTTGCGAATTTCGAAACTCATGAGCGACTCCGTATGATAGAGGGAATGTGTTTGTCGTATGATGGTATACCATAATATTGTGTATGCAAGCGTCAGCTGCAAGTTCATCGAAAGGGAAGGCGACGGAAGGTAGAGCGGGCAGGGGAAAGTGGGGAATGCGGCGGGTGCGATTCCATAGGTTGGAAGTCGATGTGGGCATGGCGACAGTTTTGAAGCCTGGCCCAATCTAATGTGGGAGCGGGCTTGCTCGCGATGCAGACACCTCGGTGTATCTGAAACACCGCGGTGATGCTATCGCGAGCAAGCCCGCTCCCACATTAGATTGGTGTCGCCAAGGGGATTGCGCTTGAGGGTTAAGCCTTAAAACCCATCTCGACAGAAATCAGGTGTGCGCAGTCCAGCAGCATGTTCTTGAAGCGTTCGCGATTGTCCGGGGAGTCCATGATTGCATCCGGGCCGGACAGATTGATTGCAGCGACCACCTTGCCGCGGTGGTCGCGGATAGCGGTGGCAATGGCGGTGGAGTAATCGGAGCGGTGCAGTACCCAGCCCAGTTGTCGATCCTGTTCGGCGATCTGCTGCAGCTCGGGCAAGGTCTTGGGCGCGGGCGCGGGGTAGTCGTCGAGCCGCACGTGCTGGTACAGGCTGACCAGGGTGGCTTCGCTCAAATCGCTGAGCAGCACCCGACCCATTGCGGTGCAATGGCAGGCAATGCGCGTACCGATGGGCACGTTGACCGACAAGCGTTGGGAGGCGAAAGCCCGGTAGATGTAAACGCTGTCGGTCTGCTCACGCACGGCCAGGTGACAGGACAGTGAGCTGCGGTCACGCAAGGTGTTCAGGTGTGGGATCGCGATGTCCACCAGATCACGGCTGGCCAGGTAGGTGAAGCCATTGGCGATCACCTGCGGGCCGAGTTCATAGGTGTTTTTCCCGGCTTTTTTCAGATAACCCATGCCATTGAGCGTCTGCACGATGCGGTAGATCGACGACACGCTGAGCGCCAGGCGCTCGGCGATATCGTTCATGCTCAGCACCCGTTCGCTGCTGCTGAACAACTGCAGAATCCACAGCCCGCGCTGCAAGGCCGGGACACGGTAATCGCTGTCGAGGGTGGGGTCTTCGATGCTGTTCATGGAGTCTCCTGCAGGAGTAGCCGGGCCATCATGCGGTGAGTCAGGTACGCCGTCTCGCGAGCAAGCTCGGCTCCTACAGTGGAATTGCGCCAGATCTGGATGGTGTGATTGGCACATAACCTGTAGGAGCCGAGCTTGCTCGCGAGGCGGCCTATAAGGCACGAAAATCCCTCAGGCAGACCTCATCCCGCCAACAACGCATCAATACCCACCGGTTCGCCACCAAACTCCTGCATCGCATCCAGCAACGCACCCCACAAATATTGCGCCGAAGCCCGGTCGCAGAGGATGTGGAACAGCGGCAGGTCCGGTTGCGAGGCATTGATGATGATCGCGCTCATGCGCGCCACCGAGGTCTGTGCCACGGCACCGGTGGCGAACGCCTGTTGCCGCAGATCGACGCCGCAGACCTTGGCCATCACCGAGCTGACGTGTTCGCCGGTCAACACCAGCCAGGCGTGGCTGTCCTGCCGCGGCAGCAGGTAGCAGGCGCTGGAGGACAGTTGCCATTGGGCTTCGAGCTTCTGAAGCCTGGCTCCCGCGTCCTGCAAGCTGCCAAGCAGGAAATACTCGGTCTGGGAAAGGCGTGCGACGCTGCTGCCATCGGCCTGCACGACGCAGCGGTTAGGCGCACTCGGCAGTTCGAATTGTTGCGCGTGCAGATGCGCGGCGGCATCGGCACCACGAAAGCCGACCCGCGCCAGATTGCTCAGGTCGAGCAGGGCGCAGCTCGCCAGCTGCGCGGTTTCGTCCTGGTCGCCGTAACGGCTGACGATCAGGCTGTCGCCCAGACGTGCCAACCGGGCGTTTTCCTGTAAGGCAGACAATGGGCTGCGTTCGCGAAAATCTTGTGCAGTGACCATGCTCACAACTCCTGGCGTTGGCTATCGACATCGAAGAACGGCAGTTTGACCACCGTGGCCTGTACCACTTGCGCGCCCTCTACCCGAATCGGAATCTGTTGCCCCTGTGTGCTCTGATCGACGGCGGCATAGGCCAGTCCGATGATCATGCCCAGCGTTGGCGAATATTCGCAGGAGGTGACGTTGCCGCTGATGTCCGGGCCCTTGAGCACCAGATGACCCTCCAGCGGCTGGCTGCTGCCCTTGGGCAAGGTGAAACCCACCAGTTTGCGCTTGAGCGGCTGGGCTTCGAGGATGTCCACGGAGCGCCGGCCGACGAAGAACGGCTTCTTGCGCGAGATCGCCCAACCCATGTCGATTTCTGCAGGGTGGGTCATGCCATCGGTGTCCTGGCTGACGATTACGTGGCCTTTTTCCAGCCGCAGCAAGCGCTGTGCTTCGACGCCGAACGGGCGAATGCCCTGTTCACGTCCGGCGTCCATCAGCATGTCCCAGAGGTATTCGGCATAACGCGCCGGCACATGGATCTCATACCCCAGCTCGCCGACGAAGCCGACCCGCATGACCCGAGCGGCGATCCCGGCCACCGTGCCCTGACGCACACCCAGGTAAGGGAAGGCGTCAGGCGAGAGGTCGATATCGGCGCAGACCTTTTCCAGCACCTTGCGCGATTCGGGCCCGGCCAGGTTGACCGCCGCGATGGCCGCGGTGACGTTGGCAATGTCGACGTTCAGCCGCCATTGCACGTTCCACTTGAGCATCGACTGATAGATCCGGTCGACGCCGCTGGTGGTGGCCGTGACATAAAAATGTTGATCGGCCAGCCGCGCACAGACGCCATCGTCGATGACCACACCGTGTTCGTTGGTCATCAACGCATAACGGGTGCGGCCAATCGGTTGTTTGGCGAACGCGAAGGTGTACATCCGCTCCAGCAGTTCGGCGGCATCCGGGCCGCGAATGTCCAGGCCACCGAGGGTCGAGACGTCGATCAGACCGACGCTTTTGCGCACATGACAGGCTTCTTCCTGCATGCAGCGTTCACGGCTGGCCGGTTGGCCATTTTTGTCCTTGAAACCGTAGTAGGCCGGACGCTGCCAGTTACCGGCCGGCATCATTTTCGCTCCGGCCTGTAGATGACGCTGATGGATGGCGGTACGCCGGATCGGGTCGAAACTGCGCCCGGCGATGTGCGCCAGCTTTTCCGCCTCGAACGGCGGGCGAGCGGTGGTGACACCGGTTTCGCCGACAGTGCGCTGGGTGCTGGCGGCCACCAGACGCGCCGTTGGCAGTGCCGAGTGCCGACCTTGCGAAGGCCCCATGCCCACGGTGGAGAAGCGTTTGACCAACTGCACGTCGCGATAGCCGTGGCGCGTCGCGTTGATGATGTCGCGGATTTGCAGGTCTTCATCGAAGTCGACGAATTCCTTGCCGCTCGGGTGGGCGAAGATTGGCCATTCGAAGTTGACCCGATGTTCGGGGCTCAGCGCCTGCTCCTGATGCTCCACAGCCAGGCCCAAGGCCAACGCCGCTTGCGCACCGACTTTGGCACCGTCCTTGAGTACGTTTTCCAGCAGGTGCCGACCGTTGACGGAACCGGCGATGGCGAGGTTTTTCGGCAGGCCGGTGATGGCGAACTCCGCCACCGGGTCGGCGTAGGCCAACTTGCCACCGGCCTGACAGGCCAGTTGATAGACCGGCATGTAGCCAGCCGTCATGCACAGCAAATCGCAATCGAGTTGCAGACGTTCCTTGCCCACTTCACCACGCGCCGTGATGCGCCGGATATCGACGCCGCTGATGTGGCGCATGCCTTTGCTGTGCAAGGCTTCATAAACGGTGTGTTGCAGGTGCACGGTAACGCCCAGGCGTTTGAGCTCGGTGCTCAGACGCGCATCGTCGGCGCCGTTGCGCATGTCGACCACGGCAGCGACTTCAACCCCTTGCTCCAGCAAATCCAGCGCGGTGCGATAACCGTCGTCGTTGCCGGTCAGGACCACCGCGCGTTTGCCGGGTTTGACCGCGTACAACTTCATCAAGCGTTGCGCGGCGCTGCACAGCATCACGCCGGGCAGGTCGTTGTTGCGGAAAATCACCGGCTGATCGAAGGCGCCCGAAGCGATGATGCATTGGCTGGCGCGCACTTTGTACATGCGCTTGTCCTTGATCACCGGCAGGTAGTTGTCGGTGAACCAGCCGTTGCAGGTCGCTTCAGTGAGAATCTGGATGTTGGCGTGCTGGCTGACTGCGTTCACCAGCGCCTGGCGCACGTCATCGGCCTGAGCGCCCTGCACGTCGAAGCGTGCATAGGTGAGTGCGCCGCCCAATAGACGCTGTTGTTCGATCAGCAGCACTTTGGCCCCGGCATTGGCGGCGGTCAGTGCTGCCTGCAAGCCGGCGGGCCCGGCGCCGACCACAGCCAGATCGACGAACAGGTAAGCCTTGTCGTAATACTGCGGCTTGAAATCCAGGTTGAGGATGCCCAGCCCGGCCTTTTTGCGAATCAGCGGCTCCCAGATTTTCCACATGCCCTTGGGCTTGTAGAACGAGCGGTAATAAAAGCCCACCGGCATGAATCGCGAGAATTTGCCCAGCAGCGCATCCCGGTCATTGTCCAGGGAGCCGGCATAGTTTTGTCCGCTGACCTGGACACCGGCCTGTAGCCAGTGAGTATCGGCCAACACATTAGGCTCTTGCGGCAGTTGCACCAGGGTGTTGGCGTCTTGCCCGGCCATGGTCAACGGGCCGCGTGGGCGGTGGTATTTGAACGAGCGCGAGAGCAAAAAACGGCCGCTGCCGAGCAAGGCGCTGGCGATGCTGTCACCGGCAAAGCCGGAATAGGGCTTGCCGTCGAAGTTGAACACCAACGGGCGTTGCCGATCGATCAGCAGGCCCATGGGCAGCGGCAAGCGGCTTTCAAAGGTGGAATCAGGCTGGCTCATTGCTGTGCTCCGCAAGGCTGAACTCGACGCGCTGGTTGTAGATTTCGCGAGCATCGAAAGTGCGCAGGATTTCGTCGGTAACGGTGTGGCGCTCGGCCAGGAACCAGTAGCTCGAGGCGTTGTGCATCCACCACTCGCGAACCACGCCGGCGGCGTTCTCGCTGTTGAACACGTAATGCGCCCATTGCGCGTCGCTGCAGGTCACCGGGTCGGGCATATCCTTGAACTCGCCGCCGTAGGTGAACTCGGTGATATTGCGCGGCCCGTTCAGTGGGCAATTCATGACTTTCATAGGTTTCGCCCCTTAGTGACTGGCCGCGGTCGCGCCCATCTCGTTGACTTGCTGGAAGGTCGAGAAGCGTTCCAGGCCAAAAGGCTTGATCAGGTCCGGAACCTTGCCACCGGAGGCGACCAGTTCGGCCATGGTCTTGCCGCAGATCGGCGTGGCCTTGAAGCCCCAGGTCCCCCAACCGGCATCCAGATAGTAATTGTCGACCGGCGACAGGCCCATGATCGGGCTGTAATCGGGGGTCATGTCGGTGATCCCGGCCCACTGGCGCATCAGCTTGGCATTGGCCAGGAACGGGAACATTTCGATGGCGGCAGAAATCAGGCTTTCCTTCAGGTCCAGGGTCGAGCGGGTGTTATAGAGCGGGTAGGGGTCGGAGCCGCCGCCGAACACCACTTCGCCACGGCTGGTCTGCTGCACGTAACAGTGCAGCGCCGACGAGCTCACCAGCGGATCGAGGAACGGCTTGAACGGTTGGGTGACCATGGCTTGCAGCGGATAGCAGACGATGGGCATGTCGATTTTGGCCTTCTTGGCCATCAATGAACTGTGCCCGGCCACGGCTTGTACCGCGCAGCCGCACTGAATCGTGCCGCGGTTGGTTTTCACTGCGGTGATCCGGCCATTTTCGATAATCAGGTCCTGCACTTCGGTCAGCTGATGGATTTCCACTCCGCGTTTCGCTGCGCCCTTGGCGTAGCCCCAGGCCACGGCGTCATGCCGGGCGGTGCCGCCGTCGATGTGCCAGAGACCGGCCAGGACCGGCAGGTGGCCGGGGGCGAGATTGAGGCTGGGCACCAGCTCTCGGATCTGCTGACGGTCGATCATCTCCGTACGACCACCGAAATGCTTGTTCACCTCAGCGCGCTGGCGGAAAGCCCGGACCGTTGCGTCGGTGTGGGCGAGGGTCAACTGGCCGCGCTCGGAGTACATGATGTTGAAGTCGAACTCGTTGGACAGGTCCTTGAACAACTTCACCGACTCGCTGTAGAAACGCACGCCTTCGCTGGTCAAGTAGTTGGAGCGAATCACTGCGGTGTTACGCGCCGTGTTGCCGCCACCCAGATAGGATTTTTCCAGCACCGCGACATTGGTGATGCCGTGGTACTTGGCCAGGTAATAGGCAATTGCCACGCCATGACCGCCGCCGCCGATGATCACTACGTCGTAGGAAGACTTGAGTTCCTTGGGCGGTGGCAGGTCCATCTCAGCCGTGTACTCGGAGGAGAGGCCGTACTTCAAGAGATTAAAGGGCATCACGCCTCCTGGATCGGTGGTTGAGTGGCTGGCGAGTCGGCAGCCCGCTGCAGTTGCAGGCGGGTGGCGATCACGGTGTTTTTCAGCAGGTAGGCAATGGTCATCGGGCCGACGCCGCCGGGCACCGGGGTAATGGCGCTGGCGACGGTGCGGGCGCTGGCGTAATCGACATCGCCCACCAGACGGCTGCCGTGTTCAGTCTCGATGCGGTTGATGCCGACATCGATCACCACCGCGCCGGGTTTCAGCCAACTGGCATCGATCATCTGCGCACGGCCGACGGCAGCCACCACGATGTCCGCCAAGCGGCACAGGGCTGCGGCGTCGACGCTGCGCGAATGCACCACGCTGACCGAACAGTGGGCCTGCAACAACAGGGTCGCCATGGGCTTGCCGACGATGTTCGAGCGGCCGATCACCACCGCATGCTTGCCGCTCAGGTCACCGCAAGTGTCGTGCAACAGGCGCATGCAGCCGCTTGGCGTACACGGCGTAAGGACTTCCTGGCCCTGGACCAGACCACCGACGTTCTCCCGATGAAAGCCGTCGACATCCTTGATCGGGTCGATCGCCTGAATCACCGCGCCTTCATCGATATGCGCCGGCACCGGCAGTTGCACGAGAATGCCGTTGACCGTCGGGTTGGCGTTCAGCTTGGCGATCACCGCGAGCAATTGCGCCTGGCTGGTGGTCGCGGGCAAGCGCTGTTCCAGTGAACCGATTCCGGCCTCTTTGGCGCGAAGAATCTTGTTGCGCACATAGACCTGACTGGCCGGGTCTTCACCGACCAATACCACGGCCAGCGTCGGCGTCACCTGCTGTTGTGCCAGTTCACGGACTTCGGCCGCGACCTCGCTGAGGACCTGGGAAGCAATGGCTTTGCCGTCGATGTCGCGGGCGAGCGGGATAGAACTGTTCATCGGAAGATCACCGTTTTTTCGCGATTGATGAACACCCGGTGTTGCAGGTGATATTTGACGGCTTTGGACAGCGCGACGGTTTCCGTATCGCGGCCGATAGTCACCAGATCGTCTGCCTTGTAGGCGTGATCGACCCGTTGCACCTCCTGCTCGATGATCGGACCTTCGTCCAGGTCCGAGGTGACGTAGTGCGCTGTCGCGCCGATCAGTTTCACCCCGCGCTGGTGGGCCTGGTGGTAGGGCTTGGCACCCTTGAAACCAGGCAGGAACGAGTGATGGATGTTGATCGCCCGGCCCGACAATTGCTTGCACAGGTCATCGGAAAGAATTTGCATGTAGCGCGCCAGCACCACCAGCTCGGTCTGCGTTTCTTCAACGATCTTCAGCAGCGCGGCTTCCTGCTGGGCCTTGGTGTCTTTGGTCACCGGCAGGTAGATGAAACGGATGCCTTCACGTTCGGCCATGTGCCGCAGCTCCAGATGGTTGGAGACGATGGCGGTGATCTGCATGTCCATCTCGCCTTTGTGGTGGCGGTACAGCAGGTCGGTCAGGCAGTGGTCGAATTTGCTGACCATGATCAACACGCGCATCGGTTGGGCGACTGCGTGCAATTGCCAGTCCATGTTCAGTGCCACGGCCACTTCATCGAAGCCCCGGCGCAAGGTTTCGATGTCACCCGTGACGCCGCTGTTGAAGCGAAAGACCGCGCGCATGAAGAACTGACCGGTCTCCTCGTCGTCGAACTGCGCCAGTTCGCTGATGTAGCAGCGGTTCTCGGCGAGAAAGGAGGTCACGGCGGCGACGATACCCGATGTCGCCGGGCAGCTGATCTTGAAAATGAAGTGGTCCGGTTCGGTACTCATTACGGGTCCTCGCAAGGGTGACATACAGGCTAAGGGGGCTGTGGAGTCGATGAATATTCATCGGTGGGAATTAAATTCATCGCTGAATAAAGATTCTCTGCACGAATAAAATATTCCTGTGGCGCTTTTTATAGGTGAAATAAAAAACGCCGTCCAGCGTTGTTTTGGTTTTTTTGCGAGGAGGAGGAAAGGAGGCGCGAGGGGAGGAGGGTTGTTCTGGATGTTGTATCGTGGCCAAGCGCTGATGCCCTGTAGCAGCTGCCGCCGGGCTGCGTCCGGCGGCGAAGCAGTCGTAAAATCGGACCCTGCGGTGTTTCAGGTTAACCGTGGAGGTTGGATTTACGACGGCTACGCCGCCGAACGCAGGCTACGCCAGCTGCTACGGGGGATGTGCTGAGCCTTGATCAATCGTCGCCGTAGTTCATGATCGACAGCAGGTGGATCGGCACTTTCACCAACTGCTCGGGGCCGTGAGGGACTTCGCCATCGAAGGTCAGGCTGTCGCCGGCTTTCATGTGATAGAGCTGGTTACCGTGGCGGTAGACGATTTCGCCTTTGAGCAGATAGAGAAACTCGGTGCCCGGATGGGAGAAGGTCGGGAACTCTTCGCTGGCATCGTCCATGGTGACCATGTAAGCCTCGAAGGTTTTCTTCGGCCCACGGGTGTGGTTGAGCAGGTGATAGGTGTGGCCTTTCTCGGTGCCGCGACGCACCACCTGCATCCCTTCACCCTTGCGCACCAGCAGGGCGCCACTGCCTTGCTGGTCGTATTGACTGAAGAGTTTCGACATCGGCATACCGAGGGCGTCGCACAGGCGGCTCAAGGTATCGAGGCTGGTGGACACCTGGGCATTTTCGATCTTGCTGAGCATGCCCTGGCTGATGCCGGCCAGTTGCGCCACATCGGCAATCTTCAATTCCTGCAATTGCCGCTGCCGCTTGATTTGCATGCCCAGATATTGCTCGAGCCTCAAGCGGGGCTCGGCCTCGGTGGGAATCACTTTGTTCATGCTTCATTTCCGATCATGAATATAAATTTCGCACTATGAATGTGCGATGCACTCCTGCCGCTACCCGTCATTTCTCCAGCCTGAGCGGTTCCAGCATGTCTGAAGTTTGCCCGTTGCGACACTCATTTCCCTGACGAGCCCTTGAAACACCAGTGTTTCCTGGCGCCAGGCGCTGTGCTGCGGCTATCTGAAAGCAAATCTGGCAAGGCAATTGCATTCTCATTAGGAAAGTAAATTTCTTTGTGAGAATAATTGGGTTGGCTTCAGGTCTCGTCCAGCTGAATTCTAGCACTGGGCAATCGTTAACGACTTCGGCCGACCCTCCCAGCAGATCCCGCTGTTTTGCCTTGCTCGAGGAGTCATATGTGATGTTGCCCACAGATACACAACGAATCATCGATGAGCACAAAATCAAATACGTGCTGGCTCAGTTCGTGGATATTCACGGCTCGGCGAAAACCAAGTCGGTACCTGTTTCCGGGCTACAGACGGTGATCGACAGTGGCGCCGGCTTTGCCGGTTTTGCCATCTGCGGCATGGGCATGCAACCCCACGGCCCGGACTTCATGGCCAAGGGCGACCTGAGTACCTTGACTGCGGTGCCTTGGCAGCCGGGTTACGGGCGCATCGTCTGCGTCGGCCATGTCAACAACGAACCCCATCCTTACGATTCGCGTTACGTCTTGATGCGCCAGGTGGAGCGCTTGAGCGCTCGCGGCTGGACCCTCAATACCGGCCTGGAACCTGAGTTCAGCCTGTTCCGCCGTGACGCCGAAGGCAAGCTATGCAGCGTTGATGCCAGCGATAACCTGGACAAACCCTGCTACGACTACAAAGGCCTGTCGCGCTCGCGGCAGTTCTTGGAGAACCTTACCGAAGCGTTGCAGAAAGTCGATTTCGACATCTATCAGATCGATCACGAAGATGCCAACGGCCAGTTCGAGATCAACTACACCTACAGCGATGCGCTGACTTCGGCCGATCGTTTCACCTTCTTCCGCATGGCCGCCGGTGAAGTCGCCAACGACCTGGGGATGATCTGCTCGTTCATGCCCAAGCCTGACCCCAAGCGTGCGGGCAACGGCATGCACTTTCACCTGTCGATCGCTGACGCTGTGAACAAGAACCTGTTCCATGACGCCAGCGACTCAAGTGGTATGGGCCTGTCGAAAATGGCCTATCACTTCGCGGCCGGCCTGCTGGCCCATGGTCCGGCGTTGTGTGCTTTCGCCGCGCCGACGGTCAACTCTTACAAACGCCTGGTGGTCGGCCGTTCGCTTTCCGGTTCGACCTGGGCTCCAGCGTTCGTTGCCTACGGCTCCAACAACCGCTCGGCGATGGTCCGTGTCCCTTATGGACGCCTCGAGTTTCGCCTGCCGGATGCCGGTTGCAACCCGTACCTGGTCAGCGCCGCGATCATCGCTGCCGGCCTGGACGGCATCGACCGCAAGCTGGAAGCAGGGCCGCCGTGCAACGAAAACCTCTACTCCCTGAGCCTCGAAGAAATCTCTGGCCGTGGCATCGCCACCTTGCCGCAAAGCCTCAAGGAAGCCTGTGACGCGCTGGATGCCGATCCGTTGTTCCGGGAAAAACTCGGAAGCGAAATCGTCAACGAGTTCATCGAGCTCAAACGCATGGAATGGGTCGAGTACAGCCGCCACGTCTCCGATTGGGAGATCCAGCGCTACACCGAATTTTTCTAAACGAGCCTTTTCAACCACCCGTTTTGTATCGACCCGGTACCTCTGATCGAGGAACCGGCTGCCCAGTAGGAGAAATGTATGTGCGGAATCGTAGGTCTGTACTTGAAGAATCCAGCGCTGGAGTCCCGGCTTGGCAAACTCTTCGAACCCATGCTGCTGTCGATGACCGACCGTGGCCCGGACAGCGCCGGCTTTGCCATTTATGGCGATGAAGTGGCTGAAGGCTCGGTCAAGCTGACCCTGCAAAGCACGGTGCCCGGTTTTGACTTCAATGCCCTGATGGGCGCGCTGGAAGGCCGGCTCGGCCAGTCGGTGAACTGGTTTCAGAACGCCAGCGCAGTGGTGTTGAAAACCCCCGCCAAAGAAGCCGCTGTTCGCAGTGCGCTGGCCGAACTGGCGCCGGGCGTGCGCATCATGAGCGCCGGTCAAAGCATTGAAATCCTCAAGGGCATGGGCTTGCCCAAGGAGATCTCCGAGCGTTTCAACCTCGCCGGGATGAAAGGCAGTCACATTATCGGCCACACCCGCATGGCCACCGAAAGCGCCGTGACGATGGAAGGCAGCCACCCGTTTTCCACCGGTGCCGACCTGTGCCTGGTGCACAACGGCTCGTTGTCCAACCACTTCCGCCTGCGCCAGGAACTCAAGCGTCAGGGCATCGTGTTCCAGACCGAGAACGACACTGAAGTCGCCGCCGGTTACCTGGCCTGGCGCCTGCAACAGGGCGACTCGCTGAAAGTGGCGCTGGATCACGCGCTGGACGACCTCGACGGCTTCTTCACCTTCGCCATCGGCACCCGCAACGGCTTCGCGGTGATCCGCGACCCGATTGCCTGCAAGCCGGCGATCCTCGCCGAAACCGACGACTACGTCGCCATGGCCTCGGAATACCAGGCGCTTTCGAGCCTGCCCGGCATTGAGAACGCCAAGGTCTGGGAACCGGCGCCATCCACCATGTACATCTGGGAACGCAAAAGCGCCTGAGGAGCCCCGTTATGAAAACTATCGATCTATCTGTCAGTGAAGTACGCGAGCTCAATCAGGGGCTGCACGACCAGGCCAGACAACTGAGCTTTGCTGAGTGGGTGGTGACCCATTCCAACGGCGCGCACAACATTGCGGTCGGCGTTGACCAGGAACTGTTCATCGATATCCAGGGCCACGCCGGTTACTACTGCGCAGGCATGAACAAGAAAGCCCACATCACTGTGCACGGCAACGTCGGCACCGGTGTGGCGGAAAACATGATGTCCGGCTCGGTACGGGTCAAGGGCAGCGCCTCCCAGGCCGCTGGCGCCACCGCTCATGGCGGCTTGCTGGTGATCGAGGGCGACGCCGGTGCGCGTTGCGGGATTTCCATGAAAGGCATCGACATCGTGGTCGGCGGCAGCATCGGCCACATGAGCTGCTTCATGGGCCAGGCCGGGCGTCTGGTGGTCTGCGGCGATGCCGGGGATGCCTTGGGCGATTCGCTGTACGAAACCCGGATCTACGTGCAGGGCAGCGTGCAGTCGCTGGGGTCGGACTGCATTGAAAAGGAAATGCGCGACGAACATCTTGCCGAGCTCAAAGAGCTGCTGGACCAAGCCGGTTTCACCGCTGACCCGAAAGCCTTCAAACGCTACGGCTCGGCCCGTCAGTTGTACAACTTCAAAGTCGATAACGCATCCGCGTACTAAGGAGAACACAATGAGCGACAAACCTGTTCCGGTCCTGCGCGAGTCCGCGACCTTCGACCGCCTGAGCATTCAGGAAATCCAGCGCGCCGCCGAAACCGGCATCTACGACATTCGCGGTGGCGGCACCAAGCGCAAGCTGCCGCACTTCGATGACTTGCTGTTGCTCGGCGCCAGTGTTTCCCGCTATCCGCTGGAAGGCTATCGCGAGAAGTGCGGCACCGATGTGATCCTCGGCAACCGCTTCGCCAAAAAGCCCCTGCACCTGAAGATTCCGGTAACCATTGCCGGCATGAGCTTCGGCGCCTTGTCGGCGAATGCCAAGGAAGCCCTGGGCCGTGGCGCGACCATCGCCGGGACCAGCACCACCACCGGCGACGGCGGCATGACCCCGGAAGAGCGCGGACAGTCCCAACACCTGGTTTATCAGTACCTGCCATCGCGTTACGGCATGAACCCGGATGATCTGCGCAAGGCCGATGCCATCGAAATCGTCCTGGGGCAGGGCGCCAAACCAGGTGGCGGCGGCATGCTGCTGGGCATGAAAGTCACCGAGCGCGTGGCCGGGATGCGCACGCTGCCCATCGGCGTCGATCAACGCAGTGCCTGCCGTCACCCGGATTGGACCGGGCCGGACGACCTGGCGATCAAGATCGCCGAGATCCGTGAAATCACCGATTGGGAAAAACCGATCTACGTGAAGATCGGCGCGAGCCGTCCGTACTACGACGTCAAACTGGCGATCAAGGCCGGTGCCGACGTGATTGTGCTCGACGGCATGCAAGGCGGCACGGCGGCGACTCAGGAGGTGTTCATCGAGCACGTCGGCATTCCGATTCTCGGCGCCATCCCGCCTGCGGTGCAGGCGTTGCAGGAGGAGGGCATGCATCGCAAGGTGCAGTTGATCGTTTCCGGCGGTATCCGTAACGGTGCCGACGTGGCCAAGGCCATGGCCCTCGGCGCGGATGCGGTGGCCATTGGTACGGCGGCGTTGATCGCCCTGGGCGACAACCATCCACGTCTGGACGAGGAACTGCGCAAGCTCGGTTCGGCCGCCGGTTTCTACGATGACTGGCAAGCGGGCCGCGACCCGGCGGGCATCACCACTCAGGACCCCGAACTGTCCAAGCGGTTGGATCCGGTGGAGGGCGGTCGGCGTCTGGCCAACTACCTGCGGGTGCTGGTCCTCGAAGCCCAGACCATGGCCCGGGCCTGCGGCAAGTCGCACCTGCATAACCTCGACCCTGAGGATCTGGTGGCCTTGACCGTGGAAGCCGCCGCCATGGCCCGCGTGCCGTTGGCCGGGACTTCGTGGATTCCTGGGCAGCAATACTAAACGCGGAACCTGTGGGGAGAGGGCTTGGTAAGTTAAGACGTTACGCGAACCGTAGCAGCTGGCGTAGCCTGCGTTCGAGTGCGTAGCGCTCGCAAAATGGCAAAATTCGTTCTTTCAGAAAGACCGCGCGCTCCCCATTTGCGACCGCTTCGCGGCCGAACGCAGGCTTCGCCAGCTGCTACGGGGAATGCGTTGAGTCTGAATTTTTTAATTTACCGGCATTAGGGTTAGCCCCTCGCCACCCCCCAGCGGGCACAGACCCGTATGCACCGCGAGGCCTCATGGCCTCGCACTTTCCTTGCTCTGCCAGCCCCCTTTAGACGATTTTCCTGCTCTGGAGCTTGCTGACAATGATTCCATTCCCTGATTCACGGCTGACTTTCTCCCGGCTGACGCTGATGTTCGCGGCACTGTGCCTGTCGCCTCTGGCCTCGGCGGCCGATGTCACCCTGGACACTGGTACCACCGCCTGGATGATGACCGCGACGATGTTCGTGTTGTTGATGTGCATTCCGGGCCTGGCGCTGTTTTATGGCGGGATGGTCCGGGCAAAAAATTTCCTCTCGGTGTTCACTCAGTTGCTTGCCATCGCCGGGGTGATCGGTGTGCTGTGGGTGGTCTACGGCTACAGCATCGTCGTCGACGCGACCGGTATGGTCGCCGGTGAAGTCAATCTGAACAGCTTTATCGGCGGTTTCAGCAAAGTGTTCATGCTCGACATGACCCACGACAGCCTGGTCGGCAGTATTCCCGAAGGCGTCTACAGCGTGTTCCAGATGTCCTTCGCGATCATTACGCCGGCGCTGATTGCCGGTGGTTTCGCCGAACGCATGAAGTTCAGCGCCGCGCTGGCGTTCATGGCGCTGTGGTTCACCTTTGTCTACGCGCCAGTCGCACACATGATCTGGGGCGGCCCCGGCGGCTTGATGGTCAATTGGGGGGTACTGGATTTCGCCGGCGGCACCGCGGTGCATATCAATGCGGGCGTGGCGGCACTGGTGGCGTGCCTGGTACTGGGCAAACGCAAAGGCTACCCGAACGTCGCGATGCCACCGCATAACCTCGGTTTCACCCTGATGGGCGCCGGTCTGCTGTGGGTTGGCTGGTTCGGATTCAATATCGGCTCGGGAGCCGCGGTGAATACCGGTGCCGGGATCATCATGCTGACCACCCAGGTGGCAGCGTGCGCCGGGGTCGTCGGCTGGATGCTCACCGAATCCCTGATCCAGGGTCGGCCCAGCGCGCTCGGTGCGGCCTCAGGTGCATTGGCCGGCCTCGTCGGTATCACCCCGGCCTGTGCTTTTGTCGGTCCGGCCGGCGCCTTGGCGATTGGCCTGATCACCGGGGCCGCATGTTTCTTCGGCGTCAGCCAGTTGAAGCAGAAACTTGGTTACGATGATTCGCTGGATGTGTTCAGCCTGCACGGCATTGGCGGAATCGTCGGTGCGATCCTGACCGGCATCTTCGCGTCTCCTGCATTGGGCGGGTATGTCGAGAATCTGGATATCGTTAGTCAGGTGCTGACTCAGTTGAAGGGCGTCAGCTTCACCTTCGTCTATTGCTTTGTCGTGAGCCTGATCATCCTCAAGGTACTGGAATGGAGCATCGGCCTGCGCACCAGTGGCGAGAACGAGACAGTGGGCCTGGACCTGGCCGAGCATGACGAGCGTGCTTATAGCGTGTGATCCGGCAGGTTAAAAAAGATGAGTAGCCTTGGTTCCCAATGCCAGTCAGTTAAGGGTATGTGTAGGAGCGAGCTTGTTCGCGATGGACGTTAACGATGACGCGTGTTTGCTGGATAAACGCGTCGCCCTCAGGTCCATCGCGAGCAATCGAGCGTCGACCGGCTGCTCCTACAAAGGCTGCGTTCGCTTAACTGACTGGCATTAGCCTTGGTTCCGGCTTTTTTGTAGGAGCCGAGCTGAACTGCGATGAGGGCGTTGCTGCCACAGCAAATTTCTGGCGGTCAAGCTCATCCGCTTTACCGCTTCTCAGCTAAGTCTTTGCTTCTGTTGATTAATCCCGGAGAATCGCGCCCCTGTTACGGCCGGGGCGCTGCCTGTCAGCTTTTTCTGACTCGCTCCGGCTGTGTGGCAAATGACCGGAATGCGGAGATCCGACCGGATGAATGATCAGGCCAATAGCGTCGACGAACGCTTTGATGCGGCGGTACCAGCAAGCCTAAGTAGCTGGAATCGTCATGACACCACCTGGATGCTGGGCCTGTTTGGCACGGCAATCGGTGCGGGTACCCTGTTTTTGCCTATCAACGCTGGTCTAGGCGGCTTCTGGCCGCTGTTGATTCTGGCGCTGCTGGCGTTTCCGATGACATTTTATGCGCACCGCGGCCTCAACCGCTTCGTGCTCTCCGGCCGTGCGGGTGCGGACATCACCGAAGTGGTCGAAGAGCATTTCGGGATCAAGGCTGGCGCGCTGATCACCTTGTTGTATTTCTTCGCCATCTTCCCGATTCTGCTGATCTACAGCGTAGCCCTGACCAACACCGTGGGCAGTTTCCTCGAGCACCAGTTGCACATCATGCCGCCACCGCGGGCGATTCTGTCGTTCGTGCTGATTCTCGGCCTGTTGGCAGTGGTGCGCTGTGGCGAACAGGCGATCGTCAAGGCCATGAGCCTGATGGTCTATCCGTTCATCGTTGCGTTGCTTTTCCTGGCAGTGTTCCTGGTTCCGCACTGGACCGGCGGCATTCTCGCCACTGCGACCACGCTGCCTGAGCCTTCGGCCCTGCTGCACACTCTGTGGCTGGCGATTCCAGTGATGGTGTTCTCGTTCAACCATTCGCCGATCATCTCGGCGTTTGCGGTGGACCAGAAGCGTCGTTATGGCGACCATGCTGAAGAGCGCAGCTCGCAGATCCTGGCTCGCGCCCACGGCTTGATGGTGGTGATGGTGCTGTTCTTTGTCTTTAGCTGCGTGCTGACTTTGTCGCCGGCGCAATTGGCTGAAGCGAAGGCGCAGAACCTGTCGATCCTGTCGTACCTGGCCAACCACTTCAGCAACCCGACGATTGCTTTCGCCGCACCGCTGATTGCCTTTGTGGCCATCTCCAAGTCGTTCCTGGGGCACTACATTGGCGCCAGCGAAGGCCTGAAGGGCTTGATCGTCAAGAGTGGCCGTCGCCCGGCACCGAAGACTCTGGATCGCATGACCGCTGCCTTCATGCTGGTGGTGTGCTGGATCGTCGCGACGCTCAACCCGAGCATCCTGGGCATGATCGAAACTTTGGGTGGCCCGGTCATCGCGGCGATTCTGTTCCTGATGCCAATGTATGCGATCCGTCGTGTGCCGGCCATGGCTGCGTATCGCGGCCAGGCCTCCAACGTCTTCGTGACACTGGTCGGCCTGGTGGCGATTTCGGCGTTGATTTATTCGCTCACCGCCTGAGCCTGTGCAGGGTCAGCCTGGACCTCCAGGCCGACCCTCGACTCATAAGCGTGCGCTTGAACAAAGTGACGGACGCCGATTCAGCGTGCAATGCGCTGTGGCGGTTTTGCTGACGTTGCCTTACCGATTCGTTGAATATTTGATGGGTATCAAGGCCATAGCGCCATTGCCGTCTAAGCTTGGGACTTATGCCCCGCGCCGTGCAGTTCCTGCTGTTAGAAACAGGTGAACTCGCCAAACGTTTCGGGCTTTCTCATCTGGAGGCTCTACATGGCTCGTGCTCATCCGCAACTGATCACCGGTAAGCTGGAAAAACTGCATCCAACGCAGCTCACCGTCGGTCTGGCCGAAGTGAATGCCAAGCGCAAGGACTGGGGAAAACTCAAACGCAAGGAGCGCGCTGCAGCGCTGGAGAATCATTGGTTTCCCTCTATTCTGGGGCCTGAAGGGCGTTATTACATCGTCGATCACCATCATTTCGGTTTGGCGCTGCTACAAGAAGAGGTCAAGTTCGTAGCACTGCTGGTGCTCAAGGATTTGTCTTTTGTCGAGCCGGTGACGTTCTGGAATGTGATGAACTTTAACCAGTGGGCACACCCCTACGACGCCCAGGGCGAAAGGCGTCCATATGAGGCCATCCCTCGGCGTATCGCCGATTTGCAAGACGATCCCTATCGCAGCCTGGCCGGGCAGTTGCGACGTGCCGGTGGTTACGCCAAGGACGCGACGCCCTTCAGTGAGTTTCTCTGGGCTGATTTTTTCCGCAGCCGGATTGCCAGTGAACTGATCAACGATCAGGGCCCGAAACTTCAGGACAAAGCCCTGACTCTTGCACGCAGTCAGGAAGCCCGATATCTGCCGGGCTGGGTCGGTCCGATTGCTGATTAGTCCGCGCGCGCCAATCTCTGCGTCACCCCCGGAGCAGGCTGCACCACCACCGCAAAACCGCACGCGGGATCTGCTTGCAGGCCTGTCGATTGCTGGTTTGCTGTTGCCTGAAGCCGTTGCCTATTCGAGCATCGCGGCGTTACCACCTCAGGCCGGGGTCATCGCATTGTTCGCCGGTTTGCTCTGTTATGGGTTGTTCGGTACCAGCCGCTACGCCATTGTTTCCGCGACGTCCTCTTCGGCAGCGGTGCTGGCGGCGGCGACCGTGACGCTGGCGGGTGGCGATTCAGCGCTGCGATTGACGCTGGCGATCGCTCTGGTGCTGGTGACCGGGGCGTTCTTTCTGCTGGCGGGGCTGCTCAAGCTCGGCAGCGTGACGTCCTTCATCGCCAAGCCGGTATTGCGCGGGTTTACGTTTGGTCTGGCGATCACCATCATCATCAAGCAGGTCGCCAGTATCGTCGGCGTGCACCTGACCAACAGCAATCTGATCCGTTTTCTGCCTGAGTTACTGCAGCAGTTGCCGCACTGGAACCGGGCCGGTGCCGGCGTTGCGGCGCTAGCCTTGGCGCTGTTATGGCTGTTCGCACGGGTCAAACGCTTGCCGGGAGGACTGCTGGTGGTGATGGTCGGTATTGCGGCCGGCCAATGGCTGAACCTTTCGGCCTATGGGGTGAAGTTGATCGGTGTGATTGATTTGAGGCTGGAGATCCCGAATCTTCCGGTGTTGCCGTTCGCCGACTGGTTGCGCCTGGGTGAGTTGGGCTTTGCCATGGTCATGATCTTGTATGCCGAGTCGTACGGCTCGATCAGCTCCTTTGCCCTCAAGCACGGCGATCGGGTGTCGTCGAACCGGGATTTGCTCGCGCTTGGGGCGGCTAATCTGATTTCCGGCCTGTTTCATGGTATGCCAGCGGGCGCTGGTTATTCGGCGACCTCTGCCAATGAGGCGGCGGGTGCCGACTCGCGCCTGGCAGGTGGCATCGCCGCATTGGTGGTGCTGGCCATCGTGCTGACGGTGCTGCCGTACATTGCGTTGACACCGGAGCCGGTGCTGGCGGCCATCGTCATTCATGCCTTGGCTCGCGGGCTGAGCCTGCAGCCATTAGGGCGCTATTTTGTCTGGCGCCGCGACCGATTGCTGGTCACCTGTGCCGTGGTGGCGGTGCTGGTACTCGGTGTGCTGGATGGATTGTTGGTGGCGGTCGCCATCAGTGTCGTGCTGATGCTGAGGCAGATGTCCTCGGCAGATATCCAGATCCTTGGGCAAATGGGTGGAGGGCATGATTACGTCGATCTGCAACGCCATCCCTTGGCCCTGAAAATTCCCGGGATGATCATTCTTCGCCCCGGTGAGCCGCTGTTTTTCGCCAATGTCGAACGGATCCTGGGCGGGGCGCTCAGATTGATACGTCACAGTGAAGAGCCGATTCATACGGTCATTTTGAGTCTGGAAGAGTCGCCTGACCTGGACGGCACCAGCATCGAGGCGCTGGAGGAGTTCTTTGGGCATGTCAGTGTTGAAGGCAAGCGATTGGTGCTGGCGCGTTTGAAGCACGAGGCCAAAGAGGCATTGCGGGCCTTGCCGGTGACCGAGCGTTCGCAGGTGATACTCAGTGGCTTGAGTGTGGACGGCGCGGTTCAGGAGGCGCTGAAGGCATGGACTGATCAACAGGCATAAAAAAACGCCGCGTATCGCAAGATACGCGGCGTTTTCTATAGCGTTGTAACGTTAGGCTTGAATGACCGGAATGTTGGCATTCGCAGCAGCTTCACGGAACTCGGCGATCTGGTCGAAACTCAGGTAGCGATAGACATCGCTGGCCATGGTGTCGATTTCCTTCGCGTAGGCCATGTACTCCTCGACGGTCGGCAGGCGACCCAGGATCGAAGCAACAGACGCCAACTCAGCCGAAGCCAGGTAGACGTTTGCGCCGTCGCCCAGACGGTTCGGGAAGTTACGGGTCGATGTCGACACTACGGTGGAGTTCGGTTCAACGCGAGCCTGGTTACCCATGCACAGCGAGCAGCCCGGCATTTCCATGCGCGCGCCAGCCTTGCCGTAGATGCCGTAGTAGCCTTCTTCGGTCAACTGGTGAGCGTCCATTTTGGTCGGCGGCGACAGCCACAGACGGGTTGGCAGCTGACCCTTGACCTGATCCAGCAGTTTACCGGCAGCGCGGAAGTGACCGATGTTGGTCATGCACGAACCGATGAACACTTCGTCGATCTTCTGGCCAGCAACGCTGGACAGCAGACGGGCGTCGTCCGGATCGTTCGGCGCGCAGAGCACAGGCTCTTTGATGTCGGCCAGGTCGATTTCGATGATTTCAGCGTATTCGGCGTCAGCATCGGCAACCATCAACTCAGGGTTGGCAATCCAGGCTTCCATCGCTTGAGCGCGGCGTTCCAGAGTACGCGCATCGCCGTAGCCTTCGCCGATCATCCAGCGCAGCAGGGTGATGTTGGAGCTCAGGTACTCGGTGATCGACTCTTTGGACAGCTTGATGGTGCAACCCGCAGCGGAACGCTCGGCCGAGGCGTCGGACAGTTCGAATGCCTGTTCGATGCTCAGGTTGTCGAGACCTTCGATTTCCAGGATACGACCGGAGAAGGCGTTCTTCTTGCCTTTCTTCTCTACGGTCAGCAGGCCAGCCTGGATCGCGTAGTAAGGAATGGCGTGAACCAGGTCACGCAGGGTGACACCTGGTTGCATTTTGCCTTTGAAGCGAACCAGGATCGATTCCGGCATGTCCAGTGGCATCACGCCAGTGGCTGCGGCGAAAGCGACC
The DNA here is from genome assembly GCF_059420325.1 of Pseudomonas sp. GW821-FHT04C07. Classification (NCBI taxonomy): domain Bacteria; kingdom Pseudomonadati; phylum Pseudomonadota; class Gammaproteobacteria; order Pseudomonadales; family Pseudomonadaceae; genus Pseudomonas; species Pseudomonas sp. GW821-FHT04C07. The sequence goes on from NZ_JBWKTM010000002.1 coordinate 286,457, forward strand.
AGACCGGAACCGGCCGGGAAGGAGATCCCCATCGGGAAACGGGTGTGGGAGTCACCACCGGTACCGACGGTGTCCGGCAGCAGCATGCGGTTCAGCCAGCTGTGGATGATGCCGTCACCCGGACGCAGGGAAACACCGCCGCGGGTCATGATGAAGTCTGGCAGGGTGTGGTGGGTGGTCACGTCGATCGGCTTTGGATAAGCCGCGGTGTGGCAGAAAGACTGCATTACCAGATCGGTCGAGAAGCCCAGGCATGCCAGGTCTTTCAGTTCGTCACGGGTCATGGGACCGGTGGTGTCCTGGGAGCCGACGGTGGTCATTTTCGGTTCGCAGTAGGTACCTGGACGAACGCCAGCTACGCCGCACGCCTTGCCGACCATTTTCTGCGCCAGGGTGAAGCCCTTGGTGCTTTCAGCCGGAGCTTCCGGCTTCTTGAACAGATCGGACGGCGGCAGACCCAGCTCGGCACGCGCCTTCTCGGTCAGGCCACGGCCGATGATCAGCGGAATACGACCGCCAGCACGGACTTCGTCGAGCAGGACCGGGGTCTTCATTTCGAAGGTGGTCAGGATTTCGTCGCTGTTGTGCTTGGTGACTTTACCGGCATGAGGGTACAGGTCGATCACGTCGCCCATGTTCATGTTGGTCACGTCGAATTCGATTGGCAGTGCGCCGGCATCTTCCATGGTGTTGTAGAAGATCGGAGCGATTTTGCTGCCGAAGCAGAAACCGCCAGCGCGCTTGTTCGGCACGTAAGGAACGTCGTCGCCGAAGAACCACAGCACCGAGTTGGTGGCCGATTTACGCGAAGAACCGGTACCCACTACGTCGCCGACGTAGGCGATCGGGAAGCCTTCGCCGCGCATGGTTTCGATCTGCTTCATGGGACCGGTGACGCCTTGCTCATCAGGCACGATGCCGTCACGGGCCATTTTCAGCATGGCCAGGGCGTGCAGCGGGATGTCTGGACGGGACCAGGCATCAGGAGCAGGGGACAGGTCGTCGGTGTTGGTTTCGCCGGTGACCTTGAATACGCGCAGGCTGATCTTGTCGGCCAGAACAGGGCGGTTCTTGAACCACTCGCCGTCAGCCCAGGATTGCAGTACGCCTTGAGCGTGAACGTTGCCGTTCTTGGCTTTTTCCGCGACGTCGTGGAAAGCATCGAACATCAACAGGGTGTGCTTGAGTTGCGCGGCAGCGACCGGAGCCAGTTCGGCTGAGTCGAGCAGGTCAACCAGCGTCACGATGTTGTAGCCGCCTTGCATGGTGCCAAGCAGTTCAACAGCGCGCTTTTTGTCGAGCAGAGGGGAAGTGGCTTCGCCTTTGGCCAGAGCAGAGAGGAAACCGGCCTTTACATAGGCTGCTTCGTCCACGCCAGGCGGCACGCGATTGGTGATCAGGTCAACGAGGAAAGCTTCTTCGCCAGCCGGGGGATTCTTCAGCAGCTCGACCAGGCCTGCAGTTTGTTCGGCGTTAAGCGGCTGGGGAACGATACCCAGTGCTGCACGCTCTTCGATATGTTTGCGGTAGGCTTCAAGCACAGTTATTACCCTCATCAGTGGTCCCAAATGGGTGTCCGGGACGCTCATCCCGAAATTGCCGTACTCATGCGCTGCGTAGCGTTGTGGGCCACTTAGCCAGAATTACCGGCAATTCCTTACAGAAGCTGCTTTCAAAGTTTTACGCCTGCAGAACGGGGAGCTGATGAGGGTTGGCGTTGGGCTTTTCCCCGCTGGAAAAACCCTTCGCCAACACCGCTCTGAAGGAACGACTGTGCTCGTGACGCTTTGAAAACAGCTTCTAACGGACATTGGCGCCTTAAAAGGCTGGCTGATTCTACGGCAAAAAAAATTTTAAGGTAAGTTAGCCTCTGAACTTTGAGGGGTGATGAATGTTAGACAAAGGGCTAACATGCCGACCTGTTTTGCTTCTCACGTTCTGCTTACCTATGCCCAATCAGACCATCAAGACCCCCTGCGTCGGCCTCTGCTCCACTGTTTACGGTGATCTGGTATGCCGTGGCTGCAAGCGTTTCCACCATGAAGTGATTCACTGGAACGGCTACAACGAGGAAGAAAAACGTGCGGTCTGGCTGCGTCTGGAGCAGCTGCTGGTGCAGGTGATGGCCGGCAAACTGGAAATTTTCGACCCCAAACGGCTGCGTCAGCAGCTGGAGCAGCGAAAAATCCGCTTCGTGCCCCATCAGTCCGAATATTGCTGGGCCTATCAGTTGATTGCCCGTGGCGCGCGGGTCATCAGCCAACTGGACGCCTACGGCATGGTGTTAATGCCCGAGTTTCGCGGCTGGAGCCTGCCGCAGCTGCGTGATGCCATTGATCGGGAGTTTTTCCTGCTGTCTGAAGCTCATTATCAGCGTTACATCGCGCCGGGCTTTCTCAGGGATGCCTTCGGTTCCTGATTGCTGAAACCTAGTGGCGAGGGAGCGGCCACTCCCTCGCCACAGGTGATCATCACCTCAATGCTTCAACGCCACTTCCTCCAGGTGGTCCATGATCTGGTCCGGCTTGAGCACCAGTACGTCGCTTTCCAGCGAGTCGAGCACCACTTCCGCGGTATTGCCAATCAATGCACCTGACAATCCGGTACGCGCCACGGTACCGATGACCGTGACCGATGCCTGCAACTTGTGGGCAAAGTGTGGAATCAATACGTCTGCCGGGCCTTCTTCGATATGCAAATGGTCGTCATCAATGTCGAACTCGGCCTGAAACGCCTTGCACTGCTCGCGGTAGCGGGCTTCGATGGTTTCCTTGAGCTGAAACACTGGATCGGCCGCCGACAGCATCGGTGACGGATGGGCGCTGATGACATGCAACTGCGCCTTGGCCAGGCTGGCGATGTCAAAGCCGTGATCGACGATGCTGGCGTGCAGGTTGCGGTGTTCGCCATCGGTATTACCGACGTCGATGGCCGCCAGAATGGTTCCGCCAGTCCAGGGGGTGGAGGTCTTGACCAGTAACACCGGAGTCGGGCAATAGCGCAGCAGTTTCCAGTCCGCCGGGGTGAGCAGGGCCTTTTTCAGCGGGTTGTCGGGGTAATGCTGCTTGACCACCAGGCCGCAGCCTTCGGCCTGCTGCACGTCGATAATGGTTTCGTGCAGGCTTTCATTCCACGCCTGTTCGGTGGTGACGCTGTAGCCTTCGCTCAACAGGCTGCTCTTGAGCACGCTCAGGAGCGCCGAGTGTTCATGCTTCTTGTCGCAGACCAGCAAATGCAGGTGCGCCTGGGTCACTCCGGCGATCAGCTTGGCGCGTTTGAGTGCGAGACTTTCCGAATGCTCGGGCTCAATGACCACCAGGATGCTGCGAATGGCTTGCATGATCGGGATCTCCAGAAGGTGATAGACGCTACGTTGCACAACTATAGTTGCTGTGCGCTGACTGTGATGTTGACGCACATCAAGTCGGCCGGCTGGTGGTCTGCGGCCCGGCCGGTATAATCAGCGCCCTTCGCTGTGAACCTTTCTTTCGTGAGCCTCATGTTACCGATCCTTGAAGTCGCTGCCCTCCTGCCTTGCCACGCTCCTGAACGTACGGAAGTGTCCCTATGATTTTTCCGGAAATTCACGAGTTTTTGGGTTGCCGCACCCCGGACGGTTGGGTCCAGGCCGCGCTGGCGGATCAGCAAACCCTGCTGATCGACCACAAGAATTGTGAGTTCAAGGCGGCCAGCACTGCGCTCAGTCTGATCGCCAAGTATCACGCCCATGTCGATCTAATCAACCTGATGTCGCGTCTGGCCCGCGAAGAGTTGGTCCACCATGAACAGGTCATGCGGCTGATGAAAAAGCGCAAGATCGAGCTGCGCCAGCTCTCCGCCAGCCGCTATGCATCAGGGCTGCGCAAAGTGGTGCGCAACCACGAGCCGGTCAAACTGGTGGACACGCTGGTGGTCGGTGCCTTTATCGAGGCTCGAAGCTGCGAACGCTTCGAAGCGCTGGTGCCGCATCTGGATGAAGAACTGGGCAAGTTCTACTTTGGCCTGCTGAAAAGCGAGGCCCGGCATTTTCAGGGCTACCTGAAGCTGGCTTACCAGTACGGCGATGCCAAGGACATTGCCCAGGTGATCGACAGGGTCAGGGTCACCGAGCAGGAATTGATCGAGTCACCGGATACCGAATTCCGCTTCCACAGCGGGATCCCACCGCTCTCATCGGTACCTGATCTTTCGGGCGAGTCGACCTGACGGCTGTATGGCGGCCGGACTCGCAGTGGTACAGCCGTTGGGCTTGGCTAAATTAAATTTTAGGTTCAGGGGAACGCTCTGCTAGGTGCCCATTGTTATCTTCGCGCCATTCGTGGTGGCCAAGCCACACAGGCTTTGCCGGAGATGATCAGTAGATGCCCGTCGTTACGTTACCTTCGTCTTTCAGACCGTCCTCAGCCTCGCTTCGACTTTCCAAACGGCTGACGCTCCTGGGCATGCTGTTGTTGAGTGGTTGCTCGCTGGTGCCGACCTATCATCAACCCGCATTGGCAGTTGCGCCGGCGTGGGCCGGTGCGGCCTCCAGCGCCCCGGCAGCGGGCGGGCAGTGGTGGACAGAGTTTCACAGCCCGGAGCTCGACGCTCTGATTGCCCGCGGTCTGGATCACAATTACACCCTGCAAGCGGCTCTAAGCCGAATCGATGAAGCCCGTGCTTCGGCCCAGGTGGCGGGTGCCGCGCAATACCCGGCAGTGGCTTTGGGCGGCAGCTATCAGCGGCAGAACGGTAGCTCGACGAGCCAGACACGCAGCGTGTTTGCCCAGGCGTCCTATGAGGTGGACTTCTGGGGCAAGCACCGGGCAACGGCTGACGCAGCTCAAACGCTGGCGCAAGCGAGCGCTTTCGATGCGCAGACCTTGCGCATGACCTTGGGAGCGTCGATTGCCGACAGCTATTTCCAGGTGCTCTCGCTCGAAGAGCGGCTGCGTCTGGCTCAGTCGATTGCCGACGACGCGCAACAAGTGCTTGAGTTGGTCCAGGTGCAAGCCAGCCAGGGCGCGGTTTCCAACCTTGAGGTCGAGCAGCAACGCAATGCCCGACAAACCTTTCAGGCCGCGGTGCCGGCCCTGCGCCAGCAACGCGATCAGGCGCTGTATCAATTGGCGGTACTGGTCGGCGCTGCTCCACAAGGATTCACCGTGTCTCAGACCGACCTGGACCGGTTCGACGTACCAAAGCCTACGCTTGGATTGCCGATCGGCCTGCTACGTCAGCGGCCGGATATCCAGTCCGCCGAGGCACGCCTGAAATCGGCCAATTTTGATGTCGGTGTGGCGCGAGCTGCCTTTTTACCCAATTTATCGCTGGATCTGATGGGCGGCCTCGACACCCTGGCTGGAGGACGGATCTGGAGCGTGGTCGGTACATTGGCCCAACCGGTGTTCATGGGCGGCCAACTGAACGGCCAATTGCACTTCGATCAGGCTCATGTCCAGGAATTGACGGCCAGCTATCGGGAGTCGGTGATCGAAGCCTTGCAGGATGTCGAGACGCAGTTGAGTGCTGCCCATGAACTGGATCAAGCCTATGAGCTGAACCGCGCTGCAGTGGCCTCGGCCCGTGAGGCCGCGAGGTTGGCGCAGGTTCGTTACCGTCTGGGCTCGACCGACTTCCAGACACTGTTGGTCGTGGAGCGTACCCAGTACCAGGCCGAAGACACGTTGCTGCAGGTGCGCCTGCAGCATTTGCAGGCCGCAGTCGGCCTGTTTCGCGCACTGGGCGGTGATTTCACGGCTGCCGCCATCTCGTCTAACACCATGCCCACTCCGTCTTCTTCAGCTCTTCAGGCCACACGCCCATGAACGTCCCACTCGTTTCGCCTCCTTTTCGCCGCTGGTGCCATGCCGGACTGCTCATCGTCCTGCTGGGCGCCGGGTGGGTGATCAGCACCCCATGGCGCGCATCCGCCGAACCCGCCAAACCGGCGGACAGTGCGGTGCCGGTGGTCATGCAGCAGGCCCGCCAACAAGATTTGCCCATCTGGCTGGATGCGATCGGCAACGTCCAGCCGCTCAACACGGTGAATGTGCGGGTAAGGGCCGATGGCGAGTTGCAGAAGGTGCTCTTCAATGAGGGCCAGATGGTCACTGCTGGCAGCCAACTGGCGCAGATCGATCCGCGGGTCTATCACGCTCAGTTGGCGCAGGCCCAGGCCGTGGTCGCCAAAGATCAGGCGCAACTGGCCAATCTGCGCGTCAGCCTGGATCGGGCCAGTAAACTGGCTGCGGCCAAGGCCGGTCCGACCCAGGATGTCGATACCTATCGGGCGCAGTTGGCCGCGCAGCAAGCCAGCGTACAGGCGGATCAGGCCGCGCTGGAGAATGCGCGTCTGCAACTGGGATTCACCCAGATCCTCGCACCGCTGACCGGGCGCACCGGCCAGCGTCTGCTGGACGTCGGCTCGATTGTTCATGGCACGGACGCGACGGGGTTGGTGACCATCACTCAAATGGACCCGATCTCGGTGGCCTTTGCCGTGTCCCAGGATGAGCTGTCCGAAATCCTTGAAGAGACTGCGCGCCAGCCCTTGCAGGTGGTTGCCATGAGCCGTGATGGTCGGCAACAGATTGCCAGCGGGCACCTGAGCTTCATTGATAGTCAGGTCGCTGCCGCCACCGGCCAGATTCAGCTCAAAGCCCAATTCGACAATGCCGATAACAAGCTTTGGCCCGGGCAGTTGGTCAACGCCCGCCTGTTGCTCAATACCCAGCGCAAGGCAACCGTGGTTCCGGCCAACGCGGTCCAGTTAGGACAGAAGGGCAGTTTTGTTTATGTGGTCAACGCTGATCAGCGAGTAGCGCCGCGACAAGTCCAGGCGGCGGCCGTGGTTGATGGCCGGCAATGGATTCGTGCAGGGCTGGAACCGGGTGAAACGGTCGTGGTGCAAGGGCAGTCGCGTATCGCACCGGGAGTCAAGGTGTCTGCGGTTCAGGCTGATCCTGCGCAAGTCGATACCTCCGTATCGATTGCCTCCAGCAACGGCGTGGAGGGAGGGCGATGAAAGCCTTGTCCGGTTTGATCCAGCGACGTGTCGGTTTGGGCTTGCTGGCGTTGGGGGTGATGCTGCTGGGAAGCTTCGCGTATTTTCAGTTACCCGTAGCGCCGCTGCCGACCGTGGATTTCCCGACGATTCAGGTCACCGCAAAACTCTCCGGCGCGAGTGCCGAGACTATGGCGACTTCCGTGGCGACACCATTGGAGCGTGCTTTCTCGACAGTCCCTCAAGTCACATCCATGACCTCGTCCAGCGCCTCGGGGAAAACCCAGATCGTGCTGCAGTTCGATTTGTCCCGCAACATTGACGGCGCCGCCCAGGATGTCCAGTCGGCGATCAATACCGCCAGCGCCAGCCTGCCCAAAAGCATGACCAGTGCGCCGACCTTCAACAAGGTCAACCCGGCCGAGTTCACCGTGCTTTCGTTGGCGCTGACTTCACCGACTCGCACGCTGCACGAACTGGATCGCTATGCCGACAATTACCTGGCTCAGCAATTATCGCAGGTGCCGGGCGTTGGTCTGGTGGACTTTCATGGTGAACAGAAACCCGCTGTGCGCATTCAGATCGACCCGGATGCCCTGGCAGCTCGCGGCTTGACACTGGAGGACGTGCGTAGCGTCATCGGTCTGAGTACGCTCGACCAGCCCAAAGGGAGCCTGGACGGTGCCAGCCGTAACGTGACCCTCAACACCACCGACCAGCTGCTCGACCCGCAGGGCTATCGCGACCAGGTGGTTGCCTACAAGAGCGGGATGCCGATCAAACTGGGCGACCTTGGCCGGGTGATCGACGGTGCCGAAGATACCCAGCAGGCGGCGGCCATCGGCGGGGAGCCGACGATCATTGTCGACATCCATAAACAGCCGGGTTTCAACGTGCTGGCGACCATTGCAACGATCAAGGCGCGTCTGCCGTCGTTGACGGCATCGTTGCCCCGTGACGTTCAGGTTCAGGTGGTGGGCGATCGCACGCAGACGATTGAAGCGTCGGTGCATGACGTGCAGTTCACGTTGTTGCTGTCCATCGCGCTGGTCGTGGTAGTGATCTTTGTGTTTCTGCGCAAAGCCACCGCGACCCTGATCCCGAGCCTGACCATTCCTCTGTCACTGGTGGCGACCTTTGCGGTGATGTACTTGCTGGGTTATAGCCTGGATAACCTGTCGATCATGGGGTTGGCGATCGCGGTGGGATTCGTGGTCGACGACGCCATCGTCGTGATGGAAAACATCGTGCGTCACCTGGAAATGGGCAAGTCACGGCTGCAGTCGGCGGTCGATGGCTTGCGTGAAGTCGGTTTCACCATCGTCTCTATGACGGTTTCGCTGATCGCGGTATTCCTGCCGATTTTGTTGATGGGAGGGATCGTCGGACGCCTGATGCGCGAGTTCGCGGTCACGGTCAGCGTGGCGATTGTCATGTCCTGCATCGTTTCGCTTACGGTGACGCCAATGCTCTGCGCGTGGCTCTTGAAACCCCACGCCGAGGACCGCCCCGGGCGATTCGCGCAGGCCTGTGAAGCGGGGTTCACACGCTTGCATGAGGGTTACCGACGCAGTCTGGATTGGGTACTGGAGCATCAGCGCCTGACCCTGGCAGTCGCGCTGGCGACACTGGTGGCGACGGCTGCGCTGTATGTCTACATCCCCAAAGGCTTTTTCCCACAGCAGGACACCGGGCTGATTCAGGGCGTCGCCGAGGCGGCGCCGGATATTTCGTCGCAGGCAATGCGCGAGGACGTCGCGCGCCTGACCGATATCATCGGTCAGGACCCGGCAGTGGCCAAGGTCTATTTCTGGATCGGACCCAACCCGACGATCAGCCAGGGCAAGGTGATGATCAACCTCAAGCCCTTCAGTGAACGCACCGCCAGCGCCCAGCAAGTGATCGCCCGACTGCAACCGCAGCTTGATGCGGTGCCTGCTATCAAGCTGTTCATGCAGGCCAACCAGGACATTCAGATCGGTGGTCGGGCGAGCAAGACCCAGTATCAATATACCCTCCAGGACCCGAACAGCCTTGAGCTGGACCACTGGAGCGCGGTTCTGTTGGCGAAGTTCAAGACGTTGCCACAGTTGCAGCATGTCACCTCCGATCAGCAGCACGCCGCACCCCAGGCGACACTGGTGATCGACCGCCCCACGGCGGCACGGCTGGGTGTCACCGTCCAGGCTATCGATGACGTGCTTTACGATGCGTTCGGGCAGCGACAGATCGCCACCATGTTCACCCAGCTCGATCAGAATCATGTGATTCTCGAGCTCGATCCGCGCTGGCAGTTGTCGCTCGATACGCTTGCGCATCTGTACGTTCGTTCAGCCGCCGGCGATAGGGTGCCGTTGAACCTGTTGGCCAGCGTCAAGAACGAGCTGGCGCCGATCGTGATCAACCATCAGGGGGTATTCCCGGCCATCACGCTGTCGTTCGACCTGGCGCCGGGTCAAGCCCTGAGCAACGCCGTCGCGGCAATTCAGCAGGCCTCGCTGGATGTCGGATTGCCGGATAGCGTCCGTGGGAGCTTTCAGGGAACCGCCCAAGCGTTTCAGGATTCCATCAAGTCGCAGCCGTGGCTGGTGTTGGCCGCGATTCTGACGGTCTACATCGTCCTGGGTGTGCTGTACGAAAGCGCCATCCATCCGTTGACGATCATCTCCACGTTACCCTCGGCAGGCTTCGGCGCCTTGCTGGCATTGATCATCTGCGGTCAGGATCTTTCAGTCCTGGGCATGATCGGGATCATTTTGTTGATCGGGATCGTCAAGAAAAACGCCATCATGATCGTCGATTTCAGCCTGGCGGCCGAGCAGCAAGGGATGAGTCCCCGCGATGCTGTGCGCGAAGGTTGTCTGTTACGGCTGCGTCCGATTCTGATGACTTCTCTGGCTGCCTTGCTGGGAGCGGTACCGCTGGCTTTTGGTCATGGTGCCGGCTCTGAGTTGCGACAACCGTTGGGGATTGCCATCGTCGGCGGGCTGGCGGTGTCACAACTGCTGACGCTGTACACCACCCCAGTGGTCTACCTCTGGTTCGATCGTTTTCGCCGTCGTAGCGAGGTCGAGCACTCGCTGGTCAAGAGTTAAAGGTTCACAAAGGATGTGGTGAGGGCGCAGAGCCTGTAGGAGCACGGCTTGCCGGCGATGGTGTCCTCGAGATTGCCATCGTCGGAACGCCGCCCGGACCAATCGAGCGTCGAGCGGCTGCTCCTACAAAAAGCCATCTATTTCAAGCGCAACGGCTTATCGGTTCAAACCAAGCCGCTCATGCCACTGGGCGATGGATTCTTGCGGGTAGACCTCGAATTGCTGGTCGCCGGGGTGCGCCTGGACTTCAACCCAATCGGCTTTTGAGCCAAGCATCAGATGCGTATGTTCCGGCGGCACCGGCAGCGGTGTGTTGATGGCCGAGGCAAACGAGTGGATCAGCTCCGGCCACTGCGGGCTGAACAGCCACAGCGCACTACCGCAGAGCTTGCAGAAGTGACGCTCGGCGGTGCTGCTGTGGGCGCGGCGATCACCTTCATCCTTGAGTCGGGCGTGATAGATCGCGACGTTTTTGCGGCCGCGGACTTTCAGGCTGTTGGCGTCACCGCCCAGATTGATCGCATAACCGCCACCCCCCTGAGTCTTGCGACAGATCGAGCAATAGCAGCGCTGGTAAGGGTAGGGGTGTGCACTGCTCAGGCTGAACGTGACCGCACCGCAATGACAGGAACCTTCGAGCTGCATGGGAACCTCCGGCTGTTTTTGGACGTACTTAGGACAGCCTAGACCTTCAGCACCCTTCGACCGGCACCAGAATCGCGTCGCCGGTTGCCAGTTGTGGCTACTGTCAGATCTGACAGGGGCACAGCAGTTTCCGATCAGCGGTTATGCGACCTTCGTCGCTTTCATTTGTTCGGCACCCGCCACAAATACCAGGCCGCCGTCGTCCGATACGGACTCCACCACAACCCCATCTCGATCATCTGCTTGCGCGTCGGCTGCACCTCCAGCCCCTTCAACCGCCGATAGCCCTCGCGCACGCCAAAATCATCGGCCGGCAAAATATCCGGCCGTTCCAGGCTGTAAATCAGCAGCATCTCAACCGTCCAGCGTCCAACCCCGCGCAAGGTAATCAACCGCTCGATCAATGTCTCATCGTCCATGGTCAATGCCGTGGCGTAATCCGGCACCACACCACTCAACGCCGCCTCAGCAATCCCCTGAATGGTCGCGATCTTGCTGGCCGAAAACCCGCAACTGCGTATCTGGTCAATCCCGGTTGCAATAATCTGCTCAGGCCTCGGAAACGCGCCCGAGGGAAACAACGCCAGCAACCTCCCGACAATCGCATCCCCGGCCTTGGCATGCAGTTGCTGGTAGGCAATCGCCCGCACCAGCGACTCATAAGGATCGCGCGCCGGATGGGGCTGATGCAGGCAAGGGCCGATGGCGGCAATGTGGCGCCGCCAGTCGTCATCGATGGACGACAGAAACTCGGTCGCGGGCAGATAGGGATCGAGCATCGCGATCAGGCTTTCCCGGAGGGTTTGAGCAGGGCGTTCACTTCGCCATAGGTGAAGGCCTTCAGGTGGCTGCTGTCGAGCTTGCCGGTTTGCAGAAAGCTTTTAGCCAGCCCGGCCATGGCGCCGTAAAGAAACTCGGCGATGCCCGATCCTGCACTCAAGCGGCGTACGCCGAGGGTTTTGAGCTCGTCTGGCGACGGCAGGCCGGGTAATCCGAGTACGTTCACCGGTAGCGTGGTGCCCTGGCAGAGCGCCGCAATTTCGTACTCCGCGGTCACGCCTGCGGCGAACAACCCATCGGCGCCAGCGGCTTGATACAACGCCGCACGCTTGAGCGTTTCTGCGACGCGATCTTCGGCGGGCACCAGACCCTTGAGGTAGACGTCGGTGCGCGCATTGATGAACAGCTTCACATCGCGGCGCCTGGCAACCTGACGAGCGATCCCGATCTTGCGCGCCAACAGTTCGGGCGGTGAGGCGCCATCTTCGATGTTGATCCCGACGGCCCCGGCGGCGATCACCGCATCGATCACATCGGCAACCCGTGCCAGGTCATCGGAATAACCGGCCTCGATGTCCACGGTCAACGGCACGCAAATCACTCGGGCAATGGACTCGACGGTCGACACCAGGCGTTCGAGGGGCAGGGTGTTGCCATCCGGATAGCCATGAACCCACGCCACAGCCGCGCTGCTGGTGGCAATGGCTTTGCTGCCCAATTGCTCCACCAGCCGCGCCCCGGCGGCATCGGCGACGTTGGTGAGGATCAGCAAACCCTCGTGGTGCAGCTGGTGAAATTGATTGTCGAGCGTTTCCATCGGATGTCCTTCCCTTATGACTTTGTTGATATAGACGGGGTTGAAATAAACGGGGAGCGATCAGAACGCGAGTTGTTGAATGACCTGCACCTTGGCCTTTTCCAGCCTAAGCAAAAACGCCTTGCGCGGTTGTCCTCCACCATAGCCTGTCAACGAGCCATCTGCACCGATCACCCGGTGGCAGGGCACGACAATCGAGAGACGGTTATGCCCGTTCGCCAGGCCCACGGCACGACTGGCGCCGGGTTTGCCCAGCAACGCGGCGATGGTGCCGTAGGTGCTGGTCTGGCCATAGGGAATTTTCGTCAGTTCGGCCCAGACCTGCCTGGCGAAATCGCTGCCCGGCAAATGCAGCGGGACCTTGAACTCGGTCAGCTTGCCTGCGAAATACTGCGCCAGTTCATTTTCGATTTGTCGCAAGTAGGCGTTGTGCCCTGGCGCCACGGCATAGCTGTAGCGGTTTTGTAGTGCTTCTACCTCCCGGGTCAACGCGGGTCGATCGAGGAATTCCAGGAGCACCAGCCCACGGCGCTCGGCCATGGCGATCATCGGCCCCAGCGGTGTGGTCAGGCGGGTGAACAGCAGTGGCTCGCTGTTGGCGGCGCGGCCGGGGGTGATATGGAAGGACTTTTGAAACGCGTCGCGGAAACCGCTCAGGGATTCGTAACCCGAGTCGAACGCGACGTTATCAATGGAATTGCCCTGTTTGATGCCGCCTAACGCCATGCCGAGGCGCCGGGTGCGCAGCCAGGCATGGAAGGTCATGCCAAAATGTTGTTTGAACCAACGCCGCAGCTTCAGCGGCTCGATGCCCTTGGCCAGTAACTGGGCATCGGTCCAGCGCTGGTCGGGGTCGGTATCCACCGCCGAGAGCAGCTTTTGCACCCAGTCCGGTGCGATGGCCGCGGCGTCCAGCGGCTTGCAACGCAGGCAAGCGCGATAGCCCGCCGACATCGCCTCGTCGACATGGGCGAAGAACTCGACGTTTTCCGGCTTCGGCTTGCGCGCTGTGCAGGTCGGGCGACAAAAGATGCCGGTGGTTTTGACCGCGGTAAAGAACACCCCCTCATAGGCGGTGTCTCGTTCGAGCATGGCGCGAACCATCTCGGTATGGGGCGGGAGTAGGGTGTTTTTTAGGTTCATGGACACGAGTCTAGAGTGACCGGCGCTGAGCCTCCACCGGAAAATCGACAGCGAATTCCGGCTTTTGCTTGAGCGTGACCTCAGTGCTTGTGCCGGTGATGAATGTCTGGAAAGTGCGGATGGCTGTGGCGGATCGGCGCATGGTCATGTACGTGGCTGTGGGGCTGCGTTCCATCCCATTCAAACGAATGCTCGTGTTGATGGTGCTCGTCGTGAACATGACGGTGTTCGTGCGTGAGCGGGTCGTGTTGGTGATCGTGGGCATGGCTTTCGGTGAGATGAATCCAGACACCTGTGCCCATCAACAAGGCCGCCGCCCAGAACGTGAAGGACACAGGCTCGCCCAACATCAAAATCGAAATGGCTGCGCCCAGAAACGGTGCCGTAGAGAAGTACGCGCCGGTGCGTGCGGTGCCAAGCCCTCGAAGCGCCAGAACGAACAGCACCAGGCTGATGCCGTAGCCCAGAAATCCAACGATGAGCGTGGGGCCAAGCACGGAAAAATCTGGAAGTTGAGCCCCCAGGAAAAGTGCCAGAGAACAGTTCACCAGACCGGCGATCAAGCCTTTGATACCAGCAGTAAAAAGAGCATCCGAGGCAGAAACCTTGCGCGTCAGATTGTTATCGATAGCCCAGCAAGCACAGGCCAAAGCGACAGCCAATGGCCCAAGCCACTCATAAGACCGGGTTGTACTCTGCGGCCACGCCAGGACGAGGCCTCCGGCAACGATGGCGAGCATACCCGCCACGATCCGGCGATCAGCATTCTCTTTGAAAACGACCCACGCCAGTAACGCTGTCAGTACGGCTTCCAGATTAAGCATGAGTGACGCTGTCGAGGCTGATGTTCGGGTTAAACCAAACATCAGTGCGATCGGGCCAAGAACACCACCAAAAGCGATCGCACCGATAAGCCACGGCCATTCTGACGGCGTAAGACCGGTTTTTTGCCAACGGCGGTCGCGGATAAACCTGACGACTGTCAGACCAATGCCGCTACCCAGGTACAGGAGGCCGGCGAGCAGGATCGGGGAGAGATTCAGGCCTAACAGTTTGGCGAGTGGTGTACTCGCACCAAATAGTGCGGCGGCCGCCAGTGCGTAGAAAATGCTGATGTTCATTCAACTGCTACTCCGAGTCTAACGCTGGAATTTCTCAAGCCCGGCGGGCCATCAGCAACACCGAAGCAGCACCCGACAACAACCCGGCGCAGCAGCGGTTGAATATCCGCTTGCCGCGTGGCTCGGCAAACCAGCGGCGCATGTGCAAGCCCATGTAGGCGTAGGCGCTGATGGCGATCCATTCCAGGCACAGGAACAACGCACCGAGCACAGCGAACTGCGGTGTGACCGCTTGTGTCGAGTCGACGAACTGCGGCAGGAAGGCGGTGAAAATCAGGATCGCCTTTGGATTGCCGGCAGCCACCAAAAATTCTTGCCGCGCCAGAGCCAGCACGCCGACCGGCGCTTTCACCGCCTCGGTTTCGGTTTCGGGACTGGCGCGCCACAACTGCAGCGCCAGGTAAAACAGATAGGCCGCGCCCAGAATCTTGATCCCGTAGAACAACAGTTCCGAGGTCTGCAGCACCACGGCCAAACCGGCCGAGGCGAGGGCGATCATTCCGGCAAAGGCCAGCAGGCGACCCACCCCGGCGACGCAGGAGGTGCGATAGCCGTAGCGGGTCGAGT
The DNA here is from genome assembly GCF_059420325.1 of Pseudomonas sp. GW821-FHT04C07. Classification (NCBI taxonomy): domain Bacteria; kingdom Pseudomonadati; phylum Pseudomonadota; class Gammaproteobacteria; order Pseudomonadales; family Pseudomonadaceae; genus Pseudomonas; species Pseudomonas sp. GW821-FHT04C07. Next base: position 301,610 of record NZ_JBWKTM010000002.1, read on the forward strand.
TGCTCACCGAGAGCAGGTTGTTCGGACCGGGGGCCATGTTCAAAGCGAAACAGGCGGGAAGAAATAAGGTGAGTGTTGCGAGATCCATGATGGGCTCCATGGGATATTTTTATTTCAGGCAGTGTGGCTAATGCCAGTCAGTCAAGACATTACGCGGACAGTAGCAGCTGGCGAAGCCTGCGTCCGGCTGCGCAGCAGTCGTAAAACAGTCACTGCGGTATTCCAGACAAATCGTGGAAGCAGGATTTGCGACGGCTTCGCCGCCGGACGCAGCCTTCGGCAGCTGCTACGGGGGGCAGTGCTGAACCTGAAATTCCTTAACTGACTGGCATTAGGCAGTGTGGCTGCATTGTGCCTTGGATTCAGGTGTCACCCGCAGATGCAGAGAGTGTATGTGATGTGTCGGGGAACAATCAGCCTCTTTTTCAGGGTGGCGATATCGCCAAAACGAGACCAGGATTGGGGGATCTGCCCCGTAAACGGGGGCAAGGGGATTGTCTTGTTCCTGGGTGTTTGTCTTCCTTCATTCAAAAGAAAACCTATAAAGCCTGCCCCCAAGACTTTATAGGTTGTCAGTCAATACAGCCTTTCAGGTCCCGCTCTTGTCATCTCCAGGCTCACCGCCTACATGAACGCCCCGATCATCCCCAAGCTCGCCTGCTGCGTGAACACCGTGGTCATCTCCAAGCTCGCCGGCTGCGTGAATGCCGTGGTCATCGCCAGGTTCGGCATGACTTCCATCGCGGCCAGAAGCCGAACTCCCTGAGTGGCCTTCGCCGGCATGACCATCGCCATGCCCGCTACCACTTCCACCACTGTGGCCTGCGCCGCCCCCATCACCATGGCCGCTGCCACCCTCCCTGGCATAGGCACTCGAAAATCCAGAAATTGTGTCAGGTACCAGGACGGTTGATATCGATAAGATTGCGCCGATAGCTAATGCCAATAAAGGCTTTGTGATAAGCATATTGACCTCCAACTTGACTCCCAGGATAGGAAGCCCGATGGGAGAGGGAGCAAATCACAGGCCAACTGCTGGATCGACTGCTGATACCCCGGCAAGGCTTACGCCTCCCCATCCATTGTAAAAAAACCATGCTGATAGCGAGCGTCTGCCTCATCCCGGAGGTGGCGCCACCGGGAGAAGACAGGATGTCTATTGCTCGACCTGCTGCCTGGCAGTCACCCGCTGGTGTGAAGATCCATACAGCCAATGGGCGTACAGCGCGCTATAGCAACGCTGACACCCGGTGACCAACGCGCTGCGCGTTATGCCATTGACACTAACCTGATACTTGAGGCCGGTTTGCTCGACATTGGTAATGTTTGCGTCGTGTTTTGACTGCCAGCCATGTTGTGTCACTGGCGGATGAAGAAACGGCGGGAGCGATCATCCCGGGAAAGGTCAGCAGACGACCCGTTCATACCGCACTCCCGGGGGGCATTTTTCTTCAATACAGGCATGGGAGCGCTCTTTATCCTGAGTGCTGGAATTACCCAACTGACTTGAAGAAGGTACGTGATGAGTTTGATTATCTCCATGGCCGCGTTTGCCCTGGCCTCCTCGATTAACCCTGGACCGGCCAATATCTTCGCCTTATATCAACGAAATATTGGGCCGGGCTTGCGGCAGGAATGTAAGTCGGCGCAAACAGGTTATGAACTTTGTGGTAATGGGGTTGTTTGAAACTCAAGAGACACTCTCTGCGTTTCTGATTCAACCCAACCATCTGCAGGGTGTGATGAAGTGGCAAAAAATTGCCAGTTGGCAAGTAATTGATATCGACATCGGCAGTGACACTACAAAGTTTGCCGGGCTGCTCGATGGTTGGGCTGACTTCAGTGTGACAAAGCTCAAAGAACTGAAGATTTATTGTTAGTTGTGGAGGATTCAATGAATTTCGATGCTGCCGTTCACAAATGCGTAATTGTAGTCGACAAAGCACTGGGGCTGGGACATGCGGCCAATGCCGTCAGCGTCATCGGCGTCAGCCTGGGGCGTTCGGTAGAAGGTCTGGTCGGACCTGACATGCAAAGCCGTGACAATGTTAATTACCCCGGAGTCATCTACGCACCGTTGCCGATTCTGCTATCCACCAATGAGTATTTGCAGGCGCTTCAAGAGAAAGCGCTGGCGGATGATGAAATCCATACCATGCCATTCAGCGCGCTGGCGCAATCCTGCAAAACTTATCAGGAGTATGAGACGCGTATCTCCGAGGCCGATAGTTCAGCCATAGAATTGGTTGCCATTGGCTTGATCGGGCCACAGAAAAAAATCAGTAAGTTGACCGGTAATCTTTCGCTGTTTAAATGACAAGGAGGTTGTAGTGTGCGCTTTATTCAAGCCTGAACCAGGGCGTGACGATCTTCAAGCCGGTCGGATTAGCTATGCAGGATCTGGTTTTTTCCCGGGAAGTCGTCAGGCAGTGGGTCGCTGCATCCTGTTGAAGCCGTTGATAACCTTGCTTGCCGGAAGCGGAAATCATCGAGCAATACAATAATAAATTACCTGAGGAAAGCGACATGCTCGATTTGACACAAGTACTTACCTATTCGGCAGCGCTGGGCATCGCGGCCGCCATTCCCGGCCCCGGCATGGCGGCGCTGGTGGCGCGCAGCGTCAGCGGTGGCGCGTTGTCGGGCTTTTGTCTGCTGTTTGGGTTGATTCTCGGCGATCTGACCTACCTGTCATTTGCGGTCTTTGGTTTGGCGATGATCGCCGAGCACTTCAATGCGTTGTTCCAGCTGGTACGCTGGGCGGCGGCGCTGTACCTGTGCTATCTGGCCTGGCAGTTCTGGTTCGCCAACCATCAGGCTATCGAAGTCGGCAAGCAGGTGAAGAAGAAGGAGCTGCTGTCGGCGGCGATATCCGGTCTGACCATTACCCTGGGCAACCCGAAGACCATCGCCTTCTATCTGGCGTTGTTGCCGCTGGTGATCAACCTTGAGACGGTCTCGTTGCAGACCTGGGGGCTGATGCTGGTGCCACTGACCATTCTCGTTCTGCTGGGCGTTGGCGCGCTGTTCATTGTCGGCGCGGTGCGCATCCGGCACCTGCTGTCGAGCTTGCGAGCGCAACAGCGGCTGTTCCGCGGCGCGGCGGCGATCATGGTAGCGGCTGCCGCGGCGATGCTGATTCGTTGAGGCCCTCAGTGGCCGTGGCTGCGCCCTGCAGTCAGCAGGCGAGCCATCCATACCGCACTCCACGGGGGGATTTTTCTTCAATACAGACATGGGAGCGCTCTTTATCTTGAGTGCTGGAATTACCCAACTGACTTGAAGGAAGGTATGTGATGAGTTTGATTATCTCCATGGCCGCGTTTGCCCTGGCCTCCTCGATTACCCCTGGACCGGTCAATATCGTCGCCTTGAGCTCCGGCGCGCAATTTGGTTTTCGCGCCAGCCTGCGGCATGTGGCCGGCGCGACGCTGGGTTTCGTTTTGTTGTTGGTGCTGATGGGGCTTGGCCTGCATGAAGTGCTGGTGCTCTGGCCAGCATTGACGGGTGTGGTGCAGTTGGCCGGGGTCGCATTTCTGTTGTTCATGGCCTACAAGCTGGCCGTTGACGATGGTCGGCTGAATGCCGGAGATGCCGACAGGGCGCCGTCGATGTTCTACGGTGCGGTGATGCAATGGCTCAATCCGAAAGCCTGGCTGGCCTGCGTGGCGGGGATGGGGGCGTTTGCTGCGAATGGAGAAGCGTCGTTGATCTGGAAATTCGCCGCGGTGTATTTGGTGGTCTGCTATGTCTCGGTGGGGTGCTGGGCTTATGCGGGGACTTTTCTGCGTCACTACTTGAGCAACCCCAAGGGCATGCGGCTGTTCAATCGGTTGATGGCGTTTCTGTTGGCGGCGAGTGCGGTTTATCTGTTGTTGCCGTAAAGCAGAGAGGATCCTGTAAAGGGCTATTTAATAGCCGAGCACGGACCCTGTGTTGAGGAGGGCTCGCCACAAGGCTTGTGCTGTATTTGTGAGGCCATGAGGGGAACTCAACCGCGATATTGCCCCGGCGTCGCCGCCAGATGTTGCTTGAACGCCCGCTGAAAATGCGCCTGATCGGCAAACCCGGCTTCCAGTGCGACATCGGCAATCAATTTGCCGCTGCGCAGTTGCGCCCGGGCGAACTGGATACGCCGATTCACCAGAAACGCATGAGGGGTCATACCGTAGTGCTGCTTGAAGGCACGGGTCAGGTAGGAGGCCGATAGCTGCGCAGCCTCACAGATGTCATCGAGCTTCAACGCCAACGTGCAATTGTCCCGAATGTACTCTGCCGCCCGTTCGAGCTTGAGGTTGATCTCACGGCCCAGGAGTTCAGAGGGGTTGAGTCTTTGCTGCAAGTCAGAGAAAAACGCCACTGCGCTGTTGTGTTTTTGCAGTGGTTCGGCCTGTTCGTCGATCAGTACCTCATACAGCCGGTTCAGCCCTGCATACAGGCTGGCGTCGGTGGTATGGGTGGTGGAGAAAGCCCGAAAGTCCAGCTCCGGACTGAACCCCAGCGTGTGCTGAAGATCGGTCAGCCAAGGCGTGTCGACGTAGAACATGCGATACGACCAGGGCTGATCGTCGATCGGGTTGCAGGCGTGGACATCACCGGGATTCATCAGCACTACGGTACCGGCGCTGACCCTCAGGTGACTGTTCTCATGAATGTAGGTGCTTTGCCCTGCGGTAATTGCACCAATGGAAAAGTGCTCGTGCGAATGTCGGGCGTAGCAGACCTCGCGGCCGTCCGCGATGGAGCGGACTTCGATAAAAGGCAAGGCTTCGTCACGCCAGAAGCGTGGCGCCTTGTCAGCATCTTTCGCAGGGTTATGGGTCATCGTCGGGCGTCCATCGGCAGGCCAGCTCTAGAGTGTATTAGCTCTGACCGGCAAAGGCTTGCTCGAGTGCGGCAATATCGATTTTCTTCATCTGCAACATGGCTTGCATGGCCCGTTGGGATTTTGTTGTGTCGGGATCTTTCATCATCTGCATCAGCACGGTCGGAACAATCTGCCAGGAAACGCCAAATTTATCCCTGAGCCAGCCGCACTGCTGGGCTTGTTTGTCACCGCCTTCAGACAGGGCGTTCCAGAAGTGGTCGACTTCATCCTGGGCCAGGCAGTTGACCTGGAACGAAATGGCCTCGCTGAAGGTGAACACCGGTCCGCCGTTCAGGCCGGTAAAGGTTTGACCGTCCAGCTCAAAACTGACAGTCATCACCGAACCTTCGGGCCGGCCATGAAGCTCGAAACCGGCTTTGCCATAGCGAGTGATAGCGGTGATTTTCGAGTGATCGAAGAGTGAGCAATAAAACCCGGCGGCGGCTTCGGCCTGGTCGTCAAACCACAGGCATGGAGTGATCTTTTGAATGCGTTGCATGGCGGTTCTCCTTTTCGGTAGTCACGGCGCAATAACAGCGTAGCCCCCCGATAGTCGTCCGGCCGCGCCGTAGATCGACAATTATGTCCTGATCTGGAAAATGAGAATGCTTCAAGATGCAGTCTAAATGACTGCATATGTGGTCATTAAGACCAATTATGCTTATGGTCATATTGACCATTGTTGTCTTAAGTGGCTGATACATATGGTATTTAAACTTGGCGCGGGACTTGATAGGTCAACAGTACAACTGAACCATTTCAGGAGTACGCCCAAGTGTTTGAATTCTTCAGCTCCCCTCAGAATGTCCTGCAACTATCGAGCAAGGTCCTTGGGCTCGGTGTGGTCCTGCTGTGCACCGGCGTCATCGGTGCCTATGGTTACGAAGGTCAACTCGGGATCGTGACGCTGGTGTCCATGCTGTTTCTTATGCGTTACACAGGGATTTTGTTCGGGCCTCGGCTATAAGGAAATTGATGGGTGTCAGCAAAGGGCGGCTTCGAAAGAAGCGGCCCTTTTTCGTGACCGGTGGTCGCTGAAAATGAACCGCTTGGCAAAGTGCGCTTAGCTCTATGGATAACCCAATGCGCGCGTAGACCGGGTCGGCCACAGCGTCGCAGCTCAAGGACCCCGTGAGTCCTGTCATCGGCATGAGGGATAACCATGCTTACGCTCAACATCAACGGCAAAGCGCAGCAGTTCGACGTCGCCGATGACATGCCACTGCTCTGGGTGCTGCGCGACGTGGCACACCTGACTGGCACCAAGTTTGGCTGCGGCATTGCGCAATGCGGTGCCTGCACCGTGCATGTCGATGGCGCGCCGTTGCGCTCCTGTATCACCCCGGCCTCGGCGGTGGCCAAAGGGCAAAAAATCCTCACCATCGAAGGCCTGTCGAAAGACGGCTCGCACCCGGTGCAGCGGGCCTGGGCTGAGCTCGATGTGGTGCAGTGCGGTTACTGTCAGTCCGGACAAATCATGTCGGCAGCAGCCTTGCTGGCGAAAATTCCCTCGCCGAGCAACCGCGATATCGATCAGGCCTTGTCGGGGAATATCTGTCGTTGCGGTACCTATCCACGTATTCGCGCTGCAGTGAAGCGCGCGGCCGAGCTCGGCTGAAAAGCCGCGGTGCGCCGTTGGCACGTACTTGTGGACCTGGAGGCTTGGCGATGAATCGCGTGATAGAGACTTCGCGGCGTAACTTTCTCAAAAGCACAGTACTGATAGGCGGAGGCCTGGTCGTGGCCTTTGTCATTCCCGGGGCCCATCGTTTCACCCAGGCTGAGTCAGGGACGGACAGACCTTTTGCGCCCAACGCCTTTCTGCGCATCGCCAGTGATGGCAGCGTCACGGTGCTGCTGGGGCATTCGGAAATGGGTCAAGGCATCTGGACCGGGTTGTCCATGCTGATCGCCGAGGAGCTGGACGCCGATTGGTCGAAGATTCGCGTCGAACATGCTCCGGCAGCGGCGGTTTATGGCTTGCCGGCCTTTGGCGGGATGCAGATGACCGGTGGCTCGACGTCCACCTGGATGGAGTTCGACCGTTACCGTCTGGCCGGAGCGACCGCCCGGATCATGTTGATCGAGGCGGCTGCCAAACGCTTTAACGTCGCGCCCTCCGAAATTCGTACCGAGCAAGGACAGGTCATTGCCGGTGATCATCGGGCCAGTTATGGCGAGTTGGCCAATGACGCCGGTCAGCTACCGCTGCCGGATCCGGCCTCGATAAAGCTCAAGGAGGCGAAAGACTGGAAAGTGATCGGCAAGCCGACCAAACGTCTCGACACCCCGGAGAAAATCACTGGGCGGGCCCGGTTCGGCATGGACGTGCAGTTCGACGGGCTGCTGACGGCGATGGTCGCTCGTTCGCCGGTGTTTGGCGGTACCGTCAAATCCTTCGACGGCGCAGCAGCCATGGCCGTACCAGGGGTACGCAAGGTGGTGCAGGTGCCCACCGGCGTTGCGGTGGTTGCCGAGCATTTCTGGGCGGCGAAACTGGGCCGTGATGCACTGAAGGTCGAATGGGACCTGGGGCCCCATGCCGATCTGGACAGTGGGACGCTACTGGAAACATTTCGCAAGTTGGCCACCACGCAAGGCGTGTCTGCGACCCAGGCTGGCGATGCGGCTGGCATCTTGGCCAAGGCGGTGAAAACCGTCGTCGCCGAATACAGCGTGCCGTACCTGGCCCATGCGCCCATGGAACCGCTCAACTGTACGGTCAAGCTCACTGCGGACAAATGCGAAATCTGGACTGGCACTCAATTCCAGACCATGGATCAGCAAACTGCAGCGAAAATCACTGGCCTCAAGCCCGAGCAAGTCGAGATCCATACGACCTTTCTGGGCGGAGGTTTTGGCCGGCGAGCCAACCCGTCGTCGGACTTTGTCAGCGAAGCGGTGCAGGTGGCCAAAGCGGCCCAGGCACCGGTCAAGACTGTCTGGGCCCGCGAGGATGATGTGCGCGGCGGTTACTACCGTTCGGCGTTTTTGCATCAGGCGCGTATCGGTCTTGGTGCTGATGGGCTACCGATTGCCTGGAAGCACGTGGTGGTGGGGCAGTCGATCATGGCTGGCACACCGTTCGAAGCAGGTTTTGTAAAGAACGGTATCGACGGTACGTCCGTCGAGGGGCTGGCCGACGGGCCTTATATGAAAGGTCTGGCGAATCATCAGGTGGATCTGCATTCACCGAAAACCGGGATCCCGGTGTTGTGGATGCGTTCGGTGGGGCACAGTCACACCGCGTTTGTCGTGGAGTCGTTGATCGATGAGCTGGCCACTGCGGCCGGTAAGGATCCGGTGGAATACCGGCGAATGTTGCTCAAGGACCATCCGCGGCATTTGGGCGCGCTGAATCTGGCGGTGGAGAAGGCCGGGTGGGGAGCGCCCCTGCCTGAGGGACATGCGTTGGGGGTTGCCGTGCATGAGTCGTTCGGCAGTTACGTCGCTCAGGTGGCCGAAGTATCTCAGGACAACCTGGCGATCCGTGTACATCGGGTTGTCTGCGCCGTGGACTGCGGAATTGCGGTGAATCCGGCAAGCATTGCTGCGCAAATGGAGTCCTGCATCGCCTTTGGCCTGAGTTCGACCTTGCACAGCAAACTCACGATCAAGGCGGGACGCGTTGTGCAGTCCAACTACCATGACTATCAGGTGCTGCGCCTGAACGAAATGCCGCTGGTCCAGGTGCATATCGTGCCCAGCAGCGACAAGCCCGGAGGCATCGGTGAAGCCGGTGTACCGCCCACGGCACCGGCGGTGGCCAACGCGGTGTTTGCCTTGACCGGTCAACGCTTGCGCGAATTACCGTTGCGCCTGGCAGGGGTTTGAGATGAAAAGACAGTTGTTTCTGGGCGCGTTGATATTGATCGGCTTTGGTGGCTATGCCGACGATCTGTTTGCCAGGGATGAGGCGGCGCTGGCAGCCTTTGCCACGGTGCAGAAAGTCTTCCAGAGCCCGCGTTGCCAGAACTGTCACATACCCGGCGATTCGCCGTTGCAATTCGATGCCGGCGTTCCTCATGCCATGGACGTGGTGCGCGGTGAGGACGGCAAGGGTGCGGCGGGATTGCCTTGCGCAACCTGCCACGCCGAGACCAATCCTCCCGCCAGTTATGGGCCTCACGCGCCTCCGGGCGCGCCGCACTGGAGCCTGCCGCCGCCCGCGCACAAAATGGCCTGGATTGGCCTGCCGGCCGATAAGCTGTGCCAGCTCATCAAGGATAAATCGAGTAATGGCGACCGCGACTTTGCCGCGCTGATCAAACACGTCAGCGACGACAAACTGGTGCTGTGGGGCTGGAACCCCGGCGGAACACGGGCACCGGTGCCGGTCGCCCATGACATTTTTGTCACCCGGTTCAAACTGTGGGCCACAGCGGGTGGGCCGTGCCCGCTGGGGCACGGCATGGAGACGACTCAGCTAAGGTGAGAGATATCGCGGAGTAAATCCGCGTGTGGACTGATCAACGGAACATACATGCCAAAGGAGTGCGTGATGCTGGCCCCAATCAAACCTGTCAATGAGAATGCCCGCGTAGAGACTCTGCGCTCGTTGAATGTCCTCGACACCTCCCCGGAGGAGCGCTTCGACCGCCTGACCCGTCTGGCCAGGCGCGTGTTCAATGTGCCGATCGCCTTGGTCAGTCTGGTGGATGCAGACCGGCAGTGGTTCAAGTCCGGCGCTGGGCTGGCGGTCAGTGAGACCGGGCGTGATATTTCTTTTTGCGGCCATGCGATCCTCGAGGACCAGATGCTGATGGTGTCGGATGCGCAGCACGATGAGCGCTTCCATGACAACCCGCTGGTCGTCGGCGAACCAGGCGTTCGTTTTTATGCGGGCTGCCCGCTGACCGCCGCCAATGGCGACACACTCGGTACCTTGTGCCTGATCGACACGAAACCCCGCCAACTGAACGACGAAGAGCGCGAGCTGCTAAGTGAGCTTGCGCGCATGGCTGAGCAGGAGTTGGCGGCAGTGCAGGTGGCGAGCATGGATGAACTGACGCTGCTGTCTAATCGCCATGGTTTCGAGGCCTTGGCCCAACACGGGTTGAGCGCTTGTAAACGGCTGAAAAAGCCGGCGACGCTGCTATTTTTTTACCTCGACGACTTCAAACGGATCAGCGATTGGTACGGCCATGCCGAGTGTGATAACGCGCTTAAAACCTTCGCTGACGTGCTTCGCATCGCGTTTCGTGAAAGTGATGTGATCGGCCGTTTGGATGGGGATGAATTCGTGGCGTTGCTGACCGGCTCCCATCACGTGGAGACTTCGGCAATCATGGCGCGCCTGCAAGAGATTCTGGATGAGCGTAACTCGACCTTGCAGCGCGGCTACGCCATCCGCTTCAGCGTCGGCCAGATCGAATATGACCTGCAGCGTCACGAATCGATCGAGGATTTGCTGGCCGATGCCGACTGGGCGATACATACACATAAGCAGGTTTTCAGGAAACGTTAATACCTCGTCCTCAGGCTTACTTGGCGAACAACTGATCGATGTCCTTGAATGCCTTGAACTCCAGGGCATTGCCGCAAGGGTCGAAGAGGAACATGGTGGCTTGTTCGCCCACCTGGCCCTTGAAACGGATGCAAGGTTCGATCACGAACCGGGTGTCGAGGGATTTCAGTCGTTCGGCCAGGGTTTCCCACTCATCCATCGCCAACACCACGCCAAAATGCGGGACCGGAACGTCATGACCGTCCACGGCATTGGTGTGTGCGGATTCTTGGGAAGCGGTTTTGGCATGTTCATGGATGACCAGTTGATGGCCGAAAAAATTGAAGTCGACCCAGTGATCGCTGGAACGACCTTCTTCCAGGCCGAACACTTGGCCATAGAAACTGCGCGCTGCAGGTAGATCGAAAACCGGGATGGCCAAGTGAAAGGGAGAAAGTTTCATAGGATCAATCCTCGGTTGTAGGGAGTCGAACTGATTCTAGACTTGTTGTTTTTGATTGAAAGACCCAAATTTTTGCGTCCAGCTCAAATTATTTCGATCTGTTGAGTCAGATCGACACTGGCGAAGTCGATCTGGCGATCCTGATCAAACCGCCCTTTGAGCTACCCAAGGAGCTGTCTGCACAGGTCATTCGCCGGGAGATCGTGCTACTTGTACGGCATAACCAGCGTAATTTGCCCATTCAACAGCTGTTTGCCCGGTGTTTGCTGGAAGGCGTTCAGGAGGCGTAGTTCAGTGGGGGAGCGGGCTCATAAAAAACCCGCCAATTGGCGGGTTTTTTCACAGCGTGGGCATCACTCTTCGAGGTTGCCCATGGCGGTGGTGTTGAAGCCGCCGTCTACATACATGATTTCGCCGCTGATGCCGGATGCCAGGTCCGAACACAGGAAGGCGCCGGCATTGCCGACTTCGTCGATGGTGACGTTACGACGCAGCGGAGTTTGCGCTTCGTTGGCGGCCAGCATTTTGCGGAAGTTCTTGATGCCGGAGGCGGCGAGGGTGCGGATCGGGCCGGCCGATACGGCGTTGACGCGAGTGCCTTCCGGGCCCAGGGAGCCAGCCAGGTAACGAACGCCCGCTTCCAGGGAAGCCTTGGCCATGCCCATCACGTTGTAGTTCGGCATGGTGCGCTCGGCACCCAGGTACGACAGGGTCAGCAGGCTGCCGTTACGGCCTTTCATCATTTCGCGACCGGCTTTGGCCAGGGCCACGAAGCTGTAGGCGCTGATATCGTGAGCGATGCGGAAACCTTCACGGGTGGTGGCTTCGGTGAAGTCGCCGTCCAGTTGGTCGCCCGGGGCGAAGCCGACGGAGTGGACGATGCAGTCCAGGCCATCCCACTTCTTGCTCAGATCGATGAAGACCTTGGCGATTTCTTCATCGCTGGCCACGTCGCAAGGGAAGCACAGCTCAGGGCCCGAACCCCAGCCAGCGGCAAACTCTTCGACACGACCTTTGAGTTTGTCGTTCTGATAAGTGAAGGCAAGCTCAGCGCCCTCGCGATGCATGGCGGCAGCGATGCCGGATGCGATGGACAGCTTGCTGGCGACACCGACGATCAGTACGCGCTTACCGGCGAGAAAACCCATGTGTTGCTCCTCTCTTCAGGTTATTCGACAGCTGTTGGGGCCAGAAAAGCGGCCTCCAGCAGCTGCTGTGTATAGGGATGTTGCGGTGCGGCAAAAATGTTTTGCGCCTCACCTTGTTCGACCACCTGGCCGTGCTTGACCACCATCAACTGGTGGCTGAGCGCTTTGACTACCGCCAGGTCATGGCTGATAAACAAATACGTCAGGTTGTACTTGGTTTGCAGTGAACGCAGCAGCTCCACTACCTGGCGCTGGACTGTCCGGTCGAGCGCCGAAGTGGGCTCGTCGAGCAGAATCAACGCCGGTTTTAGCACTAATGCCCGGGCAATGGCGATTCTTTGTCGTTGCCCGCCGGAGAACTCATGGGGGTAGCGGTTCCGGGTTTCCGGGTCCAGACCTACTTCCTTGAGCGCTGCGATAATCGCTTGTTCCTGTTCGGCCTGCGTGCCCATCTTATGAATCCGCAGGCCTTCGCCAACAATCTGGCCCACGCTCATCCGTGGGCTCAGGCTGCCGAAGGGGTCCTGAAAGACCACCTGCATTTCCCGCCGCAGCGGTCGAACCTGTTGCTGCGTCAGGCAGTCTAGCTGCTTGCCCTCGAAACGGATCGCGCCTTTGCTGCCGATCAACCGCAAGATCGCCAGGCCCAGGGTGGATTTGCCGGAACCACTTTCACCGACGATCCCCAGGGTCTGGCCTTGAGGCAGGCTGAAATTGATGCCATCTACCGCTTTCACGTAATCGACGGTGTTGCGCAGAAAGCCTTTCTTGATCGGGAACCAGACTTTCAGATCCTCGACTACCAGTAACGGCGCGCCGGCCATATTGGTCGCCGGGTTGCCGCGAGGCTCCGCTGCCAGCAGCTCCTGAGTGTAAGGATGCCGTGGTGCGCGGAACAACTCTTCGCACGATGCCTGTTCGACGATACAACCACGCTGCATGACACATACGCGATGCGCAATTCTTCGCACAAGGTTCAAGTCGTGGCTGATCAGCAGCAACGCCATGCCCAGACGGGCCTGCAACTCCTTGAGCAATTCGAGGATTTTCAGCTGAACGGTGACGTCCAGGGCGGTAGTCGGTTCGTCGGCGATCAGCAGTTCCGGCTCGTTTGCCAGGGCCATGGCGATCATCACCCTTTGCCGCTGGCCGCCAGACAGCTCGTGGGGAAGGGCCTTGAGGCGTTTGTGTGGCTCGGGGATGCCTACCAGCTCAAGCAATTCCAGTGTGCGTTTGGTCGCGACTTTGCCGCTCAGGCCTTTGTGCAGACCGAGCACTTCGTTGATTTGTTTCTCGATCGAGTGCAGCGGGTTCAGCGACGTCATCGGTTCCTGAAAGATCATCGCGATCCGGTTGCCACGGATGTGGCGGATGGTTTTTTCTCTCTGGCTCAGCAAGTCCTGTCCGGCGTACAGGATGGCGCCGGTCGGATGGTGCGCCAAGGGGTAGGGCAGCAGGCGCAGGATCGAATGCGCGGTCACCGATTTGCCCGATCCGCTTTCGCCCACCAGGGCCAGGGTTTCACCGCGTTTGATATTGAAGCTGACGCCTTCGACCACCCGCTGGCGGCGTTCGCCGACGACAAACTCGACGGAGAGGTCGCGGACTTCGATCAGATTGTCCTGATTCATTTCACTTCCTCGGGTCGAAGGCGTCGCGAGCGGACTCGCCGATAAACACCAGCAGGCTCAACATGATCGCCAGCACGGCGAAGGCGCTCATGCCCAGCCACGGCGCTTGCAGGTTGGATTTACCCTGGGCCACCAGCTCGCCGAGGGACGGCGCGCCGGGGGGTAGACCAAAGCCGAGGAAATCCAGAGCAGTCAGGGTGCCGATGGCGCCGGTGAGGATGAACGGCATGAAGGTCATGGTCGACACCATGGCGTTGGGCAGGATGTGGCGGAACATGATCGCGCCGTTCTGCATGCCCAGCGCCCGGGCGGCACGTACGTATTCGAGATTGCGCCCACGCAGGAACTCCGCGCGCACCACGTCCACCAGGCTCATCCAGGAGAACAGCAGCATGATCCCCAGCAGCCACCAGAAGTTCGGCTGCACGAAACTGGCGAGGATGATCAGCAGATACAGCACCGGCAACCCGGACCAGATCTCCAGAAAACGCTGCCCGGCCAGGTCGACCCAGCCACCATAGAAACCCTGCAAGGCACCGGCGATCACGCCGATGATCGAACTGAGGATGGTCAGCGTCAGGGCGAACAACACCGAAACCCGAAACCCGTAGATTACCCGGGCCAGCACGTCGCGACCCTGATCGTCGGTGCCCAGCCAGTTATCGGCCGAAGGCGGCGCGGGTGCCGGGACTTTCAGGTCGTAATTGATGCTCTGATAGCTGAATGGAATCGGCGCCCACAGGGTCCAGGCGCCCTTGGCCTTCAGCAGTTCGCGGATGTACGGGCTCTTGTAGTTGGCTTCCAGCGGGAATTCGCCGCCGAAGGTGGTTTCTGGATAACGCTTGAGCGCCGGGAAATACCAGCCGCCGTCGTAATGCACGGCCAGCGGTTTGTCGTTGGCGATCAGCTCGGCACCCAGGCTTGCGCCGAACAGGATCAGAAACAACCATAGCGACCACCAGCCACGCCTGTTGGTCTTGAACAGTTCGAGACGTCGGCGATTGAGGGGGGAAAGATTCATCTCAATGCTCCCGGCTTTCGAAGTCGATACGCGGATCGACCAGGGTATAGGTGAGGTCGCCGATCAGTTTCACTACAAGACCCAGCAGGGTGAAGATAAACAGCGTGCCGAACACTACCGGGTAGTCGCGGTTGATCGCCGCTTCGAAACTCATCAGGCCCATGCCGTCGAGGGAGAAAATCACTTCCACCAGCAAGGAACCCGTAAAGAAGATCCCGATGAAGGCCGACGGGAAACCGGCGATCACCAGCAGCATGGCGTTGCGGAACACGTGACCGTAAAGCACTCCGCGATTGGTCAGGCCTTTGGCCTTGGCGGTGATCACGTATTGCTTGTTGATCTCGTCGAGAAAGCTGTTTTTCGTCAGCAAGGTCATGGTCGCGAAGTTGCCGATCACCAGTGCTGTCACGGGCAGTGCCAGGTGCCAGAAGTAGTCTCGGATCTTGCCGACCCAGCTCAGTTCATCGAAGTTGTTCGAGGTCAGGCCTCGTAATGGGAACCAGTCGAAATAACTGCCACCGGCGAACACCACGATCAGCAGGATGGCGAACAAAAACGCCGGGATTGCGTAGCCGACGATGATCGCCGAACTGGTCCAGACGTCGAAATGGCTGCCGTGCCGAGTGGCCTTGGCAATCCCCAGCGGAATCGACACCAGATACATGATCAGCGTGCTCCAGAGCCCAAGTGAAATGGACACCGGCAATTTTTCCTTGATCAGGTCGACGACCTTGGCGTCGCGGAAAAAGCTGTCGCCAAAATCCAGGGTGGCGTAGTTCTTGACCATGATCCACAAACGTTCCGGCGCCGACTTGTCAAAGCCGTACATGTGCTCGATCTCTTTGACCAGTGCCGGGTCCAGGCCCTGGGCACCGCGGTAGCTGGAACCGGCCACCGACACTTCTGCGCCGCCGCCAGCGATGCGGCTGGTGGCACCTTCGAACCCCTCGAGTTTGGCGATCATCTGTTCTACCGGTCCACCGGGGGCCGCCTGGATGATCAAGAAGTTGATCAGCAAAATACCGAACAGGGTCGGGATAATCAGCAACAGTCGCCGAAAAATATACGCCAGCATCTTATTGCTCCACGCCTGCAGGTTCGGCTTGCACCTTGGTTTGAACTTCTATCGCCGGTCTGGCGTCGGGTTTGATCCACCAGGTGGAAATGCCCACCTCATTGGTCGGCGAGACCTTGGGGTGACCGAGATGATTCCAGTACGCGACGCGCCAGGTCTTGATGTGCCAGTTCGGGATCACGTAGTAGCCCCACTGCAATACCCTGTCGAGGGCGCGAGCATGGGCTACCAGGCTTTTGCGCGAATCGGCGTTGATCAGCTGATCGACAAGCTGGTCGATGACCGGGTCTTTCAAGCCCATGGAGTTGCGGCTGCCGGGTTTGTCGGCACTTTCGGACTTCCAGAACTCGCGCTGTTCGTTGCCCGGCGAACTGGACTGCGGGAAGCTGCCGACCACCATATCGAAATCCCGCGAGCGCAGGCGATTGATGTACTGGGAAACGTCGACCCGACGGATCACCAGATCGATCCCCAGATCGCTGAGGTTGCGCTTGAACGGCAGCAGTACCCGCTCGAACTCGGTCTGGGCCAGTAGAAACTCGATGATCACCGGCTTGCCGTTAGCGTCGACCATTTTGTCGTCGACGATGCGCCAGCCAGCTTCTTGCAAGAGTTGATAGGCCTTGCGCTGCTGGGTGCGGATCATGCCGCTGGCGTCGGTCAGCGGGTTCTGGAAAGCCTCGCTGAACACCTGCTCGGGAATTTTTCCTCTGAACGGATCGAGGATCGCCAGTTGATCCTGATCCGGCAGACCAGTGGCGGCCATTTCCGAGTTTTCGAAGTAGCTGCGGGTGCGTACGTAGGCGCCGTTGAACAGTTGCTTGTTGGTCCATTCGAAGTCCAGCAACAGGCTCAGGGCCTGACGCACCCGAACATCCTGGAACACCGGGCGGCGCAGATTGAAGACAAAACCTTGCATGCCGGTAGGGTTGCCGTTGGGGATCTGTTCCTTGATCAATCGACCCTCGGTAACCGCCGGAATGTTGTAGGCATTGGCCCAGTTCTTCGCAGTCATTTCCAGCCAATAGTCGAACTGACCGGCCTTCAGGGCTTCCAGTGCGACGGTGTTGTCGCGGTAGTAATCGATGGCCATGGTGTCGAAGTTGTAGAAACCACGGTTGACCGGCAGATCCTTGCCCCAGTAGTCCTTGACCCGCTCATAGCGAATCGAGCGCCCGGCCTTCACCGAAGTGACTTTGTAGGGGCCACTGCCCAGCGGGATCTCCAGGTTGCCTTTGCTGAAATCGCGGTTTTCCCACCAGTGTTTGGGCAATACCGGCAATTGCCCGAGGATCAGCGGCAATTCGCGGTTGTTATTGTGTTTGAACTTGAACAGTACTCGCAACGGGTCTTCGGCGACCACCTCTTCGACGTCAGCGTAGTAACCGCGGTACAGCGGGGCGCCATTTTTTATCAGGGTCTGAAAGCTGAACACCACGTCGTCGGCACGAACCGGGTGGCCATCGTGGAAACGGGCCTCGGGTCGCAGGTAAAAGCGCACCCAGGTGTTGTCCGGGGCCTTTTCGATTTTGCTGGCGATCAGGCCGTATTCGGTGAATGGCTCGTCGAGCCCCTGTTTGGCCAGGGTGTCGTAGATCAGGTTGATGTTGTCGGCTGGAACGCCCTTGTTGATGAACGGATTGAGACTGTCGAAGCCACCAAAACCGGCCTGGCGGAAGGTGCCGCCCTTGGGCGCATCCGGGTTGACGTAATTGAAGTACTTGAAATCTTCCGGGTATTTAGGCGGTTCGTTGTACAGCGTCAGGGCATGTTGCGGGGCAGCTTGGGCAGCGCACGCAAGTCCCGTGAACAACAGGCCACAGGCCCGCAGGAGCAGGGCACGCAAGGGCATCATTGGGCTTTCTCCGAAGGCTTCAGCCACCATGCGCTCAGACCCAGGTCGTAAGGGGGCGTGGTGACGAAGGCGAACCGGTTGCGGTACGCCAGGCGGTGATAATTGAGATACCAGTTGGGGATAATGTAATGCTGCCACAACAGTACCCGGTCCAGGGCTTTGCCTGCGGCCAGTTGTTCGTCGCGGGTCTTGGCCGCGAGTAACTGTTCCAGCAGATGATCGACCACCGGGTTGGCGATACCCGCATAGTTTTTGCTGCCCTTGACCCCGACCTGGCTGGAATGGAAGTACTGCCATTGCTCCAGGCCCGGGCTGAGGGTTTGGTCGAGAGTCATCAGGATCATGTCGAAATCGAACTGGTCGAGGCGCTGTTTGTACTGCGCGCGATCCACCGTGCGCAGGCGGGCGTCGATGCCGATGCTGGCGAGGTTCTCGGCGTAGGGTTGCAGAAGCCGTTCCAGGTTGGGATTGACCAGCAGGATTTCGAAACGCAGGGGCTGGCCGGCGCTGTTCTGCAGGCGTTGACCATTGAGCTTCCAGCCGGCTTCAGCCAAAAGCCCGAGGGCGCGACGCAGGGTTTCCCGCGGGATGCCGCGGCCATCGGTTTGCGGCAGGCTGAAGGGCTGGGTAAACAGGTCGGCGGGCAACTGGTTGCGATACGGCGCGAGCATCAGCCATTCGTGGCCGACCGGAACGCCTGTGGCGGAAAACTCGCTGTTGGGGTAGTAGCTCATGGCCCGTTTATAGGCACCGCTGAACAGTGTGCGGTTGGTCCACTCGAAATCGAACATCAGGCCCAGTGCTTCGCGCACCTTGATATCGGCGAAAGTACTGCGGCGGCCGTTCATGAACAGCCCTTGGGTCTGGGTCGGAATCTGGTGGGCGATCTGCGTCTTGATCACCTCCCCACGGCCTGCCGCCGGGAAGTTATAGCCATTGGCCCAGTTCTTGGCCTGGTGTTCGATGTAGATATCGAACTCGCCGGCCTTGAACGCTTCGAAGGCCACATCGCTGTCGCGGTAGAACTCAACCTCGACCCGGTCGAAGTTGTATTTGCCGCGATTGACCGGCAGGTCCTTGCCCCAGTAATCCTTGACCCGCTCGAACACCAGCTGTCGACCGGGTTGTACCTGGGTGATGCGATAAGGACCACTGCCCAATGGCGGCTCAAAGGAAGTGGCCTTGAAGTCGCGGCCTTCCCAGTAATGCTGTGGCAGCACCGGCAGTTCGCCCAGACGCAAGATCATCAGTGGATTGCCGGCACGTTTGAAGACGAAGCGGATACGTTGCGGGTTGAGGATGTCGACCCGTAGCACTTCCTGCAGGTTGGTCCGGTACTGCGGATGGCCTTCCTTGAGCAGCAAGCGGTAGGAAAACGCTACGTCGTAGGCGGTGATCGGCGTGCCATCGTGAAAGCGCGCTTCGGGCCGCAGGTTGAACACCACCCAGCTGCGGTCTTCGCTGAATTCCACGGATTGAGCGATCAGGCCATAGCTGGACGTTGGCTCATCGCCCGAGGGGGCGTATTGGCCGGTGCCGGCCATCAGGGGTTCATTCAGCTCGTTGACGCCGTATTGCAGGAAGTTGGGCGTCGAAACCGGGCTGGTGCCCTTGAACGTGTAGGGGTTGAGTGTATCGAAGGTGCCAAATGCCATGATCCGCAAGATACCGCCTTTTGGCGCTGCAGGATTGACCCAATCGAAATGGGTGAATTTGGCCGGATACTTGAGCGTGCCGAACTGCGCATAACCATGGCTTTCGCTGATCGTCGCGCTTGCGGGAAAGCTCAAGGCCAGACTGATTAGGAGCAGGAGGAGGGGACGCGTCAAGGCAGAGATCCGATCCAGGCGGCTTGGGCTTTGTGATCGGTACAGTAACAGCTTGTATCGACAGGAAAAAGGTCGTGCACCTGTGGCGAGGGGGCTTGCCACAAGCGCCTGACTTTAACCGCTCTCAATGCGATAAATAAACGGTCAGCGTCTGCCCCGGCTTCAGTGCCTTGGCCGTGTTCGGGTTCCAGCGCTTGAGGTGCTGCATCTCTACATTGAAACGTTTGGCAACCATGTACAGCGAGTCGCCTTGCTTGACCTTGTACTGGGTCGCCTTCTTGCTGCTGGCAACGCCGTTGCTTTTGCCTTTGCTGGTGTCTTGCATGACCAGCGTCTGCCCGACTTTCAGATTTTTGCCGGTCAGTTTGTTCCAGCGTTGCAAATCCTTGATGTCGACCTTGTTGGCCTTGGCGATCAACGACAGGTTGTCACCGTGTTTCACCCGATAGTTGCGTTTCAACCTGGCCAGTTCGTGGCTGTCCATACCCTCGAAGACGGGTTTGAGCGGGCGCTGACTGATCAGCTCTTCGGGTTTCATGGTCGACAGGCTGTCGGCCAGCAACTGTGCCTTGGACGTCGGCACCAGCAAATGCTGGGGGCCATCGATGGTGGTGCGTTGCTTGAAGGCCGGGTTGAGCTGGAACAGTTCGTCTTCGTCGATATTGGCCACGGCAGCGACACGGGACAGGTCCATGCGCTGATTGATTTCGACGACCTGGAAGTAGGGTGCATTGGCAATCGGGCTCAGGTTGACGCCATAAGCTTCGGGCGCCAGCACCACCTGGGACAAGGCCAGCAGTTTAGGTACATAAGCCTGGGTTTCGGCAGGCAACGGCAGGTTCCAGTAGTCGGTCGGCAGGCCGAGTCTTTCGTTACGCTCGATGGCCCGGCTGACAGTACCTTCACCAGAGTTGTAGGCGGCCAGCGCCAGCAGCCAGTCGCCGTTGAACATGTCATGCAAACGGGTCAGGTAATCCAGTGCGGCAGTGGTCGAAGCGGTGATGTCGCGGCGGCCGTCGTAGAAACGGGTCTGACGCAGGTTGAAGTAACGCCCGGTGGACGGGATGAACTGCCACAGTCCAACGGCATCGGCCCGGGAGTAGGCCAACGGGTTGTAGGCACTTTCAATCACCGGCAGCAGCGCGAGCTCCAGCGGCATATTGCGTTCTTCAAGGCGTTCGATGATGTAATGGATATACAGGCTGCCGCGGTCACCGGCGTTTTCCAGAAACGACGGGTTGCTGGCGAACCACAAGCGCTGTTGCTCGATGCGCGGGTTTACGCCAAGGCCCTCTTGCAACTGGAAGCCCAGGCGCATGCGCTCCCAGACATCCTGAGCGGCTTGCGGATTGGGTTTTTCGTTGAGCCAGATAGGCTTTTGCTTGATGTGGCTGGAAAGATTCGGTGTGTGCACCGCGTCGGTTTGCGGGGCATAGTTGGTGCTTTGGCAGCCCGCCAGGGTGGCGGACACAGCCACCGCGATGGCTTGAGCCAGGCGGGTCAATGCGTCTGAATTGTTGGTTTTACGAATAGATGACGACATTGGCTGGAAGAAAGTTCCGGGCAAAAATGTCGGGCGATTCTAGAAAGCACGGAAGGTGCGGTCAACCATTCAGAATTTTTGTACCAATGGTGGCTCGGCTTAGAACTTATCTTTCCAGGTGCGCAAGGCAGCGAAAACTGCACTGGGAGCCCGGTTATCCAGGCCATTCCGCTCGTCCGCTTTTTGTTTAACGGATGTTTCGCCAGTACGCAGGAAAGGGTTGGTGAGTTTTTCCAGGGCCAGGGTCGAGGGTAAGGTCATGCGGCCGGTTTCTCGCAATTGAGTAACCGTCGCCAGACGTTCAGCGATGTACGGGTTGGTCGGTTCGACGGCCTGGGCAAAACGCAGATTGCTCAGGGTATATTCGTGGGTGCAGTACACCAGCGTGTCTTCAGGCAAGGCCGCCAGACGCGTCAAAGAGTTGTGCATCTGTTGCGGCGAACCTTCAAACAGACGCCCGCAACCGGCGGCGAACAGGGTGTCGCCACAGAACAGCAGCCCGTGATGGTAAAATGCGATATGCCCCAGGGTATGGCCTGGAACGGCCAATACCTCGAAATCCCGGCCGAGCACGCTGATGCGGTCGTTGTCGTTCAGGGCCACATCACGCGCCGGAATGTTTTCGCTCGCCGGACCGTAGACCTTGGCACCCGAGGCTTTTTTCAGTTGCTCGACGCCTCCGACATGATCATGGTGATGGTGCGTGACGAGAATGTCGCTCAGCGTCCACTCAGGATGTTGCTCAAGCCATGTCTGTACCGGCGCGGCATCACCCGGGTCGACCACGGCACAGCGCCGGGTGCTGTGATCTTGTAACAACCAGATGTAGTTGTCGGTGAAGGCGGGCAGGGCACTGATCTGTATCATCGTCGGATTCGCCAAGCGGAAAACAATGGCGCATCTTAGAACTTCTTGGCGAGTTGGAGAATGCAATGACCGATAAAGCGTTCGCTCAGGCTGATCCTGACTGGTTGGCATTGATCAGCGCGGCCCGTGAGTGGCTGTCAGGTCCCATCGGGCAATTTTTGCTGGATGAAGAACGGCGCATGCTCGAAGACGAGCTGGGGCGGTTCTTTGGCGGCTACCTGGTGCATTACGGTCCTTCGGCCGAGGCGCCGCCAGCGGCACCGCAAGTGCAGCGCAATGTCCGGCTCGGTGCACCGCTACCCGGGGTGGAGATCGTCTGCGAGGAGCAGGCCTGGCCGCTCAGTGAGCATGCCGCCGACGTGGTGGTATTGCAGCACGGTCTGGATTTTTGCCTGTCGCCCCATGGTTTGCTCCGTGAAGCCGCCAGCAGCGTGCGTCCTGGCGGACATTTGCTGATTGTCGGAATCAACCCCTGGAGTAGCTGGGGCTTGCGCCATGTGTTCGCTCATGACGCGCTAAGCAAGGCCCGCTGCATTTCGCCTTCGCGGGTAGGCGACTGGCTGAACCTGCTGGGCTTTGCGCTGGAGAAACGCCGCTTCGGGTGCTATCGTCCGCCGCTTGCGTCCCCCGCCTGGCAGGCCCGTCTGGCCGGTTGGGAGCGCAAGGCCGGCGACTGGCAGTTGTCCGGCGGCGGCTTTTACTTGCTGGTGGCACGCAAGATCGTGGTTGGCTTGAGGCCGGTGCGTCAGGTTCGGCGCGAGCCAATGGGCAAGCTGATTCCGTTGCCGATGGCCAAGGTCAATCGTCGCCACATCGAGCCGTAAAACACTCTTTATATTCCCCGGCCGGGCTTGCCCGGCCAAGGGTCTGTTGACGTTTGGTGACGGCTTGTCACCCTGCATCAGCCGGCCCTGGGACGTTGCCGGTCAACGATCGGCAAGCCACAGGCATTTTCTGGATAGGTTGGCATGAGCGATAGCGTAGAACTCTTCACCGACGGCGCCTGCAAGGGCAACCCCGGCCCTGGCGGCTGGGGCGCATTGCTGGTGTGCAAGGGCGTTGAAAAAGAACTTTGGGGTGGCGAAGCCAATACCACTAACAACCGCATGGAGCTGATGGGGGCGATTCGTGGCCTGGAAGAGCTCAAACGCCCTTGCGACGTGCTGCTGGTCACCGACTCGCAATACGTGATGAAAGGCATCAACGAGTGGATGGACAACTGGAAGAAACGCGGCTGGAAAACCGCTGCGAAGGAACCGGTGAAAAACGCTGATCTGTGGAAGATGCTCGATGAACAGGTCAATCGCCATAACGTCACCTGGAAATGGGTTCGCGGGCATATCGGCCATCACGGTAACGAGCGTGCCGATCAGCTGGCCAACCGTGGCGTGGATGAGGTGCGGGGCTACAAGCCGGCGTAAACGACTCTGTCTGGTGCCGATTGCGCCCGCCAGGGCGGGCGCGACCGCGAGGCGAACGCAGGCTTCGCCAGCTGGGACATAGAGCGTGCTAAAATCGCGCGCTTTGAAAGATGAACCGTTGAGAGCTGACCCCTGATGGCCAACAGATCCGTTGTACTCGATACCGAAACCACCGGCATGCCGGTGACTGACGGCCACCGGATTGTCGAAATCGGTTGCGTCGAGTTGATCGGTCGGCGCCTGACCGGTCGGCATTTCCATGTTTATCTGCAGCCTGACCGGGAAAGTGATGAAGGCGCCATCGGCGTCCACGGCATCACCAACGAATTCCTGGTGGGCAAACCGCGTTTCGCCGAAGTGGCCGAAGAATTCTTCGAATTCATCAAAGGCGCGCAGCTGATCATCCATAACGCGGCGTTCGACGTCGGCTTCATCAATAATGAATTTGCCCTGATGGGTCAGAAGGATCGGGCTGATATCACTCAGCACTGTACGATCCTCGACACCCTGATGATGGCCCGTGAGCGTCACCCCGGTCAGCGCAACAGCCTTGATGCGTTGTGCAAACGTTATGGCGTCGACAACTCCGGCCGTGAACTGCACGGCGCGTTGCTCGACTCCGAGATCCTCGCTGACGTTTACCTGACCATGACTGGCGGCCAGACCAGCCTGTCTCTGGCCGGCAATGCTTCGGACGGTAATGGTTCAGGCGAAGGTTCTGGCAACCGTCCTGGCGAGATTCGTCGTTTGCCTGCCGATCGTCAGCCAACCCGAATCATTCGTGCCAGTGAAAATGACCTGGCCGAACACGTGGCGCGGATGGAAGCGATTGCCAAGTCCGCCGGTGCTCCGGCGCTCTGGGTGCAGTTGGCCGAGGCTAAGGGGTAATCTGCGTTCGCTTGCGAGGAATGCCCCTCGCCACATGGGGCTCAACCCTCTACCCTGAGGTCATTGGCAGGCCTCGGTCTGCCGCTTCAGGACGTCGAGCCCCATGTATAAAGACTTGAAATTTCCCGTCCTTATCGTGCACCGGGACATCAAGGCCGACACCGTTGCCGGTGATCGGGTCCGCGGGATCGCCAGGGAACTGGAGCAGGAAGGCTTCAGTATCGTTTGCGCGGTGGATTACACCGAGGGGCGACTGGTTGCCTCGACCCATCACGGCCTGGCCTGCATGCTGATTGCGGCCGAAGACGCCAGAGAAAACACCCATCTGCTACAGAACATGGCCGAGTTGATCCGACTGGCCCGTGTCCGCGCGCCGAACCTGCCGATCTTCGCGCTGGGCGAGCAGGTCACCCTGGAAAACGCCCCGGCCGACGCTATGAGTGAGCTCAATCAACTGCGCGGCATTCTCTACCTGTTCGAAGACACTGTACCGTTCCTCGCGCGGCAAGTAGCGCGGGCCGCACGCAGTTACCTTGATGGCCTGCTGCCGCCGTTTTTCAAAGCGCTGGTGCAACACACCGCAGACTCCAATTACTCCTGGCACACTCCCGGTCACGGCGGTGGCGTTGCCTATCACAAGAGTCCGGTGGGGCAGGCGTTCCATCAGTTTTTCGGGGAAAACACCCTGCGTTCGGATTTGTCGGTTTCGGTGCCGGAACTGGGCTCGTTACTGGACCACACCGGCCCGTTGGCTGAGGCAGAGGCTCGCGCTGCACGGAACTTTGGCGCCGATCACACGTTTTTCGTGATCAATGGCACTTCAACGGCCAATAAAATTGTCTGGCACTCGATGGTCGGGCGCGACGATCTGGTGTTGGTGGATCGCAATTGCCACAAATCGGTTTTGCACTCGATCATCATGACCGGTGCTATTGCGTTGTACCTGTGTCCGGAGCGCAATGAACTGGGGATCATCGGGCCGATACCACTGAGCGAATTCAGTCCTGAATCGATCAAGGCCAAGATCGATGCCAGCCCGTTGACCAAAGGCCGGCCGCCCAAGGTCAAGCTGGCGGTGGTCACCAACTCGACCTACGACGGTCTGTGCTACAACGCCGAGCTGATCAAGCAGACGCTGGGTAACAGCGTCGAGGTGCTGCACTTCGACGAGGCCTGGTATGCCTACGCGGCGTTTCACGAGTTCTTTGCCGGGCGTTACGGCATGGGGACATCGCGCACGGCCGATAGCCCCCTGGTGTTCACCACCCATTCCACGCACAAGCTGCTGGCGGCTTTCAGTCAGGCATCGATGATCCATGTGCAGGACGGCGGTGCGCGGAAACTGGACCGTGATCGTTTCAACGAAGCCTTCATGATGCATATCTCCACTTCGCCGCAGTACAGCATCATCGCCTCTCTGGACGTTGCTTCCGCGATGATGGAAGGTACGACGGGCCGTTCGCTGCTGCAGGAAATGTTCGATGAGGCGCTGAGTTTCCGTCGTGCCCTGGCCAATCTGCGTCAGCATATCGCCGCCGATGACTGGTGGTTCTCGATCTGGCAGCCACCGTCGGTTGAAGGTATCGATCGGGTTATCACCTCTGACTGGCTGCTTGAGCCCGAAGCGGACTGGCACGGTTTTGGCGACATTGCCGAAGATTACGTACTGCTCGATCCGATCAAGGTCACGCTGGTCACGCCTGGGTTGAGCGCCGGTGGCGCGTTGAGCGAGCGCGGCATTCCGGCAGCGGTGGTCAGCAAGTTTCTCTGGGAACGCGGATTGGTGGTGGAGAAAACCGGTCTGTATTCATTTCTGGTGTTGTTCTCCATGGGCATTACCAAAGGCAAGTGGAGCACGCTGCTCACCGAGTTGCTGGAGTTCAAACGCAACTACGACGCCAACGTCAG
The DNA here is from genome assembly GCF_059420325.1 of Pseudomonas sp. GW821-FHT04C07. Lineage (NCBI taxonomy): Bacteria > Pseudomonadati > Pseudomonadota > Gammaproteobacteria > Pseudomonadales > Pseudomonadaceae > Pseudomonas > Pseudomonas sp. GW821-FHT04C07. Next base: position 327,572 of record NZ_JBWKTM010000002.1, read on the forward strand.
CCTCGCCACCTGCCTGCCGTGCATAGCGAGACAGGACGTTGCCCGTTATCAGGGCATGGGCTTGCGAGATCTGTGTGACCAGCTACACGCCTGTTATCGCAGCAATGCCACGGCCAAGCACCTCAAACGCATGTACACCGTACTCCCGGAAATCTCTATGAAACCTGCCGACGCCTATGACCAACTGGTGCGTGGCGAGGTTGAAGCCGTCTCCATTGACGCCCTGAATGGACGGATCGCCGCCGTGATGCTGGTACCCTATCCACCGGGCATTCCGCTGATCATGCCCGGCGAGCGCTTCACTGAAGCGACCCGCTCGATCATCGATTACCTGGCGTTCGCTCGCACCTTCAACAGTAGTTTTCCTGGCTTTGTCGCGGACGTGCATGGTTTGCAGCACGAAGACGTAGGCAATGGGCGTTGCTACACCGTTGATTGCATCAAGGTTTGAGGACTTTTCCTGCCATGCGGCCTGTCATCAATCCCAAGCACCCAGGCTTGTCCGTGCGCGTTGCCGATGAGGGTTTCGCGACCTACGTCTGGGGCAGCGACTTCAGTTTTGACGTGAGTGTTTATGCTTCGGCGCAAATCGACAAAAGTGTCGATCAATGGCCGCTGGAGCAGGTCACCTCTTATCGCAAGTGTTATGGCATTGATCCGCAGGAGTTCAGCAGTTACCGCGACGCGGTCGACAGCGCAATTTTCATGGCCTATCTCGATGATCTTCCGGTGGGGCATGTCGTGGTCAGCACCAACTGGAATGGCTTTGCCCATATCGATGAGCTGGCGGTGCATGCACCCGCGCGTCGACACGGTGTGGCCAAGGCTTTACTGGATGTCGCGCAGTTCTGGAGCCGCAAGAAGAAATTGCCGGGCATCATGCTGGAAACCCAGAACAATAATCTGGGGGCCTGTCGGCTGTACGAGCGCTGCGGTTACGTAGTCGGTGGGATCGATCATCTGCGCTATCGCGGGATCGATCCGCAAACCTGCGAGGTGGCGATTTTCTGGTATCGCTTGTTTGAAGATCCGCAGGATAAGCCGACGATCAACCTGCCAGCATCGCCTCGGCTTTTTCCGTGACAATTTCCAGCAGTGCCTGCAAGGCGGGCGAGGGCGTGTTGTTCTTGAGCGCGAGGGAGTAGAGCGTGATCGGCACGGGTGGTGACAGTGGGCACACGTCAAGACCGCCGGCTCGCGCGCCAATGGCGGTAAACGGATCGACGATGGCCAGGCCTTCCCCGGCCTCGACCATGCTGCGCATCATTTGGTAGGTCTGTACCCTAGTCTGAATCACCGGTGCCGGGCGCAAGGCTTGCAGCTTGTTGTCGAACATCACGCTAAGCGGCTCATGCCCTTCCAGGCCGACCATTGACTGGCCCGCCAGGTCCTGTAGGGAGATGTACTTCTGCTTGGGTTGCAGCCAGCCATGGGGGGCCAGCAGTTGCAGTTTGCCTTGAGCAACAACCTCGCAATGGATGTCGCCGTGGTCGGGGTCGTACAGGCTAAAACCCAGAACGCTTTCCCGTAATAACAGGCTTTTGACGATGTCGCGGGTCGGTTGGCTGGAAAGGCTACAAGGTGCATCGGGAAATCTTCGGCGCAGCGCTGCGACACTCTGCGGCAATAATTGCTGCGCAAGCGCTGGTGTGCAGATGATCCGCAAAGGAGGCGCCTGATACTGCTTCAGGCTACTGGCCAGTCGCTGCACGGGCTCAAGCGCTTCATACACGCGGGTGATCCCGACTTGCAGCTCACGTGCTTCGCGAGTGGCTTGCAGCCGCCCGCGCACACTGGCAAACAGCATGAAGCCCAGCTGGTCTTCGGTATCACGCAGGATCGCTTCGACCTCGGCCACCGGCAATTGCAGCAACTCGGCAGCAGTGCCCAGATGACTGGTTTGCAGGAGCGCCTGGATCACTTCGATATGACGTAAACGCATGCTTGAAGTCCATGTCCAGCAGGTGAGGGATTCAGTGACTGAATCCTAACCCAAGTCCGCGCATATGACTTCTGCTCATGACCGCATGTTATGAGGAGATCGTTGTTTGGGGCTCACGAACGATGGTAACGCCTGTTTGAACCAGCATGAATTGGTTGTCATCCAGTTTGTTGACCCGGTCACCAATGGCCAGGCGATAGGTGGTAACAGGCTGCGAGCCAGTCAGGCTGTCTTGCGAGGGGGTGGATTCCTGGAACTCATGCACTGAATAGACACGGCCTTGCGCGTCTCTTGCATGGAATTGTCCGACGAGTACTGCTGCCATCTGCTTAGAACCTCTGGAGATAAATCACTCAATTTGCGGCTCTGTAGACCGTAGTTGGGCGGGGTAAGTTTTCCTGCAGGAAAAAAATAGTCGTGAGGGCCGAATCCTCGAACCAGATTGGTTGTCATGCCCCCTGGATCATCTATAACTACAGGCTCCTATAGCCAGTTAGTCGAGAATCCTCAATGAGCAACGTCTATACGATTGCAGTTCTGGTCGGCAGCTTGAGAAAACAGTCGATCAACCGGAAGGTCGCGCTGGCATTGGCAGACCTGGCACCCGCCAATCTCAAACTGAACATCATCGAGATTGGTGATCTGCCGCTCTACAACGAAGACATTGACGCGTCACCGCCGGCAGCCTACAGCACTTTCCGGCAACAGGTGAGTTCATCCGACGCAGTGTTGTTCGTAACCCCGGAATACAACCGCTCCGTGCCGGGTGTATTGAAGAATGCGATTGACGTCGGTTCCCGTCCTTATGGCAAAAGTGCCTGGAACGGCAAGCCGGGCGCCGTGATCAGCGCTTCGCCGGGGGCTATCGGTGGATTTGGCGCCAATCACCACCTGCGCCAGTCTATGGTGTTCCTCAACGTGCCGTGCATGCAGCAACCCGAAGCCTATCTGAGTCATGCAGGCTCTGCATTCGACGAAGCGGGCAAGCCTTCAGAGGCTATCCGGCCGTTATTGCAGAAATTTATCGATGCCTACGGGGATTGGGTCGAGCAGCATAAGAAGGTCTGAATCACGCTGTCACGCATGGATCATCTATAGGAACACGGCTTGCCGGCGATGGCGTCCTTGAGATCGCCATCGTCGGAACGCCGCCCGGACCAATCGAGCGTCAACTGGCTGCTCCTGCAAAAAGCTGGACACCTATACACTCCCAACCCTGTCGATATCTTAAAATCCCTCGCCTCGTCCGCTGCTGCCCTCATCAAACGACATTTTCTACCCCTTTCGAAGGCTGCTTTGCATGCTGATAGCGTCATTGATTTTTCTGCTGACCATGACCTTGGTGATCTGGCAGCCCAAAGGCCTTGGTGTTGGCTGGAGCGCGGTATTCGGTGCGGTACTGGCGTTACTCAGCGGCGTGGTACATCTGAGCGATATTGCGTTGGTATGGCAGATCATCTGGAATGCCACCGGAACGTTCGTGGCGTTGATCATCATCAGTCTGTTGCTGGATGAGGCCGGGTTTTTTGCCTGGGCAGCCTTGCACGTCGCCCATTGGGGGCGTGGCAGCGGGCGCAAGTTGTTCGCCTGCATGGTGCTGCTGGGGGCGCTGGTTTCGGCGTTGTTCGCTAACGACGGAGCGGCGTTGATCCTCACGCCGATCGTAATCTCGATGCTGCTGGCTTTGCGCTTTTCTCCGATGGCGACCCTGGCGTTTGTGATGGGCGCGGGGTTCATTGCGGATACCGCAAGCTTGCCGTTGATGGTCTCGAACCTGGTGAACATCGTTTCGGCGGACTTCTTCAAGATCGGATTCAACGACTACGCGGCGGTGATGGTGCCGGTCAACCTGGTCAGCGTGGCGGCGACGCTAGGTATGCTGATGTGGTTTTTTCGTCGGGACATTCCCCGCGATTACGACCCTGAACAGCTTGAACAGCCTGAGCACGCGATTCACGACAAGGCGACCTTTATCGCCGGTTGGTGGGTGCTGATCATTTTGCTGGTGGGGTGCTTCGCCCTGGAACCGCTGGGGATTCCCATCAGTGCTATTTCGGCTGTCTGTGCGGCCTTGCTGCTGGCGATCGCTGCCCGCGGCCACAAGATTTCAACCCGCAAGGTCCTGAAAGACGCACCGTGGCAGATCGTGATTTTCTCTCTGGGCATGTACCTGGTGGTCTATGGCCTGCGCAATGCCGGCCTGACCGGGCACCTGGCCGGTCTGCTGGACTGGTTTGCCGGTTATGGTATCTGGGGCGCTGCCATGGGCACCGGTCTGTTGACGGCGTTGCTCTCCTCGATCATGAACAATCTGCCGACGGTGCTGATCGGCGCGTTGTCCATCGACGCCAGCCAGGCTGTGGGCGTTGTAAAGGAGGCGATGATCTACGCCAACGTCATCGGCAGTGACCTGGGGCCGAAAATCACGCCAATCGGCAGTCTGGCGACCTTGCTCTGGCTGCACGTACTGGCGCGCAAGAACATCCAGATTGGCTGGGGGTATTACTTCAAGGTCGGGATTGTGCTGACGGTGCCGGTGTTGCTGGTGACATTGGCGGCGCTGGCGCTGCGGTTGTCGATGGGTATCCCTTAGACCATGTCGCTCCTTTCGCGGGCAAGCCTCGCTCCTACGGGTTTGGAGTCGATCACACCATGCTGGGCTGATCCGGATCTCTGTAGGAGCGAGGCTTGCTCGCGAAGAGGCCCTTCCAGACGCTGAAAGGCTTAACCCGTCCCGGGCACATTCGGCCAAAGATCCGCCACCAGAAACAGCCGCTCGGCTTCTTCCCAGTCGCCCGCGGAGTTTTCCGTCAGACGCACCAGCAACTGTGCGGGTGCCTGTGGTTCCAGATCGGCCAGCCAGGCATTCAGTCGGTCAGCGTCCCACGTCTGATCGGCAGGGTAATGCGCCGGTGCCAGCCAGGCGTGACGGGGCAGGGGTTGCCAGCGCCCCGGCGGCCTTTCAACGACAAATGTCAGCCAGTCACGCTGGTGTAACCAACGGCCGTTCAAATGCTGCGGGTGGGCGCCGGTCGGTGGCTGAGCCTTGCCCGGCCACGGATAAAGCAGATAGCCCCCCAGCCACAACTGCGCGCTGAAGTGCAGGATGTCGAGTGTCGCCAGTGCTTCGCGGCTTTCGGGGCGGGCGGAGATCGGTAACTGATGCTGGCTGAGGTGCGCCAGTTTGCGGTCCAGTCGGTCATGACAACCGGGGCCGAGCCACTGCGCGGTGTCATGACCGTCACCGTGCTGCGGTCCCAGGTAGAGTTTGATCGCCAGTTCCAGATGATGCACGCCATCGCGGTCGCGCAGCAGCATGTCCAGCTCGCCCAGGGTGTGGCCTTCACGGCGGATCGGTAAATTGGCGGCGATCAATTCGACGCCGGGGGCGTGCTGCACGGCGAATTGCCACAGGCGTTCGTAATACAGGCCCAGGCGCCGGGTCGGGCCCAGAGCCAGCCAGTGCCGCAAGGGGCCGCTGTCGCGATCCAGCTGTTTGAGCCACTGCACCAGTTGTTCGGGGGCCTGCACCCAATCGCTGCCCGCCAGAGGGTGGCGCTGCGGCCAAGGCGTTTCACTGAGCATTGGCGGCGCGAGGATGACCCAGGCCAGGTCGCGCACTTCGGGATGACGCAACTGGCGGGGTAGGTTGAGTAAGCCGGGAAACAGGATCATTCTGCGAGCATAGTCGTTTATGTGCCGGAAAGGATTTTGTCTGTGGCCAGGTTTCGCCCATAATCGACTTTTTCGCCCGTCCCAGAACCTTGCAGGAACCCCATGGAGCAATTTCGTAATATCGGCATTATCGGTCGCCTGGGCAGTTCCCAGGTACTCGACACGGTTCGCCGGCTGAAAAGGTTTCTGCTCGAGCGGCACCTGCATGTGATCCTCGAGGACACCATCGCCGAAGTCCTCCCGGGCCACGGCCTGCAAACTTCCTCACGCAAAATGCTCGGTGAAGTCTGCGACATGGTGATCGTCGTCGGCGGTGACGGCAGCCTGTTGGGCGCCGCCCGGGCTCTGGCGCGACATAACGTGCCGGTGCTGGGGATCAACCGTGGCAGCTTGGGCTTTCTGACCGATATCCGCCCCGACGAGCTGGAGGTCAAGGTCGCTGAGGTGCTCGACGGCCATTACCTGGTGGAAAACCGCTTCCTGCTGCAAGCCGAAGTCCGCCGCCACGCCGAGGCCATCGGCCAGGGCGATGCGCTCAACGACGTCGTGCTGCACCCCGGCAAGTCGACGCGGATGATCGAGTTCGAGCTGTACATCGACGGCCAGTTCGTCTGCAGCCAGAAGGCCGACGGCCTGATCATCGCGACGCCGACCGGTTCGACCGCTTATGCGCTGTCGGCAGGCGGGCCGATCATGCATCCCAAACTCGATGCCATTGTTATCGTGCCCATGTACCCCCATACCTTGTCTGGAAGGCCAATTGTGGTCGATGGCAATAGTGAGCTGAAAATCGTTGTGTCCAAGGATATGCAGATATACCCGCAAGTCTCCTGTGACGGCCAGAATCACTTCACCTGTGCGCCCGGCGACACCATCACCATCAGCAAGAAGGCGCAAAAACTGCGCCTGATCCATCCTCTGGACCACAACTACTACGAAGTGTGCCGGACCAAGCTCGGTTGGGGCAGCCGGTTGGGTGGTGGAGGCGACTGATGCTCGATCCCGCGCGTAGCTACGACCTGATCGGTGACGTGCACGGTTGCGCTCATACTCTTGAGCATTTGCTCGACCGGCTCGGGTACCAAAGACTGGGCGGTGTCTGGCGCCATTCCTCGCGAATGGCGGTATTCCTTGGCGATGTCATCGACCGTGGCCCGCGGATCCGGGAAGCACTGCATATCGTCCGCGACATGAGCGAAGCCGGTCAGGCGCTGTGCATCATGGGTAACCATGAGTTCAACGCTCTGGGCTGGAGTACGCCGGCTCCTCCGGGAAGCGGCAAGCAATACGTGCGCGAACACACGCCGCGCCATGCTCGGCTGATCAACGAAACCCTTACCCAATTCGCTCAGCACCCGGCGGACTGGCATGACTTCCTCAAGTGGTTCTACAAGATGCCGTTGTTTGTCGACGCCGGGCGCTTTCGCGTGGTGCATGCCTGCTGGGATGCCGGGCTGATCGAGCCGTTGCGGGCGCTGCATCCCGATGGCTGCATCGACGAGCACTTCCTCCAGGCCGCTGCTGTGCCCGGCAGTTTTGCCTGCACGGTGTTCGATCGTTTGTTGCGCGGCACCGACATGCGTCTGCCTCACGGCTTGACCATGACCAGCGGTGACGGCCTGACCCGGGCGTTCTTCCGTACCAAGTTCTGGGAAGACGACCCGCAAACCTACGGAGACATTGTGTTCCAACCCGACGCCTTACCCGAGCCAGTGGCCCGGACACCGCTGTCCGCTACCCAGAAAGACACCTTGCTGCGCTATGGCATCGACGAGCCACTGTTGTTTGTCGGCCACTACTGGCGCAGCGGAAAACCGGCACCTATCCGGCCGAATCTGGCCTGCCTGGACTACAGCGCGGTGCTCTACGGAAAACTGGTCGCTTATCGACTGGACCAGGAGACCCGCCTCGATCCGCGCAAGTTCGTCTGGGTCGATGTCGAACGTCCAGAGGTCATGCAATGAGTGCCGTCGCTGTATTGCGCCTGCCGCTGGCGGTCGACCTGAGTGGTTTCGTCAAACTGCTGCAACGCATGCAAGTGCCGCACAGGGTCAGCGAAGAGGCCGGCGAGCAGGTGCTGTGGGTACCCGATAGCATCAGCGATGACGTTCGTTCGCTGTACGAGCGTTTCCCGGCCGGCGATCCCGATCAGCAGCTGGACATCCCGGTGGCCGAGGCCACGATGCAGCCGGGCTTTGTCGAGCAATTGCGCTACAGCCCCGTAACCGCGCTGATCCTGCTTTTGTGCCTGATCGTTGGCGGCGTGACGATGCTCGGCGAAAACCTCGGCACCCTGCGCTGGCTGACCTTCCTCGAGTTCCGCGTGGCGGGTGAGTACATCCAGTTCACGCCACTGGCCGACAGCCTCGCAGCGGGGCAGTGGTGGCGCTTGGTGACACCGATGCTGATCCACTTCGGCATCCTCCACCTGGCCATGAACGGCATGTGGTACTGGGAACTGGGGCGGCGTATCGAGATTCGCCAGGGCAGCATCAACCTGTTGGGTCTGACGCTATTGTTCGGCCTGGTGTCCAATTACGCTCAATATTATTTCAGCGGTCCGAGCTTGTTTGGCGGGCTGTCCGGGGTGCTTTACGGCCTGCTGGGGCATTGCTGGATCTATCAATTACTGTCGCCGAACCCGGCCTATCGCCTGCCCCGTGGGGTGCTGGTGATGATGCTGGTGTGGCTGCTGCTGTGTATGTCCGGACTGATCTCGATGATCGGTTTCGGTGAAATTGCCAATGCGGCGCATATCGGCGGGTTGCTCGTCGGATGCGTCACCGGTTTGTTGGGTGGCTTGTTCAGCCGACGTAAACTGGCCGTCTAAAAAATTGCGATTTGAATAAAGAGCGCGGAGAACCTGATGTCCTCTTTTAACGAAATGATCAAAAACATCACCCCCCACATCTACCAGAGCCTGAAACTGGCGGTAGAGATCGGCAAATGGTCCGACGGCGGTAAGCTGACGGACGAGCAAAAAGCGCTTTCGCTGCAAGCCATGATTGCCTGGGAAATCCAGAATCTGCCGGAAGAACAACGTACCGGTTACATGGGCCCGCAGGAGTGCAGCTCCAAGTCGGCGCCAGTACCGAACATCCTGTTCAAGTCGGATGCCATCCATTGATCGAGATTGGCCGCGGTGCAATCAGCAAGATGTCGGCGCGCCTCGAAGCGTCGGCCGTTCAATACGCCTTTCGTCTTGGCGATACCGAGGTGCCGGTCAATCCAATGATCGGCACCACAGTGCGCCTCGAGTACCTGGGGGCGATCCATTGCACCCATTGCGGGCGCAAGACCAAGACCAGTTTCAGCCAGGGCTACTGCTACCCGTGCATGACCAAGCTGGCCCAGTGCGATATCTGCATCATGAGTCCGGAGCGCTGCCACTACGACGCTGGCACCTGTCGCGATCCGGCCTGGGGCGAGCAGTTCTGCATGACCGATCACGTGGTCTATCTGGCCAATTCGTCGGGGATCAAAGTCGGAATCACCCGTGCGACTCAGCTGCCGACTCGCTGGCTCGACCAGGGCGCCAGCCAGGCGTTACCGATCATGCGGGTATCGACCCGTCAGCAATCGGGTTTCGTTGAAGACCTGTTTCGCAGTCAGGTGGCAGACAAAACCAACTGGCGTGCGTTGCTCAAGGGTGATGCCGAGGCGGTGGACCTCAAACAGGTTCGCGAGCAGCTTTTCGACAGCTGTGCCGAAGGTCTGCTGGGTTTGCAGGAGCGCTTCGGCCTGCAGGCTATCCAGGTGATCGGCGATGTCGAGCCGATTGAAATCCGCTATCCGGTCGAGCAGTACCCGGCCAGGATCGTCAGCTTCAACCTGGACAAGAACCCGATTGCCGAAGGCACGCTGATGGGGATCAAGGGGCAGTACCTGATTTTCGACACCGGCGTTATCAATATTCGCAAGTACACGGCTTATCAACTCGCCGTGCATCAGTAGAAGGACTCCAGCATGCGCAACGAACAACCGAAGATGATCTACCTGAAGGACTATCAGGCGCCTGAGTACCTGATCGACGAGACGCACCTGACCTTCGAGTTGTTCGAGGACCACACCCTGGTCCATGCGCAACTGGTGATGCGCCGCAACCCGGCCTGCCTTTTGGACAGCGCTGCGGGCCTGCCGCCGTTGGTGCTCGATGGCCAGCAGCTGGAGCTGCTGTCGGTGAAACTGGCTGACCGCGACCTGACAGCCGCCGATTATCAGTTGACAGAGCATCACCTGACCCTGCATCCGGCGAGCGCTTCGTTCACCGTCGACACCAGCGTCAGGATCCACCCGGAAACCAACACCGCTCTGGAAGGGCTGTACAAATCCAGCGGCATGTTCTGCACCCAGTGCGAAGCCGAAGGTTTCCGCAAGATTACTTACTACCTCGATCGCCCGGACGTGATGAGCAAGTTCACCACGACGGTCAGCGCCGAACAGCACAGCTATCCGGTACTGCTGTCCAACGGCAATCCGATTGCCAGCGGCCCGCAAGAGGACGGTCGGCACTGGGCGACCTGGGAAGACCCGTTCATGAAACCGGCTTACCTGTTCGCGCTGGTGGCCGGTGACCTGTGGTGCGTTGAAGATACCTTCACCACCATGACCGAACGCTCCGTTGCACTGCGTATTTATGTCGAGCCGGAAAACATCGACAAATGCCAGCACGCCATGAACAGCCTGAAGAAGTCCATGCGCTGGGACGAAGAGGTCTATGGCCGCGAGTACGACCTGGACATCTTCATGATCGTTGCGGTCAACGACTTCAACATGGGGGCCATGGAGAACAAGGGCCTCAACATCTTCAACTCCAGCTGCGTGCTGGCTCGCGCCGAAACCGCTACCGACGCTGCGCACCAGCGCGTTGAAGCGGTGGTCGCTCACGAATACTTCCACAACTGGTCGGGCAACCGCGTGACCTGCCGCGACTGGTTCCAGCTGTCGCTCAAGGAAGGCTTCACGGTGTTCCGCGATGCCGAATTCTCTGCCGACATGAACTCGCGCACCGTTAAGCGCATCGAGGACGTGGCCTACCTGCGCACTCACCAATTCGCCGAAGACGCCGGCCCCATGGCCCACGCCGTGCGCCCGGAAAGCTTTATCGAAATCTCCAACTTCTACACCCTGACGGTCTACGAAAAGGGCTCGGAAGTGGTGCGGATGATTCGCACCTTGCTTGGTGACGAAGGTTTCCGCAAAGGCAGCGACCTGTATTTCGAGCGCCATGACGGCCAGGCTGTGACCTGTGACGATTTCATCAAAGCCATGGAAGACGCCAACGGCGTCAACCTGACCCAGTTCAAACGCTGGTACAGCCAGGCGGGTACGCCGCGTCTGACCGTCAGCGAGGCTTTTGACAGCACAGCGAAAACCTACAGCCTGACCTTCCGCCAGAGCTACCCGGCGACCCCGGACAAGGTTGAAAAGCTGCCGTTCGTGATCCCGGTCGAACTCGGTCTGCTGGATGCCAAGGGTGGCGCCATTGCGCTACGCCTGGTCGGTGAAGCCGCCGCTGACGGTACCTCCCGTGTGCTGTCGGTGACCGAAGCAGAGCAGACCTTCACTTTCGTCGACATCACTGAAAAGCCATTGCCATCCTTGCTGCGTGGCTTCTCGGCACCGGTGAAGCTGAGCTTCCCGTACGATCGCGACCAGTTGATGTTCCTGATGCAACACGACAGCGATGGCTTCAATCGCTGGGAAGCCGGCCAGCAATTGTCGGTGCAGGTGTTGCAGGAGCTGATTGCTCAGCATCAACAAGGCACTGCATTGGTACTGGATCAACGTCTGGTCAAGGCTTTGCGCACAGTGCTGGCGGACGAGACGCTGGATCAGGCCATGGTCGCGGAAATGCTTTCGTTGCCAAGTGAAGCCTACCTCACCGAAATCAGCGAAGTGGCCGAGGTGGATGCCATCCATGCCGCTCGCGAATTCGCTCGCAAGCAATTGGCTGACAGCCTGTTCGATGGTTTGTGGCAGCGCTATCAGGCCAATCGCGAGCTGTCGAAAAAGACTGCCTACATCGCCGAGGCCGAGCACTTCGCCCGTCGCAGCCTGCAGAACATCGCGCTGTCGTACCTGATGCTCAGCGACAAACCGGAAGTTCTGGCTGCGACCCTCGAGCAGTTCGATGCTTGCGACAACATGACCGAGCGCCTGACCGCGCTGGCGGTACTGGTCAACTCGCCATTCATTGAAGAGAAGGCCAAGGCCCTGGCGACCTTCGCTGAAAACTTCAAAGACAACCCGTTGGTCATGGATCAGTGGTTCAGTGTCCAGGCGGGTAGTGGTTTGCCGGGTGGCTTGCAACGCGTGAAGGAGCTGATGAAGCATCCTGCGTTCAACATCAAGAACCCGAACAAGGTTCGTGCGTTGGTCGGGGCGTTTGCCGGGCAGAACCTGATCAATTTCCATGCTGCGGATGGTTCTGGCTATCGTTTCCTGGCGGATTTGGTGATTGAGCTTAATGGGTTCAATCCGCAGATTGCTTCACGGCAGTTGGCGCCGTTGACTCGCTGGCGCAAGTACGATGTTGCTCGCCAGGCGTTGATGAAGGGGGAGCTGGAGCGCATTCGTGCCTCGGGCGAGCTGTCCAGCGACGTCTTTGAAGTGGTCAGCAAAAGCCTGGCCTGACCCCTGTGGGAGCAGCCGGTCGACGCTCGATTGCTCGCGATGGCGGCCTGACAGCCAGCCTGGCTCTTGCTGGTGTACATATCCATTCCTGCGGTAACGGCCACTTAGGGTTTCGCCCTTACGGCGAGGCCCTTTTGGCAAACGCCCCAAAAGGACCCAAAAGGGCTTGCCCCGAGCGTACGGCACCTCGCTAAGGCTCGGCGTTCCCTCGTTCCGGCATTCATCAGGGGGCATCGCCTCCGGTCGGCTTCGCTTCGACCTCCTCTCGATGTGTTCGACTTCGTCGAACGGCGCTTCGCGCCCACCCCCTGATGAACGCCTCCGCTCGGCCTTCCGAAGGGGCGGGTAGATCAAGATCAAGGTCAAGATCAAGATCAAAAGCCCGGCGTTTGCTTACTTTTTTGGCGTTCGTGTTTGAAAAAAAGTGACACGCCGTAAGGGCGAAACCGTCAGCAGCCGTTACCGCAGAAACGGATATGTACCCGGTCAAAATCAACAGTGAACGCACCGCCGCTATCGCGGGCATGCCTCGCTCCTACAGGGGCCGTGCAACACGGCCGTTATTCATCATGACAGCGAATGTCTTGCCATTCAGGCACTCCTCCAAAGCGCCGGGTTAACAAAAGATAACGTGGCGTCGATTGTCAGACCTTTCCAAAGCTGGATAGGATAGGTCAGCTTCAGAGGGGGCTCTAGATTGCAGCTTTCAGGACAACCATCCGAAACGGCAAATCAGAAAAAACGCCCTGAGCGGCGCCCTGAAAGGTTGAATGACCTAACAATAATAATGGGGGAAAGGTCTATGAGTGAGCCTGTCATGGGTGTGGTTTTTTGCCGCCCGCCGGCGTTACGCAGATTCGCGTTGCTGGCTACAGCGCTCTCGCTGTTGGGAGTTGCCGCTCTGTCGGCCCCTGTCCAGGCTGCTGCCACGGCGGCGGCCGGTACTGTCTATTCGATTGAATCCGCAAAGTCCGCCAAAGGCCTGATGCTTGGCGTTGTGCATGCCGGTGCGCGTCTGGTGGCGGTGGGTGATCGCGGCCACATTCTCTATTCCGATGACCAGGGCAATAACTGGACCCAGGCCAAAGTGCCGACTCGGCAGCTGCTGACGGCGGTGTTCTTTGTCGATGACAAGCACGGCTGGGCAGTCGGGCATGACGCGCAGATTCTTGCCAGTGAAGACGGCGGCGCCACCTGGACCAAACAATTCGAAGACTTGAAACGTGAAGCGCCGTTGCTCGATGTCTGGTTCAAGGACGCCAGCAACGGCTTTGCCGTGGGCGCCTATGGCGCACTGCTGGAGACCACCGACGGCGGAAAGAGCTGGGAAGATGCCAGCGATCGCCTGAACAACGAAGACCAGTACCACCTCAACGGCATCGCGGCGGTTAAGGATTGCGGTCTGTTCATCGTCGGCGAGCAGGGCAGCATGTTCCGCTCCGCCGATTGGGGGCAAACCTGGGAGCGCCTGGAAAGCCCGTATCACGGCTCGCTGTTCGGTGTGATCGGTACCCGCCAGTCCGGCACACTGCTGGCGTATGGTTTGCGCGGCAACCTGTTCCGCTCCACTGATTTCGGCAGTACCTGGGAGCCGGTTGAGCTGAAGGCTGCTCGCGGTGCACTCGAATTCGGTCTGTCCGGTGCGACGTTGTTCGACGACGGTTCACTGGTCATCGTCGGCAACGGCGGCAGCGTGGTACGCAGCAACGACGATGGATTGACCTTTAGCGTATTCAATCGACCAGACCGCATTTCCTTGTCGGCGGTCACGGCGGCGGGCAACGGCAACTTGATTCTGGTGGGACAGGGCGGCGTTCGCGCTACCACGCCAACCGGCGCTGAGCTGGGCAAATAATAAGAAGGCGGGGGATTTCCATGAGCAGTCATCAACAAGACACGATTTCCATCAGCAGTCATCACCAGGACAAGGCGACGTTTCTCGAGCGTCTGATTTTCAACAACCGCCCGGCTGTGATCGTCATCTGCCTGCTGGTCAGCGTTTTCCTGTTCTGGCAGGCGACGCTGATCCGGCCGTCCACCAGTTTCGAAAAAATGATTCCGCTCAAGCACCCCTTCATCGAGAAGATGCTTGAGCACCGCAACGATCTGGCCAACCTGGGCAACACCGTGCGGATCTCGGTGGAAGCCACTGATGGCGACATTTTCTCCAGGACGTACATGGAGACCTTGCGGCAGATCAACGACGAGGTGTTCTACATCTCCGGTGTTGACCGTTCCGGTCTCAAGTCGCTGTGGAGCCCCAGCGTTCGCTGGACCGAAGTGACCGAGGAAGGTTTCGCCGGTGGTGAGGTGATTCCGCAGAGCTACAACGGCTCGGCCGACAGCCTCGATCTGCTGCGTAACAACGTGCTCAAGTCTGGTCAGGTCGGTCGGCTGGTCGCCAACGATTTCAAGTCGAGTATCGTCGATATCCCGTTGCTGGAGTCCTACCCGGACCCGCAAGACCAGGGCAAGTTGCTCGCGCTGGACTACCAGAAATTCTCCCACGAGCTCGAAGAGAAAATCCGCAACAAGTTCGAAGCGCAAAACCCCAATGTGAAGATCCACATCGTCGGTTTCGCCAAGAAGGTCGGCGACCTGATTGATGGCCTGATCATGGTGGTGATGTTCTTCGGCGTCGCTTTCATCATCACCCTGGTGTTGCTGTACTGGTTCACCAACTGCCTGCGCAGCACCATCGCTGTGTTGAGTACCACGCTGGTGGCGGTGGTCTGGCAACTCGGGCTGATGCACGCCTTCGGTTTTGGGCTGGACCCGTATTCGATGCTGGTGCCGTTCCTGATTTTCGCCATCGGTATTTCCCACGGCGTGCAAAAGATCAACGGCATCGCCTTGCAATCCAGTGAGGCCGACAACGCCCTGACAGCGGCGCGACGTACCTTCCGGCAATTGTTCCTGCCAGGGATGATCGCGATTCTGGCGGATGCGGTGGGCTTCATTACCTTGCTGATCATCGATATCGGCGTGATTCGCGAACTGGCCATCGGCGCGTCCATCGGCGTGGCGGTGATCGTGTTCACCAACCTGATCCTGTTGCCGGTAGCGATTTCCTATGTCGGCATCAGCAGGCGCGCCGTCGAACGCAGCAAGAAAGACGCAGTGCGTGAGCATCCGTTCTGGCGTGGGTTGTCGAACTTTGCCAGCCCGAAAGTTGCGCCGGTGTCGATCGTCCTGGCCCTGCTGGCCTTCGGCGGCGGTCTCTGGTATAGCCAGAACCTGAAGATCGGCGACCTCGATCAAGGTGCGCCGGAGCTGCGTCCTGATTCGCGCTACAACAAGGACAACAACTTCATCATCAGCAACTACTCCACCAGCTCCGATGTACTGGTGGTGATGGTCAAGACTGCTCCGGAAGGCTGCTCGCGTTATGCAGCCATGGCGCCGATCGATGAGTTGATGTGGAAGATGCAGAACACCGAGGGCGTGCAGTCGGCGATTTCCCTGGTGACTGTCTCCAAACAGATGATCAAGGGCATGAACGAGGGCAACCTGAAATGGGAAACCCTGTCGCGCAACCCGGATGTGTTGAACAACTCCATCGCTCGAGCTGATGGTCTGTACAACAACAGTTGCTCGCTGGCGCCGGTGCTGGTGTTCCTCAACGACCACAAGGCCGCAACCCTTGATCGCGCGGTGCAGGCGGTGCAGGCGTTCGCCAAAGAGAACAACAAGGATGGCCTGGAGTTTATCCTTGCGGCCGGTAACGCCGGGATCGAAGCAGCCACCAACGAAGTGATCAAGGAGTCGGAGCTGACCATCCTGATCCTGGTTTACGCCTGCGTGGCGACCATGTGCATGATTACCTTCCGTTCCTGGGCGGCAACCTTGTGCATTGTGCTGCCGCTGGTGTTGACCTCGGTGCTCGGAAACGCCCTGATGGCCTTCATGGGTATCGGCGTGAAAGTCGCGACCTTGCCGGTGGTGGCGCTGGGCGTAGGGATCGGTGTCGACTATGGCATCTACATTTACAGTCGCCTCGAAAGTTTCCTGCGTGCCGGTCTGTCGCTGCAGGAAGCCTATTACCAGACCCTGAAATCCACCGGTAAAGCAGTGCTGTTCACGGGTTTGTGCCTGGCCATCGGCGTCTGCACCTGGATCTTCTCGGCGATCAAGTTCCAGGCCGACATGGGCCTGATGCTGACCTTCATGCTGCTGTGGAATATGTTCGGCGCGTTGTGGCTGTTGCCAGCGCTGGCGCGGTTCCTGATCAAGCCTTCGAGCCTGGCCGGGCAGAAGGGTAATTCGTTGTTCGCCCACTAAGGGTTAGCTGAAACAACAAAGCCGCAACTCAGGTTGCGGCTTTTTTTTGAGTGCGCCAGGCATGGCGCGTTTTTGATCGTTCCCACGCTCTGCGTGGGAATGCCTCACTGGACGCTCTGCGTCCGCTCTTGAATGTGACGCGCAGCGTCACGGGCTGCATTCCTTTGCTGCGCGTGGGAACGATCATGCCTCGCCTTGCACGACCAGCTATCATTGCACCTTTCCAATTGATGATTGATCGCCATGACTGCCGTTACCAACACCTTGCTGACCGCCCTCCAAACTTGCGACATGCTGGAAATCGACGGGCTGCATGCTTTTGATTTCTCCCTCGATGACAGCCAGTTGCAGATCGAATGCATGGACGGCCGGGCAGCCAAACGCTGGAGTTTCAGCGTGGCCCAGGTTCAAGCCGCGACCTTTGATGAAACGTTGCAAAGCTGGACCATCACCGGCGACTCCGGCGAACACCGACTGGTGTGCATGAGCGCATTCAGCGCCGGAGACGAAGAGGACGATGAGCATGAGGATGCGTAACTTCTGGCCATTGCTGATGGCTGGTAGTGTGGGGGCGATGTCCGTGCAGGCTGCACCGGTTGATAACTATGAGCTGTTGGTCGGTTCCTACACCCAGGGCCAGAGCCAGGGCCTCTATCGCCTGCAGTTCGACAGTCGCACGGGTCAGCTCGATGCCAAACCGTTGCAGGTGGTGAAGAGCTCCAACCCGTCCTGGTTGACCCTGTCCAAGGATCAGCAGCGACTGTTTGTGGTCAACGAGAACGGCCCCGGTCAGAGCGATCCGGTCGGCCGTGTCAGCAGTTTTTCTATTGAGCCGAAGAACCATCAGCTAAACCTGATCAATCAGGTCCAGTCCCTGGGCAATGAGCCGACTCACTCCAGTCTGAGCGCCGACGGGCGCTACCTGTTCGTCAGTAACTATTCGGTGCTGGAAGATCCGGGTGGCAGCCTCGCGGTCTTACCTGTGGCGGCTGATGGCAAGCTGGCACCGCCGGTGCAACTCAGCAGTCATCCGTCCAGTCGGGTCAATCCTGAACGGCAGATGTCAGCCCATGTGCATTCGGCGGTGTCATCGCCGGACGGTCAGTTTGTGTTTGCCAGTGACCTGGGGGCGGACAAGATCTTTGTCTACCGTTATGACCCCAAAGCCAGCCCCGAGCAGCCGTTGACCGCCGCTCCGCCAGCTTCGGTGCAATTGCCACCGGGCAGCGGGCCGCGGCATTTGCTGTTCAGCGGTGATGGCAAGCATGCCTGGTTGACGATGGAAATGAGCGCGCAAGTAGCGGTGTTCGATTATCAGGCAGGCAAGCTTGTGCAGCGGCAGATGGTCGAACTGGCCGCCAACCGGCCTGCGCAAGAGAAAGCCGCTGGCGCGCTGCATGCATCGCAGGATGGCAAATTTCTCTACGTCAGCAACCGTGGCAGCGCCAATCAGTTGCTGGTGTTTGCCGTTGATCCTGCGACGGGAGAGCTCAAGGAAATCCAGCGACGCTCGGTAGAAGGTGATCATCCGCGCGAATTCAGCCTCGATCCGAGCGGCAAGTTCTTGTTGATTGCCAACCAGAAAAGCAACCATATCGTCGTGCTGGAGCGGGACGCCAAGACTGGTTTGTTAGGCAAAACCGTACAAAAACTGCCTTTCGATTCCCCCAGCAATATCAGGTTTCTGCTGCGTCAATAGGCCGCAGGCCCCGAAGGTCGGGGCCTGCGTACTTCTATTAATGACGCTGATATTCGCTACTGCTGCAAAGCATTTCAACGCGCCGAACCTCGGGCGTAAGTTTGCTTCACGGCCCACCCGGGCAAGCAAGCCAACTGAATTCACGAGGGTTACCGCCATGAACTTCAATCTCTTCTCCGTCATCGCTGCTTCCGCTATCTCGGCTACCGTGGCTTTGCCAGCCAGTGCCAGCGTTGAGATCAGCGATAGAAAATCCAGCACCCATACCTACACCCAGAAATACCTGCAACAAAGCGCCAACTTCTACGCCGCACTGGATCACAAGATCCAACACTGAAAACTCGGCATTGAAGAATTTATGCAGGAGCGAAGTCACTTACTCCGATCGGCGATTATTTTCGTCGACCGGGACCAAGAGTGATGTCGCTCCTGCATAAAGCGCTGTGCTGTTGATTTGTGCGCCGAGTGCAAATTCCTTTGGTAATGTCACATGGCCATGTGTTTAAATTTGACGCTAATTTATTGACTCAGTCTCTCCAAGGGATCGACAGCATGGTTATGCGTCTGGCAGTGGTTCTTCTGTTCCTCTATTCCACCCCCATTTTGTCGGCTGCCCAGCCTGTTCCAGACGAGCCGGATGCTGCGCGCGAGCGGTTAATGAGCTTGCTGCAGGACTAAAACACGTCGGATTAAAGATCAATAAAGCTGATAGCTACTATGCATAAAGGTCGCTATTCATTGCCGGTTTTTTGATCGAATCTGTGGGCATTGAAACATGCCCACGGAGAATCCCATGGCCAGCACACTTCTTACCTCTGCCAAACACGGTGCGTACGTCGCCATCGGTTTGTACGTGGCCATAATCATCGTGGTCACGCTGTCGGCACAGACTAAAGCCTGGGTCGACGCGCCGATTCAAGTGGCTTACCCAGCCATTCAATTTGAACATCGCGCACAAAGCGTCACTGCCGAACAGGCACAGACTGTGGGAGTGGCGACGCTATGAAAGGAGGCAAGCTTTGGGTCATTGCCTTCCTGGCGTTCTTGACCAACGGCTCTTCGTTGCTGGGGATCGGGCAGGGTTCAGCGGGCTCTTTGGCCCGGGCCATCGAATGCAATCACAACATCGCCCACAACATTCAAACCGCCAAGGCGTTGGGGCTGCTGGCGGGTAATCCGCCGATCAAGCCGAAAGCCGCATTTTTCGGCCCGTTCAAAGTGGATTGCTCGGCGTTGCAAATGTGCAGTGTGTTTGCCAGGCCGGTGGTGGCTTAGGCGGATTTCAGAAGCGACGAACCTTCTGTAGCAGCTGCCGCCAGGCTGCGTCCGGTCGCGCAGCGGTCGTAGAATGATTGACCGCAATTTTTCTGGATGAGTCGGGATGCCGATTTACGACTGCTTCGCCCGAACGCGGACCGAGCCGGACGCAGCCTTCGGCAACTGCTACGGGTTTTGTGGCGCAGCTTCTTTGGCCATCACCCCGATAAACAACTCTGACTCCAGAAATCGCTGCAACCATGCCTGCAAATGCCGATACGGCGTCTGTGCGAACCAGTGCTGATCGACATGAGCAAACTGCCGCAAGAACGGCGCCAGGGCGATGTCCGCGAGGCTCAAGTGATCGGCTGCCAGATAGACATGCTTGTGCAAGAGGTCATCGAGCTTCTGTAAAAAAACGGCGCCTTGCGCGCGGTAATGCTCCATTGGCTGCTCCGGATAGCGATCGGCGTACTTGTAGCGATCCAGATAGCGCTTGAACACCTGATCGTTCTCTTCGATCAGCGCGGCGCTCGCTTGCTTTGCCGCGAGGTCGTCCTTGAGCCGCCAATCCTGCGGATCATGGTGTTCCAGCGCCCAGCGCATGATCTCCAGGCTTTCTTCGATTACCCGGCCATTAACGTTCAACACCGGCACCGTCCCTTTACTGGACAGCAGGAGCATTTCGGCAGGCTTGGCTTTCAGGCTGACCTCGACAATGTTCACGCTCACACCTGAATAACGCAGGGCCATGCGCGCACGCATCGCATACGGGCAGCGACGGAAGGAATAGAGGGTCGGCGTACTCATTTCACCTCCAGTGTGCTCAGGCCGTTGCCTTGGCGGCGGACCTGAATCTGCACCGGGATTCGCTCGTGCATTTCCTGCACGTGGGAAATCACCGCGACCTTGCGCCCTTGCGCCTGCAGACCGTCGAGTGCATCCATCGCCAGTTGCAGCGACTCAGGATCAAGACTGCCGAACCCTTCATCGATAAACAGCGATTCGATTTTCAGCGTGCTGGAGGCCATCGACGCCAGGCCCAGGGCGAGCGCCAGGGAGACCAGGAACGTCTCGCCACCGGACAACGAATGCACCGAGCGCAGTTCGTCACCCATTTCAGTATCCATCACCAATAGACCGAGCATGCTGCCGCCGCGCCTTAGGCGATAGCGGCGCACCAGTTGACGTAATTGCGCGTTGGCATGATGCACCAGCAGGTCAAGGTTGTAGGCCTGAGCGATCTTGCGAAAGGTGTCACCGGTGGCCGAGCCGATCAAGGCATTCAGCCGTGCCCAGCGCTGCCATTCGCTGTAGGCCTGGGCGATGCGTTGCGCCAGTACCTGATTGGCGTTCTGCCGGCGTTGGTCTTCGGCTTGCCGGGCACGCAGTTCGGCGCTGAGTTGTTCAGTGGCGGTGAACTGGCTTTGCAGTTCGCTCAGGGCGCTGGCCAGCTGTTCGGCATCGAGGTTGCCATTGTGCTGCGCCTGGTGGTGGTGCAGGCGCTGTTCGCGTTCATGCAGTAGAACTTTGGCTTGTTCGATGGTTTTTTCGCTGTGTTGCAACTGCTGGCGCAACTGGCTGATCTGCTCGTCGTCGAAGGCCAGCAACTGTTCCAGACCGCCGTCGTCCAGCTCGGGATGCCGCTGGCGCCAGTCGGCGATTTTGCTGCTCAACTCTCGGCTCTCTAGCTCAAGGGAGTGCAAGCGCTCTTGCTTGGCCTTCAGGTCCGCGCCGTGCTGGATCAGTTGGCTACGGGTTTCTTGCAGCGCCTGGTCGGCCATTGTCTGGGCGTTGCGTGCCTGTTCGACGGCCTGATCCAGTTGCTGCTGCCATTGCTCGGCATTGGCGTGTTCACCCAGTAGCCCACGCAGTTTTTGCTGACAGGCTTGCTGCTGATCGGCGAGGGCGGTGAACTGCTGTTGCGCGGCATCGGATTGCTGCGTGCGCAGTTGCTGACGATCCTGTTCCTTATCCAGCGACTGCTGACGCTGCTGCTGTTCGCTGAGCTCGTCGCGCTGCTGCTCAAGGTGTTCCAGGCGTTGGGCAATCTGCTGATCGAGCTGCATGAAGGTCGCGGCTGGCTGCCGGCGCAAACCTTCTAGCGTATCGGGCGGGAGCAGGGTGCTGAAAGCTGACAGCTCTTCCTCCAGGCGCTGGCGGTCTGCGGCCAGTTGCCGTTGTTGTTCCGCTAATTGTTGGGCAGCCTGCTGGCTGGCCTCCTCGGCGGTGCGTAGCTGTTGCTGGAGGCGTGCGGCGTCTTGCTGCAAGGTCAGCAGCGCATTCTGGCGCTGTTCATCCTGGGCGATGCTCTGGTTCAGCTGGCTGGTTTGCTGATTGAGCCAGGCATCGTGCTTGCCGGTGTCCTGGGCCAATAGTTGCCCCCACAGCGGGTGCGCTTCCAGGCTCAGGGCCAGCGCTTGTTGCTGGGGGGCGAGTTGCTCCAGCTGTTGCAGCAGTTCCTTTTGCCGGGCGATAACGCCGCCGACGTCGGAACGCAACTCATCGAGCTTTGCCTTCAGCGTATCGACAGCTTTGCGCGCATTGGCTTCTTCGCCTTCGTCGTGACGACCCAGGCTTTGCAGCAGGGCTTCAGGCTGATGGTAAGGATGTTCGTGACTGCCACAGACCGGACAGGGCTGGTCGTCCTGCAACTGCTCGCGCAGATCTTCGACGCTGGCACTGCGAGCCAGGCGCTGACGCTCCAGCAGTTGGAGAGTGACGTTCAGGGTTTGCTCGGCAACCGTCAGCTCGGCCTTGGCCTGAACTCCGTCGTGGGTCAGGCGCTCGCGTTCTTGTTGCGCGCTGTGCTGGCGCTGTTGCAGTTCCAACGCTCGCTGATCCATTTGTTGCTGGCTGGCCCACAACCGCGCCAGCTCTTCGAAGGCTCGCTGCTGCTTACGGTTGTCTTGTAACAGGCTGCCGAGAATCTGGATCTGCTCGGCCACCGCTTCAGGCTCGGCGGCGGCTTCGCGGTAGAGCAGTTCGAGCTGTTTGCGTTGCTCGCCCAGTTGCTGCGCGGCGGTGGCGGCGCGATGTTCCAGTTGAGGCAGTTCGGCCTGTCCCTGATTCAGACGATTACCGACTAGCACCAACTGTTGCAGACGATCGCGGTAGGCATTCCAGGCTTCGCCCAGCGGTGCCAGAGACGCGCTGTGTTCAAGTTGTTCGGCGATTTTAGTCAGGCGCTCGGCGACCAGACGTTGTTGCTCGAACATGGCCTGGATTGCGCTTTGCCCTTGGGTGCAGGCCAGCTCCGTTTGTTGCTTGAGCGCTGCACCTTGGCCCAGATCCTTGGTCAGGCGCACGAGGGTGCTTTGTTCTTCAAATGCTTGACGTAGCAGTGGCGCGCCAGCGGTTTGTCGGGCTTGTGCGTCGGCCAGGGCGGTCTGAGCATCCAGCAGGCTTTGTTCGAGCTGGCCCTGACGGGTTTGCAGATCAAGCTGCTGCTGGCTGTGTTGCTGAATTTGTACCGCCAGCGGATTGAGCAGGGCGGTGAGTTCTGTCTGGCGGGCAAACTGATGCCGCTGCGGCGCCAGTTGCTCCAGGCGGGTCAGATTCAGGCGCTCGCTGGCCTGACCGTCCCAATGCTGTTGGGCTTGCTGTAGTTGCTCGGCGGCGCTCTGCTGCCCGTCTTGCAACTGGCGCAGTTCCTTGAGCCAGGTGTGCTGCAACTCAAGTTGTTTGAGTTGCGCCTGTTGCGTCTTGAGTTGCTGTTGAGCGTCATTGAAACGCTGATCGAGCTCGGCGCGCGCGTCGGGCTCCAGCGGCGTGACACCGGTGGCCTGGTCTTGCAACAGCTTGTGGGCTTCGCGGGCGTCTTTGCTTTTATCGAAGGCGCGCTTGCCGAGGCGAGTGTAGAGGGCTGTGTCGGTGAGTTTTTCCAGCAACTCGCTGCGGTCGTTGTCATCAGCCTTGAGGAAGGCGCTGAACTCACTCTGTGCAAGCATCACCGCGCGGGTGAACTGTTCGAAATTCAGGCCCAGCACCGCTTCGAGCCGGGTTTTGTACTCGCCTTTCTGGCTGGCCAGCAGTTGATCGGTGTCCAGGTCGCGCAGGCTTTGGCGGCTGGCTTGCAGTTTGCCATTGGCTTTTTCCCGCGCCCGGTTGGCTTCCCAGCGTGCGCGATAGCGACGACCGTCGATACCGAGAAAGTCCACCTCGGCATAACCGTCACCGGTGCCACGACGCAACAGCGTACGCGGATCGCCCGTGGCAATTTCACCGTCCGCATCCGGCACTTTGGCGTCGCGCCCGGTGTTGTTGAGTCGCGGCACTGCACCAAACAGCGCCAGGCACAAGGCATCGAGCAAGGTGCTTTTGCCGGCGCCGGTAGGCCCGGTGATGGCGAACAAGCCGGCGCTGGCCAAGGGCTCGGCGGTGAAGTCGATTTCAAAGGGGCCGGCCAGCGAGGCGAGGTTTTTCAAACGGATCGCGAGGATTTTCATGGCTGTTCGCTCTCCAGTTGAACGTCTTGCAACAGCACGGCGAAGTCGTTGAGGGTCTGTTCGTCGACCTCGCTGCCATAGCTGTCCATCCAGGCTCGGCTGAACAGTTCCTGGGGTGTGAGTTGGTCCAGCTCGATCAGCTGAGTGCCTTCATCGGCGCCTTCACGGTCACCATTGCCGGCGTATTCGGCGGCGATTCGTACCAGGCGCACGGCTTTGCCTTGCAGCGCTGTTTCCACTTGCTGGCGCAGGTCCGGCTGCGGCTCGTCGAGGCGAACCCGCACCTCCAGCCAGGGTTGGCGCTGGAGATCGGCCAGCAGGTCGATATTCGGCAGGTCTTGCAGCTGGCTCAATATCTCGGCCAATGGCGCAGGGCCCAGGCGTTGCAGGTTGACGGCGCGGGGGATCAGCCGGGGTTCGACACTGAGCAGGGTTTCACCTGCCAGTTCGATGTCGAGAATCTGATGCTGATAACCAATCTCGGAAAATGACAGTGGAATCGGCGAACCGCTGTAGCGAATGCGTTCCTCACCGTTGACCTTTTGCGGTTTGTGCAAATGGCCGAGGGCGACATAGCTGATGCTCGGCCCGAACAGACTGGCGGGCAACGCTTCGGCATTGCCGATGATCAGGCTGCGCTCGGAGTCTTGCGAAACCGAACCGCCGGCCAGGTGCGCGTGGCTGATGGCGATCAGCGCCTGCCCCGGTTGGCGTTTGGCGTTGGCGGCGGCGATCAGCCATTCATGAACCTGGCCGATGCCGCGCAGGTAGTCGTCACCCAAATGCGCGCCGGTGACTTCTGCCGGACGCAAAAACGGGAGCGCCAGGCACCAGCCGGCGATTTCTCCGGTTGCATCGGGCAAAGGGATCAGCAGGCGCTCGGCATCCAGTTGGCCGTCATCGAGCCACAACACCCGCCCCAGCGCGTGAGTGCGCAAGCGCCGCATCAAGGACGCGGGCAGCTCGATGCGCGAGCCGGAATCGTGGTTGCCGGCGATCATCACGATGGTCAGCAATGGCTGTTGCTCGTGGGCGCTGACAATGAAGTCGTAAAGGCGTTCCTGGGCTTTGACCGGCGGGTTGACCGTGTCGAAGATGTCGCCGGCGATCAGCAGGACATCGGGCTTCTCCAGACCAAGCTGGCGAAGCAGCCAGTCGAGAAAGCAGGCGTGTTCAAAGTCGCGTTCCTGGCCGTGCAGGTTCTGCCCAAGGTGCCAGTCGGAGGTGTGAAACAGACGCAAGGCAAACTCCGCTTGAAAAATGAGGTGTGGCCGCGGGAAAAATGATAGCGGCGAAAGGGCAAAGAGTTTACTGGCAAAAAACTGTAAGGGCGCGGTTGATGTGGATTCGCGCGACCCGTAGCAGCTGCCGAAGGCTGCGTTCGGCTCGGTCCGCGTTCGGGCGAAGCAGTCGTAAATCATGTGTCCACGGTTAACCTGTAAAACCGCAGTGCCTGACTTTACGACCGCTTCGCGCTCGAACGCAGCCTTCGGCAGCTGCTACGGGAAAAATGCGGAGCCAGAAATTACTCTCCACTATTTCGGATAAAGCGGCGGCAGGCCGCTGTCGCCAACCGGGTCCTGAACGCGTTCGGTGATCGGGATGGCGCGGATCACCCGCCACAGCTCCTCGCCTTGCCAGTGTTGGCCGGTTTCGCTGTAGAGCGCCCCGTTCAGGCCGTCCAGTGCGTCGGACAGCGGCACGTAGCGGGCGGCCATATCGGCCAGGGTTTCCGGTTGTTGCCGGGCCCAGGCGTCCAACGCTTGTCGGGTTGCTTGCGGGTCGTTGGCCAGGCTCGCGCGTTTGATATCGTCGAGCAGGGTGCGCGGGCTTGGGCCTGTCTGCGCCGTGCGCAGGATCGCCGGTTGCCAACGGGCGCGCCACCAGAGACCGAAGCCGAGCAGGGTGGTGCAGGCCAGAATAAGGGTGCTGAGCTGCCAGCGTCGAAGTTCTGCGTAGTCAGTCGATGAGCCGGTCGGTGTGTTGCTGGTGGGGGTGTCGACCACCAGGCTCGGGTTGTTCGCCACTTGCAGAGTGTGGGCCGGCAGGCTGCTGCGTTCCAGGTGATCCTCAAAGGTGTTCCACCAGACCACTTCCACCGCTGGCAGCTCGATTGCGCCGCTGCGGGTCGGCACCAGAGCGTCGCGGTCTTCGCGACTGCCGATCAGGCCACGCTCGCCGCTCTTGTTGCTCAGTATCGGTTGGTCCGGGTAACGGCGCAGGCCGTTGACATCGGTGGTGGGCAGGGGTGCAAGTTGTGAGCTGGACAGGCCTTCAGCCTTGATCGTCAGGCTGCGGGTCAGAGAGTCGCCGACCTGGCTGTGATCCGGCTCCGGGCTCCAGCTTTCGCTCAGGCTCAGGCTGCGTGCCGGCAGCCAGGGTACGTCGGCCGGATAGTCGAGAGGTTTGGCTTTGACCGTCAGCGGGATCTCGGTGGAGCTGACGCGTATCAGTTTGCCTTGTTTCGGACCCTGGGGTGTCGGGTCCTGGGATGGTTGAGCGTCGACCAGGGTTGCGCTGAATATCTGCGCTGGAATCTTCAGCTCGCCGCTGTGTTGCGCAAAGATCGCGTAACGCATTTCGATCACGCCATGGCGCAGGCCGTTGATGACTTTTTCGTAGGTGCGCGACTCACCCAACTGTTCGATTCGCGCATCGGGAATTTGCAAGGGTGTCAGGCTGCTGTCGTCATACAGTGACACCGAGTGGTAGATGCGCAGGGTCAGGATCGCCTGGGCCTGCACGTAGACGCTGTCCTGATCGAGGCTGGCATCGATGAACACCGGCGCCAGTTTGTTGGCACTGTCCTGGGTTTCGCTTTCGATCACCTGCAGGCTGATCGGCTGGCTTTTGAATTCCCCCAGTTGCAACGACGGGATCTCCACGGTGCCGTTGTGTCTGGGCAGCAGGGTGATAATCCAGCGGGTGGTGGCACGGTTGTCACCGCCCAAGGTGGTGGGTTGGTTGATCTGGCGGGTGCCGCGGACTTCGAACAGTGCATCCAGCGGAGTCAGGTCGGGTTTGCCGAACAGCGTGGCATCGCTGGATTCGAGGGTCAGTTCAATGGTTTCTCCAGAGTTCAAACGGCTGCGATCTACGCTGGCGACCAGCCCTGCAGCCAGGGCCTGACAGGTCCAGAGAAGGAGTGCGAGCAAGAGGGCGGTGAAGCGGGTCATCGAATTTTTCCCTGATCCTGATGTTGTTGCTGTTCGTACCAGAATTTGCGTCTGAGCAGTTCGCTCGGGTTGTCCGGAATTTGTCGCAGCCATTGTTCCAGCGCTTGTCGGCGCTCATCGTCGAAGTTGTTTTCGGCCGATCTGATGGGCGGCGTGGTGGTGTGTTCGTCGCCCAGCTCGCTGCCCGGCACTTCATTATTGCCCGGTTGCGGTGTGCCGTGTGCCTGAGGTTCGCTGGTCGACGACGGGTTCTGCGTCTCGGTTTTCTGTTCACCGCTGGTCGGGGGCGGCGTCGCCGCGCCGGGTGGCGGGTTTTGCGTGGCTTGCTCGGCGTCAGAACCTTCGGTCTTGTTCGGTTCGCTCTGCGCCGGTGGCTGTTTCTGTTTAAGCAGACTTTCCACCAGGGCTTTGTTACTCAGTGCTGGCTGCAAATCCGGCTGGCGCTCCAGTGCCTGTTCGTAGGCATCCAGCGCAGCTTCCAGCTCACCGCTTTTGGCCAGTGCGTTGCCACGATTGTAATGGGCGCGGGCGTCGTTGCCTTCAGCGAAACGCTGGGCGGCAGCGGCATAATTGCCGGCTTCATAGAGCGCGAAACCTTGCCATTGTGGGTCTTCAAAATGCCGGGCGGCATCGGCCGGGCGTTGTTGCTCAAGCAAATGCTGGCCCTGTTGATCCGGGCGCAGCCAGAGGTCGTTGAACTCGAAGGCGTAACCCGGCTGCGGCAGCATGAACAGCAATGGCAGGCAAAACAGCCAGCCCCGTCGTCCGGCACAGGCAGCGAGCAGCAGCAATGGCAGCAACAGCCAATAGCCTTGATCGGCCCAGGTATCCAGGTGCAGGGTCTGGCCTTGATTGCGCAAGCTTTGCGGGCCGTTGAACAGGCCAAGGCCGCGCAGATCGTTATCGTCCAGCCGTGCCTGCCGATAGCGACCGCCCAGCTCATTGGCAAAGGCCTTGAGGCTTGCTCCATCCAGCCGCGCGACGAGAATTGCGCCTTGGGCATCCTTGAGGAAACTGCCGCCTTCCTGAGCGACCGGCGCACCTGCGCGGCTGCCGATACCCAATATCGAAAACTCTGGTGCCTGGCCGCTGAGTGCCTGACGAATCCCTTGGCGTTCCTGCTCGGTGAGGGATGAACCGATGAGCAATATCCGGCCCTGACCGAGGGTGCCGCGATCAAGCAGGGTCAAGGCTTTTTTCACCGCCAGATCGGCGCGATGACCTATCTGGGGCATGATCGACGGTTTCAGCGCTTCCAGCAGGTTGCGGCTCGTGGCCAGATCATCCGACAACGGCACCAGGGTGTGAGCGCTGCCTGAGTAGACGACAATCGCGGTTTGCGCATCGCTGCGGTTTTGCAGCAGGTCCAACAGCTTGCGTCTGGCCTGCTCCAGGCGGTTCGGCGAAACGTCCGTGGCAAGCATTTCCGGGGTCAGTTCGAGCAATACCACCAGCGGGTCGGCCGGCTTTTGGCTGGTCTGTTCAACCCGCTGCCAGCTCGGGCCGAGCAGCGCCAATACCGCCAGGGTCCAGGCCAGGCCGAGGGCGACCCATGGCAATTTGCTCTCATGGCCCCTGCCACCGCTGAGCAATGTCGCGTGAAACGCAGGGGGCAGAATCACCTGCCAGCGTCCGGCGCGTTTTTGTCGATGCCAGAGTTGCCACAGCAACCATCCCAGCAGCGGCAACAGTAGCAGCCACCAGGGACGGAACCAGTGCGGCCAGAGCGCGATCATCGGCGCCTCCGCAGACGCAGGCGCTTGAGTCGCTGGCGCCATTCAGGGTGTTGGTGCAGGAAAATCTCCTTGGTGAATAAACGCTGCACCGGGTTGTCCGGCCAACGCTGGCGGATCACCAGCAGCATGCTCAGCAGCAACGCCGCGGCCAGCGGCCAGTTGTATAACGCCTGGGCCGGGCGGGCCTGGGTCGGTTGTTGTGCAACAGGTTCAAGCCGATCGAGGGTTTCTTTGATCGCTCGCAACTCTTCGCCATCGCGGGCGCGGAAATAGCGTCCACCGGTGACCTCGGCTATTTCCTTCAGGGCAGGCTCGTCAAGGTCCAGGCTGGGGTTCAGCCCCAGAAAGCCCAGCGTGCCGCTTTGCTCCGGATCGGCGCCGATGCCAATCGGGTAAATGGTCACGCCTTCTTCGGCGGCCAACCGCGCGGCGGTGATCGGGGCGATCTGGCCAGCATTGTTCGCGCCGTCGGTGACCAGGATCAGTACCCGGCTTTGCGCTGGACGTTGACGCAGGCGTTTGAGGGCCAGGCCGATGGCATCACCGATGGCGGTGTTCTTGCCGGCGATACCGATTCGCGCTTCGTCGAGCCAGATCCGCACCGTACGTCGGTCAAACGTCAGTGGTGCCTGCAGATAGGCCTGACTGCCGAACAGAATCAAGCCGACGCGATCGCCTTCGCGGCCTTCGAGGAAGTCACCGAGCAGGCGCTTGACCAGCGTCAGGCGGCTGACGTCTTCGTCCTGCCACTGCATGTCGGGAAAGTCCATGGAACCAGAGACATCCACCGCCACCAACAGATCGCGGCCACTGGCGGCAATCGGTAACGGCTCGCCCAGCCAGTGCGGACGGGCAGCGGCGATCAGCAATAGCAGCCAGAGTAAAATGAACGGCGCCTGCTGGCGCCAGGCCGGAAGGTTAGCCCGGGCACGACGTCGGGCCAGACCTTCGAGATCGTTGAGGAAACTGACTTTGAGTGCCGGTTCGCCGCTGTCTGCCACCGGCAGCAACATCCGCAGCAGCCAGGGTAACGGCAGCAGGACGAAGATCCACGGCCAGGCGAACTCAAACATGTTTACGAATCCAGGTGTCGACCGCTTGGGTCAGGCCGGCGATGGCCTTGTCATCGAGTTTGCATTCGGGCTTGTAGGCGCCTTCGACCAGCACCATCCAGCGGGTCAAGCCGGCAGCGGGGCAGCGATTGTCGAGAAACGCCAGCCATTTGCGGCCATTGAGGGTATGGCTTTGGCTGTAGGGATAATGGTTGCGGCACAGGCGTTTGAGCAGCCCGTTAAGCTGCTGCAGCCAGGCGCCTGCTGGCGCGCCGTCATAGGGTTTTGGCATCTGCGCCAGTTCGGCCAGAGCCGCCAGTCGCACGGGGTCGAGCGGTTGTTCGGCGCGGGCCACAGGGCGTTTTTTCGGTAGAAAGCGGCGCAGCGTCCAAAGGCCGAAACCGATCAGCGGCAACAGAATCAACAGCAGCCACCAGCCTGGCGCAGGCGGCCAGAAGCCAACAGGTGGCGGGGTGATCAAGGGCTGTAATTGTTCCAGGCTGCTCACTTGGCTTTTCCCGGACGTAGCTGTGGGTTCAGGTATTCGCGCAATTGCTCGACCATTTCGCTCTGGGTGCTCAAGGGCATCAATGGTACCCGCAGTTTTTGTGCAAGCAACTCCCAGCGGGCAATGCGCGCTTCGCCTTGAGCGCGATAGGCCTGGCGCAAGTCGTAGTTGAGCGTGTCCAGTTCCAGTTGTGCGCCACGCTCGGCGAAGCGCAGCAGACCGGCGGCGGGCAGGGCATGGTCGAGCGGATCGGATAGTGGCAGCAACAACAGGTCGCAATGCCGTGACAGCAGGCTCAGTTGTTGCTCGGCGGCATCCGACAAGGCGCGTTCATCGCAGATCACGATCCCCAGACTGCCCGGGCGCAACACCTCCCGGGCGCGGCGCAGGGCTATACCGAAGGTATCACGGTCTGGCTCGCTTTCGGTGCGCAGCGACTGATTGACCCGTACCAGACGGTTGAGCAACTGAAGCAGGCTTTGCTTGCTGCGTCGTGGCTTGATCTCGTAGTGCTCGTTATCACCGAACACCAGCCCGCCGACCCGGTCGTTGTGACCCAGCGCCGCCCAGCCGATCAAGCTCGCGGCCTGGGCGGCGAGTACCGATTTGAACATCAGGCCGGAACCAAAGAACAACCGGCGGCTTTGTTCCACCATGATGAAAATCGGCCGTTCGCGTTCTTCATGGAACAGCTTGGTGTGGGGCTCCTGGGTGCGTGCAGTAACGCGCCAGTCGATGGTTCGCACGTCGTCGCCGGCCTGATAGACCCGCACTTGATCGAAGTCCACACCGCGTCCGCGCAGTTTCGAGTGGTGCAGGCCAATCAGCGGGCTGCGCTGGTTGGGCGTTGAAAACAACTGCACTTCACGCACGCGATGGCGCATCTTGATCAGCTCGGCGAGGCTGACGCGAATGCCCGGTTCGTGAATTGGGTGGGTCATAGGGGTCAAGCGACGGCTACAACGTCGAGAATCCGCTGGACCACCCGGTCCTGGTCGATGCCCGCGGCTTCGGCTTCAAAGGAAAGAATAATGCGGTGGCGCAATACGTCGAACAGCACGGCCTGGATATCTTCCGGGCTGACGAAGTCGCGACCGGCCAGCCAGGCATGGGCCCGGGCGCAGCGATCGAGGGCAATCGAGCCTCGCGGGCTGGCGCCGTAGGCGATCCACTCGGCCATTTCCGGATCGAACTTGGCCGGGGTGCGGGTGGCCATGACCAGTTGCACCAGGTATTCCTCCACGGCATCGGCCATGTACAAACCGAGGATCTCCTTACGCGCGGCGAAGATTGCCTGCTGGCTGACGCGGCGCTCGGGTTTGATTTCGCCGTTGAGGGCTTCGCCGCGAGCCTGCTGCAGAATGCGCCGCTCGACGGTAGCGTCTGGAAAGCCGATTTTGACGTGCATCAGGAAACGGTCGAGCTGAGCCTCGGGCAGCGGATAGGTGCCTTCCTGCTCGATGGGGTTCTGGGTTGCCATCACCAGAAACAGCGGCGACAGCTCATAGGTGCTGCGGCCGACGCTGACTTGCCGCTCGCCCATGGCTTCGAGCAAGGCCGACTGGACCTTGGCCGGGGCGCGGTTGATTTCGTCGGCCAGCACCAGGTTATGGAAAATCGGCCCTTGCTGGAATACGAAGCTACCGGTTTCCGGGCGATAGATCTCGGTGCCGGTGATGTCGGCGGGGAGCAGGTCGGGGGTGAACTGGATACGATGGAACTGCGCTTCAATACCTTCGGCCAGCTCTTTGATGGCCTTGGTCTTGGCCAGACCAGGGGCCCCTTCGACCAGCAAATGGCCGTCAGCGAGCAGGGCAATGAGCAAGCGCTCGATGAGTTTTTCCTGGCCTAGAATCTGCGTTGAAAGAAAGGTTCGCAGCGCTAGCAGCGCTTCACGATGTTCCATCTATGACTGTTCCTGGAAAGGGTGACCGAAGGCGTTCGAATAACGCTCTGGCTTGGGGGCGTTACTTTAATCCATAGCGGGGGGTGGCGACTAACGGCGATCGGGGATTTTTCGGGATTTGTGGGGGTTATGGAGGTTTTTTTGCGCGTATAAGGAGATCTTTCCCACGCTCTGCGTGGGAATGCCGCCATGGACGCTCTGCGTCCGCTTCTGAAGCTGTGACGCGGAGCGTCACGGGATGCATTCCCACGCAGAGCGTGGGAACGATCATTCTTGCGCTTTTTGCCAAAGGCTCAGGCGAGCTGGCTTATATAGGTGCCGGTACCTTTGAGGATGTTTTGCAGGGTTTCTTCAACCTCGGGCAAGTCCATCGCTGCGGTGCTGTGATGGATTTCCAGATGGTCGTCGCCATTGAGCACATCGGCATCGGCGGCGCCGATTTCGATCAGCAGGCGATCGGCGCTGAGGGTGACTTTCAAACCATCGAGTGTGGAAGGTTCGCCATCGAGGGTGAGCTCGACTTCATCCTCGTCGGGGTAGCGAGTCATCAGGAACATCTCGCCCTTGTCACTATGGCAGCAGAGCATTGCCATGTTGTCTTCTTCGTCGTCGCAGGGGTTGGCGATCAAATGGGCGGTGGTCAGTTGCATGGGGCGGTTCCTGGCTCTGGGGGCGCTGTGAAAGCAAGCAAAGTCTAATTCTGCCAGCCCGAAGAATTTTCTGCTGACTTGTGTGTCAGAGCCTGTGCTATGAACGGAGTGAGTCTTATCGGTCACTTCTGGTACGGATGTACTGTAAAACCTGGTTTGAACCAGCGATTTTCCTGCGCAACTGCTAGTGTTGTTCGATGCGCAGCAGCCGAGTTACTTACCGATGACCGAATATGTCGCAGCATCGCAAGCAGTGGCCTTGCCGCACTGGTTAAGCTGCGCAACTGATGGACACCTGTAAAGACATTGCTTGTCTGCCCGGCAGTCGTTTTTGCAGATGCCCATCGAAGGAAGGTGAATGTGACCTGAGTGTCTCGTCCAGCTTCACCCACCTGTCGCCCTGTTTCCTCTGCCCGAGAATCAGGAACCGGGTGACGGACCGCCCCGTAAGGGGTTTTGCACGCGACGCTTCCATCAATAACAAGCCCAAGCGGAGTACCACAGATGGCGTTCTTCACCGCAGCCAGCAAAGCCGACTTCCAGCACCAACTGCAAGCGGCACTGGCGCAGCACATCAGTGAACAGGCACTGCCACAAGTGGCGCTGTTCGCTGAACAATTTTTTGGCATCATTTCCCTGGATGAACTCACCCAGCGTCGGTTGTCTGACCTCGCCGGCTGCACCCTTTCTGCCTGGCGCCTGCTTGAGCGCTTTGACCACGCCCAACCGCAGGTGCGTGTGTACAACCCCGATTACGAACGTCACGGCTGGCAGTCGACCCACACTGCAGTCGAAGTGCTGCACCACGATCTGCCGTTTCTGGTGGACTCGGTGCGCACCGAGCTGAACCGTCGCGGTTACAGCATCCACACGCTGCAGACCACCGTGCTGAGCGTGCGTCGCGGCAGCAAGAACGAGTTGCTGGAAATCCTGCCAAAAGGCACCCAGGGCGAAGGCATCCAGCAAGAATCTCTGATGTACCTGGAGATCGATCGCTGCGCTCATACCGCCGAGCTCAATGTATTGAGCAAAGAGCTGGAGCAGGTTCTCGGCGAAGTCCGCGTTGCGGTCGCCGATTTCGAACCGATGAAAGCCAAGGTCCAGGAGCTGATCGACGGCATCGACAAAAGCAAGTTTGTTATTGATGCAGACGAAAAGAACGAGATCGAGGGTTTCCTCGAATGGCTGGTGGGCAACCACTTCACCTTCCTCGGCTACGAAGAGTTCGTGGTTTGCGATGACCAGAATGGCGGTCATATCGAGTATGACCAGAACTCCTTCCTCGGTCTGACCAAACTGCTGCGCGCCGGCCTCACCGCCGATGACCTGCGCATCGAAGACTACGCCGTGAATTACCTGCGCGAACCGACCGTGCTGTCGTTCGCCAAGGCTGCGCACCCAAGCCGTGTGCACCGTCCGGCTTACCCGGATTATGTGTCGATCCGCCAGATCGATGCCAACGGCAAGGTCATCAAGGAATGCCGTTTCATGGGCCTGTACACCTCCTCGGTGTATGGCGAGAGCGTGCGGGTCATTCCGTACATCCGCCGCAAGGTCGGGGAAATCGAACGTCGTTCCGGTTTCCAGGCCAAGGCTCACCTGGGCAAGGAACTGGCTCAGGTACTCGAAGTACTGCCCCGTGACGACCTGTTCCAGACTCCGGTCGACGAGCTGTTCAGCACCGTGATGTCGATCGTGCAGATCCAGGAACGCAACAAGATCCGCGTGTTCCTGCGCAAAGACCCGTACGGCCGCTTCTGCTATTGCCTGGCTTATGTGCCGCGCGACATCTATTCCACCGAAGTGCGTCAGAAGATCCAGCAAGTGCTGATGGATCGCCTGAAAGCCTCCGATTGCGAGTTCTGGACCTTCTTCTCCGAGTCCGTGCTGGCCCGTGTGCAACTGATTCTGCGGGTCGACCCGAAGAACCGTCTCGACATCGATCCGCTGTTGCTGGAAAAAGAAGTGGTGCAGGCCTGCCGCAGCTGGCAGGACGACTACTCAAGCCTGGTGATCGAAAGCTTCGGCGAAGCCCACGGCACCAACGTGCTGTCCGACTTCCCTAAAGGATTCCCGGCCGGCTACCGCGAGCGCTTCGCTGCGCACTCGGCTGTGGTCGACATGCAACACTTGCTGAGCCTGAGCGAAGCCAACCCGCTGGTCATGAGCTTCTACCAGCCGCTGCTGGGTCAAACCGCCGGTCAGCAACAGTTGCATTGCAAGCTGTATCACGCCGATACCCCGCTGGCACTTTCCGACGTGTTGCCGATCCTGGAAAACCTCGGTCTGCGCGTCCTTGGCGAGTTCCCGTATCGCCTGCGCCACAGCACCGGGCGCGAGTTCTGGATTCATGACTTCGCATTCACCGCCGCTGAAGGCCTGAACCTCGACATCCAGCAGCTCAACGACACGCTGCAGGACGCATTCGTCCACATCGTTCGTGGCGATGCCGAGAACGATGGGTTCAACCGTCTGGTACTGACTGCCGGCCTGCCATGGCGCGACGTGGCGCTGCTGCGTGCATACGCCCGTTACCTGAAGCAGATTCGCCTGGGCTTCGACCTCGGCTACATCGCCAGCACCCTGAACAACCACACCGACATCGCTCGCGAGTTGACCCGGTTGTTCAAGACCCGTTTCTACCTGGCCCGCAAGCTGACCAGCGAAGACCTCGACGACAAGCAGCTGCGTCTGGAACACGCGATCCTGAGCGCGCTGGACGACGTTCAAGTACTGAACGAAGACCGTATCCTGCGTCGCTACCTGGACCTGATCAAGGCAACTCTGCGGACCAACTTCTACCAGACCGATGCCAACGGTCAGAACAAGTCCTACTTCAGCTTCAAGTTCAACCCGCACCTGATTCCGGAACTGCCTAAACCGGTTCCGAAATTCGAAATCTTCGTTTACTCGCCACGGGTTGAAGGCGTGCACCTGCGCTTCGGCAACGTCGCGCGCGGCGGCCTGCGCTGGTCCGATCGTGAAGAAGACTACCGCACTGAAGTGCTGGGTCTGGTAAAAGCCCAACAAGTGAAAAACTCGGTGATCGTACCGGTCGGCGCCAAGGGCGGCTTCCTGCCGCGTCGCCTGCCATTGGGCGGCAGCCGTGATGAAGTCGCGGCAGAAGGCATTGCCTGCTACCGGATCTTCATCTCCGGCCTGCTGGACATCACCGACAACCTGAAAGACGGCGCTCTGGTGCCTCCGGCTAACGTGGTTCGTCACGATAACGATGACCCGTATCTGGTGGTGGCAGCGGACAAGGGCACTGCGACCTTCTCCGACATCGCCAACGGTATTGCCATCGACTACGGTTTCTGGCTCGGTGACGCGTTCGCCTCCGGCGGCTCGGCCGGTTATGACCACAAGAAAATGGGCATCACCGCCAAGGGTGCGTGGGTCGGCGTACAGCGTCACTTCCGTGAGCGCGGTATCAACGTTCAGGAAGACAGCATCACGGTGGTCGGCGTCGGCGACATGGCCGGTGACGTGTTCGGTAACGGCTTGCTGATGTCCGACAAGCTGCAACTGGTCGCAGCCTTCAACCACCTGCACATCTTCATTGACCCCAATCCTGCGCCAGCCAACAGCTTCGCCGAGCGTCAGCGTCTGTTCGATCTGCCGCGTTCGGCCTGGTCAGACTACGACACCAGCATCATGTCCGAAGGCGGCGGGATCTTCTCTCGTAGTGCAAAAAGCATCGCGATTTCCCCGCAGATGAAAGAGCGCTTCGACATCTCGGCCGACAAACTGACTCCGACCGAACTGCTGAACGCCTTGCTCAAGGCACCGGTGGATCTGCTGTGGAACGGCGGTATCGGAACTTACGTCAAGGCCAGTACCGAAAGCCACGCCGATGTCGGCGACAAGGCCAACGACGCGCTGCGCGTGAACGGCAACGAACTGCGCTGCAAAGTCGTGGGCGAGGGCGGTAACCTCGGCATGACCCAACTGGGTCGTGTGGAGTTCGGTCTCAATGGTGGCGGTTCCAACACCGACTTCATCGACAACGCCGGTGGTGTGGACTGCTCCGACCACGAAGTGAACATCAAAATCCTGCTCAACGAAGTTGTGCATGCTGGCGATATGACCGAGAAGCAACGTAACCAGTTGCTTGGCAGCATGACCGATGAAGTCGGCGGCCTGGTCCTGGGCAACAACTACAAGCAGACCCAGGCGCTGTCCCTGGCGGCCCGTCGTGCCTACGTACGGATCGCCGAGTACAAACGCCT
The DNA here is from genome assembly GCF_059420325.1 of Pseudomonas sp. GW821-FHT04C07. Classification (NCBI taxonomy): domain Bacteria; kingdom Pseudomonadati; phylum Pseudomonadota; class Gammaproteobacteria; order Pseudomonadales; family Pseudomonadaceae; genus Pseudomonas; species Pseudomonas sp. GW821-FHT04C07. The sequence continues at coordinate 364,770 of NZ_JBWKTM010000002.1, forward strand.
GATGAACGACCTTGAAGGCCGCGGCAAGCTGGACCGCGCCATCGAGTTCCTGCCGTCGGAAGAGCAACTCGACGAGCGCGTCGCGGCTGGCCATGGCCTGACCCGTGCCGAGCTGTCGGTGCTGATCTCCTACAGCAAGATCGACCTCAAGGAAGCGCTGCTCAACTCTCTGGTGCCGGATGACGCCTACCTGACTCGCGACATGGAAACCGCATTCCCGCCGACGCTGGTCAGCAAGTTCGCCGAAGCCATGCGCCGTCACCGTCTGAAACGCGAGATCGTCAGCACCCAGATCGCCAACGATCTGGTCAACCACATGGGCATTACCTTCGTTCAGCGCTTGAAAGAGTCCACCGGCATGAGCCCGGCGAATGTTGCGGGTGCCTATGTAATAGTTCGGGATATCTTCCATCTCCCGCACTGGTTCCGGCAGATAGAGGCCCTGGATTACCAGGTTTCGGCGGACGTACAACTGGAGCTGATGGATGAGCTGATGCGTCTGGGCCGTCGGGCTACTCGCTGGTTCCTGCGCAGCCGTCGCAACGAGCAGAATGCTGCCCGTGATGTGGCGCATTTCGGTCCGCATCTGGCGGCGTTGGGTCTCAAGCTCGACGAACTGCTGGAAGGCCCGACCCGCGATGGCTGGCAGACCCGCTACCAGGCCTACGTCGAAGCCGGCGTGCCTGAGTTGCTGGCGCGCATGGTTGCAGGCACCACTCACCTGTACTCCTTGCTGCCGGTCATCGAAGCCTCTGATGTGACCGGTCAGAACCCTGCCGATGTGGCCAAGGCGTTCTTCGCCGTGGGCAGCGCGCTGGACATCACCTGGTACCTGCAACAGATCAGTGCTCTGCCGGTGGAAAACAACTGGCAGGCGCTGGCGCGCGAAGCCTTCCGTGATGACGTCGACTGGCAGCAACGGGCGATCACCATCTCGGTTCTGCAAATGGCCAATGCCCCGCAAGAGGTGGAAGCACGTCTTCAGTTGTGGCTGGAACAGAACCGCACCATGGTCGAGCGCTGGCGCGCCATGCTGGTGGACATCCGTGCCGCCAGCGGCACTGACTACGCCATGTACGCAGTGGCCAACCGCGAACTGCTGGATTTGGCGATGAGCGGTCAAAATGCCGTCGCTAACCGCGAACTGCCGGACCTGGAGATGGACAGTCAAACGGTGGCTGCCGCCACTGCCTGATTGAGTGCTGCATGAAAAAAACCCGCATCGAATGATGCGGGTTTTTTTTCAGCCTGAAAATCATGTGGTGTCTGATTTGACGCCATCGCGAGCAAGCTCGCTCCTACAGGTGGTACGTGTACTCTGTAGGAGCGAGCTTGCTCGCGATGAGGCCCTGACAGACACCACACATTGATGTCCTTATTTTTTCAACGGGGTCAACACTTCATCCTTATCGCCCAGCAACATGAACACCAGCAGTTTGGCAGGTTTGGTCTGGCTGGCATTGGCCGAGACCGGGTGCCTGGAGCCTGCGGCTTCGTACCACGACTCGCCGGCCTTGTAGGTGATGGCTTTTTCGTCGTTGACCTGGGACGTTATTTCACCTTCCAGCACATAAGCCATCGCTGAGCCCGCATGCATATGCGGCGCAGTGGCCTGGCCCGGGGCGTAGTCGACGGTGAGCATCATGGCTTTCTTGCCCGGTGCGTTGGTCAGTTCATGTTCTTGCAGTACGTTGCGTTTTTCCTTGCCATAGACCGGGTCGTGGGCGAAGGCACTGAGCGAGGCCAGCATGGCCAGACCAGCGAAGATCGAGGTCGCGAGCGAGAGGGCTTTCATGGCGGTTCCTTTTATGTCGTCGGGGAGGTGACTCACCCTAAGTCCCAATCCCGGACCGACCAATAGCCAATCCCGGGAAAGAACAGGAGGCCAATGGCTCAGTGATTGAAGTCCAGTCGGCAGGCCAGGCGATTGCCGATCAGCTCGATAAAACCCTGCAACGCCGGCAGTGCGAAGTGCGACTCCATGCATTCGCGGGTCTGCCAATGGCCGTTGACGGTCCACAGGCCAGGAGTGCTCGGGCACTCCTGCACCGCATAATCGAGACAGCCCCGCGCTTCACGCAGGGTGTCGGCAATCCGCGTCAGGTGTAGGCCAAGCTCATCCGAACGACCTTTAGCGGCCTGGATCTGGACGGTATTGATCGCGATGCTGGACATGGCAGGTTCTCCGGGTGACGTGCAGGGGAGTTCGTGAGGAGAAGAGTAGGGCCGGACTCGTTCAACACCCATATCCAATCCGCAGGAAAACCACTGAGCCAATCAGGCGATCTGTTTGAGAATATCCCTGACCTTGTCCAGCGCCGGGTCGATGTCCAGGGTCTCTATCGCTCCGAAGCCGATGATCAGTCCGCTTCTAACCGGTGTGTCGTGGAAGAAACTGTCCAGGGGGTAAAGCCCGACCTCGACTTTCTTCGCCAGCTCGATCAGCAAGGGAACTTCCACTGGCACCTTGCACAGCGCGGCCATGTGGAAACCGGCAATCGATGGCACTACCTCGAACCAGGGCGAAAGATCACCTTGCAGGCGGTTCAGTATTCGTTCCCGGCGCCCGGCGTAGACCGCGTGGCAGCGGCGGATGTGCTTGAGCAGATAGCCCTCGGAAATGAACTTGGCCAGCGCCCATTGCGGCAGGGTCGAGGTGTGGCAGTCGGTCAGTTGTTTGGCCTTGACCACCGCACTGTGGATCGCCGGTGGCAGTACTGCATAACCGAGTCGCAACTCCGGTAGCATGGTTTTCGAGAAGGTTCCGACGTAGGCGACCACGCCCCGGCTATCCATGCTTTGCAGGGAATCGGTGGGCCGGCCCTCATAGCGGAATTCGCTGTCGTAGTCGTCCTCGATCACGATCGCACCCAGCACTCGGGCGCGTTCCAGCAAGGCTTCGCGCCGCGCCGGACTCATTGGCATGCCGAGGGGAAACTGGTGCGACGGGGTGACGTAAATCAGCCTCGCGCCGTCGGGGATCAACTCGACCTGGATACCTTCGGCGTCCACCGGGACACCGACCACCATCGCGCCCTGGGCGGTGAACAGCAACCGTGCCGGGGTGTAGCCGGGGTCTTCCATGGCGACGATGCTGCCCGGTTCGATGACCACCCGGGCAATCAGGTCCAGCGCCTGTTGGGCGCCGTTGCAGACCACAATGTCGTCGTCATGACAGGCCACGCCACGGGAGAACGCGACATGCCCGGCGATGGCACTGCGCAAGGCTGGCAGGCCTTCCGGTTGGCTGTAGAACCCGCCGTTGAGGGCGATTCGGCGTAGCGCGTCCTGAGTGCAGCGCCGCCATTCTTCCTGGGGGAATTGATTGCGCGTAGTCGCGCCGCCGATGAATTCGCAGCGCAAGGTGCCTTCCAGGGTTGGATGGCGCAAGGGCGCGGGCAGGTTCTGCCAGTTTGCCAGGCTTTGTGCGCAGGCCAGGTCCGCCGCGCTTTGCTTGCGCTCGGCCTTGGCCGCCCGGGCATTGACGAAGGTGCCACGGCCGATCTTGCCGATCAGGAAGTTTTCATAGGTCAGCAGCGCGTAGGTGTCGGAGACCGTCTTGCGCGAAACGCCCAGTTGCTCGGCCAGTAAACGACTGGGTGGCAGCTGTGCACCGGCGGCAAGCCGACCGGACTCGATGGCACCGCGCAGTTGCTGGTACAGCTGCTCGGCCAGGTCCTTGCGGCCATTGATGACAACATGAAGTTCCATGGGTGAAGTCCTGAAGGCGGTCGTGTGCAAGGTTACGCGCAACAATACATTTCGTGTAGCCGGGCCACAGGCTACGGCTGCGGGTTTTGGTGCATGGGTGGTCTTTCGAAAAAATCGGCAATTGGATATAGGGCCTTGGCGCCTCGGGTCTTAGGCTTTGACTCACCGCATGTCAGCCTAAGGTCACGCCCATGGAACCTCGTCTGGATTACTACACGGCCTCGCCGCAAGCCCTCAAGGGGATCCTCATGCTCGAGGCGGCGACCTTTGGCCTGTCGATTGAAAAACCGTTGCTGGAACTGATCAGGATTCGCGTCTCGCAGCTCAATCAGTGTTCGTTCTGCACCGACATGCATGCCGTCGAGGCCCGCCGTCAGGGCGAGACCGAACGCAGGTTGTACGCAATCAGCGTCTGGCGTGATTCACCATTCTTCAATGCACGGGAAAAGGCCGCACTGGCCTGGAGCGAGTCGGTGACGTTGCTGCCTGCCTCCAATGTGCCGGACGAGCTGTATACAGCGCTGCGGGCCGAGTTCAGCGAGCGGGAGATGGTCGATTTGACCGTTGCGGTTGCCACCATCAATTGCTGGAACCGGTTGGCGGTGGGATTTCGGCAGCAGCCCAGTGATTAAGGCGCCTGCGTCGTACGCGAACCGCCTCCTGAGTCAATCGCCCAAGGCAAACGCCACGGCTGCCCGGGCGTGTAATTCGGTGGTGTCGAGTAGCGCCAGCGAGCTGTGTTCGGGTTTGATCAGCAGGCCGATTTCAGTGCAGCCGAGGATGATTGCCTGGGCACCGCGTGCGGCCAGGGATTCAATGATCCGTTGATAGGTTTGCCGTGAACGCTCACTGATCACACCGACACACAGCTCGTCGTAGATGATCCGGTGGACCGCGTCGCGCTCGGCGGCTCCTGGCACCAGAACGCTCAGCCCTTGGGCCGCGAGACGATCCTTGAGGAAGTCCTGCTCCATGGTGAACGCGGTCCCGAGCAGGCCGACTGTCAGCGCGCCGGCATCCACCGCGGCCTGCCCGGCCGGGTCGGCAATGTGCAGGAAAGGCACCGATATCGCCGCCTGAATCTGCTCGGCCACCCGGTGCATGGTGTTGGTACAGAGCACGACGCACTCGGCGCCGCCGGCTTCCAGACGGCGCGCCGCGTCCACCAGAATCAGTGCCGCATCGTCCCAGCGCCCGGCATGCTGGGCCTGTTCGACAGGGCCGAAGTCGACGCTGTACATTAACAACTTCGCTGAACGCAGCGGGCCCAGCCGGTCGCGTACTTGCTGGTTGATGATGCGGTAATATTCGGCACTGGACTCCCAGCTCATGCCGCCGATCAGGCCAATGGTGCGCATGCTGTTCTCCTGTTGATGGCAAATTTTTGTCGGAGAGAGTTTCCCGTGGCGCAGCGGTTCGATCTATCAAGAAATTTCACATGCCAGGCCCGCTGAGCCAGACCCTGCTGGGCGGCAAACTCTGCCTGCAACTCTTGCCGCGCGTCGCTTACAGTGCCCGTGATCCGGCACAGTGGCAAACCCTGGGCGTGACCCTTGAGCGTCAGCAAGGGGTACATGCGATCGATTCGGACCGACGGGTGGATTTCGACACCTTGCCCGGTGTGCTGGCCTATACACCGGTGGGTGTGGAAGTGTTTTCCGAGTCGGCCAGTGGCGGTGAATACCTGTTGGCGCGCTGGGATGAGCCGTTTGCTGGCGACGAACCGCTCAATCTCAGACACCGTGTGCAGGTCCCTGGCCATCGCCACGCTCTGGCGCTGGGCCGCGAGCTGCGGCGGTTGTTGCTCGATCCGCAACCCGATCTGCTGGCGCTGGAGGCCTGCGCCCTGAGTTTCGTTGGTTTGCCGTTGGTCCAGGCGCAAAAGCCGGAACGTGTGACGCCAAAAGCGTTAGCTCGGGTACTGGAGCAGATTGCCGGGCAGTACCATCAACCGTTGACGCTGGAGCAGCTGGCTGCCACCTACGGGCATACCGAGCTGCGTTTGCTGCGCGATTTCACCCGGGCGATCGGCAGGACGCCCCACGCCTGGATTGTCGAAGTCCGGGTCCAGGCTGCACGGTGGATGATCGAGCACACAGCGCTACCACTGGCCGCTATCGCGCTGGATGCAGGCTTTGCCCATCAGTCGCACATGGGCAGCGCATTCCGCACGCTGTTGGGGATGACGCCGGCTCAGTACCGTCGGCGGTTTTAGTCATACGCTGCTTGCTGGCATCTGCCATGATCAGAACCTTGAAGTCATGCTTGATCCGAGGAACAACGCAATGGACGACGTAACGCAACTGGGCGAGATGCTTCGCCACTATGCAGAAAGCGAAGCGCACAAGAAGCAGGTGTTCGAGACTCAATCGGCCGAATGGGCGGTGCGCATCGGCGAGCTGTTCGACCATATCGAACAGTGGCTTGAGCCTGTGGAGAGTCCGAACCTGCTTGAAGTCAGTCGCGAAGGCTATGTCGCTTCAGGTCCGAACGTTCCTGTCGAAACCTCTCCCTTCAACACCTGGAAGCTGACGGTGCAGATTACCGGCAAACCGGTGGAATTCGTACCGGAAGCGATGGGTGTCGGTGGCTTGATCTCTGTGGCGGTGATGGGCCTGACGGCCGCACGTTACGGCAGTGTCTCGCTGGTGTGCCAACCGCCGTCGACCGACTGGCAGTGGCGCAAGGCCAACGGTTTGAAAGACCCGGATATCTTTGCTTTTGATGCGAATTTCCTGGCGCAGCAGTTGCAAAGCCTGATTCCCCGGGAACGGGGGTAAGGATCGTTCCCACGCTCTGCGTGGGAATGCCGCCCCGGACGCTCCGCGTCTGCTTTTGGATGTGACGCAGAGCGTCACGGGATGTATTCCCACGCAGAGCGTGGGAACGATCAATCACATGTTTACATTCCCCCAGCCTTCCTTCGCCACTTCAGGCGCCACGGCCTTGATGGTCTTGCCCGTTGCCAATTCCACCCTTCGCGCCACTTCCGGGTCGTCGGCAAAGGGGATCAAACTCGCATCGTCGAGGCTCTCGGCCGACTGATTCCTCAAGCAATACTCCACCGACAGGTACAGACACACCACGGCCAGTACATTCAGTGCGATTTCAATCATCTAAACCTCCTGATCTCAGGCAATTTGCACCTCACTCATGGCCATTTTCAGCTCCGCGACGCGCACTGTGCGCCAGGTGTTGTAGGCCATCAGCAGCATGCCGCTGAGGAAGAACACGCCACCGGCAAAGCGCACAACGAACCCGGGATGGCTGGCTTGCAGTGCCTCGACGAAGGAGTAGGTGAGGGTGCCGTCGTCGTTGATCGCGCGCCACATCAGGCCCTGGGTGATGCCGTTGACCCACATCGAGGCGATGTAGAGTACGGTACCGATGGTCGCCAGCCAGAAGTGCAGGTTGATCAACGCGATGCTGTGCATCTGTAAACGTCCGAAGACTTTCGGGATCATGTGGTACATCGAGCCGAAGGTGATCATCGCCACCCAACCCAGGGCGCCTGCGTGTACGTGGCCGATGGTCCAGTCGGTGTAGTGGGAGAGGGCGTTGACCGTCTTGATGGCCATCATCGGTCCTTCGAAGGTCGACATGCCGTAGAACGCCAGTGACAGCACCAAAAAGCGCAGGATCGGGTCGGTACGCAATTTATGCCAGGCGCCGGAGAGGGTCATCATGCCGTTGATCATCCCGCCCCAGCTCGGTGCCAGCAGGATTAGCGACATGGCCATGCCCAGCGACTGCGCCCAGTCCGGCAGCGCGGTGTAGTGCAAGTGATGCGGGCCGGCCCAGATGTACAGGGTGATCAGCGCCCAGAAGTGCACGATGGACAAACGGTACGAATACACCGGCCGACCGACCTGTTTGGGCACGAAGTAGTACATCATCCCCAGAAAACCGGTGGTCAGGAAGAAACCCACGGCGTTATGCCCGTACCACCACTGGACCATCGCGTCGGTGGCGCCGGAGTACACCGGGTAAGACTTGAACCAGCCCACCGGGATCGACAGGTGATTGACCACATGCAGCATGGCGATTACCACAATGAACGCACCGAAGAACCAGTTGCCGACGTAGATGTGCTTCGTTTTGCGTTGCACCACGGTGGTGAAGAACACAATGGCGTAGGCGACCCAGACCACTGTCATCCACACCGCGCCCGAGAATTCGATCTCGGCGTATTCCTTAGTGGTGGTGTAGCCCAGCGGCAAGGTGATCAGCATGATCGTGACCACCGACTGCCAGCCCCAGAAGGTGAAGGCGGCGAGCTTGTCGGAGTACAGCCGCACCTGGCAGGTGCGCTGTACCGCGTAATAACTGGCGGCGAACTGCGCGCTGCCGGCAAAGCCGAAAATCACCAGGCTGGTGTGCAGCGGCCGCAAGCGACCGAAAGTGGTCCAGGGCAGGTCCAGATTCATTTGCGGCCAGACCAGTTGCGAGGCGATCCATACGCCCATCGCCATTCCGATCACGCCCCACACCACCGTTGCCACGACAAATTGGCGGACGACCCTGTAGTTATAAGCCTGTCCGTTTGCTGCTGTGCTCATGGTCAATTCTTCCACGGTTGCAAAGTCTTGCCAGGCCACCCGGTCTGGCATGCGCTGAACTGTAGAAAGCATGGGAGAAACAAAACAGACTCAGAAAAACTGCATTAATACAGATCAGATGGAGTGCCTGCCGACGGCCATGCGTCGCGCTCTGATATGGTTTTTTAGTCTTTACCTGAATCTGTAACGTGCTGAGCCGCAGGTGCATAGTCGCCATATCCACCCTGTAGCAGCTGCCGAGCCCGCGAGGCTGCGTTCGAGTGCGCAGCGCTCGTAATCCAGACGACGCGGTATGACAGACGCACCGCATGCTCGGGCTCTACGACTGCTTCGCCCGAACGCGGACCGAGCCGAACGCAGCCTCGCGGGCTCGGCAGCTGCTACGTGATGTGAGAGTTTGGGGTCAGCACTGATGAGGTAGGACCATGTATCACTATGACGACTATGACCGTGCCCTGGTCTTTGAACGGGTCGCGCAGTTTCGCGATCAGGTCGAGCGTTTCATGGTGGGCGAGTTGAGCGAGGAAGAGTTCCTGCCGCTGCGCCTGCAAAACGGCCTGTACATGCAAAAGCACGCTTACATGCTGCGGGTCGCGATTCCCTACGGCACCCTCGGCGTGCAGCAGATGCGCACCCTGGCGAGCATCGCCCGGGATTACGACCGTGGCTATGGTCACTTCACTACCCGGCAGAACATGCAATTCAACTGGATTGAACTGGCTCAGGTGCCGGACATCCTCGAGCGTCTGGCCCAGGTCGAGATGCACGCGATCCAGACCTCGGGCAACTGCGTACGCAATATCACCACTGAAGCCTTTGCCGGGGTCGCCGCCGACGAGCTGCTCGATCCGCGGCCGCTGGCGGAGATCCTGCGGCAGTGGTCGACCATCAACCCGGAATTCCTCTTCCTGCCACGCAAATTCAAGATCGCCATCTGCTCGGCCAGGCAAGACCGGGCGGCGATCATGATGCATGACATCGGTCTTTATCTTTACCGCGATGGCGGCGGCCAGATGCTGCTGCGGGTGATTGTCGGTGGTGGTCTGGGACGCACGCCGATCCTTGGTTTGCAGATTCGTGAGGGTTTGCCGTGGCAGCACTTGCTGTCGTATGTCGAAGCGGTGCTGCGGGTCTATAACCGCCATGGCCGACGCGATAACAAGTACAAGGCGCGGATCAAGATTCTGGTCAAAGCCTTGGGCATTGAAGCCTTTGCCAGGGAAGTGGAGGAGGAGTGGCAGCACCTCAAGGATGGCCCGGCGCAGTTGACTGACGTCGAGTACGAGCGCGTCGCCAGCGCCTTTGTACCGCCGAACTACCGTCCACTGGTGGATACCGATCTGGACTTCGGCACCCATTTGAGTGAAAACCCGGCTTTCGCCCGTTGGGTCTCACGCAACGTGCAGCCGCATAAAGTGCCGGGCTACACCAGTGTGGTGCTGTCGACCAAACCCGGTATTGCCTCACCGCCCGGCGACGTCACCGCTGAGCAAATGGAAGCGGTCGCCGATTGGTCCGAGCAGTTCGGCTTTGGCGAAATCCGTATCGCCCATGAGCAGAACATCGTCCTGCCGGATGTGCCCAAGGCCGATCTCTATGCGCTCTGGCGTCTGGCCAATGAACAGGGGCTGGGCTGCGCCAATATCGGCTTGCTGACCGACATCATCGCCTGCCCCGGTGGTGATTTCTGTGCCTTGGCTAACGCGAAGTCGATCCCCATCGCGCAGGCCATTCAAGCGCGTTTCGATGACCTCGATTACCTGCACGACCTGGGGGATATCAGCCTCAATATCTCCGGCTGCATGAACGCCTGCGGCCATCACCACATCGGCAATATTGGCATCCTTGGCGTCGATAAAAACGGCAGTGAGTGGTACCAGATCACTCTCGGTGGCTCCCAGGGCAAGAACAGCGCATTGGGCAAGGTGATCGGCCCCTCGTTCAGCGCCGCCGAAGTACCGCAGGTCATCGAGCGCATCATCGCGACCTTTGTCCTTTACCGGGAAAGCGAAGAGCTGTTCGTCGATACCTTGCAACGCATTGGCCTGGAGCCATTCAAGGAAAGGGTCTATCCGAAGGTCCTGGAGGTCTCGATATGAACAATGTGTTGCGTTTGCGAGAGGGTGTCGCCGAGTGGGTGCGCGACGATCCCTGGCAGTTGGTTCGTGACGCGGCAGATGAGTTGCCCAGTGGACCGCTGATCCTGCCGCTACCCCAGTGGCTTGCCCGCAGTGCTCAAACCACGACGGCGCTCTCGGGCGTCTGGCTCGGCCCTGACGACGAAGTGGAAAACCTGACGCCCTGGCTTTCCAGCCTGCCGCTGATTGCCCTGGACTTCCCGAGCTTTCGCGACGGCCGTGCCTACAGCCAGGCTTATCTGCTGCGCACTCGTTTGGGTTGGCAGGGCGAGTTGCGCGCAATTGGCGATGTGCTGCGCGATCAGCTCAGCCATATGCGCCAATGCGGCTTCGATGCCTTCGCGGTGCGTGAAGACAAATCCGCCGAAGATGCCCTCAAGGGCCTGGCCGGGATGAGCGTGTTGTACGGCCGCTCGGTGATCGAGCCACGGCCGTTGTTTCGCAGGCGTTAGAGGGGGACTATTGAGCTGACACGCTGGAATGCCAGGCATCGGGCCTGTGGCGAGGGAACGTGCTCCCTTGCCACAAATGACCATCACACCATCATCGTTGATTCGGCACTCTTTACTTCAACGCCGAATCCCCGGGTCTGGTTCTTGAACGTGACGCCGTTGAAGCCAGCCAACAATCAGGCGCATGTTCACGGCGTGTTACTCAATGGGTGTCAGCAGCGGCATTTTCCACTGTCCGCTGACCACTTCCGGTTTGGGCAGGTAGATCCGCAACACGGCATAGAACGGTCCGTGCGGCGCCGGCAGCCAATTGCTCTTTTTGTCCTTGACCGGTTCTGAGTGCTGCAGGTAAAGGGTCAGGCCGCCGTCGGCATCGAGTTTCAGGTTCGGCAACAGGTGCGAGTTGATCAGGTAGCGCTTCATATGGTTGGCCACCAGCAACTGGCTCTTGCCGTCGTACATGGTCAGTGACCAGAAAGCGTCGGCCGGCGGCAGTGAATCTTTGTCGAAGTGCAGGGTGTAACTGCGTTTCGCGCCATTGGCCGGCTTGCCCTTGTTGTCGACCAAATAAACGATGTCGTTCGCCTCTTCGGCCGAATTGCCGAAGATCCCCATCCTGGCGCCGGCATAGCGGTACAGGTAGTTGTTGTTCAGGCGGTCTCGGGTGCCGTATAGATTACCGCTGTTGACCTGGTGAGTGTCGACCTTGTCCTTCTTGAGTGCGGCAAACTCGGCCTTGCCGTCGGCGATCCCGGCCTCCAGGGCTTTGCGCTGCTCGGCACTCAGGTCGCTGACCTTGAACGGTTGTCCGGCGACGATGCCGATTTTGGCGAAGCGCGCCAGCAGGTCTCCTTCAACCGCTTGCGGTGCAGCGAAGGCCAGCATGAAGTTCAGGTAGCGAAACAGCTCCGGGCTGTCGCTCATGTTGGCCTCGGGTTTTGGCCAATCTACCCTGGAGGCCGCTTGGGGCGCAGGTTCGCCCAGGTAGCGGCTCAGGGGCTGAACCTTGTATCCCTTCTGTATCTGTCTGACCTTGTTCAGGTCTTTTTCGTCGAACAACTGCGTGCGATACATGGCATAGGCAATGTTGCTTTCACTGCGGATCATCCGGTCGATGTTGACCGGTTGCTGACCATTCCAGTCGGGGCCGGCGATCATGAAATGGCCACCTTGGTTGCCGGTGCTACGGGTGCCGAGATAGGCGACGTTCTGCGTGTAAAGGTCGATCAACTGGACCGAGTAATAGCGGCTTTCCTCGATCGCCGGCAGTGTCAGGACCACAGGTTCGGTTCGCAGGTCCATCCAGACGAACGAGTAGGGCGTGTCGGAGTCAGGGGTGAGGAAGGCGGTGTCCTTGGGCGTGAAGAGCATGGCGGTATTGCTGATCTGATTGAACGGTGCCTTGTAGTTCGGAGCTTTTTTGTCCACGGCCTGGCTGTACAGGGTCTTGTACATCTCCACCACCGGGAAGCCGTAGAGGTACGCCTCTTTGGCAATTGCCCGGGCTTCGGCGGGTGTGGCGCTGAAGTCGGCCCAGGCAGTGCTGCTCAGCAGCAGCGAAAGGCTGGCGAGCAACAGGCGTGTCGGTCTTTCAATGATCATTGCTTCGTCCTTCTCATGAACTCATCCGGTTTTCAGGCGTTATTCCACAGCCATGATGCCGTCGGGTTTCCAGCTTTTGTCGAAATAGGCACCGGTTGGCGCATACAGCGGCAAGTAGCTGAACACACAAGCGGCAAGGCTCACAAATAAGCCTGAATAGCCAGTTGAAAGTCCAGTTCGGCGTAGCGTTTGGCAATGGCGTCGCGGGACGGCAGTTCGCCCTGCATGTTGATTGGGCCGAGGCGAGTGTCCAGAGACTGAGCTTGAGCACCGACGCCACAACTTGCGAAAAGCGCCATCAGGCTGAAACCCGCTGCGCGAAGAAAAACATTCATAGCAACTTCCTTATTTTCCGAAGGTGACATTCAGTCCGGCAAGCAGCGTGAATTGCGGTACGCCGTCACCTTTGCGCTCAGCTGTGTTGTAGCATTTGGGGGTTGGTTGTCCCCTATTACGCAAAACGCAGGCGATAACGTTGCGGCCAATAACATGGCGGGCGCATGTAGAGTTTTCGACATCATTCCCCCGATTCCTTCGTGGCTCAGTGGACGACTCGGCACTTCATGGCCGATTGATATAGCTTTTCGCTCTAGGACTCCAGCAGGACGCTTCTGATGAAACTAGCAGGGAAAGTCGACTTAGCCAGTGGAAGGCATTCATTCGTTGGGTTTTGTGCACGGCTTTGCCGGGGTTGAGGGGGCGGACGGGCAAGTTCTTCGTAGCAGCTGCCGAAGGCTGCGTTCGAGCGCGTAGCGGTCGTAAAACCGGCGAGCGCTTCCTTCCTGAAAACATACGGTTCACTCAATTGCGACTGCTGCGCACTCGAACGCAGGCTTCGCCAGCTTGTGTCTTGGGCATAGAAGTGTTGCCCGGCCTTCTCCGACAGAGGATCGCGTCATATTTGTGGGAACGAGGCTTGCCCGCGATAGACGGTCCGTCATTCAACGTAGAAACCTGCATCTGCTGACGAGCGTGTATTACAGTCATGAGCAGGACATTTCAGGTAATGGAACGGGAGTTATTTGTCAGCAATACGGGATAGGCCGCAAAGCACTTTCGTGTTTAACTTTGGCTCCTCGAAATGTTCAAGATTTCTCACCACAACTCCTCTCAAAAGGACTCCGTTCATGGCTCAAGTCACTCTTAAAGGCAACCCGGTTCAAGTCAACGGCCAGCTGCCGCAAGCCGGTTCCAAGGCGCCTGCGTTCTCCCTGGTTGCTGGCAATCTGTCCGACGTTACCCTGGCGAGCTTTGCCGGCAAGCGCAAAGTGCTGAACATTTTCCCAAGCATCGACACCCCGACCTGCGCCACTTCCGTGCGCAAGTTCAATGCCCAGGCCAACGACGTGGCCAACACGGTTGTGTTGTGCATTTCGGCTGACCTGCCGTTCGCCCAGGCGCGTTTCTGCGGCGCGGAAGGTCTGGAAAACGTCCAGAACCTGTCCACCCTGCGTGGCGTCGAGTTCATCCAGAACTACGGCGTGGCTATTGCTGACGGTCCACTCAAAGGCCTGACTGCTCGTGCCGTTGTCGTCCTTGACGAAAACGACACTGTGCTGCACAGCGAACTGGTCAAGGAAATCGCTGAAGAGCCCAACTACCAAGCGGCGTTGGCCGTTTTGAAGTAACAGGTTTTACGATTATTGACGGCCTGGCCTTGTCCAGGCCGTTTTTATTTGTGCGTCAGTGGTTTAGCAAGCACTGACGAACGTAAGCCCAACGTAAATTGCCGGTAAAGGCGCTTTGCTAAATCCCCGCCAGTGCTTATCTTTCAGCCTTCAGTAGAAGATGCTCACGCGCCCAATGGTTGATCCTTCCATGCAATCCACTGCTTCCCGTAACCCCCGTCGCTGGCTGCTCGGCCTGCTTGTCCTGTTGGTCATCGCTGGTCTGTGCTGGAAGTTCTGGCCAACCGACGTTGCTCACAAAGAAGCCGCAGCGCAGAAAGCCAGCACCGGGCATACCGGCAAGTCCGGCCTCATGCGCCCGGGTTTCGGCGGGTCCGCCGGACCGGTTCCGGTACGCGTGGCGGCAGTAACGCGTGGAGATTTCCCGCTGTACTACAAAGCACTGGGTACCGTCACGGCGTTGAATACCATCAATGTGCGCAGTCGCGTGGCTGGCGAGCTGGTCAAGATCGCGTTTGAGGAAGGGCAGATGGTCAAGGCCGGCGACTTGCTGGCCGAGATCGACCCGCGTCCCTACCAGAATGCCTTGCTTCAGGCCGAAGGCACCTTGCTGCAGAATCAGGCGCAACTGAAAAATGCCCTGGTCGACCTTGAGCGCTACCGCGGCCTGTACGCCGAAGACAGTATCGCCAAACAGACGCTGGACACCGCCGCAGCGCTGGTGGGCCAGTATCAGGGCACGGTCAAGACCAATCAGGCGGCGGTCAATGACGCCAGGCTCAACCTGGAGTTCACCAGGATTCGCGCACCGATTGCCGGACGTCTGGGCTTGCGTCAACTGGACGTCGGTAACCTGGTGGCGGCCAATGACACCACGGCGCTGGTGATCATTACCCAGACTCAGCCGATCAGCGTGGCCTTCACCTTGCCGGAAAACAGCCTGACGACGGTCCTTGAGCGCTTCCACAGCGGTGCCCGATTGCCAGTGGAAGCCTGGGACCGCGGTGACGTGAAATTGCAGGCTACCGGCGTCTTGCAGAGTCTGGATAACCAGATCGACATCACCACCGGAACCCTGAAATTCAAGGCGCGCTACGAGAACCGTGATCAAACGCTGTTTCCCAATCAGTTCGTCAATGTGCGCGTGCTCGCCGACACCTTGAAAGGCGTAGTGCTGGCGCCGTCGGCAGCGATCCAGTTCGGCAACAACGGTACCTTTGTCTACGCGATGGACGGCGATAAAAAGGTCAGGATCCTGCCGTTGAAGGTGGGTGCCAGCGACGGCGATGTAACGGTTATCAACGAAGGCCTGAGCCCGGGTGATCGTGTGGTTCTGGAGGGCACCGATCGCCTGAAAGAGGGCAGCGAGGTGGAAGTGGTCAACGACAGCCAGGAGACTCCGGCCACCCCGGCCAAGGATCTGCAAGGCACACCGGCGAGCAGCGCAGTTGAACCAGCAGCCACTGGCAAGGCGATAAAGGGCGGCGCATGAACATCTCACGGCTGTTCATCCTCCGTCCGGTGGCCACGACCCTGAGTATGCTGGCCATTATTCTGGCCGGCCTGATCGCCTACCGGCTGTTGCCGGTCTCGGCATTGCCCCAGGTCGATTACCCGACCATTCGGGTGATGACGCTTTACCCCGGTGCCAGCCCTGATGTGATGACCAGTGCGGTCACTGCGCCGCTGGAACGTCAGTTCGGGCAAATGCCAGGGCTGACCCAGATGACCTCGACCAGTTCTGGCGGCGCCTCGGTGCTGACCTTGCGTTTCAGCCTCGAGATCAATATGGATGTCGCCGAGCAGCAGGTGCAGGCCGCGATAAACGCCGCCACCAACCTGTTGCCCAAGGATCTGCCGGCACCGCCGGTGTACAACAAGGTCAACCCGGCGGACACCCCGGTTCTGACGTTGGCCATTACCTCCAGGACCATGCTGTTGCCCAAGCTCAATGATTTGGTCGATACCCGCATGGCGCAGAAGATCGCCCAGATCAGTGGCGTCGGCATGGTCAGCATCGCGGGTGGTCAGCGTCAGGCGGTGCGGATCAAGGTCAATCCCGAGGCTCTGGCGGCCAACGGCTTGAACCTCTCGGACGTGCGCACACTGGTCAGTGCCTCTAACGTCAACCAGCCAAAGGGCAACTTCGACGGTACGACCCGGGTCTCGATGCTCGATGCCAACGACCAGCTGACCTCGCCCAAAGACTACGCCGAGCTGATCCTCGCCTATAAAAACGGTGCTCCGCTGCGTCTGAAGGACGTGGCACAGATCGTCGACGGCGCCGAGAACGAACGTCTCGCCGCCTGGGCCAATCAAAACCAGGCCGTGTTGTTGAACATCCAGCGTCAACCGGGCGCGAACGTGATCGAAGTGGTCGACCGGATCAAGGCATTGTTGCCGAGCATCACCGATAACCTGCCGGCCGGCCTTGACGTGATCGTGCTGACCGACCGTACCCAGACCATCCGTGCCTCGGTCACCGACGTGCAACACGAACTGCTGATCGCCATCGCCCTGGTGGTCATGGTGACGTTCCTGTTTCTGCGCAGGGCCAGCGCGACGATCATTCCGTCGGTTGCCGTACCGCTGTCGTTGATCGGTACCTTTGGTGTGATGTACCTGGCCGGATTCTCGATCAACAACCTGACCCTGATGGCCCTGACTATCGCCACCGGTTTTGTGGTGGACGACGCCATCGTCATGCTGGAGAACATCTCGCGCTTCATCGAGGAGGGTGACAGCCCGCTAGTGGCGGCGCTCAAGGGCGCCAAGCAGATCGGCTTCACCTTGATCTCGCTGACACTGTCGCTGATCGCGGTATTGATTCCGCTGTTGTTCATGGCTGACGTGGTAGGGCGGTTGTTCCGCGAGTTCGCCATCACCCTGGCGGTGGCGATCCTGATTTCCCTGATCGTCTCCCTGACCCTGACACCGATGATGTGCGCGCGTTTGCTCAAGCGTGACCCCGATGAGCAAGAGCAGGGCCGTTTTTACCGTGCCAGCGGCGCCTGGATCGACTGGATGATTGCCGCCTACGGGCGCAAGTTGAAGTGGGTGCTGAAACACCAGCCACTGACCCTGCTGGTGGCCATCGCCACTCTGGGCCTGACGGTGTTCCTGTATATGGTGGTGCCCAAGGGGTTCTTCCCGGTGCAGGATACCGGGGTGATCCAGGGCATTTCCGAGGCGCCGCAGTCGATTTCGTTCGCTGCGATGAGCCAGCGTCAGCAGGAGCTGGCCAAAATCATTCTGCAAGACCCGGCCGTACAAAGCCTGTCGTCCTACATCGGCGTCGACGGCGATAACGCCACGCTCAACAGCGGGCGCCTGTTGATCAACCTCAAACCCCATAACGAGCGTGGCCAGAGCGCAACGCAAGTGATTGCGCGCTTGCAGCCCGAACTGAACAAGTTGGTGGGCATCCGGCTGTTCATGCAGCCGGTGCAGGATTTGACCATCGAAGACCGGGTCAGTCGTACCCAGTATCAGTTCAGCATGTCCTCGCCGGATGCCGACATGCTCAGCCTCTGGAGCGGCAGGCTGGTCGAAGCGCTGGCCAGGCAGCCGGAGCTGACCGACGTTGCCAGCGATTTGCAGGACAAGGGTTTGCAGGTCTTTCTGGTGATCGACCGCGATGCGGCGTCGCGCATTGGTGTGTCCGTGTCGAACATCACCGATGCGCTGTATGACGCCTTCGGCCAGCGGCAGATTTCCACCATCTACACCCAGGCCAGCCAATACCGCGTGGTGCTGCAGTCGCAGTCCGGCGAGAAGATCGGTCCGCAGGCTCTGGAGCAGATCCACGTCAAAACCACCGCTGGCGGTCAGGTGCGGTTGTCCAGCCTGGCCCATATCGAGGAGCGTCAGGCGCAACTGGCGATTACCCATATCGGCCAGTTCCCCGCGGTGATGATGTCGTTCAACCTGGCGCCCGGCGTGGCGTTGGGGCAGGCGGTACAGCTGATCAATAAGGTGCAGCAGGATATCGGCATGCCGATCGGCGTGCAGACCCGGTTCGAGGGCGCCGCCCAGGCCTTTGAAGCGTCGCTGTCGAGCACCTTGCTGCTGATTCTGGCGGCGGTGGTGACCATGTACATCGTGCTTGGCGTGCTCTACGAGAGCTACATCCACCCGGTCACCATTCTTTCGACCTTGCCCTCGGCGGCGGTTGGCGCCTTGCTGGCGTTGATCCTCAGCGGCAATGATTTGGGAATGATCGCGATCATCGGCATCATTCTGCTGATCGGTATCGTGAAAAAGAACGCGATCATGATGATCGACTTCGCCCTCGATGCCGAACGCAATCAGGGCATGGGCCCGGAGGCGGCGATCTATCAAGCGGCGTTGCTGCGGTTCCGGCCGATTCTGATGACTACCCTGGCCGCACTGTTCGGCGCCGTGCCCTTGATGCTTGCCACCGGTTCCGGCGCTGAACTGCGTCAACCTCTGGGCCTGGTGATGGTCGGCGGTTTGTTGGTCAGCCAGGTGCTGACGCTGTTCACCACGCCGGTGATTTACCTGTACTTCGACCGTCTCGCCCGGCGCTGGCGGCCGGCGCCGGATCGTCTGGAGCCGGTTGAGCCATGAACCTGTCCGGACCCTTCATTCGCCGGCCGGTAGCGACCATGTTACTGAGCCTGGCGATCCTGCTGCTGGGTGGCGTGAGCTTCGGTTTGCTACCGGTGGCGCCACTGCCACAGATGGACTTCCCGGTGATCGTGGTTCAGGCGAGCCTGCCTGGTGCCAGCCCGGAAGTCATGGCGTCGACCGTGGCAACGCCGCTGGAGCGTTCCTTCGGCGCCATCGCCGGGGTCAACACCATGAGCAGCCGTTCCAGCCAGGGCTCGACCCGGGTGATCCTGCAGTTCGACCTCGATCGGGACATCAACGGCGCGGCGCGGGAAGTGCAGGCCGCGATCAACGCTTCGCGCAACCTGCTGCCCAGTGGTATGCGCAGCATGCCGACCTACAAAAAGGTCAACCCGTCCCAGGCACCGATCATGGTCTTGTCGCTGACCTCGGATGTGCTGCAAAAGGGCCAGCTCTATGATCTGGCCTCGACCATTCTGTCGCAAAGCCTGTCCCAGGTGCCGGGGGTGGGTGAAGTGCAGATCGGCGGCAGCTCGCTGCCGGCAGTGCGCATCGAGCTGGAGCCGCAGTTGCTTAACCAGTACGGCGTGGCACTGGACGATGTGCGTACGACCATCGCCAACGCTAACGTGCGCCGACCCAAGGGCTCGGTCGAAGACGACCAGCGCATGTGGCTGGTGCAGGCCAACGACCAACTGGAGAAAGCCAGGGATTACGAGCCGCTGATCATTCGCTACCAGAACGGCTCGGCGTTGCGCCTCAGTGATGTGGCGAAGGTCAGCGATGGCGTCGAAGACCGCTACAACAGCGGCTTTTTCAACGATGATGCGGCGGTGCTGCTGGTGATCAACCGTCAGGCCGGGGCTAACATCATCGAAACGGTCAACGAGATCAAGGCCCAGCTGCCAGCGTTGCAGGCAGTGTTACCGGCCAGCGTCAAACTGAACCTGGCCATGGACCGCTCGCCGGTGATCAAGGCCACGTTGCACGAAGCGGAAATGACCCTGTTGATCGCCGTGACACTGGTGATTGTGGTGGTGTTTGTGTTCCTCGGAAAGCTGCGCGCCTCGTTGATCCCTACATTGGCCGTACCGGTGTCGCTGGTCGGCACCTTCGCCATCATGTACCTCTATGGGTTTTCCCTGAACAACCTGTCGCTGATGGCGCTGATTCTTGCCACCGGGCTGGTGGTGGACGACGCGATCGTGGTGCTGGAGAACATTTCCCGGCATATCGACGAAGGCATTTCGCCGATGAAAGCGGCGTATAGGGGGGCCCAGGAGGTGGGGTTCACGCTGCTGTCGATGAACGTCTCGCTGGTGGCGGTGTTTCTCTCGATTCTGTTTATGGGCGGGATCATCGAGAGCCTGTTCCGCGAGTTTTCCATCACCCTGGCAGCGTCCATCGTGGTCTCGCTGGTGGTCTCGCTGACCCTGACGCCGATGCTCTGCGCGCGTTGGCTGAAGCCCCACAACCCCGGCCAGGAAAATCGCTTGCAACGCTGGAGCCAGCGGGCCAACGAGTGGATGGTCAGCGGCTATGCGCGCAGCCTGGACTGGGTGTTGCTTCATCGGCGGCTGACCTTGTTCAGCCTGCTGATCACTATCGGGGTCAACGTCGCGCTGTATGTGGTAGTGCCCAAAACCTTCCTGCCGCAACAGGACACCGGTCAGTTGATTGGCTTTGTGCGCGGTGATGACGGGATGTCGTTCAACGTGATGCAACCGAAGATGGAAACCTTCCGTCGCGCGGTATTGGCCGACCCGGCGGTAGAAAGTGTCGCCGGCTTTATTGGCGGGAACAACGGCACCAACAACGCTTTCATGCTGGTGCGTCTGAAACCGATTAAGAAACGGCAGATTTCCGCGCAGAAAGTCATCGAGCGTCTACGCAAGTCGGTACCCAAGGTGCCGGGCAGTCAATTGATGCTCATGGCCGACCAGGATCTGCAATTTGGTGGAGGTCGCGAGCAAACCACCTCGCAATATTCCTACATCCTGCAAAGTGGCGATCTGGGGGCATTGCGCGAGTGGTACCCCAAAGTCGTCAAAGCGCTCAAGGCCTTGCCCGAGCTGACGGCCATCGATGCCCGCGAGGGGCGGGGTGCCCAGCAGGTGACGCTGGTGGTCGACCGCGACCAGGCCAAGCGCCTGGGCGTTGACATGAACATGGTCACAGCAGTGCTGAACAACGCCTACAGCCAGCGACAGATCTCCACCATCTATGACAGCCTCAACCAGTATCAGGTGGTGATGGAGGTCAACCCGAAATACGCCCGGGACCCGATAACCCTCAATCAGGTGCAGGTGATCACCGCCACTGGCCAGCGCATCCCGCTGTCGGGTATCGCCCATTATGAAAACAGCCTGGAAAACGACCGGGTCAGCCATGAAGGGCAGTTTGCTTCTGAAAGCATTACCTTCGACATGGCCGAAGGCGTTACCGTCGAACAGGGTACTGCGGCCATCGAACGGGCCATTGCCAAGGTCGGGCTACCCGAAGAAGTGATTGCCAAGATGGCGGGTACCGCGAACGCCTTCGCCGCGGCGCAAAAGAGTCAGCCGTGGATGATTCTCGGCGCGCTGGTGGCGGTGTACCTGGTGCTGGGGGTGCTCTATGAAAGCTATATTCACCCGTTGACCATTCTTTCAACGCTACCGTCGGCCGGGGTCGGGGCGCTGCTGTCGATCTACGCGTTCGGCGGCGAGTTCAGCCTGATCTCGTTGCTCGGGCTGTTCTTGCTGATCGGCGTGGTGAAGAAAAACGCGATCCTGATGATCGACCTGGCGCTGCAGTTTGAACGTCAGCGGGGCATGCCACCGCTGGAGTCGATCCGCAGCGCCTGCCTGTTGCGACTGCGGCCTATTCTGATGACCACGCTGGCGGCGATTCTCGGTGCCTTGCCGTTGTTGCTCAGCACCGCGGAGGGCGCGGAGATGCGTCAGCCGCTGGGCCTGACGATTATCGGCGGGCTGATCTTCAGCCAGGTACTGACGCTTTACACCACCCCGGTGGTTTACCTCTATCTCGACCGTCTGCGCCATCGCTTCAATCACTGGCGCGGGATACGTACCGATGCTGCTCTGGAAACTCCGCTATGACTGACCGCTCGCCTCCCAAAGCCCCCGTGCCGTTCACTCAACGCCTGGTCATGGCCCGCGGTTCGCGTCTGCTTAGCCTGACCTTGTGCGGGTTGATGCTCAGCGCCTGCGCTATCGGCCCTGATTACCAGCGCCCGGAACTGAGTGCTCCAGCCCAATTCAAAGAAGCCAAAGGCTGGCGTCAGGCCAACCCCAGCGACTCCCTGGCCCGTGGTGCCTGGTGGGAGTTATACGGCGATCAGCAACTCGATGGCCTGATCGAGAAGCTCAACAGTGCCAACCAGACCGTTGCCCAGTCGGAAGCCCAGTACCGCCAGGCCCAGGCCCTGGTTCGCAGCGCCCGAGGTTCGTTTTTTCCGAGTGTGAACCTGAGCGCCGGGAAAACCCGCTCCAGTCAGGGCACTGGCAGCAGCAGTTCGAGCTTGACCAGCTCCATCAGCGGCATTCGCGATACTTACAACACCCAGCTGGGTGTGAGTTGGGAGGCGGATGTCTGGGGTAAATTGCGTCGCGGCCTGGAGGCCAATGAGGCCAGTGCCCAGGCAAGCTTTGCAGATCTGGCGGCAATGCGCCT
This sequence comes from Pseudomonas sp. GW821-FHT04C07, assembly GCF_059420325.1. NCBI lineage: Bacteria > Pseudomonadati > Pseudomonadota > Gammaproteobacteria > Pseudomonadales > Pseudomonadaceae > Pseudomonas > Pseudomonas sp. GW821-FHT04C07. The sequence continues at coordinate 387,128 of NZ_JBWKTM010000002.1, forward strand.
GAGCCAGCAATCGCAGCTGGTGCAGAGCTACCTGCAACTGCGGGTGATGGATCAACAGAAGCGCCTGTTGGAAGCGACGGTCGAGACCTATCAGCGCTCACTGACAATGACCGAAAACCAATACCGCGCCGGCATATCCGGCAAAGATGCGGTCGCCCAGGCGCAAACCCAGCTAAAGAGCACTCAGGCGGACCTCATCGACCTGATCTGGCAGCGCGCCCAACTGGAAAACGCCATCGCCGTACTGACGGGGGTGCCGCCGGCAGAGTTCAACCTGGCAGAGACTCAGGACATCCCCGCGTTGCCGCAGATTCCCTTGAGCCTGCCGTCGCAGCTGCTTGAACGGCGTCCGGACATCGCTTCGGCCGAGCGTTCGGTGATTGCCGCCAATGCCAACATCGGCGTAGCTGAAGCAGCCTACTTTCCAGACCTGACTCTCAGCCTGAGCGGCGGTTACAGCAGCAGTACCTTCGCCGACTGGATCAGCCTGCCAAACCGCTTCTGGTCGGTGGGACCGAAACTGGCCATGACCCTGTTCGATGGCGGCCAACGCTCGGCGGAGGTCGATCGCACTGAAGCGGTGTATGACCAGACCGTGGCCAAATACCGGCAGACCGTGCTCGATGGCTTTCGCGAGGTGGAAAACTTCATGGTGCAGCTCAAGGTGCTGGAAGACGAAGCGGCGGTGCGACAGCAAGCCCTGGAGTCAGCCCGCGAATCCTTGCGTCTGACCCAGAACCAGTACAAGGCCGGCTTGATCGCCTACCTCGATGTGGTGGTGGTCCAGGCCACTGCCCTGAGCAACGAACGCAGCGTGCTGACCCTGCTGCAAAGCCGCTTGATTGCCAGCGTACAACTGATCGCTGCGCTGGGCGGTGGCTGGGATGGGCAGATGCAGGTGAGTGAGAAGGAGTAGGGGATAAAGATACAGGCAGGTTTTGTAGCAGCTGGCGAAGCCTGCGTTCGAGTGCGAAGCGCTCGTGAATGAGCCTCTGCGATCAGCCTGCGGAATCTTGGTGTTTAATTTACGTCCGCTACGCGGTCGAACGCAGGCTTCGCCAGCTGCTACATACGGATTATCGACTAATGGCCTATTGATAGTTTTTCTCAGTGCGTTCTGTAGCGCAATCGGTACAATCGCCACTTTGACACCGAGCATGGACGCCGTTCGGCTCATTGGCCACGAGAAGCCCCATGCTCATTGGTAGTTATTCCCCCGCCCTGGTCTTGATCTCCCTCTGTGTAGCGATTCTCGCTTCCTATACCGCTCTGGATCTCACCGGACGCATCGCTACGGCCAGGGGCCGGGCGGTTCATCTGTGGACGGCGGGCGGGGCGCTGGCCATGGGTGTGGGTGTCTGGTCGATGCACTTTATCGGCATGCTGGCATTCGAGTTGCCGGTTGACCTGGGGTATGACCTCACGATTACCCTGTTATCCCTGCTGATCGCCATTGTGTCCTGTGGTTTTGCCCTGTGGCTGGTCAGCCAGCCACGTTTGCCGGCCTGGCAGTTGGCGTTCGGCGCCCTGATCATGGGCGCCGGGATCAGCGCCATGCACTACACCGGCATGGCCGCCATGCGCATGCAGCCGGGTATCGATTACGACCCGGCGCTGTTCAGCGCGTCCTTGTTGATCGCCGTCGGGGCTTCAGCCGCTGCGTTGTGGATCGCCTTCCGGCTACGTCAAAACACCCCTTACGTCATGTTTGCCCGTGGCGGCGCGGCAGTGATCATGGGCATCGCCATAGTCGGCATGCATTACACCGGCATGGCCGCAGCGCGTTTCGCCGACGGCAGCTTTTGTGGTGCAGCGCTCGACGGCCTGAGCAGCAAGGGCCTGGATAACCTGGTGCTGGTCACCACCCTGGCGGTGCTGTGCATCGCGTTGCTGACCTCGGTCCTCGACGCCCGCCTCGAAGCCCGTACTGCCGATCTGGCCAACTCGCTGACCCTGGCCAATCAGGAACTCACCCAGCTGGCACTGCACGACACCCTGACCGGATTGCCGAATCGGGTTCTGCTGGCCGATCGCATTGATCAGGCGATGCATCTGGTGCGCGAGCAGGGCGGTTGTTTTGCGTTGATGTTCCTCGATCTGGATGGCTTCAAACCGGTCAACGATGCGTTTGGGCATCACATGGGCGACCAGTTGCTACGTGAAGTCGGCCTGCGCCTGCGCGAGGATTTGCGTAGCCAGGACACGCTGGCGCGCATCGGTGGCGATGAATTCGTGTTGTTGGTGCAGCTCGGCGAGCCGGATGATGCCCTGAGCCTGGCGGCGCGCCAGGTCGGGCTGATTTCGCGCTCGTTTCGGGTGGCCGAGCATGACCTGCAAATCTCCGCCAGCGTGGGTATTGCCGTTTACCCCGGTAATGGTCAGACCGCACAAGAATTGCTGATGAACGCCGACGCGGCGATGTACCACGCCAAAGGTACCGGCAAGAACGGTTATCGCTTCTTCGACGCCTCGATGAACACCGACGCCCGTAAACAATTGCAATTGCTGCAAGACCTGCGTGCCGCCGTCGAGCACGAGCAATTCAGTCTGTATTACCAACCCAAGTTCGATGCCTGCAACGGCCAACCAGTAGGTGCCGAGGCCCTGTTGCGTTGGGTACACCCGCAGCATGGCATGATGCTGCCGGACAAATTCATTGATCTGGCGGAAAAGACCGGTCTGATCATCCCGATCGGCGAATGGGTATTGAACGAAGCCTGCCGCCAGATGCGTGAATGGTACGTGCAGGGCTACACCGACTGGCGTATCGCAGTGAACCTGTCGGCTTTGCAGTTTTGTCATGCCGGGCTGGTGAAAAGCGTTGCCGGCGCGTTGGCGCGCCACCACTTGCCGGCCAACAGCCTGACCCTGGAAATCACCGAAACCACGGCCATGAGCGACGCTGATGCGAGCATGACGGTCCTCCAGGAGCTTTCGCAAATGGGCGTCGATTTGTCCATTGATGACTTTGGTACCGGCTACTCGAGCCTGATGTACCTCAAGCGTTTGCCGGCCAACGAATTGAAGATCGACCGTGGTTTTGTCCGCGATCTGGAACATGATAGCGATGACGCCGCCATCGTTTCAGCCATCGTCGCCCTCGGTCAGGCGTTGGGGCTGCGAATCGTCGCAGAAGGCGTGGAAACCGATGTGCAGCAAAATTTCCTGACCCAGTTAGGGTGCGATTCGTTGCAAGGCTACCTGCTCGGGCATCCGCTGCCAGCGGAGCGCTTCATGGCAGATATCCATAGAACGGAGCAACTGGCGGCAAGTTGAACTGCGATGTGCTTGACTTGACCCCATGCAAAAGCACTCGCTGGCAGGTATTGTGCAGCCAATGCTTAAGGTTTGAATGGGGGAGCAAGCATGGACAGAGTCATGGTCATCACCGGCGGCGGCCGCGGTATCGGCGCGGCCACTGCACTTCTGGCAGCGCAGCAGGGTTATCGGATCTGCATCAATTACCAGGCGGACGAGCTGGCCGCTCAGCAGGTGCTCGAGCAAGTCCGCGCGCTGGGTGTCCAGGCGATTGCCGTGCGCGCCGATGTCAGTATCGAAGACGAAGTCATCGGCCTGTTCCATCGGGTCGATACCGAACTGGGTCGGGTGACGGCACTGGTCAGCAACGCGGGCACCGTGGGGCACAAATCCCGGGTCGATCAAATGTCCGAGTTTCGTATTCTCAAAGTCATGAAAACCAATGTGCTGGGGCCGATTCTCTGCGCCAAGCATGCGGTGTTGCGCATGTCCCCCAAACACGGCGGCCAGGGCGGCAGTATCGTCAACGTATCCTCCGTCGCCTCGCGTCTGGGAGCCCCCGGTGAGTACGTCGACTACGCGGCCTCCAAAGGCGCACTGGACAGCTTCACTATCGGTCTTTCCAAAGAAGTGGCAGGCGAGGGTATCCGCGTCAATGCGGTGCGCCCCGGCTACATCTACACCGATTTCCACGCCCTGAGCGGCGACCCGGACCGCGTCAGCAAACTCGAATCCGGCATTCCGATGGCCCGCGGCGGCCGCCCCGATGAAGTGGCCGAGGCGATTATCTGGCTACTGTCGGACAAGGCTTCCTATGCGACCGGGACTTTTGTGGATCTGGGCGGTGGGCGGTAGGGCTTTAGAGCTGCATCGTCTGTTTAATGATCGTTCCCACGCGCAGCAAAGGAATGCCTCACTGGACGCTCTGCGTCCGCTTTTGTGACGCAGAGCGTCACGGGCTGCATTCCCACGCGGGAGCGTGGGAACGATCCATAGGGCCGGTCTTGAAGATCAATCCACTTGGTGATTAGGGTGGGGGAGTTGGATCGTTCCCACGCTCTGCGTGGGAATGCCTCACTGGACGCTCCGCGTCCGCTTCGGCAGTGACGCAGAGCGTCACGGGCTGCATTCCCACGCAGGAGCGTGGGAACGATCACACTGAACCATCAGAACGACCGCACAATCCGCCCCAGCGTTTCCATCGCCTTCTCGGCAGCCTCGTTCCAGGGGCTGCCGTAATTCAACCGAATGCAATTCCTGAACCGCCGGGTTGGCGAGAAGATCGGCCCCGGTGCGATGCTGATGCCCTGGGCCAGTGCCATCTGGAATAACTTCAATGAGTCCATCTGCGCCGGCAGTTCCAGCCACAGGAAGTAGCCGCCGGCCGGTTGGCTGACGCGGGTTTGCGCCGGGAAGTAGCGGGCGATGGCGGCGAGCATGGCGCTTTGTTGCTCTTCCAGGGCGTAACGTAGTTTGCGCAAGTGGCGGTCGTAGCCGCCGTGTTGCAAGTAGTCGGCGATGGCGGCCTGGGCGGGCATCGAGGCGCAGAGTGAGGTCATGAGTTTCAGGCGTTCGATTTTCTGTGCATAGCGCCCGGCGGCGACCCAGCCGATACGGTAGCCGGGAGCCAGGCTTTTGGCGAAGGAGCCGCAGTGCATCACCAGGCCTTCGGTGTCGAAAGCCTTGGCCGGTTTCGGTGCCTGTTGACCGTAATAGAGTTCGGCGTAGACGTCGTCCTCGATCAGCGGCACTTGATGAGTGCGCAGCAGCTCCACAAGTTCCTGTTTTTTGGCCTCGGGCATCGTCGCGCCCATGGGGTTCTGGAAGCTGGTCATGCACCAGCAGGCCTTGATCGGGTGGCGCTCGAGGGTTTGCGCCAGGACGCCAAGGTCGATGCCGTCCCGTGGATGCACGGGGATTTCCACGGCTTTGAGCTTGAGTCGTTCCAGCACTTGCAGGCTGGCATAGAACGCCGGGGCTTCGATGGCCACCAGGTCACCGGGTTCGGTCACCGCTTGCAGGCACAGGTTCAGGGCCTCGAGGGCGCCGTTGGTGATCAGCAGTTCTTCCATGGGCAGCATCAAGCCGCCGACCATGTAGCGCAGGGCGATCTGCCGACGCAGTTGCGGGTTGCCCGGCGACATGTCGGTGACCACCATCCGTGGGTCCATTTCGCGGCTGGCGCTGGCCAGTGAACGGGCCAGACGTTGCAGCGGGAACAGGGTCGGGCTGGGGAAGGCCGAGCCGAAGGGGATGGTGGTCGGGTCCTTGATCGAATCAAGGACCGAGAACACCAGTTCGCTGACATCGACTTCAGTGGATTCGTTGACCTGGCTGCTGATCACCGGCTCCGAGAACGGGCTCGGCGCGTGGGTGTTGACGAAGTAGCCGGAGCGCGGTCGGGCACGGATCAGACCACGACGTTCCAGCAGGTAATACGCCTGGAACACCGTGGACGGGCTAACTCCATAGGTCTGGCTGGCATAGCGCACCGATGGCACGCGCTGGCCAGGGCCGAGCACCCCGCGGCGGATCAGTTCAGCGATGTCGTCAGCGAATTTTTCGTAGCGTTTCATCTAAGGCCCGGTTCAGTGTCATACAGAAATATTCGGCTGACTTCTTCGCGGGCAAGCCTCGCTCCTACAGAATTGCGCACACCGTAGGAGCGAGGCTTGCCCGCGATCGAGCGCTCGCTAGAGAGTCTACCGATTCAACGGCGCAACAAAACGACTTTGCGCGACGCTGTGTACGCTCGGGTCATCGCTGTCGGTAATCATGAAGCTGATTTTTTGCGAGCTGCTGCTTGGGCGGTCAGTCGTCATCGCCACCGACACGGGGATATCCACGATCTCGCCCGGCGCCAGGCTCAGCTCCGTCTTGCCCTGCAACTGGAAGCCATCGCCATCCACCAGGGCCAGGTTGTATTGCTGGCGTTGCTGGGTCTTGTTGATGATCTTCAGGCTGTAGATGTTCTCGATCTGGCCCAGACTGTTTTCGCGGAACAGGCCACGATCCTTGCTCACATCCAGCGAGACCATCGGCCGTTCCACCAACGCCAGGGCCAACGCGCCGATCATCAGCAGCAGCACCACGGTGTAACCGACCAGTCGTGGGCGCAACAGGTGAGTCTTGCCACCTTGCAACTCATGCTCCGAGGTATAGCTGACCAGCCCGCGGGCATAGCCCATTTTGTCCATGATCGAATCGCAGGCATCGATACAGGCTGCGCAACCTATGCATTCCATCTGCAAGCCGTCACGGATATCGATACCGGTGGGGCAGACCTGCACGCACAGTTGGCAGTCGATGCAGTCACCCAGCCCAACCTCGGCCGATGCCACGCCGCGTTTGCGTGGGCCACGATTTTCGCCGCGGGCAACATCGTAGGAAATGGTCAGGGTGTCTTTGTCGAACATCACGCTCTGAAAGCGGGCATAGGGGCACATGTGCATGCACACCGCTTCGCGCAACCAACCGGCATTGATGTACGTCGCACCGGTAAAAAACAGCACCCAGAACAGACTGACGCCACCCATTTGCAGGGTCAGCAGCTCGTTGGCCAGCGGCCGGATTGGCGTGAAGTAACCGACAAAGGTCAAGCCGGTGAGCAGGCTGATGGCCAGCCACATAGTGTGCTTGACCGAGCGGCGCATCAGTTTGTTCAGGCCCCAGGGCGCGGCTTGTAGTTTGATTCGCTGGTTGCGCTCGCCCTCGGTGACCTTTTCGCACCACATGAACAGCCAGGTAAAGGAGCTCTGAGGACAGGTATAGCCACACCAGACTCGCCCGGCGAACACGGTGATCGCGAACAAGCCAAAGGCGCAGATGATCAGTAGCGCCGAGAGCAGAATGAAATCCTGCGGCCAGAAGGTAGCACCGAAGATGTGGAATTTGCTGTCCGACAAGTCCCAGAGCACCGCCTGACGGCCGCCCCAGTTCAGCCACACGGTGCCAAAGAACGCCAGGAACAAAAAGCCTGCACCGCTCACCCGCAAGGTGCGGAACAAACCGGTGAAGCTTCGGGTATGAATCAGGTTGTCGCTGGATTTGGCCTTCATCTTTGGACGCGAAGGCTCGAATGTTTCTACTAGTCGGACGGGGATTCTATCGCTCATGGTCTTTCGCTCATCAGCCTCCATCAGGCAGCTGCACTATGACGAGCGATCTGTTTGCATAACAGACTCAGGTATCGGAATAAAAAGCGGATCAGATGAGCGCCAGACGCTTGCCTGCGACAAGTTGCAGCACCCTTGGCGTCCCCATTACAGCGACACGACAGCCCCCGACGCAGGCGCTGGCCGCTGCCTGCAATCCGGATCAGTCAAATCACCGAACCACCCTCGGTGGCCTGCGAATGCTAACGACGGTCTACCGCGCCTGCTACGGTGCCAAGTACCTTGCCGGTATTGGCGATATTTAGTGTGATGCCGAGGGTGGTTCGGTTGCCGGAGACGGATGAGTAATAGTTCGCGCAGGCCTTATTCAGTTTCCGATAAAGGTGTGTCGTCCCCAGTCGATGGTTTCTGCAGTTCATGTTTACTGAAGTCGATGTCGTTGTTTCTGCTCAGTTGATCAAGGGTTTCTCTTAGTGACCGCTGTCTCTTTTCGGGCACGGCTCTATCGGATGTTTTGAAGTGTTTGTTGTAGAAGTTCAGTAGCTCGTAGTTGTAGGGGTCACAGGTCGGTCGACTATCTTTTAGTTGCTCGCGATTCAGTGCGCAGGGCAGTGCTGCTGTAGGGCGTTTATTGGAGTTTCTAAAAAATAAAGCCTGCGACTTGCAGGCTTGCCATGAATAAAGCGACGAACGGTAGGCTGTAAAAACCATCCCTCACGCAGGTCACCCATTGGTTTTCTACCTATGCTTATCGCTTCTGTTGGGCCGCTAATAGGGGGCGCTTGAGTCGGCGGATCTTTTTCACGCGCAATTGAGATACCCATGAACATGGCCTCGTTTCTGCTTGTTGGTGACAGGAGTAAAGCGGTTGAACGTCGGCAGGTGACGATGACTGCCGATTTTGCCGAGGGTACGCCGCAGGCAAATCAGTCTGAACTTTTGTGCCTGCTCTTGGCTCGGAACCTAAGTGAGTTCATTCACAGACAGACCAGCGCCTGTGAGGCACGACCAGGCACAAGAGCGTCCAAGGGGGCGTAGGGAGAGATGCTCAATGATTGCTGAAACACCGACAGAACTTGAACACAACCCGAAATTGCCTTTGTCGCAGGCGTTGCTGTTGCCACGCATTGCGATCGAAAGCACCCAGCCTGTCATCGATGGAGGGCAGTTTGCGGCCAAAGCCCTGGTGGGCCAGCCGGTGACAGTCACCAGCAAGGTGTTCGCCGACGGGCATGACAAGCTGGCGGTCAACCTCCGTTGGCGCGCGGAGGCTGATAGCGCGTGGCAAAGCGAAGCCATGACCGACCTCGGTAATAACGGCTGGCAAGGGCAGTTCACGGTGCCCGCCCAGGGTCGCTATGTGTTTTGCATCGAAGCCTGGATCGATCAGTTCGCCAGTTTTTGTTATGAGCTGGGCAAGAAACATATGGCCGGCGTACCGGTCAGCCTGGAGTTGCAGGAAGGACGCAACCTGGTGCAACAAGCGGTCGAGCGCAGTGAAGGGGTATTGAGCGAGCAGTTGAGCGCTTTGCATCATGAACTCTGCGGTTTGCCGGAAACCCGGCAAGTCGCGTTGTTTGTGCATGAGCGCAGCGCTGAGCTGATGGCCCAGGCCAATCATCGTGCCTACTTGAGCATCAGCCCTGAATACCCGTTGGACGTCGAGCGTGAGCTGGCGCAGTTCGCCAGTTGGTATGAGCTGTTTCCCCGCTCGATCACCGATGACCCGGCGCGCCATGGCACGTTCAATGATGTGCACTCGCGATTGTCGATGATCCATGACATGGGCTTCGATGTTTTGTACTTTCCGCCGATCCACCCGATTGGCCGCAGCTACCGCAAAGGTCCGAACAATTCGCTGACGTGTGGTCCTGATGATCCGGGCAGCCCTTATGCCATCGGCAGCGACGAGGGCGGGCATGAGGCGATTCATTCAGAGTTGGGCAGTCGTGAAGACTTTCGCCGCCTGGTGGCCGCTGCCGCTGAACATGGGCTGCAAATCGCTCTGGATTTCGCCATCCAGTGTTCCCAGGATCACCCCTGGCTCACGCAGCGCCCAGGCTGGTTCAACTGGCGGCCGGACGGCAGCATTAAGTACGCCGAAAACCCGCCGAAGAAGTATCAGGACATCGTCAACGTCGACTTCTATGCCACCGATGCGATTCCCGGTCTGTGGATGGCGTTGCGGGACGTCGTCGTCGGCTGGGTCGAGGAGGGGGTGAAGATCTTTCGCGTCGATAACCCGCACACCAAGCCTTTGCCGTTCTGGCAGTGGATGATTGCGGATGTACGGGCGGTGTACCCCGAGGTGATTTTTCTTGCCGAGGCCTTTACCACGCCGGCGATGATGGCGCGCCTGGGCAAGGTTGGCTTTTCCCAGAGCTACACTTACTTCACCTGGCGCAACACCAAGGCTGAACTGGCGACGTATTTCACCGAGCTCAACCAGTCGCCGTGGCGCGAGTGCTTCCGCCCGAATTTCTTCGTCAATACGCCGGATATCAATCCGGCTTTTCTGCATGAGTCCGGTCGTGCCGGTTTCCTGATCCGCGCCGCGCTGGCGACCATGGGCTCGGGGCTGTGGGGTATGTACTCGGGCTTCGAGCTGTGTGAAGCCGCGCCGGTGCCGGGCAAGGAAGAGTATCTGGACTCGGAGAAATATCAGATCCGCCCCCGCGACTTCAACGCCCCCGGCAACATCATCGCCGAGATCACCCAGCTCAACCGCATACGTCGGCAGAACCCGGCACTGCACAGTCATTTGGGTTTGAAAATCTATAACGCCTGGAACGACAACATTCTGTATTTCGGCAAACGCAGCGCCGATGGCAGCAACTTCGTTCTGGTGGCGGTCAGCCTCGATCCATTCAATGTGCAAGAGGCGAACTTCGAGCTGCCGCTATGGGAGATGGGCTTACCCGACGACGCGCAAACCCGCGGCGAGGATTTGATGAACGGTCATCGGTGGACCTGGTACGGCAAAACCCAGTGGATGCGCATCGAGCCGTGGAATCAGCCGTTCGGGATCTGGCGGATATCGGCAGTGTGACGATGACGGGTTGATCGTTCCCACGCAGAGCGCTTTTGATCGTTCCCATGCGCAGCAAAGGAATGCAGCCCGTGACGCTCCGCGTCACACCAAGAGCGGACGCGGAGCGTCCGGTGAGGCATTCCCACGCAGAGCGTGGGAACGATCCGATCAGTCCAGGAGTTTCCAATGGCAAAGAAACCCAAGTCAGCAAGCTTTATCAAGGACCCGCTCTGGTACAAGGATGCGGTGATTTATCAAGTCCATATAAAGTCATTTTTCGACTCCAATAACGACGGAATCGGCGATTTTCCAGGTCTGATCGCCAAGCTCGATTACATTGCCGATCTGGGTGTGAACACCATCTGGCTGCTGCCGTTCTACCCCTCACCGCGTCGCGACGATGGTTACGACATTGCCGAGTACCGGGGCGTTCACGCCGACTACGGGACCATGGCCGACGCCAGGCGCTTTATCGCCGAGGCTCACCAGCGCGGGCTGCGGGTCATCACTGAACTGGTGATCAACCACACTTCGGACCAGCACCCGTGGTTTCAGCGGGCGCGCAAAGCCAAACCGGGATCAAAGGCGCGGGACTTTTATGTGTGGTCCGATAACGATCAGAAGTACGACGGCACGCGGATCATCTTTCTCGACACCGAAAAATCCAACTGGACCTGGGATCCGGTGGCCGGCCAGTACTTCTGGCACCGCTTCTATTCCCACCAGCCCGATCTGAATTTCGATAACCCGCAAGTCATGAAAGCCGTACTCTCGGTGATGCGCTACTGGCTGGACATGGGCATCGACGGCCTGCGGCTGGACGCCATTCCGTACCTGATCGAACGTGACGGCACCAATAACGAGAACCTGCCCGAAACCCATCAGGTGCTCAAACAGATCCGTGCCGAGATCGACGCCAACTACCCGGACCGTATGCTGCTGGCTGAAGCCAACCAATGGCCGGAAGATACACAGCTGTATTTTGGCGATGCTGACAGCAAAGGCCAGAATGGCGACGAGTGTCACATGGCCTTTCACTTCCCGTTGATGCCACGCATGTACATGGCGTTGGCCCAGGAAGACCGTTTTCCGATCACCGACATCCTGCGTCAGACCCCGGAGATTCCCGTCAACTGCCAGTGGGCGATTTTCCTGCGCAATCACGATGAACTGACCCTGGAAATGGTCACCGACAAAGAGCGCGATTACCTGTGGAATTACTACGCGGCCGACCGTCGGGCGCGGATCAATCTGGGGATTCGTCGACGCCTGGCACCCTTGATGGAGCGTGACCGCCGTCGCATAGAGCTGCTCAACAGCCTGCTGCTGTCGATGCCGGGCACCCCGACGCTGTATTACGGTGATGAGATCGGCATGGGCGACAACATCTATCTGGGCGACCGCGACGGCGTGCGCACGCCGATGCAATGGTCGATCGACCGTAACGGTGGATTCTCGCGCGCCAATCCGGCCAGCCTGGTGCTGCCACCGATCATGGACCCGCTCTACGGCTATCTGTCGGTCAATGTCGAGACCCAGGCCGTCGATCCGCATTCATTGTTGAACTGGCATCGGCGGATGCTGGCCGTTCGTAAACAGTCGAAAGCGTTCGGTCGCGGTACGCTGAAAATGCTGTCGCCGAGCAATCGACGGATTCTGGCCTATACCCGGGAATACACAGGAGCCGACGGCAAGCACGAAATTATCCTTTGCGTGGCCAACGTGTCCCGCAGTGCACAGGCCGCAGAACTGGATCTGTCGGCTTTCGCGGGCATGGTGCCGGTGGAAATGCTCGGCGGGAACGCCTTCCCGCCGATTGGCCAATTGAATTTTCTGCTGACGCTGGCTCCGTACGGTTTTTACTGGTTTGTACTGGCGGCGGAAAATCAAATGCCGAGCTGGCATGTGGAGCCGGCGCAAAGCATGCCGGACTTCACCACCCTGGTCCTGAAAGAACGCCTCGAAGAATTGCTCGAAGCGCCGTCACGCACCACCCTGGAGCAGACGTCGCTGCCGACCTGGTTGCCGAAGCGGCGTTGGTTCGCTGGCAAGGACTCGGCGATCGAACGGGTGCATATCGCCTACGGCGTGCGCTTTGGCGACCCGCAGCATCCGGTGCTGCTCAGCGAAATCGAGGTCACCAGCGATGGGCAGGCCAGTCGCTATCAGTTGCCGTTCGGTCTGTTGGCCGAGGATCAGTTCAGCACAGCCTTGGCGCAGCAGCTTGCACTGGCGCGGGTCCGGCGTGGACGACAAGTCGGTTTGATCACCGATGCCTTCAGCCTCGATACCTTTGTGCGGGCGATTTTGCAGGGCATCCAGACGCAGACCGTATTGCCGACAAGCGCAGGCGAGATTCGCTTCGAGGCCACCGCCGAACTGGCCAGGCTGGGCCTGAGCGAGGAAGCTGAAGTGCGATATCTGTCGGCCGAACAGTCCAACAGTTCAGTGGTGGTCGGCAGCAGTCTGGTGCTCAAACTGATCCGCAAAGTCAGCGCCGGTGTTCATCCGGAGCTGGAAATGGGGGCTTATTTGACCTCGGCGGGCTTCCCTCATATTTCACCGCTGCTCGGCTCGGTGATTCGCCGTGACGAGCAGGGCCAGGACAATCTGTTGATGATCGCGCAAGGGTATCTGAGTAATCAGGGGGACGCCTGGGAGTGGACGCAGAACAACCTTGAACGGGCGATTCGCGATGAATTGGCCGAGGCTGTTTCCGAACAGGAACAGCATTACAACGCGTTGGGCGAACTGAAGGATTTCGCCGGCATGCTGGGTCAGCGCCTGGGCGAGATGCACCAGGTGTTGGCCGCGCCCAGCGATAACCCGGACTTCAGTCCGAAACCGAGTACGCTCAAGGATACGCAAGAGTGGGCCAGACACATCGGCACGCAACTGGGGTGCGCCTTGCAGATGCTCGAGCAACATCGGACCGGGCTTGGGCCTGAAGATCAGGTATTGGTCAGCCGTTTGCTGCAACACAAAGAAGCCCTGCTGAGCCACATCCAGAGCCTGGCAAAACAAACTGTCGGCGGCTTGCGTATGCGGGTACACGGTGATCTGCACCTGGGACAGGTGCTGGTGATCAAGAACGATGCCTACCTGATCGACTTCGAAGGCGAACCGGCCCGCGCATTGCATGAACGTCGTGGCAAACACAGCCCGTACAAGGATGTCAGCGGCGTGCTGCGTTCGTTCGACTATGCGGCGGCGATGGCGCTGAATGTGCAGGGTGTCGACGGCTCGGCACAGGCCCATGCCGCGCGCGCGCGTGTGACGGATCGGTATTTGAGTGAAGCGCGGCATGCCTTTGTTCAGGCATATCGGCTGGCAACGGCTAGTCTTGCTCATGCATGGCAAAACGACGAAGGTGAAGACGCCGCGCTGGCGTTGTTCTGTCTGGAGAAAGCAGCCTATGAAGTGGTGTATGAAGCCGAAAATCGACCCACTTGGCTGCCGGTGCCATTGCACGGCTTGTATGGATTATTGAGGGGGCTTAAACCCTTTTCCGACACAGAGACCAGTGGAGAGCAGTCATGAGTTTCTCAAACAGGGAACAGGGTCATTCGAGAGTGACATTGCTGCCCGGCGCAAAGGATATTGACGCCTTGGTGCGTGCCGAGCATCGCGATCCGTTTGCAATTCTGGGCCCCCATGACGATGGTGCAGGCGGGCAGATTATCCGCGCGTTTTTACCGGGTGCCCTGAGTGTTCAGGTGCTGGCCAGGGGCAGTGGGGAGGTGCTCGGAAGTTTGAGCGAGGCCGATGTACCGGGTCTGTTTGTCGGGCATTTCGACCGGGCTCAGGCCTATCAGTTGCGGATCAATTGGGCTGGCGCCGAGCAGACCAGCGAAGACCCCTACAGCTTTGGCCAACTGCTCGGCGAGATGGACCTTTACCTGTTCGCCGAAGGCAACCACCGCGACCTGAGCGCCTGCCTTGGCGCGCAATTGAAGACCGTGGACGGCGTCGACGGCGTGCGCTTTGCAGTGTGGGCACCGAATGCCCGGCGGGTGTCGGTGGTGGGTGACTTCAACGTCTGGGACGGTCGTCGGCATCCCATGCGCTTGCGCCATTCCTCAGGTGTGTGGGAATTGTTTATCCCGCGCCTGCAGGCAGGCGAGGCCTACAAGTACGAAATTCTTGGTGCGGACGGGATTCTGCCGCTCAAGGCCGACCCTATGGCGCTGGCGACTCAGCTGCCGCCGGACACCGCGTCGAAAGTCGCTTCCCCGCTGAAGATCGACTGGCAAGACAACGACTGGATGCAGGCCCGAGGCGAGCGCCAGCGACCGGATGCACCGCTGTCGATCTATGAGCTGCATGCCGGCTCCTGGCAGTGCGAAGTCGACGACCTGGGTGAGGTCTCGCGCCAATATAACTGGCATGAGCTGGCCGAACGTGTGATTCCTTATGTGAAGAGTCTTGGGTTCACCCATATCGAACTGATGCCGATCATGGAGCATCCGTTCGGTGGCTCCTGGGGCTATCAGCCGTTGTCGCAGTTTGCCCCGAGTGCTCGTTACGGCTCGGCAGATGATTTCGCCGCCTTCGTCAACGCCTGCCATCAGGCGGATATCGGCGTGATTCTCGATTGGGTGCCGGCGCATTTCCCTACCGACGCCCATGGTCTGGCGCAGTTCGACGGCACGGCGCTGTATGAGTATGGCAACCCGCTGGAAGGCTTCCATCAGGACTGGGACACGCTGATCTACAACCTGGGTCGCACCGAGGTTCACGGATTCATGCTGGCTTCGGCGCTGCACTGGCTCAAGCATTACCATGTCGACGGTCTGCGCGTGGATGCGGTGGCCTCGATGCTCTACCGCGACTACTCACGCAATGCGGGCGAGTGGGTGCCCAATCGTCATGGTGGTCGCGAGAACCTGGAAGCCATCGATTTTGTTCGCCACCTGAACGACGTGATTGCCCTGGAGGCACCGGGTGCACTGATGATTGCCGAGGAGTCCACGGCCTGGCCTGGTGTGAGTCAGGGCACTCAGCAGGGTGGGCTGGGTTTCGCGTACAAATGGAACATGGGCTGGATGCACGACTCGCTGCACTACATTCAGCAGGATCCGGTGTACCGCGCTCACCATCACAACGAGTTGAGCTTCGGCCTGGTTTACGCTTGGTCCGAGCGTTTCATCCTGCCGATTTCCCATGACGAAGTGGTGCACGGCAAGCATTCGCTGATCGACAAAATGCCCGGTGATCGCTGGCAGAAATTCGCCAACCTGCGGGCTTACCTGACGTTCATGTGGACGCATCCGGGCAAGAAGCTGCTGTTCATGGGGTGCGAGTTCGGCCAATGGCGGGAGTGGAATCACGATCAGCAGCTTGATTGGTATTTGCTGCAGTACCCGGAGCACAGAGGTGTGCAGAAACTGGTGACAGACCTCAACCGGCTGTACCGCGAGGAGCCGGCACTGCACGATCAGGACGATGCGCCGCAGGGTTTCCAGTGGTTGATCGGTGATGACGCGATCAACAGCGTCTACGCCTGGTTGCGCTGGAGCAAGCAAGGGCGCCCGGTGCTGGTGGTGGCCAACTTCACGCCGGTGCCTCGTCAGGCCTATCGGATCGGTGTGCCCTTTGCCGGGCGCTGGAGCGAGGTGCTCAACAGCGATGCCGACACCTATGCCGGCTCCAACTATGGCAACGGTGGCGGCGTTATCACCGAGGAGGAGCCCAGCCATGGTCAGGAGTTGTCGTTGGTGTTGAATCTGCCGCCGTTGGCGGTGTTGATCTTGCGGCCGGAGGGTTGAGCGGGCGATAGCGGCCGCTGTGTAATCATTCGCGGGCAATTGTGGCGAAGGGCAAGCCCCCTCGCCACAGGTTTGACGCTTGTCGCGGCAAACCCTCACCAACGCATCTGCACACCCAGGACGCCGATCAAGCCGTTGAGGGCATTGGTGTCGACGTCGCTGCTGTAATCGGCGCTCATATAAAGGTTCACAGTGGGCGAGACCTTGGCTATCAGGCCAAGGCCCAGTTCAACGGTGGAGGAGTTGCGGCTATTGCTGATCTTGTCGACCTGGCCGAGAGTCAGCGTGTCAGTGCTGTTTACCGTGTGCCACAAGTCGGTCCGCACGTAGGGTTCGATCGGCAGCCCGCTAATCTGGTAGTTACCTTTCAAGCGCGCACCAACCCGGCCACTCCAGGAGGTCAAGTCGCTGGACGAGTAGTTGCCACTTCCGGCATTCGGGGTGTCCAGGCTAATTCGTTGGTTGATCAACTGCGCCTGGGGTTCGACTACCCAGTTTTCGTTGATGCCGATGGGAAATCCGCCTTCGACCGACAGCGTCACCGCGCTACCTTCGGTCGCTTGCCGTGCGCCCTGATCGGTGCGGTTGTAGCCGTTGACCCGGCCACCGCTTGCGGTCAAATCCACATGCCAGCCCTGCGAACCGGTCAGGCTCCAGTAGGCGCCGAGGCTCGAGCCTTGTAGATCGAGGCTATCGTTACGGGGGGCGGCCATGGCGCGGGTAATCACAATGCCATTGCTGTTGGTCTGGAACTGGCTCTGACCACCCAGCAAGCCGACACGTTGGGTGTGCCCGCTATCGTTTTGCACGGTGTAGAGCGCTGGTCCCTTGAGAAGGCCATCGACGTTGCCGGAAGACTGGGAGGTGAGGTAGTCGGTTTCAGCCTGTCTGGAGGCTTGACCATACACGCGCTCCCATGCAGCGGGCGCGGCCTCGTAAACAGTCAACGGGTGAGTGTCGAGGGTGGGGTTTGTAGTGTAACGGCCAGTGAACATCGAGTCAGGTGTTGGCAAGGTAAACGCTGGAACGTCCTGGCGATACCAGGGGATCGACTCATCATCGGCGGAGGCTGCCTGAACCTCCATGGCAGAGCACAGCAGCAGTGAAGTCGAAACGGTGTAAATAGTGATTTTGATCTCTTGTGAGGTGATGGAAATTTTCATGGAGGTCTACCTTGCAATGGCATGCCTTATCTCGCTTTGGCGTCTCTCCTACCCCGAATGAGGGGCGACCGAATTTATTGGGGCAAAGCCCTGTCGGCCTGCTTGCGCGGGCGTTTGGAGGCTTGCCCCTGATGGTATTTCCGGGGGTAGTAAGGTGAAGCTAAGAAGACCCTTGACGTTGCGTCAAGAAATTGGACGATGGGCGGTATGGTTAATTTAGAGTCGTCAAATTATTGATATTTATACATTCTCTAAGCTCTTGTTTGTACGTCAAATCATTTTCCAGGACGCTGGCTAGAGCCTTTTGTCGGGTAGCTATTAGACTACCGGACTACCCTGACACCCGGATCGCCGACGGTGCCGACTCGGCTAAAATGATCGGCTTCGGGTTGTTAGAAGTGCACTTCAACTGCCAATGGCAAGTGATCGGAAAGATGTGTCCACGGCCTGTGACTGAGAATCTTCGGCTCGTGGCTGCTGGCGTTGCGCAAGTAAATACGGTCCAGACGCAGCAGTGGCCAGCGTGCCGGATAGGTCTTGGCCGGGCGCCCGAGATGGCGCTCGAAGGCTTCATGCAGATAGTCGCGCCGGGCGAGGGTGGCGTTGCCTTGCAACTGCCAATCGTTGAAGTCGCCAGCGATGATGACCGGCGCATCGTCGGGTAGCGATTCGAGCAGTTGGCAGAGCAGGGCCAGCTGCAACTGACGATGGCTTTCCAGCAAACTCAAATGCACGCAGATCGCATGAACTTCGTTATGCCCCGGCACTTCCAGCACACAATGCAGCAGCCCGCGACGTTCGGGGCCGGTGATGGATACGTCGAGATTGCGGTGTTGCCTGATTGGGTATTTCGACAACAGGGCGTTGCCGTGATGGCCGTCCGGATAGACCGCGTTGCGTCCATAGGCAAAGTCCTTCCACATGCTGTCAGCGAGAAACTCGTACTGTGACTGCTGCGGCCAATTGAAGTAGCGCGAGGCGTGGCGGTCGTGCTCGCCCAGCACCTCTTGCAAAAACACCAGGTCCGCCGAGGTGCTGCGAACCGCTTCGCGCAATTCTGGCAGGATGAAGCGCCGGTTGAAGGCCGTGAAGCCCTTGTGGGTGTTGACCGTCAGAACTCTCAGGCGATGAATCACCGATGGGTTGCTGGTTGATGCCGGGCTGACGGGGCGCCTGTCTGATTCGTTGCTCACGGTCGCTCCTCTGATTCAGGGCTGATGACTTATGCGACTGATGCTTTGCCCGACAGTTCAGCGTTTACCGGTGTATTGATCCGCGCTTGCATCGATTACACAAACACGATCTCGTATGGCAGGCGCATGCGCTCCAGGATGACCCGCGGCAGCATCGGTGCGATACCGATAGCGGGCTCGCCATCCAGTTGGCTGGCGTAGGCATGGGTCGCATGGCTTTTTCGGGCCACGGTCCAGGTGTTCAGACGAATCTTACGCGCCCGTTGCCAGGGAATCAGGCCTTGTTCGCGGACCGGCCAGTGCCAGGCCCAGACCGGTACTTCATGAAAGTGCGCGTCGACCATCGCCGCGGCCTTGGCGCTGGCCCGGCCAACGGTGTCATGGTCGACATCGCCATCTTCACGCCAGGTGCTGAAGACCACATCACCAGGTCGCAAATAGCGCGCTATGAACTGGGTCAGCTGATGCTCGCATTCGCCCAGGGCGTTGTCGGTGAAGCCGCCGCGGATCCACTTCAGGCTGTGCATCGGCAGCCCCAGACGCCGGAGGGCTTCGACGCTTTCCTGCGGGCGGAATACGCTCAGGCGCTTGGCCGACCATAGGTTCGAGCCCGGATGACTGGCACTGCCGTCGGTGATCGAGATCAGTTGCAAGGGGTGGCCCAGACTGGCCAATAGCTGTAACAGACCACCGCAGGTCACCACCTCGTCGCCGGGGTGAGGAGCGATCACGACCGCGCGAGCGCCTGGCGGGACCAGCATGCTGGTACTGATGACCGGGATATTTTCCAGCTCGAGCGCACTGTTCCATATCTGCGCAGGGAGGGTGCTGTCGGGGAGGGAGACAGGTTTCATCGGCGTCACGTCCTTGTTTTGATACCGCAGCCAGTCTTGAACGGTGGCTTGTGGTCAATCCTCTGCACGCCGGTGATGACGTGTCGATAGAGGTTTGCTGGCGCTCCGAGTCCTGGATCGCCGCGAGCTGAGTATTGCTCATACTCCGGGTTAAGTCTCCCTTGTATGAAGAACCGGTCGCAGTTTTTTTATACCGGCAGGATCAATGCCTTCAACGGAGATTTCAATCTTCTTCCTCATGCTGCAGCTCGAACAGCAGTAGCGAGCGGCCGGTTACCGAGTATTGGTGATCGAAGTCCAGGCGCTCCTGGCCTCGAATCGACGGTTGGTTGGTGTCCACCATACAGGTCCAGAAACCGCCGTCAGGCACTTGCGGGAGACGAAAATTGACCACGTCGTGATGGGCGTTGACCACCAGTAACAAGGTCGCGTCTGCGCCCGGGCGGCGAATGCCGGTCTCCTGGGCGCGGCCGTCGAGCAACATGCCCAGGCAGCGGCCGTGGCTCTCTTCCCATTGTTCGGTGGTCATTTCACCACCGTGCGGCGCGAGCCAGGTGACGTCCTTGACGCCGATGTCCTCGTTGTAATTGCCCACCAGAAAGCGTCCGCGACGCAGGACCGGATAGGCCAGGCGCAGCTTTATCAGGCGTTTGACGAACTTGAGCAACGACTTGCCGTCTTCGTCCAGGTCCCAGTTGACCCAGCCGATTTCGCTGTCCTGGCAGTAGGCGTTGTTGTTGCCGTGCTGGGTGCGGGCGAATTCGTCGCCGGCCACCAGCATCGGTGTGCCTTGGGACAGCAACAGGGTGGCAACCAAGTTGCGCATCTGGCGCGCGCGCAGAGCGTTGATTTCAGGGTCGTCAGTCGGGCCTTCCACGCCGTGGTTCCAGGACAGGTTGTTGTTGCTGCCGTCCTGATTGTTCTCGTCGTTGGCCTCGTTGTGTTTGTCGTTGTAGGACACCAGGTCGTACAGGGTGAAACCATCGTGGGCGGTGATGAAATTGAGCGACGTATAAGGCCGACGGCCGCGCTGATTGAACAATTCGCCGGAGGCGGTCATGCGTGCGGCGAAGTCTGCGAGCTGGCCGTCGTCGCCTTTCCAGAACGCCCGGACGGTATCGCGAAAGCGGTCGTTCCACTCGACCCAACCCGGAGGGAAACGACCGACCTGATAACCACCGGGACCGATGTCCCAAGGCTCGGCGATCATTTTTACCTGACGTAGCACCGGATCCTGGCGGCAGGCAACGAGGAAGCTGTGGCGTTCGTTGAAGCCATTGTGATAACGCCCGAGAATGGTCGCCAGGTCAAAACGAAAGCCGTCCACGTGCATCTCCGTGGCCCAGTAGCGCAGTGAGTCGGTGACCATCTGCAGCACGCAAGGGTGACTCAGGTCCAGGGTGTTGCCAGTCCCGGAATCATTGATGTAGAAGCGTTTGTCGTCCGGATTCAAGCGGTAGTAAGAGGCGTTGTCGATGCCACGCATGGACAGGGTCGGGCCTTGCTCGTTGCCTTCGGCCGTGTGGTTGTAGACTACGTCGAGAATCACTTCCAGATTGGCTTCGTGCAGGTGCGCAACCATTTCCTTGAGCTCGGCGATCTTGCCACTGGCCAGGTACCGCGGGTCCGGGGCGAAGAAAGCGATGCTGTTGTAGCCCCAGTAATTGGTCATGCCCTTGTGCAGCAGATGCTGGTCGTTGACGAAGGCATGGATCGGCATCAATTCGACCGACGACACACCGAGTTTGCGGATATGTTCCACAACGTCGTCGACCATCAGCCCGGCGAACGTGCCGCGCAGGTTCTCGGGGACGCCAGGGTGTCTCATGGTCATGCCGCGCACGTGAGCTTCGTAAATGATCGTCCGGTCCCACGGTACACTGATGCGATGATCGTGCCCCCAGGTGTGGGCCGGGTCGATGACCTTGCACTTGGGCACGAACGGCGCGCTGTCACGTTCGTCGAAACTCAGGTCAGCGTCAGGGTGGCCGATAGTAAAGCCGAATAATGCCTCGGACCATTTCAACCTGCCCACCAGTTGCTTGGCGTACGGGTCAATCAGCAGCTTGTTGTGGTTGAAACGATGACCGTTTTGCGGATCGTAGGCGCCGTAGACGCGGTAGCCGTAAATCAGGCCGGGATGGGCATCGGGCAGATAGCCGTGGAAAATTTCGTCGGTGTATTCCGGCAGCTCGATGCGTTCAAGCTCTACTTCGCCGGTGTCGTCGAACAGGCACAGTTCGACCCTGGTTGCGTTGGCGGAGAACAGCGCAAAGTTGACCCCAAGGCCATCCCAGGTGGCGCCCAGCGGAAAGGGCAAGCCTTCACGGATACGTGAAGCCACTGCGTGAAGCTCGGGCGCGGCTTTATGTGGCTTGGCCATAGGTGCTCCTGCAAATGAGTTCGATGTTCCGCTCTGGCGTTTTTTGCAGGGAGAACGAACCCATCGTGGCGAGCCAGCTCGCCACACAAAAATGCATGGATAGCATGGGCTGTTATGACGTCACTTGACTGCTGGTTTACGCGGTGCTCGTGGTTTTTTCACGGTAGCCGGTTTCTCACCCGCTGGCACCACTACCGGCGCAGCAGCGGAGGGCGTGGCTTTGGGTTTGGCCTTGGTCGTACTGGTTTTAGGTGGTTTGCTCGGGACCAGGGCTTCGGCTTCTGCCAGCTTGCACGCCATCTCCCAATGGCGGGCTTCCTGGCCATCAGGTTTACCTTCGGACTCCCAGATTTGATAGGCAAATTCACGGACGCGTTTTTCGTCGGTACTCATCGTAATGCTCCTGAACTGAACTCAAGTTTGTATAAAGAGATTGACCGGAAAGTCCCTCAGCGCGGCACTGATCATTAACTCCTTGTGGAGTGTGACTGCGCACGTTGAAAAAAGTCCTTTCAGGTTTTGCCCGGACGCGGCGACCGGAAGTCTTACCCGGGTATCGCCCCAAACCGGAGCGTCTAACAGCGGTTTGGCGCCAATTTCCAGCAAGTTGGCCGCAAGCCTTGGAACAATTACTACGGCCCGCTGACCATCGATTTCGCGCATGAACGCCAGCACGTGTCCGGCCTGGCTACCGAGCACTTCCAGTGCCTGATAGCGGCCCCGGCGAAACAGCTCCGGATGCTCGGCGCGCCGGGTCAGTGCCTGGGCAATCAACGCTTGTTTGACATGCCCGTCACGCCAGCTCACTAGTAGCTGCGAGATATCGCAAGACGTGTCCAAAGCGTGCTGCCGAAGGCTGAAATCCACGGGCCGTCGGTTGTCCGGATCCACCAGGCTGAAGTCCCAGAACTCATTGCCCTGATAGAGATCAGGGACGCCAGGTACGGTAAGACGCAGCAAGGTTTGAGCCAAACCATTCAAGGCGCCGGCAGGGGCGATCACGTGCGCGGCCTCGCCGATGGCAGAGCGCAACTCCAGCCCTTCGGGGGACAACAACAGGCGCTCAAGGAATCCATGAACGGCTTGTTCATATGCCTCGTTAGGTGCGCTCCAGCTGCTCTGGAGTTTGGCCTCGCGCAATGCTTTTTGCTGCCATTGCCAGAAACGTTGAGCGAAGTCCTGCAGGGCTGTTTCGTCGCTGCGCAGTTCCAGCGGCCAACTGCCGAGCAGTGTCTGATAGAGGATCAGCTCATCACCGGCTGAAGGCACTGCGGGATCGATTCGCAGCGGTGCGGCCAGCGCTCGCCAGTGCTCGACCTGCTCGACATACCAGGCGCTGCGTTCGCTGAGCACGGCCAGCCTGGCGCGGGTGTCTTCACCGCGTTTGTGGTCATGGGTGGCCGTCGTCAGCAGGTTGTCCGGGTAGGTTGCCAGGCGCTGGCTGCAGGCTTGGTGAAAGTCGGCGACAGGGGCGCTGAACTGCCCGGTATTGAAGCCGACATCGTTGCGTGACAGCAGCACCGCCGAGCGATAGAGCGCGGTGTCTTCCACGGCCTTGGCCGCCGTCGGGGACGTCAGCTGTTGAAAACGCACACAGGCATGCTTGAGGATCTTGCGATGCCTGCCCACGGGGCGCTTGCGCCATGGCTCGCCGCCGAGCCAGCGTTCGAGGTAGTCGAGCACCGGCCAGTCAGTTTCGCCCAGCGTGCTACGGGCACCGGTCATGGCTTGCTGAAAAAACATCTCGTCTTGCGCTGACCGGCCACAGGAACTGATGTAGGTGCGGTATACCGCAAAGTGCACGATCAGTGCCTGCAACGCCCGGCGAATTGCACCCAGGGTCAAGTCGCGGCTCATCAGGTCATCGCGGGCAATCTGTAACAGCGCCTGGGCGACGCTTTCGAAATCCCCCGCAAGAGAGCCGTTGAGCATCTGCTGACGGGCCAGCAGTGCCTCTTGAACGAAGTCGGCGGGGCGTTCGCTGTGAGTCGTCCACAGCCAGGCAAGGGTGTCGGCGCCTTGCGGGTCATGTTGCAACAGCGACACCTGATCCATGAACTCATAGCCGGTGCTGCCGTCCACCTGCCAGTCGCGGTGCAGCGTTTCGCCCTGGCCAAGAATTTTCTCGACGTAGATCGGGAAGTGCCGCGAAGGCGACAAGGCATCGACCCGACGTCGCAGTTTGCGGCAATACCCCCGCGGATCAGCAAGACCGTCGATATGGTCAATACGCAACCCGTCCACCAGGCCGTCGCGGATCAGCTGGAAAATTTTTGCGTGGGTGGCCTCGAACACTATTGGCCGTTCGATCCGCAGACCGGCGAGCTCATTGACGTCGAAGAAGCGCCGCCAATTGATATCGTCGGCCGCCGTGCGCCAACTGGCCAGGCGATAACTCTGCCGCTCCAGCAGGTTGTGCAGGCGGGCGAGGCCTTCAGGTTGGCGGGAATCGTACAGGCTCAGGGTGTGTTCAATGGCTTGTCGGATGACCGATTGCCGGGCCAGTTCGAGCAATTTCTGTTGCAGCGGCAACGCCAGGCAATGGGCATCAGGCAGGTAGCGAAGGGTGGTGAAACGATCAGCCAGGGACTTGAGCGGTTGCGCGTGTTCGGGATCCAGCTGATCGTCGGGTTTGAGCAGTTCACCGTAATCGGTGGGACAGATCGGGAAATGGTGCTCATAGTGCTCGACATAAAAGACCCCGCGTGCGGCATCGAAGCGCAAGGGAATCGTCCCGTCCTGTAATGCCACGCCATAGTCAGTGTCGAGAAATGGCAGCAGTAACTGGCCTTCAAGCAAAGGGTCGGGGGAGTGCCACTGGATATCGAAGAACTCACCGTAGGGGCTGAGCCGACCCCACTCCAGTAAATCCAGCCACCAGGGATTGTCGGCACCGCCTACAGCCATATGGTTGGAGACGATATCGAGGATCAGGCCCATGCGTTGTTGGCGCAGGGCGTGGACCAGATGATGCAAGGCTGCTTCGCCGCCCAGCTCGGGATTGACCGTGGTCGGGTCGACCACGTCATAACCGTGCATGGAGCCGGCACGGGCGCTGAGCAGTGGCGAAGCGTAGATGTGGCTGATGCCCAGGCTGGCGAAGTACGGCAGCAAAGGCACCGCGTCATTGAGCGTGAAGCCCTTGTGAAATTGCAGGCGCACGGTTGCCCGCAGCGGGTGGCTGAGTGTGGCATTCATCGGTCACGCTCAAAGGCCTGTTGTCGTGCGCAGGCGAGCATTTCCAGGCGCCGTGCGGCATCTGGGTCATCGAGCAGTGCTTCGCTGTCGCTGGCGAATCGACGGCGCCAGTTGGGGTGGCTGTCGGTGGTACCGGGCAAGTTGGCCTGTTCCTCGATACCCAAGGCGTCCTCAAGTGGCAGCAATACCAGTGGCGCGCGGGTGTGGCCGAGGAAGCGCACACTGGCATCGAGCACTTGATCGGTCTCGTGGGACTCTTCGCGAAAATTCTGCGGGTCCTGGCTCAAGGCCCGGCGCAACCCGTCACGTTCGCGCTGTCGATGTGCTCGCCAATGGGTCTGGGCGCTGGTGTCGGCCAGCCCGAGACGCGCGTTCCACTCGATGTCGCGGCCATGCCACCAGCCGTTGAGCGTTGGCAGGTCATGCGTGCTGGTGGTGGCCAAGGCGTTGTCCGGCCAGTCGAGGATCGGCTTGAAATGCGCGTTGTCTTGCTCAAAGAGCAGCACGCGCGTGCCCAGCATCGAGCGGGCGATGAGCTTTTCCCGCAGGCCGTCAGGCACGGTACCGAGGTCTTCGCCGAGCACGATGGTCTGATGCCGGAACGATTCCAGTGCCAGCAGCCGCAGCAGGTCGTCCACCGGGTAATACAGATAGGCACCATCGCTCGGTGGCGCGCCGAGCGGGATCACCCATAGACGCTGCAGGCCCATCACATGGTCGATTCGCAGCCCGCCGGCGTGGGCGAAGTTGGCCCTGAGCATTTCGATGAACGCCCGAAAGCCGTTGCGCACCAGCCCCTCAGGACTGAACGCCGAAATGCCCCAGCTTTGTCCGGTGCGATTGAGGATATCCGGTGGTGCACCGACCGTCAGAGCAGCGAGTAACTCGTCCTGGCGACTCCAGGCCTGGCTACCACCGCCGTCCGCCCCCACCGCCAGATCGGCGATCAGGCCGATGCCCATGCCGCTGCTGCGTGCCGCCGTTTGCACACGCTCCAGACAGCGGGCGATCAACCATTGGCAGAAGGCGAAGAAACCGATGTGTCCGGCGTTTTGCTCGGCGAATTCGGCCAGTGCCGCGCTGCGTGGGTCGCGCCATTGTTCTGGCCATTGGCGCCAGTCAAGGCTTTCGCCGCGGGATGCGCGCTCGGCTTGAACCGCCTCGAATCGGCAATGGTTCTCCAGCGCTTCGCCACCGCAATGACGAAAACTGCTGAAGTCCTCTTGCAGTGGATGATCACCGTGACAAAAGCCTTCATACAGCGCCCGTAACAGGCGCTGTTTGGCGTCTGCGGCGGCGGGCCAGTCGATCAGTGTTTGTTGCTCCAGTCGGTGCTGCACCTCGGCAAGGCCGGTGGCGTCTATCGCTGTGCGCAACGCACGCTCACCCAGAATCTCTCCAGGCGAGGCGTACAGGCTGTTGAGAAACAGGCGGCTGGAGGGCGAGTAGGGGCTGTAGCGCTGGGTGTCGCTGCTGAACATCGCGTGCAGCGGGCTGATGGCCAAGGCATCGGCACCGCGCTCGCCGGCGACCCTGGCGAGGTTCTCCAGCGCCTGGGTGTCGCCGAAGCCGCCATCGCCCGGGCGTCGCAGGGCATACAGCTGCACGCTCAGGCCCCAGGCGCGCGGTGTCGTGCTGTCGAGTGCATCGGCCATGCTATAGCAATGCTGGGGCGCCACCGCGAGAGTGAAGTGCTGCCCGGCGATACTGACACCTTGATAGCCGACCGGAATCAGCCCCGGAAGTACAGCCTCGGCGTCCAGTTTCAGGTTGAGGATGGCGCCGTCTTCCAGATGAATCTCACAGGGCGTTCCCGGGGCAAAGTAATGTGCCAGGTCCAGCCCTTTGCCGACGTCGGCAGTCAACAGCGGTGGCAGTTTTTTGTTCTGTTGGACGTGTTGCAGTTCGAGCAGGCTGGCATCGATTTCCTGTTTCGTGGAGGCGGGGTGACCCAGCCCGCTCAGTACGGCACGCAGCACGGCGGGGGTGACTTTTTGCGGCTGTCCGTTGGCATCGATCCAGTCGACCGCCAGCCCCGCACGTCTGGCGAGTGTTTCCAGTTGCGCATCGTTCATGGGCGCTCTCCAGTCAGGGGTGGCGCCGTCAGGCTGACAAGCGCGCAGTATGGGGCGAGTGTGCCCTGTTGCAGAAGGCTGAATGCCTCTTGCGGGTATTCGAAAAGCTGTTGTGCCTGAACCTGCGGTGCCGGGTCCGGTGATGAATGGGCCACCGGTTGCGCGCTGAGGTTCAGGTCAATTCGCAGCAGGCTGCCGTCACCCAGTCGCCAGCGCGCGCTGAGCGCACCCTCGGCCAGAACGTCGGCGCCCAATGCCTGGGCACCGGGCAAGCGCGCAGTGATCTTGCGGTGGCGGATCTCCAGCAGCTGCCGATACAGCTCCTGAGTCGCGCGTTGCGCATCCGTATTGGCTTGTGTCAGCACCGGTCGTGAGGCGTGAAAGGTTTCTGGTGCATTGGGGTCAGGAATCAGCTCACGTTTGCGCGGATCGGCGAAGGCGCTGAAGGCGGCAAACTCATTGCGCCGCCCCTCACGAACAGCGTCGGCCAGCTCACCGCGGTGACTGGTGAAAAACAGAAAAGGCTCGCTGACAGCACCTTCATCGCCCATGAACAATAAGGGGATCATCGGCGATAGCAGCAACAGCACGGTGGCGGCATGCAGCGCTTGAGGCGCAGCCAGGTGGTTCAGTCGTTCACCCAAGGCGCGGTTGCCGATCTGGTCGTGGTTCTGCAGGAACAGTATGAAAGCGCTGGGCGGCAAATGTCCGCTGGGTTCACCACGCGGTGTGCCGTGGCGGGTGGTATGGCCCTGGTAGGCAAAGCCCTGACTCAGGCAGCGGGCGAGTTTTGCGGTCGGCTGGTCAGCGAAGTCGGCGTAATAAGCGTCGGTTTCGCCCGTCAACAACACGTGCAACGCGTTATGGCCGTCATCGTTCCATTGTGCGTCGAAGCCTTGTTCCAGAAGGCTGGCCTGATTGAACTCGTTTTCCAGCGTGAGCCAGACATGCCTTGAGGCGGGGATTTGTTGTCGCACGCGGTGCGCCAGTTCTTGCAGGAAATCCGGATCATCGATGGCGTGCACGGCGTCCAGGCGAAGACCGTCGAAGCGATACTCTAGAATCCACATCAATGCATTGTCGATAAAGAAGTCGCGCACTTCGCGGTGGCGCAAGTCAATGGCGGCTCCCCAAGGGGTGTGTTTGTCTTCGCGAAAGAAGCTTTTAGCGTAGCGATGCAGGTAGTTGCCGTCCGGGCCGAAGTGGTTGTAGACCACGTCGAGAATCACCGCCAGACCATAACCGTGGGCACTGTCGATCAGCTGTTTGAGTTGCTCGGGCGAACCATAGGAGGCTTGCGGTGCATATGGAAAAACCCCGTCGTAACCCCAGTTGCGTTCGCCGGGGAATTGCCCGAGAGGCATCAGTTCGATCGCCGTGATGCCCAATGCGGCCAGGCGCGGCAAGTGTTTTACGACTTCGGCATAACCACCCAGTACGCCGACATGCAGCTCATAGATCACCGCTTCATGCCAGGGGCGGCCTTGCCAAGTGGTGTGTTGCCAGTGGTAGGCGAGAGGGTCGACTACCACGCTGTGAGCGTCCACGTCGCCATCCTGAGCCCTGGCGGCGGGATCAGGTACATCCAGTTCGCCATCGATGCTGTAGCGATAGCGGGTACCGGCGGGGCAGCGGGTTTGAATCACGAACCAGCCGTCGGTCTGCGGCAACAGCGGCAGCGACTGGCGGTTTTCCAGTTCGACACTCACATAAAACGCATCTGGCGCCCACAAGGCAAAGCGGGTGTGCTCCGCATCCAGCATGATTGCGCCGTGGGGCCAGGCTTCCAGAGTCCGTAAAGGCATCTATTATGAAGACCTCTTACTGTTTGCCCGATTTACCCGGCGCTTTAGCGACCAATTGCTCATAAAGCTCGGCGTAGGGTTCGACTGCCTTGCACCAGATGAAGGGCACCGCCATGGCCCTGCAGCGCATGGCGTGGAGCAGATCAGGGTAGGCGAATACCTTGAACGCCCGCTGCAGCGCTTCTTGATAGCTGGGCACTGTGGACTCATCGAACAGAAAGCCGGTTACGCCGTTTTCGATGGTGTCGGCCAGGCCGCCGGTATTACGGGCCACTGGCAACGAGCCATAACGCTGGGCATACATCTGGCTCAAGCCGCAGGGCTCGTACCTTGAAGGCATCAACAGGAAATCGCTGCCGGCGAACATGCGTCGGGCATCGGTTTCGTTAAAGCCGATATGTACACCAATCTGCCCGGGGAAACGCAGGGCCAGCGCGCGCATGGCTTGTTCTTCTTCCGGCTCGCCACGCCCGATGATCGCGATCTGACCGCCCGAGGCAACGATGAACTCGGCCACGCCTTCGGTCAGGTCCAGTCCTTTTTGATAGACCAGGCGCGAGACCACGGCGAACAACGGACCTTCAGACGCCCGCAGACCAAATAGCTCGCGTACATGAGCGGCGTTGACCGCTTTGCCTTGCCAGTCGCCGATGCTGAACGGGCAGACCAGATGCGGATCGGTAGCCGCTTCCCAGCTGTCATCGATGCCATTGGGGATGCCGCTGAGCAGACCTTGCTGGGTCTTGCTGGCCAAAAAGCCATCGAGACCACAGCCGAAAGCCGGTGTAGTGATTTCCTGCGCGTAGGTCGCGCTGACCGTGGTGATATGGCTCGAATACGCCATCCCGGCCTTGAGAAAAGACAGTTTTCCGTAAAACTCCATGCCTTCCTGTTGCAGGGCATGCACTGGAATGCCCAGCTCCGGACAGCAGGCCAGGCTGACCACGCCCTGATAGGCGAGGTTATGGATAGTGAACAGGGTTGGTGTGCGCTGACCGCGCCAATGCATATAGGCCGGTGCCAGGCCGGCAGGCCAGTCGTGGGCGTGCACCAGATCAGGGCACCAATGAATTTGCGCCAGATTGGCGGCGATGTCGGCAGCGGCCAGACCGAGGCGGGCGAAGCGGATATGGTTGTCCGGCCAGTCGCGACCGTTATTGGCGCCGTAGGGCGTGCCCTCGCGCTCGTACAGCTCAGGGCAGATCAATACATAAATGACCAGGCCGTCGGGCATGTCCATGCGGCCGATCTTGCAGGGCGGTAGCGCAGCATGGCCGCCCAGCTCGCCGATGATATGGATCGGATTTTCGCTGTTGAGTACTTGCCGATAGCCGGGAATCAACACCCGTACATCATGCAGTTGGGCCATCGCTCTGGGCAGCGCCGCAGAGACGTCGCCCAAACCGCCGGTTTTAACCAGGTCGGCCATTTCCGAGGTCACGAACAGGACTTTTTTTCGATTGGGGTTCTGCCTGGGCGCCGGTAGCACCGTCTTGTTCGCAGGAGCGAAAACCGCTATCGGCACCGTTTCGCCGACCTGCTGATGAGAAAGCTCTCCTTGGGTTTCTACAGCGGCACTGATCATCTGTTTTTCCCCTTTTATTGATCTGTTCCTGGCAAAACACCAGAGATAGGGTTGGTCAACTCCTGTGACCAGGCGCATGAGCGCTACGCAATCGAGAGAATGGCACTAAGTACGCTGAAGCAATAAAGAGTGGATTGGCCGTTGCAAGGAATGCACCAAACAATGCGGCCTTACCTTAAACCTGACCTTTCTCTTGGGTAGAAAGTTTCGACTTTTTTATGCTGTTGGCCGATCGTTTTTCACCCGCGAAACTGAGTCTAGGCCAGAAGTTAGAGGGGGAGAGGCAACTTGGCAAAATTGTCCGACAAAATGCCAAGGGAGGCGTTCGCCTAGCATGCAAGTGTTACAGGCGCACTGGCGAAGGGCAGATAAATTGAGCCCCAGGCGCGAAAAAGGTGAGGGGATTGCCAGATGCAAGTGCGCGAAGAAAATGCGCTTGCACCGTGATAGTGCGCATAACCTGTGGGATGTCGGGGGTTGTGTCAGGTCAACAGACGGATCGGCTGCCCGTTCGCCCAGGCCTGGATGTCGTCGATCATCTGCGAATAGAACTGCCGGTAGTTCTGTTCACTGACGTAGCCCACATGGGGTGTGGCCAGCACATTGCTCAAATGCCGGAACGGATGATCCACCGGCAAAGGTTCGCGCTCGAACACATCAAGCGCCGCACCGGCCAGACGCTGTTGCTGGAGCGCCTCGATCAACGCGCCTTCATCGACAATCGGCCCGCGGGCGGTGTTGATCAAGTGCGCAGTCGGCTTCATCCAGCCCAAAGCCTGTGCGTCCACCAGGCCACGGCTGCGCTCACTGAGTACCAGGTGGATCGACAGCACGTCAGCCTGTTCGAACAGTTCACGTTTGCTGACCCAGGTTACGCCGGACTGCGCCGCGCGCTCGGCGGTGAGGTTTTCGCTCCAGGCGATCACGCGCATGCCGAACACCTGACCAAACTGGGCAATGCGTTTGCCGATACTGCCAAGGCCCAGAATGCCCAGGGTCTTGCCGTAGAGATCGCCGCCCAGGCCTTGCTGCCAGTCACCGCTGCGCAGGGCGTTGGCTTCCTTTACCAGATTGCGGGTCAGGGCCATGATCAGCGCCCAGGTCAGTTCCGGAGCGGCGTGTTTGTAGCTGTCAGTGCCGGACACCTGAATGCCCAGCCCGGCCGCAGCCTTCAGATCAATCGCGGCATTGCGCATACCGCCGGTGACCAGCAACTTGAGCTTGGGCAAGCCGCGCAGCAGGGTTTCGTCGAACAGGGTGCGCTCACGCATGACGCAAATCACTTCGAACGCGCCCAGCCGTTCTTGCAGTGTTGCGCTGTCAGCCGGGTAGTCATGCAGGAAGCTGACCTCGCCGATCTGCTCCAGGGCTGACCAGTCCACCACACGGCTGGCGACGTTCTGCCAGTCATCGATTACCGCGATCTGTACACGCATGGACGCTACCTTGTTATCGAGTGGGGGGCACAGCAAACCCGTCGATGCTGTAACCCGCCGATTATGGCGACATTAATCAGCGGCAATCCGGTGAGTCAAAGGTTCACTGCATCCAGCCCAGGGTCAGCCAGGCCAACATCAGGTAGCGTGCGGACCTGGCGAAGGACACGACCAGCAAAAAACGCCAGAACGGTTCGCGCATCACCCCGGCGACCAACGTCAGAGGATCGCCGATGACCGGCACCCAACTCAGCAGCAATGACCAGTGACCATAACGTTGATAATGCCGCTGAGCCTTTGCCAATTGAAGTCCCGTCGGGCCTGATGTGCCGGGTTCGACGGGACTTTAATCAGCGCAGCCTGTCAGCTAACTGATAGGGGTATTACAGATTTGTCAGGCTCGAGATCCACGGGCCCGTTCGCAAGGGGATTGAACGGGCGTATGGACATCGCTACTACTTATTGAGCATTTGCATTACCGCTTCGGGGTAACGCAGACCTGCGGTGGCATCCGCCGGGAAGATCGCTTCCAGGGCCTGCAACTCGCCAGCGCTCAACTTGATGTCCAATGCCGCGACGTTTTCCTCCAGATATTTGCGCTGCTTGGTCCCGGGAATCGGAATCAGGTAATCACCCTGCGCCAACACCCAGGCCAGTGCCAGTTGCCCGGCGGTGACGCCCTTGTCGGCGGCCAGGGCCTGCACTTGCTCCACCAGCCGCAGGTTCCGGGCGAAATTTTCACCCTGAAAGCGTGGGCTGAAGCGCCGGTAGTCATCGGCGGCGAAGTCGTCCGGGCTTTTCAGGGCTCCAGTCAGAAAACCCCGACCGAGCGGGCTGTAAGGCACGAAAGCGACTCCCAGACGCTGGCAGGTCGCCAGGCAGCCGTTATCTTCCTGATCGCGGCTCCACAGTGAGTATTCACTTTGCAGCGCGCTGATGGGATGAACCTTGTGCGCCCGCTCCAGGGTGTTGGCCGATGCTTCGCTCAAACCGAGATAGCGCACCTTGCCTTCGTTGACCAGTTCGGCCATGGCACCCACGGTTTCTTCGATCGCGACATCGGGGTCGATGCGGTGTTGGTAATACAGATCCAGGGTTTCCACGCCCAGGCGTTTCAAGGTGCCGTCGATCGATGTGCGAATGTAGTCCGGACGACCATTGACCGAACGGCTGGCCGGGTTTGCCGTATCGCGGACGATGCCGAATTTGCTGGCCAGAAATACCTGATCCCGTTTACCCCGAATCGCCTTGCCGATCAGTTCCTCATTGCTGTGAGGGCCATAAATGTCAGCGGTGTCCAGCAGGTTGATGCCCAGCTCCAGGGCGCGGTGCAAGGTCGCGATCGCCTCTTGGGTATCTGTGCCGGTGGTGTAGAAGTCGGTCATGCCCATGCAGCCAAGACCGATGGCGGAAACCTGTGGGCCGTTTGTGCCTAGTTGACGAGTGTGCATAGGTTTGAAGCTCCTTATAGATGACCGGAGCTATTGTTCTCCTCGACAAAAACAAGATAAACCGGCTAAAACCGCTATCACTATTTGTAATTTCTAAATAATGGTCGGGCAGGGCAAAACAATGGATCGTTTTAACGCCATGCGTGTGTTTACGCGGATTGTTGAATTGGGTGGCTTTGCCAAGGCCGCCGACAGCCTGCAATTGCCTCGCGCCTCAGTGACTATTCTGATCAAGCAGCTGGAGGCGCACTTGGGTGTGCAGCTGTTGCAACGCACAACGCGGCAGGTCAGTCCGACTCTCGACGGAGCGGCCTATTACCAGCGCTGCATTCGTCTGTTGGCGGATCTTGAGGAAGCGGAGGCGGTATTTTCTGCCGCTCGCAACAACCCACGCGGCACGTTGCGGGTTGACATGCCTGCCGGTATCGGTCGTTTGATCGTGATTCCGGCACTCCCCGAGTTCACCACTCTTTATCCGTTGATCGAGCTGGAAATCGGCTTGAACGATCGGCCTGTGGACCTGATTCGTGAGGGTGTCGATTGCGTGCTGCGTGGCGGGCTGTCTCTGGATGACTCGCTGGTGGCCCGTCCATTGGCACTGATAGGTCAAGTGACCTGTGCCAGCCTCGAGTATTTGCAGCGCAACGGCAGGCCGCAATGTCTGGATGACCTGGCTGGACACCAAGTGGTCGAGTATTTTTCCAGCGCCACGGGCAAGCGCTATGGCCTGGAATTTCAGGTGGGTGATGAGGTGCGCTTGATCGACTTGCCCAGGCAGGTCTCGGTCAACAGTGCCGATGGTTATCTGGCGGCTTGTGAAGCGGGATATGGCCTGGTGCAGATGCCTCGTTACCACGTTGACCGACAGCTACGAGAGGGCAGCTTGTGCGAGGTCCTGAGGGATATACCGCCGCCAAGGCTGCCACTGACTGCGCTCTATCCCCCGCACCGCCAGTTGTCCCGGCGGGTGCGGGTATTTGTCGATTGGCTGGTTGAGCTGTGCTCCCGGGAGCAAAGTGGTTTCAAGCGCCCGGGAGGATGATCGTGGTTATGAGAAGGGGGGAGTCGAGAGGTTCACTGAAGGCTTTTTAGCGACGTTCATAATAACCATGGCCACCATCGTAATGGCGGTGCTCGTGCCAGCCACCTTCGCGAGGGAAAAACAGGCAGTCGCTCAGGGTCAGGATAATCAGCAGGGGAATCAGCATTGTGATTCGACGGAGCATTTCAAAATCCTCATGGTTAAAGCCGCGATGAAGCCAAAACTCTTCATCGGCTGTAACATGAGATCCCGTTTGTAGCTGCCCATCCCCGCACAAAGGTGGGGTCTTGGCATGCATCTGGATACAAACCGGATACACATTTTCAGGCTCAGGAACCCGCAATGACCCAGTCGCAACGTTTGAAATATTCGATTCTGATCTCCCTGGTGGTACTGGGGATCATGTTTGGCCTCTCTTACATGCAAAACGCCGGGATGATCACCGAAAAAATGTTCCAGTACATCGCCATTGGCGTGGCGGTGGTCGTGGTGGTGGTCAATGGCATCATGCGCCGCAAGGTCAAGCCCTGAGTCGGGGCTGCAAGGTTTCAGTCTTTGCCGTGCAGTAGCGCGATAGCCTGTTGATTCAGGCTGTAGCTCTTGTCCGGATTCAGCGTGATCACACCTTCGCTGCACAGGCGCTTGAGCACCTCGCGTACGCTGAGAAAGGACAAGGGGATGTCCAGCTCCAACAAATGGCTGTGCACACCGCGCACGCCAAGCGAGCGGTCGTTCTCGGCCGCCGTCAACAAGGCGTCGATGACCTTCAGGCGAATCAGGCTGGTGCGCAGGCCGAAGCTTTTGAGCAACAGCCTGATCCGGTCATTGTTGTGGCGCTCAGCGCTTTTGCCAAATACATCGGTCTCACCACCCAGTGTCGGGCTGTGCAGCGTTTTGTTGCCATCCATTGGCAATTGCTGGTTGTACATGCAAAAACTCCTTTTCAGAGCCTGATCAGGAAAATGATGGGTGCTCTCTGTTACTAAGACGAACGAGTACGCCAAATCATGAAGCGCCAGATGTAGAAAAATTGTCGGTATCAGGTTGCCGGCATGTCATCTACCCAAAATAGCTGACTCGACAACGCCGTCACCCTCGGCAGTGAACGCTCGTTCAACGGGCGCGGGATGCTGTAGGTCAATTCGCTGCCAAGGTTCAGTTCGACCTGGCTGCCATCGGCCAAGGTGATGTGACGCACATGGCTCTCGGCCTGGAAGTGTTCATAGGAACCTGGTAGCCAGCCCAGGGTCCAGCCGGTAAATGCCGCCAGCGGCAACGCCAGCAGACTGATTGCCGCGGCCAGGCCGTAAGCTCGCCATGGGTGGTGTGGCGCTGAAACGGGAGTGATTTGTGGCGTTTCTGTGCGCGGAAGTTGCTCCGAGACATCCCGGATTTTGCGCATTGCCTCGTACTCGAAGGCGTGCAATGGATGAATATCTCGCCATTGCTCAAACGCCAGGCGCTCGGCTGCCGTGCAGTCATGCGCGTGCAAACGCATGCACCAATGCGCGGCGGCATCCGTAACGGCATCGTATTCGGCTTCTGAGAGGGATTGTTCGCTCATTGACTCTTCCTGATTTCCTGCATTCTAACCTTCACGGGCAGTCGACGAGAATGGCGGTAATGGCAAATAGATATCAATGTGGAACCTGTTGTCCCGGAAAATACCCAAAAAACAGCACATCAATCAGCAATGCCCGGCAATGGAGTACGAAAATGATCAAGAAAATCTCGCGCTCTTGAGCGTCTGCTCGAGCGACAAAAGTTGACAGGGCGCTCGCTAAGCGTTGTTTAATCCGGGTGCCGGAATTTCATACGCTGTTGCCCCCTCCAATAATTAAACTGGAGCTTCAGATGTCTGCATCACCTTTGGTTGACGAAACCCCGTCAGAACGCATCACTTATGCTCAGTTGGTGGCGTTGTTAGAGAAAATTTTCCTGCGCCAGGGTACTTCCCTCGAAGTGGCTCGCGTCCTGTCCGAGAACTGCGCGGGCGCCGAGCGCGATGGTGCCCACAGTCACGGCGTATTCCGTATCCCCGGTTATGTATCGACGCTGGCGAGCGGCTGGGTCGATGGCAAGGCAGTGCCTGTCGTTGAAGACGTGGCATCAGGTTTTGTCAGGGTCGACGCGGCCAACGGCTTTGCTCAGCCGGCCCTGGCGGCGGCTCGGGCGCTTCTGGTCGAGAAAGCCCGAAGCGCCGGGATCGCAGTGTTGGCGATACGCAATTCTCATCACTTTGCGGCACTCTGGCCGGATGTCGAACCCTTCGCTTATGAAGGGCTGGTGGCATTAAGCGTGGTAAACAGCATGACCTGCGTCGTGCCCCATGGCGCCGATCGCCCGCTGTTTGGCACCAACCCGATTGCCTTTGCCGCACCGAGGGCCGACGGTGATCCGATTGTCTTCGATCTGGCCACCAGCGCCATTGCCCACGGTGATGTACAGATCGCTGCGCGCAAGGGCGAGCGCCTGCCAGCCGGCATGGGGGTGGACAGCCTGGGCCAGCCGACCCAGGACCCGAAGGCGATTCTCGAAGGCGGTGCGCTGTTGCCGTTTGGCGGTCACAAGGGGTCGGCGCTATCAATGATGGTCGAACTGCTGGCCGCGGCCTTGACCGGTGGAAACTTCTCGTTCGAGTTCGATTGGTCTAATCACCCTGGGGCGAAAACCCCTTGGACCGGTCAGTTGATCATCGTGATCGACCCCAGCAAAGCGGCCGGGCAGAGTTTCGCCGAGCGCAGTCAGGAATTGGTGCGGCAGATGCACGGGGTAGGGCTCAAGCGTTTACCGGGCGACCGTCGTCATCGTGAGCGAGCGAAGGCTGGCGAAGAAGGGATTCGGATTGCCAGCGCAGAGTTGACGCAGCTGCGCGAGTTGGCAGGACTTTGATGTGAAAAAGGCGAGCTGGCCACGGCTCGCCTTGTGAACTGACGTATTAACGACGGCCCACTAACAAGCCGAGCACCAGACCAAAACCGGCTGAGATCGCCACAGTCTGCCAAGGATGCCCGCCTATGTAGATTTGCGTGGCATCGACCACCGGCTTGCTGCGCTCACGTACGCTCGATACGGCGTTCAGTGCCTGCTTGAGTTTCAACGCGACTTGTTCGCGCAGGCTTTCGCCTTCCTCGCCCACCAGCGAGGCACTGCTTTTGAGTAATTTTTCCGACTCTTCGATCAGCGCCCGCAGCTCGCTGAAAGCTTGATCCTTGATTTGTTCGTCAGCCATTTGCGCGGCGTTTTTCCGGGCCATCGAGATACTCCTTGCAGGTGAGTGGGTAGTGAACCATGGAGTCAGCTGCACGTGTAAAAGTTGCAGCTATTTTGTGCCTGAGCCGAAAGTCGACAAGAAATCCAGGCAAAGACATTTCTTCCTACAGTGTAAGATGTTGCCAATTTTACGCAGCAGGTAACTCCCATGAGCTTCAATCTGGCTAACCAGCCCCTTGCCGAGCGCGCTGCGCTTGAAGATGAAAAGTCCCGTCTGTTCGACCTTTGGCAGAGCAATCTGGGTAAAGCCAAAGGCGAGGGCGCACGCTTGTTCGGCGAGCGCGCCAAGCGTAAGGGCAAATGGGCGGAATGGGTGCGCTCGGAGCTGGATCTCATGTCTCCGCCGGAATTCGCCAACATGGTGCGCAGTGAAGTCAATCGGTTGATGGCGGCGAAGTAACCGGGCTTTCTTGTCAGTGTGTAGCCAGCTGAGCACAGGGTTACCCCCAAAAGATCGCAGCCTGCGGCAGCTCCTACAAAAAGCACGCCACTATTGCTTCCCGTACTTTTAGCACCACCGGATCGAGCTGAGTACTGGTGCGCCAGCCCAGTTCGATCGGGTAGCGTGGCAGCGTCAGAGGGCAGGGCAACAGCGTCAGCCCGGTGAGCGTCGCAATGCTCTGCGCTGCGTGGGCCGGGATGGTCGCTACGGCCTGGCTACCATTGAGCAGATAAGGCAACGCCGCGAAGTGGGTGGTCGAGGCGCAGACTTGTCGGCTCAGTCCCAATCCCGCCAACCCCTCATCGGTGATCCCGATAAAACCACCCGAAGACACCAGGATATGCTCGCGGGTGACAAACTCCTCGAGGCTGATTTCATGCTGCCCGTCGGCCAGGCTGGCCGGGTCCACCAGGCACAGATAGCTTCCTTCACCGAGCACCTGGCGGCTGAGCATGCGCTCGGCAAAACCACCGGCGGTGATTGCCAGGTCGATACTGCGCTCCATCAATGCATGGGCAACAATCTGACTGTGGGTTTGACGAAAGATCAGCCGCAGTTTCGGCGCGCGTTG
This sequence comes from Pseudomonas sp. GW821-FHT04C07, assembly GCF_059420325.1. NCBI lineage: Bacteria > Pseudomonadati > Pseudomonadota > Gammaproteobacteria > Pseudomonadales > Pseudomonadaceae > Pseudomonas > Pseudomonas sp. GW821-FHT04C07. The sequence continues at coordinate 425,771 of NZ_JBWKTM010000002.1, forward strand.
TGCAATCTCCTCGATCAGCCGCCGACCGTAGGCAATTTCGAAGTCATCCGATAAACCGATGGCGACCGAGCGACCTTCGTAGTGGCTGACATGAGGGTCGACCATCGCCAGGCTTTGCCGACACTTGTTCAGTGCTTCACTGATCACCGGTTTCAGTTGGTTGGCGCGAAGCGTCGGTGCCAGTCCGCGACCCGTGCGAACGAATAGTTGATCGCCATACACGTCTCGCAGCCGGCGCAACGCCGCACTCATGGCCGATTGTGTAACCCCCAGACGTAACGCCGCCCGGCTGGCGCTGGACTCGTCATGCAACGCTTCGAAAGCTTTGAGCAGGTTGAGGTCGATGTCGGTGATATTCATTTGGTTCATATCATTCAGCATTGAAATGGACTTTATTCATAGTCGATCGTGGCGGGAGAATGAGCAACACCTCATTGCTCATGGAGTTACCGCGATGCCCAAGTCCATCGTTGCTGCACTGCAAATCGGTTCGTTGCCCGGCGGCAAGGGCGAGACACTGGAACAGATCCTCTCTTACGAAAGTGCCATCGTCGAATCCGGTGCGAGCCTGGTGGTCATGCCTGAAGCCTTGCTTGGGGGTTATCCAAAAGGCGAAAGTTTTGGAACGCAATTGGGCTATCGCTTGCCGGAAGGCCGAGAGGCTTTTGCCCGCTATTTCGCCAACGCGATCGACGTTCCCGGTGTTGAAACCGAAGCCTTGGCTGGATTATCCACGCGTACAGGCGCCAGTCTGGTGCTGGGAGTCATCGAACGCTCTGGTAGCACGCTGTATTGCACCGTGCTGTATTTCGAGCCCCAGGACGGCCTGGTGGCCAGGCATCGCAAACTGATGCCTACCGGTACCGAGCGGCTGATCTGGGGCAAGGGCGACGGCTCGACATTGCCGGTGATCGACAGCAAGGTCGGGCGAATCGGCGCGGCGGTGTGCTGGGAAAACATGATGCCGCTGCTGCGTACCGCGATGTACGCCAAAGGCGTGGAGGTCTGGTGTGCACCGACGGTGGATGAGCGGGAGATGTGGCAGGTCAGCATGCGTCATATCGCTCACGAAGGGCGCTGCTTTGTGGTCAGCGCCTGTCAGGTTCAGGACTCACCGCAAGCCTTGGGCCTGGATATCGCCAACTGGCCGGCCGAGCGCCCGTTGATCGCCGGCGGCAGCGTGATCGTAGGTCCCATGGGCGATATTCTTGCCGGGCCGCTATTGGGCGGCGCCGGTCTGCTGAGCGCTGAAATCGACACGGATCAATTGGTCCGCGCTCGTTACGACTACGACGTGGTCGGGCACTATGCACGCCCGGACGTGTTCGAATTGACCGTGGATGAGCGGGCCAAACCGGGCGTGCGGTTTATCTGAGGCGTTGCCATTCTTCGCGGGTGATTTCCCAGGTATCGCACGGGAAGCGCCCGCTGACGAAGTTGCTTTCTTCGGTGTTGATCAGGCGCATACCGTCGCGCTCGGAGATACGCCGTGAGGCCAGATTCGGCGAGGCCTTGGGCACTCGCATCAGCGCGCGACCGAGGGTTTCGAACCAGTATTGGGTCACCGCCGCGCTGGCTTCACTCATCAGCCCCTGACCTTGCCATTGTGGTGCAAGCCAGAAGCCACGATTGTTGCCTGGCTCGTCCATCAGGCTGACATTGCCAATCAGTTGATTCGGTGCCGACTTCAAGCGGATCGACCAGTGCCATTCTTCGCATCGGGCAATTGCTGGCAGGGCCATGCTTTGCAAATAGCGAAGTGCTCCGTCCGCAGGATAAGGCCATGGGACCATGGCATTGAGATAACGCACCACTTCCCAGTGCGGGAACTGCTGCTGAATGGCTTCGGCGTCGGCCAGCTCCAGCGGGCGCAGAATCAGCCGTTCGGTGTACAGGATCGGGACGGGTTCCATGTGCGAGGTTTCCTCCTTGGAGTGTGCGATAAAACGGCTTTCACGGTTCAGAGTTCAGGGTTTTCCCAATACCAGCCGCTCGGCCAGAAAGTCGACAAACACTCGCAGTTTTGGCAGCAGGTGTCGACTGCTCGGCCACAGAATCGAGAATTTTCCGCTGTCGGTCTGGTAGTCATCCAGCACCGAGACCAACGTGCCGTCGGCCAATGCTTCGCGGACCACAAAATCCGGGATAAAGGCGATACCCAGCCCTTGGGTCGCGGCGAAGATCAGCGCTTCCAGGTTATTGCTGATCAGCGCGCTTCTGAGTAGCAACGGTGGTTCATCGGCTGCACTGCGCAGTTTCCATTCCTGCAACTGGGCGGTGCCTGGAAATTTGTAACGCAAGCAAGCGTGCTGCTCCAGTTCCCTCGGCGTCGTGGGTGTGCCATGACGAGCAAAGTAGTGGGGAGCGCTGATCAGCACGAAGCGAAACGGTCCTAGCGTGCGCGACTTGAGCTGAGAATCCATCAACTCGCCGCTACGAATCACCGCATCGACACCTTCGGCGATGACATCGATCAGCCGGTCATTGAAGTCCAGGTCCAGCTCGATGTCCGGGTAGCGTTCGGCGAACTCGGGGAGGATCGGCAGCAGCATGCGATAGCCGACGGCAGGCAGGCTGACGCGCAACTTGCCCCGGGGTTTGTCGGTGATTCGTGCGAGTTCCGCTTGCGCCTCCTCGACTTCGCTGACGATGCGTTGGCATCGCTCGAAAAACAGCGTGCCCTCGTCGGTCAGGCTAATACGTCGGGTGCTGCGGTTGAGCAGTCGTACGCCGAGTTTTTCTTCAAGCCGCGCCACGCTTTTTCCGACCGCCGAAGCGGAAATCCCCAATCGCTCTCCAGCGGCGACAAAGCTGCGCATTTGCGCCGCGCGGACGAAGGCAAGCAAGCCATTCAAATTGTCCAAAGTTAGTCTCGATTCGAGCGTTTTAGTCCTTTAAATAGGGACGTTCGCCCTATTTATCGCTGATTGAAGCGAATCTACCATCGAATCGACTTGAATGCCGCGTTGTCGGCCACAGACACCTGAGGTGCAAATGAGCCGCGAAGTCGATATTTCCAACACTGTAGATTTCCCGTCCAGCACCCGCGATCCCTACGTGGTGTTGGCGGCGGTTTGCCTGGCGGCGTTGATATTGCCGCTGACGTTTGTCGGGGTCGCCGTCGCCACTCCGGCAATTGGTCGTGAGCTGGGTGGCAGTGCCTTAGCCCTGAGCTGGATGACCAATGCCTTCATGCTGAGTTTCGGCAGCGCGCTGATGGCTGCCGGGACGCTGGCTGATGAATACGGTCGCAAGCGAGTATTCGGTATTGGCATCGCGCTATTCGCCGTGACATCTCTTGCGTTGGCGTTTGCACCTTCGGTGCTTTGGCTCGATCTACTGAGGGCCGTCCAGGGACTTGCCGGAGCCGCCGCGCTGGCCGGCGGTTCGGCTGCACTGGCGCAGGAGTTCGACGGTGTGGTGCGAACCCGGGCCTTCAGTCTGCTGGGCACGACGTTTGGCGTCGGCCTGGCCTTCGGCCCGATTCTGGCCGGAGTGTTAATTGAGCACTTCGGTTGGCGCGCTATTTTTTTGTCCGCGACGCTTATCGGTGGTATGTCGTTGCTGTTTGGTGTGCCACGGATGCACGAGTCTCGCGACCCTGACGCCGCTGGCGTCGATTGGCCGGGCACCCTGAGTTTTACCGCAGCGCTGGTGCTGTTTACCTGGGGGATTTTGCAGGCGCCGGAAAGTGGCTGGAGCAGTGGGCTGGTGTTGGGTCTGCTACTGGGAGCGCTGGCGTCGTTGCTGGGGTTTGTCGCGGTGGAGCTGCGGGTCTCGCGGCCGATGCTTGATTTGTCGTTGTTTCGTTACCCGCGTTTTGTCGGCGTTCAAGTGCTGCCGATTGCCACCTGTTACTGCTTCGTAGTGCTGTTAATTCTGCTACCGATACGCTTTATCGGTGTCGAAGGCTACAGCGAGGTCGACGCCGGCTTGATGATGATCGCTTTGTCTGCGCCCATGGTTGTTGTGCCGTTTCTCGCGGCGCTGCTGACCCGCTGGATTAACGCCGGGGTGGTTTCGGGTGTCGGATTACTGATCGCCGCAGCCGGTTTGTATGGGCTCAGTTGCGTCGCGCCAGGACAGCCCCCGGCAGAATATGTGCTGCCGATGTTGGTGATCGGGTTGGGTGCAGGCATGCCGTGGGGCTTGATGGACGGGTTGTCGGTGAGTGTGGTACTCAAGGAGCGCGCTGGCATGGCCACCGGAATTTTCAGTACGACCCGGGTCGCCGGGGAGGGCATTGCGTTGGCGCTGGTGATCGCTGTATTGGCCGGATTACTCAAGGTTTCGATCAGCGACGCAGTTGCGGACTCAGAACACATTTCCCTCGCGGCGCAACAGTTGGCCAACGGCAACCTGCAAGCCAGTGCAGCGCTGTTGCCGCACCTCAGTCGTGAGGCGTTGTTGCTGTTGTATGCCAACGCCTTCAGCCAACTGCTGTATGTGCTGATCGGGATTACTATCGTCTCGGCATTGGTGGTGTTTGTGGCTTTACGTGAACCGCGCAAAACATGACGGGCTCACCAGACTGCGGTCGAGCCTGGCAGGCTGAGATTGCCTCGGTCAACGAAACGCATGGTGCCGAACACACCCCCCGCGAGTTTTCCGTGCAGCACGTAAGGCAGGTTGTCCAGGCTTTGGGTCTGGCTCAGTCCCAGCGTTTGACGCAACACTGAGAATGCCGAGATGCTCACCGGCACCGTCAGGATCGCTTCGGAGAAACGCGGGATCGAGCCGTGTTGATCGCTCACGCCACTGGCCAGTGGCCGCCCGTTGACCTCAAGATTCAGGGCCACACCGTTGTAGTCGATCGGCGTTTCGTTGGGGTTTTGCAGACGAAGTTTCACCGCGAATCGTACTTCCAGACCCTGGCTCTGCAGCGGTTCGATGCCCACCACGTTGATGTTCAGCGGATCCCGGCTGGGGAACTGGGCGCAGGCGCTCAAGGTGAGCAGGAGCAGGGCGAGGGATAAACCGAAGAATCTGCGCATGGACGTGATCTCGAAAAGAAAAGGGCCGAACCGCCAGTGGCTGGGCCCTCGAGCCTCTCTAACGGTTCACCGCATGTTCAGCAAGATAGCGCAGAACGCGCCGACAGTGAGCTGGATCGATATTCCATCCTCACATCTTCTCCTTCGCAACGGGTACAGGTTTGGGCGTTAGCACTTTCACCACATCATCGATCACCGCCTTACTCATCTCCTGCAAATAGTGCGACGCCCAGGCATAACGGTCGGTATTTCGTTCCATCGCGGCATCTTCTGCCAGCATCTTCGCGACATGGAGCAAGTCGGACACGTGCGACAGCGCCTCTCGGATCGACACGCCACTGTTGACCCGGAACAGCGCCTGATCCGAATGGATGGAGAGCGGCGTGAGGCCGATGGTTTTGAGGTCTTGGTGATCGGTCATTGGGCACCTCCGAGGGTCTGGAGGTGGCGCAGGGGGGAGGTTTGAAACGTGGCCGAGGGTGTAGTGCGGTAAGCGCAAATGCGGATTTTGGACGGATTTATGCTGTACATGGTCTGGCTCCTCGATTCTAGGGGAACCACCACCGTCTGCCGCCAAGCAGATGAGGGTGGCGGATTGCGCAGGATTGGCGGACCGGGAATCAAGGAACCGGCGAACCCGAAGGTTCTCCCACGCAACCCGCCATAACGCAGATATGCGGGCGCAAAAAAAAGCGCCTGCAATGTGTGTGGGAGGCGCTGTCGCGCCTTGATTAACTCAGGCCGCCAAGCCCGGTCGCTGAATGTGCAACGACCGCCGAAGGATAGCGGGGGAGGTCGGGGGACTGCAACTCAAAATAACACCGGAAAAATCTCAACCCGACACATCCCCTGTAGTCACTGCCGAAGGCCTGCGATAAGACCGGAAACCTTTGGCATCTCCCGCCGAGGCTTATGCCAAATCTCGTTTTAGAGTGCGTTTTTTCTGTCAGCTCCAAGTGCAGCGAATTCAGCGCACTTCCCACAGACTATCAATCCGCAACTGGCATCCGGCCTTACCGTTTGGGGCGCATTTTTAGCTTGAAGCCTGCCATTGGGCTTCCGGCCCAAGGATGGGTCGACTGAACAAAGGATGCCGAATGAAAAATGAAGTCGATGGATACCATTGCGCCGTGTGCCGTGATCAGGCGCAGGCAACACAACGGGCGGAACGAACCAAGGAAAGAGCCTTCTGCGCCGAGACGGTGCAACAGCAGAACGCAGCCATGCTGGCCCGACAACAGGCCCATGAAGACGAATGCAATCGTCGATGGGAAGAGAAAGAGGCCGAAGAACAACGCCGACAAGTCACCGTCACCTTGCGCATCGGCGTGTTTTTCGATGGCACGGGCAACAACCCGTTCAACGTGGAGCTGGGCCAGCGTTGTGGCGCTCATCATCCGATCGCCCCGCAGGATCTGGGTGGGAGTTGCAAGCCGTACATGCAGGATCCGAGCGGGAGTTATGGGAATGAGGTGACGAGTGTGAAAAGGCTGCATGACCTGTACCTAGATTCCCGAAGTACCCGCGATATCAAAACGCAAAAGCTGGCGTTCAAGAAAGTTTACGTTGAGGGAATCGGTACCACGGCAGGCGAGCAAGACAGCTTGCTGGGCTCGGCTTTGGGTCGGGGTGAGACGGGTATCGAGGCCCGGGTGTTTCAAGCGTTTCGTGAGGTCAATAAACAAATTTGGCGTTTCCATGATGAAAATCCCGAGCTCCAGATCCACTCCCTTATCTTCGACATATTCGGCTTCAGCCGCGGCGCCGCCGCAGCGCGGCACTTCGCTTACCTGACGATGGCGAGAATCGGCAGTCCCTTGCACGAAACCCTGGCCTTGCCCAAAAAAAACTTCGCCAACGGTTTCAGCAAAATCTATGGCGAAAGCGTGCACACCGGGTTTATCGGGCTGTTCGACACCGTGGCCTCGGTGGGCGGCTGGAGCAACCTGGGTTATGTGCGCAGCCCGGCCGCGCCGGGGGTCAAGCTGCATCTGCACCCGAAGTTCTTTCGCCATGTGCTGCATCTGGTGGCGCGGGACGAACACCGTGCCAACTTCGCCCTGAACCGTTTGGGCCCTGACCACACGGAAATCAGCCTGCCCGGAGCCCATTCGGACCTCGGCGGCGGCTACCGGGACGAGGCCGAAGAACGGGTAATGCTCATCCCGCTGCAAGCGTTGGACGTGCCTGTGCACACCGATGTGAAAACCACCTCGATCTACCGCGACGCCCAACAAGCGCAAGCCACATGGCACGCCAAAGGCTGGCCCCTGGACATGTTGAGGCTTGTCACCCCCGAACCCGAACTACTACCGGCCGACTCACAGGACCGTATGGCCCCGAAACACAAAAGGGTTTTTGTCGGCTTATTGCTGCAGCGTAAGGTTAGCGCCGGATTGGCGAAGGTGTATTTGCGGGTGATGTACGAGGCGGCGAAAAAGCACGGTGTGCAGTTTGAAGAGATCAATGAAAGACCGGGGTTACGTCCGCCTTCTGAACTGCAAACGCTATGCGACCGTTTTATCTCGGGCGACTACAGCATGACGCCCGCCGAAGAGAAGCTGCTCAGGCACCGCTACATCCATAGGTCTGCCCACTGGACGCCGGGCCTGCTCGCCGGACCGCGCACCAGCAAGCTCGAGCTGATCTATGTCAACGCTCCGACGGCGGACGCCGTGCGGGTGCAACACCCTCATGTACCGGAATGGATGCTGTAACCATGAAACGCTTTTTATTCCTTCTAGCGCTGTTATCTCTGAGCGGTTGCCAGACACTGGACCCGCTCTCCGCCAAAAATGATTACAAGAGCCGCTGGTGGTACATCGGTTTTACCGAACCGGCCCATATGACCGTGTGGGTGGAAACTTCCTCAGTCGAAGATATTCAAGGCCGGCTGTTTCGCGACGTTGCTGCCGGCGCTGCAGCACAGACGCTGGGAGAACAATTTGACTCTGAAGTAGCCCGCGGCTGGGATGGAGTCGGCGGTTCAGGGATGCCGGTTGTCGGCGCCGACCTGCCCAAGCGCATCTATGTGCGCTGGCAGTCGATTGTCGAGCGAAAAACCTACAGCGGCTGGATCGATATCTCGGAGGAAACCCGGCAGATCATGCGCGACTCCACAGCGCAGCGCTGCCACAAGTACCCCGAATACAGTGCAAACCCTAGTGCGGCCTTGAGTCTGGGCCTGGCCCCCGGCGGAATCATTCAGGTCTGGGTGCAAGACGACTGCTTCCACGCCAACAAAGCCGACCGCGCTGTGGTCGGCATCGAGCCATTGGGGCCGGATCAAGGGATGTACGAAGGGTATTACGTCAGCATCAAAGCCGCCTCCAAGCGCTACATCGAACGCTTCGGCATCCCTTACGGAAGTTGGTGATGGAAACTCCTTTGATATCAACTCGAAGCTGGATCCCACTGACAGTGGGATTTCCACAACAGGCCCGAGCAATGCTGACGCAACCTCATGCCAGCCCCACGCGAAAATCCCCCGCAGCTGTCTAGGCCAGGGAAAACGCCGTCAACAAGTCCTCCTCGAATGCCCGCTGTGCATCCCCCGGCACCTGCGCCCGATGCCGGGCCAGGTGAAAGGCCACTTCAAAACTCAGGTCTTGTTGACGCACGGCCTTGAGTAAGCCTTTTTCCTCCCAGGATCGGGCGAAGTGGTTGGGTAGATAGCCGACATGTTTTCCGGAAAGGATAAAGGCGAGGGTGCCTTCGACCTGTTCCGAGCGGGCCGAACAGAGCTTGCCCTGGAAGGGTTCGGCGCTTCGCAGAAAGCGATAGGGGTGGTCGACCCGATCGGTGTTTTGCAGTGCTTCATCGTCCGGTGCATCGTTGGTGAATAGCGGATGACCTTTCGCGCAATACAGATGCTGGGTTTCAGTGAACAGTTCGCGGTAGTCGAATGCACTTTGTACCTGTGAGAAATAGCCGATCGCCAGGTCCAGCCGCTGTTGCAGCAATAGCCTTTCCATCTCGCCGGGCATGGCGCTGATCAGTTCGATGCGCACCGACTCGTCCCGCTCGCGAAAGCGCCGGATCGCTTCGGCGACCCGTTGCAGAATTGACTGATCGAGGGCCTCGGACAGGCCCAGGCGCACTTCACCGAGCAATCGACCGGCCACGCCGTTGGACTGATGGCGGAACGCTTCAATGGATTGGAACAGCTCGCGAGTCGAGCTGAGCAGTTGCTCGCCTTTGGGCGTCAGTTTGAAACCGCCTTTGCCGCGACTGCACAGCCGGTAGCCGAGACGGGTTTCGAGCTTGGCCATCTGCTGGCTGATGCTTGACTGGCTGAGACCGAGTTCACCTTGGGCGGCGCTGAAACCACCGCACTCCACCACGCTGACAAACAGGCGCAGCAGATGCAGGTCCAGATCGTGAATTTGTCCGAGCATCAAACATTACTCCCGGTGAAAGTCAGGATAATAAACTTAATATTTTTACAATGTATCCCTTGGCGCATCCTGCAGGCACTCCATTGCGGCAGGTGATTCCCATGTGTTCGGTTCTCAGACTCTGTTATCCCGCTCTGGCTTTGGCCATTGCACTGTCGGCGCAGGCCGAAGACAAAGTGGTCAATCTTTACAGTTGGGCCGATTACGTGGCGCCCGAGGCCTTGCAGCGTTTTGAACAGGAAACCGGCATCCACGTGCGCTACGACACGTTCGATACCTCGGAAGTCCTGGAAACCAAACTGCTCACCGGCGGCAGCGGTTATGACGTGGTGGTGCCGTCGTCCAGCGTATTGGCCCGTGGTCTGGCCGCCGGCGCCTTGAAGGAAATTCCCCACGACAACCTCAAAGGCTACGACAACCTTGATCCGGATTTGCTGAAAAAGCTTGCCGCTGTCGATCCGGGTAACCGTTATGGCGTGCCTTATACCTGGGGCACGCTGGGCCTGGGCATCAATGTCGAAGCAGTAAAGAAGCGCCTGCCGGGCGTACCTCTTAATAGCCTGGATCTGCTGTTCAAGCCCGAATACGCCAGCAAGTTGAAGGACTGTGGTATCGCCATTCTTGATTCGCCTCAGGAAGTGATCGGTCTGGCGCTGCATTACCTCGGTAAAGATCCCTACAGCACTGACAAGAATGATCTGGCCGCCGCCGAAGCCTTGTTGCATCAGTTGCAACCTTCGGTGCTGTACGTGGCCACCGGGCGACAGATCAGTGATCTGGCCAATGGCAGTGTGTGTCTGGCGCTGACCTATAACGGTGACGCAAGCATGGCTGCCGATCAGGCGCACAAGGCCAACAAACCGTTCGAGGTGACTTACCGGATACCCATGGAAGGCACACTGGTGTGGCAGGACAACCTGGCGATCCCCAAGGACGCACCGCACCCGGAAGCGGCGCGGGCCTTTATCGAATTCATGCTGCGCCCGGAGTCGGTGGCAGCGCTGACCAACACGCTGTTTTTCGCCACAGCCAACCAGGCAGCGACACCCTTGGTGGATACCGCCGTGCGTGAAGACGCCAACATCTACCCGCCTGCCGATGTGCGTGATCGTCTGTACGCCGACCGCAGCATGAGCCTCAAGGACATGCGTCAGCGCACCCGCGTGTGGACCACCTTCCGTAGCCACCAATAATAAGGAATTGTGTATGGATATCGCTGATTTGAACGACCAGGCCATGACCCGCGACAGCCTCTACGGGACTGCCGCTGAAAGCACCTACGCCGGCATCACCAGTTTCATGCGCCGCCGTTATAGCCGCGATTTGCGCGGTGTGGACGTGGTGGTCAGTGGCGTACCGTTCGACACCGCCACCAGCAACCGCCCGGGCGCGCGCTTCGGGCCACGGGGGATTCGCAGTGCCTCGACCGGGATCGCCTGGGAACGGCATTGGCCCTGGACCTTCGACCCCTTCGACCATCTGGCCGTGATCGACTACGGCGATTGCAACTTCGATTACGGCACGCCGCAGTCGATACCGGACAGTATCCAGGACCATGCCGAGAAAATCCTCGCGGCGGGTTGCGCAATGCTGACCTTTGGCGGTGACCACTTCATCAGCTATCCGCTGCTCAAGGCCCATGCCCGGCAGCACGGTCCGTTGTCGCTGATCCATTTTGACGCCCACAGCGACACCTGGCCCGATGAAGACGGTAAACGCATCGACCACGGCACCATGTTCTGGCACGCGGCGAAAGAGGGGCTGGTGGATCCGTCCCGTTCAGTACAAATCGGTTTGCGCACCACCAATAATGACCATCAGGGCTTTCAGGTGCTGGACGCGCGGCAAGTGCATCGGCGCGGCTGCGACGCGATCATCGAATCGATCCGTGAGCGGGTTGGCGATAACCCGGTGTACCTGACGTTCGACATCGATTGTCTGGATCCGGCATTCGCACCAGGGACTGGCACACCGGTATGTGGTGGCCTGAGCACGGTGCAGGCGCTGGAGATTCTCGGCGGTTTGCGCGGGATCAATCTGGTGGGCATGGACGTGGTGGAAGTCGCACCCGCCTATGACAGCGCGGACATCACGTCACTGGCGGCAGCAACCCTGGCGATGGAGATGCTGTGCTTGTATGCGGCGCGGCATAAGGTCGATCGCTAGGGCTGTATTCGCTACAAGTCTGTAGTGACCTCCAGGCCGTCTTCGCGGGCAAGCCTGGCTCCTGCAAGTATTTAGCCGAATCGTTAGCGTTTCGCCATCCCTGGCCATTCACGCTAGAAGTGAAACCGTCTCCTGCCCAGCCATTCAACACTCAGCTGGTCGCTGACTCAAACCGCCAGGCGATGACAGAAGTACACCACCAGCACACCCGCCACCAGGGTCACATAGGGCAGCATCCCGGCCCGCCTGGCGCCTTCATCGGTCTGGATATGCAAGTCGCTGAGCATCGCCACCGGGAAGCTGCCCCTGTCCTGCACGTAGTGCCGATAGACGAAGACCGGGATAATCAACAGCGCCAGCAGCACCCCGGTGAACAAGGTGCCGGCGCCCCAGATATCGGCGCCCAGGCCCATGCACGCCAGGTTGACGAAGCTCAGCACGCCACCCAATGCCAGCAGTACAGTCGGTGCCTTGTATGGGCGCACCCAGTCCGGGCGGTCGAGGCGATGGATCCAGCCGGCATTGAGGTTGAGGAAGTTGAAGATGATGTAACTGACGTTGGACGCCGCGAGGACGAACACGTAGTCGGACATCAGCAACAGCAGCAGATTGAACGACAGGTCGGTCCACATGGCTGCGGTGGGAGCGCCGTGTTCGTTGGTGTGGCCCAGGTATTTGGGCAACCAGCCATCCACCGAAGCCTGATACAAGGTGCGCGAGGAGCCGGACATCGAGGTCATGATCGCCAGCAGCGTGGCGAGGATCAGCATGATCAACACCACATTGGCCACGACTTTACCACCGCCGATGCTGTCGGCCATCGCCTGGCCAACACCCATGCCGCTGTAGATCGCCGGTGACAGCAAACCGCTGTAAACCGCTGGCGTCACGACGGTGCCGTTGGCATCCAGCACCGCGGCGCTGACCAGTTGACCGAGGCCGAGACTGCCCTGAAACGCCATCGGCACCAGGGTGAACACCAGAATGCACAGCAGGCCGGCATAGAAGATCGCCTTGAACGTGTCGCGCTTGGGGTCTTTGAACTCGCGGGTGTAGCACACGGCAGTCTCGAAACCGTAGGTCGACCATGCCGCCATGAACAGCCCGCCGGCCATCAACGACCAACCGGAAATGTCCCACACGCCATCGATGACCTGGCCGCCGGCGTCGTGAGCCAAGGGATACAGCGGCAGGAAGTTGGCCTGCAGCGCATCGCCGGTCAACAATGGCACCACGCCCACCAGCAGCAGCGGAATCAGCGAGGTGACACCGAGTATCAGGGTCAGGCGTGCCGAGCGCAGGATGCCGCCGTGCTGTATGACAAACACCCCGAGCAGAATCACCACGCCGACCACGAAGGTCGCATTCATGCGCAGGGACAGCCCGCTCTTGATCCAGCCAAGATCCAGCAAGGTCAATTGCCAGGTGTTGATCAGCGCGTCCGGCGCAAACATCGCGGTGAGGATGTAACCGGCGGCCAGCCCGGAGCCGATGGACAACACCGGTGACCAGGCCAGCCAGTTGCACCACACCGACACCGGCGCGATCAGCTTGCTGTAACGCACCCAGGCCACCGCACCGTAAACCGATGCACCGCCGGATTTATGCGGGAACAATCCGGCGATCTCGGCATAGGTGAAGGCCTGGATGAAACCGAACAGGATCGAAATGATCCAGACGATCCACGCCGGTTTGCCCACCGTCGCGGCAATCGCGCCAATGGAAAACAGCACCAGTGCTGGCACGCCGCTGGCAACCCAGAACGCACCTCTCCAGTCAATTTTGCGCTGCAGGCTGCCAACCGTCTGGCCAGCCTGCGGTACGGTCTCGAACGTAGTCGCTTCCATTTCTGTGATCCCATGTAAGAAGAATTGTCGGGGGCAGTCGGAAGGTCAGCCGATACCCTGGCACTCGGCCGGATGCGTTGGCATCCGGTTCGGCGGCAGGGCTTCGGTCAGCGAGTGTTTTTGGTCTTGTTGAAAGACTCTTTGTCTCGCTGGTGGGCAACGCAGTAGCGGTATTCGGTGCAGCAACAACTTGTCTGGCCGATCAGCTGCGCACCCGGCATTTCTGCGGGTCGTAGAAAATCGGCGCCATGACCTGGGCATCGATGCGCTTCTGCAAGCCATCGACCTTGCCTACTTGCAGCGCGGTACCTGCTTCGCTGCTGGCGACATCGACCCGGCACAAGGCGATATTGCTGCCCAGCAGCGGTGAACGGCAGGCACTGGTGACCACGCCGACCTGGGCGCGACCGCTGTACACGCCGTCGCCGTGATGGGCGCCTTCATTGCCGCTCAGTTGCAGGCCTACCAGTTTGTGCATGGGATTGGCACTGCGCCGCAGCAGTGCATCGCGGCCGATGAAATCGTCGGTCTTGCTCTTGAGCGGAACACTGAAGCCGATCCCGGCCTCGAACGGATCGGTCTGGTCGCTGAACTCATAGCCGGCAAAAACAAGTCCGGCTTCGATGCGCAGCATGTCCAGTGCTTCAAGGCCCAGCGGGACGATGCCCAGCGGCTCGCCCAGTTGCCAGATCCGGTCCCAGACCCGCTCGGCGTCCTGCGGCTGACACCAGACTTCGTAGCCCAGCTCGCCGGTGTAGCCGGTGCGGGAAATCATCAGCGGGCAGCCGTCGTAACCATCCAGGCGCCCCACCAGAAAGCGGAACCAACCCAAGGCTTCCACGCCGGGCTGGGTGGCCGGGGTCCAGACCATTTGCTTGAGCAGTTCGCGGCTCAGCGGCCCCTGTACCGAAAGGTTGTGAATCTGCTCGCTGGCGGACTTCACCCAGACTTTCATGCCCAGCTTCTGTGCCTGTTCGCGCAGCCAGACCCCGGCGTAATCCTCGCCGCAGATCCAGCGGAAGTTGTCCTGGCCCAGGCGCAGCAGGGTGCCGTCGTCGAGCATGCCGCCGTGTTCATGGCACATGGCCGAATAGACCACCTGACCGATCGCCAGCCGCCGCACGTCGCGCGTCAGGCAGTACTGGAGCAGGGCTTCGGCATCCGGGCCGATGATTTCGAATTTGCGCAGGGCGGTCAGGTCCATCACCGCCACTCGTTCGCGGCAGCCGTAATATTCATCGATGGCGCCGAAACCGTCGTAGCGCAGCGGCAACCACCAGTTGCGGTAGTCGGTGAAGCTGCCGGTCAGGGCGCTGGTGCGCGAGTGGAAGCCCGATTCGCGGGTCAGCGTCGGATCGGCATCGGCGGTTTTTCGAGTGGCCATGGCGATGGAAAAGCGCTCCTTGTCGGAATACACACGAATATGGATGTCGGTCGGGTTCCAGCCGTTGGCCGGGTCGATGTCGTCCGGGCACGACGAACTGGCGCAGACCAGATCGGTCATGGCCCGCAGCAACACGTAATCCCCCGGCCGGGACCAGGGTTCATCCAGGGTCATCTGCTGGTGGGCATCGATCCCGGTGTTGTAGAAAAAATTGATCGCCGGCCAGCCGCTGCGGGCCTGGACCCCAAACGGTTCCAACGCCCGACTGAGGTTGTCACTGCAGTTGTCGTGCCCGAAATAGCCCTGGCTTTCGTAGTAACGGGCAGCGCAGGCCAACGCGAAGGAATCATGGCGGCCGACGGTGTCACGCACCACCTCGAGCATCGGTTGCATCTGCCGGTCGAAGAACTTCGAGAACAGCCCCGGTGCCGGATAGGCGTTGCCATTGAGGGTGCGGGTGACCGTCTGGTCCAGGTCCAGTTCTTGCCCGCGATCCAGCGCCCGGCGATTCAGGGCGACGAAATCCGAACACTGGCGTCCGGCGACGTCCAGCACCTGCAGGTACTGACCTTTGCCCACGGTGTAGCTGTGGGCGGTTCCGGCGCGGATGGTGAATTCATCCAGCAGCTCGCCCAGCGGTTCGGGCAGCGGCGGGACCAGCAGTGGCGATGGATTGGCCCGCTGGACCACGACGCGCAATTCGCTGGCGGTGTATTGCAGGTCAACCGCACTCGGTCCGCTGGGCGCGGCGACGATGATCAGCAACGCTTCGCCGGCCACGAAGTTGCGGCTGTAGCCGGCGGGTGATTGCTCATCCCACAGCGTGGCCGCGCCGGGGAGTGGATGAGAGGCGATGCCGCGCTTGCTCAAGCCGTGTGCGATGCGGCGTGCCTGCATGCCGGGCTCGGACATCCGCGTGGCGATGAAACTGCAATCGGGTCTCGCAGCCAGACCCAGCGCCGCCAGCGCTGAGCGCCCAAGGGCGTCGAAGGCCAACAGCTCGCAGGTTTGCAGCCCTTCGACGTCGATCACTTGCAGGGTATCGCCGGCTTCCAGAGCGATCAGTGTCAGCCCGCCAGCGGCCACCCGATAACGCTCCAGAGCCGGTGCCCGGGCAAACAGCCCCGGTTCCCAGGGGGTCGAAACACGCGGTGCGTTCATGTGCAGGCTCCTGTGCTTTTAAGTGCTGTGGTCATCGGCACAGGCTCAACCGACCGACTTGATGGCATCGGGCTCTCCACTCAGATAGGCCGCCATGGAATCGTCCAGCGCTTTGAGCCATGGCGTGTGATGGGGCGGTGACTGGGTGCCGGTCATCAGCGAGCGGTAGGACTTGTCGCGGTAACCCATGATGTTGTGCGCCTTGTCGTGCTTCCAGTGCAGGAAGGTGTCGTTGACTGCGGCGATATCAAAGTTCGGGTAGTCGGTGGCGTCCACCAATTGCTGGATGTAGGCGCCCTGGTATTCGAACATTTGCTGGTTGGTTTCAAGCTGCTGTTCGCGGGCTTGCCACTCCAGGCTGTCGGCAATCATTTGCGGCTGATCGGGCAGGGCGATGCGTTGCAGGATCACGTCGCGGGCGTACCAGGCCTGGGCATCGAACATGTTGAACGAGTACCACTGGTCCTGCATGCCGAGGTAGATCAGCTGTGGGTTGGGTTCCCAGAAAATCCCCTTGTACAGGTTCATCGGCCACAACCGGTTGTCGGTCTTGAGGCACAGTTCGTCCGGCAGGAACGGGAAGTGATGCTTGTAGCCGGTGCACAGAATCACCGCGTCGATGTGTTTGTGAGTGCCGTCGATAAAATACGCGCGGTTCTTTTCCAGGCGCTGCAGCAGCGGTTTTTCTTCCCAGTTGGCGGGCCAGTCATAGCCCATGGGCGCGGTGCGGTAGCAACTGGTGATGCTGCGGGCGCCGTACTTGTAGCACTGCGAACCGATGTCTTCGGCGGAATAACTGCTGCCGACGATCAACAAGTCCTTGCCCTTGAACTCCAGCGCTTCGCGAAAATCATGGGCGTGCAGGATGCGCCCGCCGAAATGTTCGAACCCGGGGAAATACGGCATCTTCGGCGTCGAAAAGTGCCCGCAGGCATTGATCACGTAGTCGAACTCTTCCCAGGTCTGGGTATCGCTGCCATGGTCGTGTGCGACCACGGTGAAGCGCCGGGTCTGTTGGTCATAGGTGACCTGGCGCACTACGTTGTTGAAACGGATGTAGTCACGAACCCCGGCTTTTTCGACGCGGCCCTTGATGTAATCCCACAGTACTTCCCGGGGCGGATAGGAGCCGATGGGGCGACCGAAGTGCTCTTCGAAGGTGTAGTCGGCGAACTCCAGGCATTCTTTCGGGCCGTTGGACCACAAATAGCGGTACATGCTGCCGTGGACCGGTTCACCGTTTTCATCCAGGCCGGTGCGCCAGGTGTAATTCCACATGCCACCCCAGTCTTGCTGTTTTTCGTAGCAGACCAGTTCCGGGATGGGGGTTCCCTTGTCCCTGGCCGATTGAAATGCCCGCAGTTGAGCCATGCCGCAAGGGCCGGCGCCGATGATTGCAACGCGTGTGGTCATGGTCGTGTCTCGTGCCTGTCGGTCGGAATGGGTTCGAGGTGGTGGCTCGCTCAGCGAAAGATCACTGTCTTGTCCTGGTTGATGAACACCCGGTGTTCCAGGTGGTATTTCAGGGCTTTGGAAAGTGCGACGGTTTCGGTGTCGCGGCCGATGGCGACCAGCGCATCGGGCAGGTAGGTGTGATCGACGCGCTGGATTTCCTGTTCGATGATCGGGCCTTCGTCGAGGTCCGAGGTGACATAGTGGGCGGTGGCGCCGATCAGTTTCACGCCGCGCTCGTAGGCCTGGTGATAGGGCTTGGCACCCTTGAAACCGGGGAGAAACGAGTGATGGATGTTGATCGCTCGCCCGGACAGCTGTTTGCACAAGTCATCGGAAAGGATCTGCATGTAGCGGGCGAGCACCACCAGATCGGTCTCGGTCTCTTCGACGATGCGCAGCAGTTCGGCTTCCTGCCGGGACTTGCTCTCTTTGCTCACCGGCAGGTAAATGAAGCGGATCCCTTCACGTTCGGCCATCGGCCGCAGGTCCAGGTGGTTGGAGACGATGGCGGTGATCTGCATGTCCATTTCGCCTTTGCGATGGCGATACAGCAGGTCGGTCAGGCAGTGGTCGAACTTGCTGACCATCAGCAGCACGCGGGTCGGCTGAGCCGAACTGAACAGCTGCCATTGCATGTCGAAACCGCCGGCCAACTCGCTCAAGCCCAGGCGCAGCGGGGCGATGTCGCCGACCACACCTTTGTTGAAACGAAACACCGCGCGCATGAAAAAGCGCCCGGTGAATTCATCGTCGAATTGCGACAGCTCGCTGATGTAGCACGCTTGCCCGGCCAGCCAGGAGGTGACTGCGGCAACAATGCCGGAGGCGGCGGGGCAGCTGATCTTGAGGATGTAATGTTCGTGTGGCGTGTCCATCGAGGTCTCCCTTGGAATGCGTGGTTGGCGTTCGATCAGCCTTTTGCGGTGCGTTTGGTCTTTTCCGGATCATCGAACGGCAAGGCGTGGGTGATGGCCTCGACCTCGAGGCTGCCGCGCACCTGCAGGGCGAAACCCGGTGCGGCGCAGTCGGCGTCCATGCGGGCGATGGCCATGGAGCGTTTGCTCAGGCGCGAATACATGCCGCAGGTGATGACGCCGACTTTCTTGCCGGCCTGCCACAGAGTGTCTCCGGCTTCAGCGGCGCGGGCGCCTTCGAGCAACACGCCGGCGATCTTGAAGCGTTCTTTACCGCGCAGGCGCCGGTGCTCGTCGGCACCGCGAAAGTCCTGTTTTTCCGGCGATACGGTGAAATCCAGGCCGAGCTCCCACAGGGTGTCGCCGGCTTTTTGATCGGCGAAGGGGTACATCTGCGAGTTGTCGTAGGGGAAGAACATCAGCGAGCTTTCGACCCGCAACCAGTCCAGGGCGGTGAAGGCGCACGGGATGATGCCCATGCCCGCACCCTGTTCGAGGATTTCGTCCCACAGGGTCGGGGCGTCGGTGGCCTTGCAGAAGATTTCGTAACCGCGCTCGCCGGTGTAGCCGGTGCGGGAGATCATCACCGGACGGCCGAACAGTTTGGTTTGCAGGTGATGGAAGTACGGCAGCTGACGAATGCCCGGAACGTGTTCGGCGAGAAAGTCCACCGCCAACGGCCCTTGTAACGACAGGTCGTGCAGGTCGTCATCGAACAGCACCGCAACCTGACGGCCCTGAGCCGAGCGCACCAGCATCTCGTAACCGGTGCCCGCGCCGTGCACCACCATGAAGGCATTGGGGCCGGTGCGGTAGACGATGCAGTCATCGATGAACTTGCCGTCCTCATCGAGCATCGAGGCATAGACCGACTTGCCGGGATAGAGCTTGGCGATGTCACGGGTGGTCGCCCATTGCAGCAGGCTTTCGGCGTGGGGCCCGACGTAGTGGACTTTTTTCAGCCCCGAGACATCCATCAAACCGGCGCGGGTACGGATCGCCTGATGATGCTCGGCCAGGTCCGAGCTGTAGGTCCAGGCAGTGCCCATGCCGTTCCAGTCTTCAAGCTGTGAGCCGAGCGCGCGGTGACGTTCGGCCAGTGCGGAAATGCGCCAGGAGTTGGCCATATCGTGATTCCTTGTCTGAATGGGGTTGGGTCAAGGTGTTTCAGGCCTGGTCGAACTGGCTCAGCCAGTCCACCAGCGTCTGCCGATAACGGGTCATGCCTTTGTATTCGGCGATCGGGTCGGGCAAGTCACGCAGCACCCGGTGCAGGCGCCGGCCCCAGCCGGGATGGCTGACCAGTTCGTTCATGCTGATCAGGTAGGTGCGGATGCTGAACATCAGGCCGTTGCTGCGGGGCAGGCGGGCCATGAATTGCAGCTCCACGCGCAGGTGGACGAGCTGGCCGACGTTTTCATCGGTGATGCTGCCGCGCTCGGCGCCCCATTCGTGGTAAGTCTCGGGGGACGAATCCAGGCGCGGATTGATTGTCAGCGTCCAGTTGAGCCGGCGCACCGGTTGATCGACCTGGACGTTGAGCAGGTACTTCAGTGCCCGGTCGAACACGCCCATCTGGTTGGCCATGGGCACCGGCGAATGCCATTGCTTGAAGCTCATCCCGGCATCGAAGGCCAGCGACCAGTCGGCGGGGCTGGTGACCATCCCGGCGTCCATGAACAGATCGCCATCGCGCTGGTCGAGCAGCGCGATGTCGCCCTGGACCTGACGGGTGATGAACTCCAGCGGTTCGCAGGGCAGGGTCGAGGCATCGCCGAAGACAAACGCCTGATCGATACCCAGCGCCTTGTTGCGCCAGTGCCAGCGGTTAGCGTCGCAGCTCAGCTCGAACCACTGCGGATAGTCGGCGGCCAGATGTTCCATGAACATCTGCAAGGCATCCCACGACGCTTCCTGCATATGCGGCATCACCAGGTAGCGGCGCGGGTCCTTGTCCAGTACCAGTGCACGCTCGGCCATTTCCGACAGGTAATGCTCGTCGATATCGAACCAGTGCTGGTACACCGAGCCCGGTTCTTTGGCGCGCGCCGGCTCGATGTTCACCGAGTACATGTAGCTGTCTTCGGTGAACGGAAACGGAAAACGCTCGATGGCCGATGCACTGTTGTGGAAGCTGAAGGTGTCCCGGTAGCTTTCCAGGGGGCTGAATTGAACGGTCATGGTCGACTCCTAAAGGTCCAGCAAAACGCAAGAGCCGCAGCCGCGTGATACGCAGGGCATGAGAAATTCGGCCTGCTCGGTGCTGCTCAGAATGCTGTCGCGGTGATCGATATCGCCTTTGAGATGGCGCGTGATGCACTGCCCGCAGACCCCGCCGCGGCACAGGCTGGGGACTTCCAGACCGGCCGATTCCAGTGCTTCGAGCAGGCTTTGCTCGGCGCTCACCTGAATCCGCCGTCCGCTGCGCGCCAGTTCCAGGCTGAACGGCAAGCCCGGTTCTGCGCCGCTGAAGGCTTCCCAATGGACCCGGCCGGTTGGCCAGCCGAGGGCTTTGGCCTGTTCCCGAACACCCATCAACAGCCGCTGCGGGCCGCAGACGTAGACATGACTGCCCAAGGGCCGGTCGCTGAGAATCGCCGTTAGGTCCAGGGCTGCGCCAGTGCTGGCGTCATAGCGATGCAGGCGTGATCCCAGGCGTTGCTGCAGTTCGTCGGCATAGGCATCGGTCAGGTTTTTGCGGTAGGCGTAATGCAATTCGAAGTCGGCGTTGCGCAGTTCCAGCGCACTGATGTACGCCATGAACGGCGTGATACCGATGCCGCCGGCAATCAGGATGTGCTGGCGAGCGGTCGAATGCAGGGCGAACAGATTCGCCGGGGGCGACAGGTGCAAGGTATCGCCGACATTCACTCGTTGATGCAGGTGGCGCGAACCACCCCGGGAGTCGTCCTGCAAGCGCACGGCGATGCGATAGTGGCGAGTGTCAGCCGGATCGCTGATCAATGAATAAGCGTTGCGCACGCTGCGCTCGGCCAATGACAAATGGACCTGTACATGACTGCCCGAGGAAAACCCCGGCAACCGGCCAGAGCGACTGACGAAGGTGAATTCGCGAATCACCGGTGTCAGCATTTTTGCGTCGGCGACCTGTACCTCCAGCGCCGTGCTCATGATTGAGCCTGCGCATAAGGCTGATCGGGGTTTTCGCAGACGCCCAGATAAGCACCCAGGCGCTGGGAAAAGTGCTCGCGCACGCCCAGGCGGAGCTGGCAATTGGAGCAGCACACTTGTGCCTGTGGGCCGCTGTCCTGAACATGGCGGCAGTGCACGCAAAACACCCTGCGCAGCACCGGTCCGGATTCGATCAGGTCGATCTCTTCGCTGTGCATTCCGGCAGTGCGGGCCACGCCGTGGATGCGCCAAAGAAAGGCTTCGTCGCCGAGAACGTACAGCTGGGTGCCGACCGCAGTGGCGTCGAGCAACGCTTTCAGCTGTCGCTCGAACCCGTCTACCGCGGCGCAAAGTACGCGGGGAGTGGGCAGCGCCGGCTGATCGAAGTTCTTGAGCAGACGCCCAAGCGCTTCGGCTGTCGCCGTTTGCGTCACCAGAATGTGATGCAGCGCGTGAGAGCGCAGAGTCGGTTCACGGTACACCGGCACACTCTGGGGTCTGTACGGCGCAGCGCTTTGTGTCTCAGTCATTGCAACCCTCCTGGCTGTCCAGCGTTTCAACAGCGCCTGGCGAATAAATGTCCCGATCTGGTGCGCAAGCCAGGCGTCAAAGCCTCGGTCTGGTGCGCTGTCTTTCGGCGTTTGGCCGTGCTCAGAATCGGCGTCGTTATTTCTTGGTGGGGAAGATAGTTTCCCGAAAGGAATTACCGTTCAATCCGGAAAAAGAGATATCTCTTTGGGGGTAGTCCGTCGGCGATAGCGGGCAGGCATGGAAGTTGCTCGACCAATCGCCACGGTTTTCCAAAGGGCAGACGGATGTCATTGAAAGCTCGAATGCGACCTGGCGGGTGGGCGCAATGGTTCTTGTGTTCGCGGCCGCGTCAGGTGGACAGCGTGCGGGCATTGCTCGCCCAATTGCCGCTGCGCCTGGTCGACGCGGACGATGCCTTGCCACATTTTCTCGATCGATTCGAAGCACTGAACCCTGGCAGCAAATTGGGGTTGTTGTTGACTGGCGAGGACTTCGGCCCCGGCCGTCGGGCCATGCTCAGCTCCTGCGATGAGACGCCGGGCTGCCCGTGGCGCACCGGTGCCGCGACAGCGGTACCGCAGCAGTGCATGGCCTGCCGGCATCGGGGTCGTTATCGCCTGCTGAGTGTTCTGCCCGGCATCGCGCCCGATAGGCGCGGGGTATTGCTGCTGGACACGCCGCGCGCGGCCAGTCGCGGGTTTCATGGGTTGCTTGGGGAAACGGCGCGGGTGCTGGGAGTGACGGTGCAGCTACTGCGGCACAAGCGTGAACAGCAATGCAGGGAGGCAACGTTCCAGCACGGTGCACTGGCCCGTGAACTTCACGATTCGGTGGCACAGCAATTGGGCTATCTGTCGTTTCAGGCCAGCCTGATGCAGGCCAAGCTGCGTGAGCCGGAGCAGGCCGCCCCCCTGCTGGCCGAGTTGCGCGGCGGGTTGAGTCATTTGCAGCGCCAGGTACGCGAATTGATCACCAGCGCACGGTTGACCATGGACGGGCGTTCACTGCGCCAGGCGCTGGCGGACTCGGTGGCCGAGTTTTCCCGACGCTGCATCATCGTTTTCGAGCTGGACAACCGTTTGGCCGAGGATGCGCTGTACCCGGAAACCGAACTGCAGATTCTGCAGATCATCCGCGAGGCGCTTGCCAATGTGGTGCGACATTCCCACGCCCGGCACGTGCGGATCGAACTGCGCCAGACCCGGCACGGCGAGATTACGGTGACCGTCGAAGATGACGGCATCGGTCTGAGTCCGGCCTCGGTTGAGGAGAACCACTATGGGCTGGCGATCATTCGTGAACGTGCATCGACCATCGGTGCGCAGCTGTCCATCGAAACCATTCGCCCCCATGGCGCTCGCGTGCACCTGAGCCTTATCCAGAACAATGACGACCCGCAGAGGCACTTCGATGAACAGCACGACCTTATTGTTGATCGATGATCATCCCTTGTTCCGCAAAGGTCTGGCGCAACTGTTTGCCGCCAGCGATGACTTCGATGTGGTTGGCCAGGCGGCCAGCGGCAGAGAAGGGATCAACCTGGCGGTGCAGCTGATGCCCAGGCAGGTGTTGCTGGACTTGCACATGCCGGGTTTGAGCGGCTTGCAGGTACTCGACGAGATGAAACAGCTGGGGCTCGAATGCCAGATTGTCGTATTGACCGCTTCGATGGATCGCGGCGAGTTGCTGACGGCCTTACGCCTGGGAGCCAGTGGTTATGTCCTGAAGGAGACCGAGCCCGAAGCGCTGCTGTCGTACATGCGCAATTGCAGCAAAGGCGCGATTGTTCTGGATGATTGCCTGGTGTCGCTGCTGGCCGGGCATGGCGAAACCGAGGCGCCGCAGGAAAAAATCGAAGACGGCAGCCTGACTGATCGTGAAGGGCAAACCCTGGCGCTGATCGCTTCGGGCATGAGCAACAAACAGATAGGCCGGGAGCTGGGCATCAGCGACGGCACGGTGAAGATCTACGTGAAGAACCTGCTGCAAAAGCTCAATTTGCGTTCGCGACTGGAGCTGGCAGCCTGGGTCCACAAGGTCGGGTCATTGAGAACAAAGGAGCGTCATTGATGGCGGACGAATGTGCTTCACCCGTTGAGTCGGTGTTTGGCCGGCCGGCGTCGCAACCCCTGGACGTGTTTCCTATCGCCTTGCTTGAACTCAAGGACAACGGCGAGATTGTCCATTTCAATACGGCCTGGGCGGACTTGATGGAGTCGCCTGGCGATGAGCGCAACATCGTTGAGTATGTGCATCAGGAAGACCGTTCCCTGTGGCGTCAGGCACTGTATGAATTGCGCCATCGGCCGGATATTTCCTTCAGTCAGCGCCTGCGTTTCGTCCATCCTCAGGGAGATCTGCGCTGGTTCGATATCAGCCTCAAGCGCCGGGACTTACGGTTCTATCTGGTGGTCAACGACATCACCCAGCACAAGCGTCGCGAAATCGCTTTGCAGGCCAGTCAACGCAGCGCCCTGAGCCTGCTCGATAGCATGCCCGGGCTGATCTATCGTGGGCGCAACAACCACGACTGGACCATGGAATTCGTCAGCGCCGGCTGCCTGCAACTGACGGGCTATGCCGCCGAACGGCTGATGGACAGTCACGACTGCACCTATAACAGCCTGATCCATCCGGACGATGCCGATTACGTCTGGCGCGAGGTTCAGCACGCTTTGTCCCGACACCAGCCTTACGAACTTCGCTACCGGATTCGCTGTGCGGACAACACCATCAAGAACGTCTGGGAAAAGGGCGTCGGCATCTATTCGGACAGCCGCGAAGTGCTGGGTATCGAGGGCGCGATTTTTGAAATCGTCAATCTGCCTGCGGGGCGCATATGACAAAGCCGCGATAGAAAGTGTGATGCTCATCCCGCGGCGCAGCCGCCGTTGATTGGTTAAGTGCTTTGGCAAACCAGACATTCAGGTACAGCTCGGATCAGGACCTGGCCTGCTGCAACGAACGCTGCTATCTCAGGCGATGCTTGAAGTACTAAACTCGGAAAGTGTTCTGTTAAGCGCGCTATCGTACCGAAGCTGTGTTCATTCACTGCGATGATCCAGGTGTCCCCTCCAGCCCCAGGAGGATGCTCAATGAGCCCGCTTTCAATGTGGAATCTGGTGCGAGCACTCGGCAGTGCTGAGCCTGACACTGCTCATGCCAGCAGTGTTCGCTCGCCTCTGGGAGTACTGGCTGTGACTCATGCACAGGTGATGCCTGCAAGACGCGGCAGCAGGGCGAAGATCAGCTTCTACGGATGTACCAGGCTGCTTTGGATGGTCTTGCTCTGTACGCTGGTCGGCATGCCGCTGGTACATGCGCAGGATGCGCAAACGCTTAAGGCACGCTACGTTGCCTTGCATGAGCAAATGCTCAGCAACTCGTTTCACCGTCCGCTCTACCTTGAATCCAGTGAAACCTCAGGGAGCCTGAAAGGCGACATCTATTCCTTGGTTGAGCAGCCCTATGCGGTGCTCAGTCCGGCATTGCAGGGCATCGACCGCTGGTGTGACATCCTGATCCTGCATCTGAACGTAAAGAGTTGTCGTTCCTCATCCGGCGGCGACACATTGACCGTCTATATTGGGCGCAAGTTCGATCAGCCGCTGGCTGATGCCTACCGGTTCGACTTTCTCTATCAGGTAGTGGTGGCCGGTCCCGACTATCTGCAGATCACACTGAACGCCGCGCAAGGACCGCTTGGAACGAATCGCTACCGTGTCGAACTCGAGGTGGTGATGCTCGACTCCCAACACAGCTTCCTTCATTTGTCGTATTCATACGGCTATGGCATTGCGGCCCGCCTGACCATGCAGAGCTACCTGGCAACGACGGGGCGCAACAAGGCAGGTTTCAGTATCGTTGGCACAAAGGTCGACGGACAGCCAGCCTATATTGGCGGCATGCGCGGTATCGTCGAGCGCAATGCGATGCGCTACTACCTGGCGATCGAAGCCTACCTGGGTGCGCTGTCGACGCCTGCGCCGGAGCAGCTCGAAAAACGCCTGAGCGATTGGTACGCGGGGACCGAGCGTTATCCGCGGCAGCTTCATGAGTTGGAGAGAAGCGAGTATCTGAACATGAAGCGCCTGGAGGTCCAGCGCCAGCGCGCCGCCGACTCTGCATCACCGGTGAAATAGGTGCTGCGCCACCCGGTCTTTCAACAAAGACAATACTGATTCCACCAGGCAGGGCAACCCGTAACTGGACGCTGTCAACTGGCAACGTGCTAAGGAATGTAAGGTAGCAAACGATCGTTTTTTTTCCTGGTCACCGAGTAACACTCGCAACAAAGCCTTTCACGCCTGGATCGGTCCAACATCGTAATAGGCCCACGGCTGTACTCGATCACGCCGAGCATCTGCAACTTGCCCGCAGCATCGCTAACGACTTCCATGAACATGGATACCTCAATTCGCGACTGTTTGAGCCTTGAACGACATTCGTTGAAATTTCACGTTGAACGACTGTTCAGTTTCATTTATGTTGGCTGCACCCCCCCGGCTGGTTACATGCGGGCTTGCGCTTTTTCTATCTGAACGAGAGGCTCTGGCATGCGGTTTTCACCCTTTGTTGAGCGAATTTCAGGGCAGGGTGTTGCTGCCTGGGACATCCACCAGGCTGCGTTCAACGCTCAGCGCAAGGGCGAAGATGTGATTATCCTCAGCGTGGGTGATCCGGATTTCCCCCCACCGAATTTGATTACCGGCACCGCCATCGACGCCTTGCGGCAAGACGACACCTCCCACACTGAAATCGCCGACTGCACAGCGTTGCGCGAGGCCATCGTCGCCCGTTACAGCCAATCCCTCGGCCGACCCTTGCAAACACAAAATGTCCTCGCCGTGGCCGGAGCGCAGAACGCCTTGTTCGTCACCTCGATGTGTCTGTTGCAGGCCGGCGATGAGGTCGTTGTTCTCGATCCGATGTATGTCGCCTATGAGGCGACGCTCAAGGAGAGCGGCGCGACCCCGGTACGGGTGCCGTGCGCGGCAGACTCGGGTTTTCGCCTCGACGCCGCGCTGTTGGCAAAGGCCATCACCCCGCGGACCCGGGCGATTTTTTTCTCCAGTCCGAACAACCCCACCGGCGTCGTGCTCAGTCGCGAAGAGCTGCAGGGCATCGCCGACCTGGCGATTGCCCATGACCTGTGGGTGGTGGTGGACCAAGCGTATGAAAGCCTGGTGTTCGAGTGCGAATACATCAGCCTCGCGGCCTTGCCCGGCATGGCTGAACGCTGCGTGGTGATTGGCAGCCTGGCGAAATCCCACGCTGTGACGGGTCGGCGCATCGGCTGGATCATCGCCGAGCCGACCCTGATCGCCCACGCCGAAACCCTGGTTCTGAGCATGCGTTACAGTTTGCCCGGTTTTGTCATGGAGGCGGCGCTGGCCGCGGTATTGGCCCATGACGAGGTCTCCCGGAGCCTGCGCGAATCCTACCGCCGTCGGCGCGATCTGCTGGTCGATGGCCTGAGTCATTGCCCGGGTATTGGCGTGCTCAAACCGCAAGCGGGAATGTTCGTATTAGTGGATGTGCGCGATACCGGGCTCAGCTCGCTGGATTTCGCCTGGCGCCTGTTTCGTGAAGCCGGCGTGTCGGTGCTCGACGCGGCGGTGTTCGGCAAACCCGCCGAGGGCTTCGTTCGGTTGTCATTGACGTTGGCTGAAGAACGCCTGTTGCAGGCCTGTGAACGAATCACGGCCTTCGTCCGGGCCCTGCAGGCCCAAGTGCCGACCAGAGTCAGAATCACCGCCGCTGCGGCTAAAACACCCGCTGAGCCCGCAGCGGCAAAAAAGATGATCGAGATCGACACACTGCACAAACGCTTCGGCAATATCGAGGTGCTCAAGGGTATTTCCCTGACCGCTCACGAAGGCGAGGTGATCTCCCTGATCGGTGCCAGTGGCTCGGGTAAAAGCACACTGCTGCGCTGCATCAACATGCTCGAAGTGCCGGACCAGGGCAGCATTCATGTCGACGGCGAAAGCATCAAACTCAATTACGACCGCCCCGGCAGCCCGCTGGTGGCCGACGCGAAACAATTGGTGCGCATCCGCTCCAGCCTCGGCATGGTCTTCCAGAATTTCAATCTGTGGCCCCATCGCACGGTGCTGGAAAACCTCATCGAAGCACCGATCCAGGTGCTGCGCGAAAGCCGGGCCGAATCCATCGAGCGCGCCGAAGCGCTGCTTGAACGGGTCGGGTTGGCGGCCAAGCGTAATGAATACCCGGCCTTTTTGTCCGGTGGACAGCAACAGCGGGTGGCCATCGCCCGCGCTTTGGCCATGCGGCCCAAGGTCATGCTGTTCGATGAACCTACCTCGGCGCTGGACCCGGAGCTGGTCGGGGAAGTGCTGAGGGTGATCCGCTCACTCGCCGAAGAAGGCCGGACCATGATCCTGGTGACTCATGAAATGGCCTTCGCCCGCGATGTCTCTTCCAAAGTGGCCTTTCTCCATCAAGGGCTGATCGAGGAAACCGGTTCGCCGGATGAGGTGTTTTTAGATCCACGCAGTGAACGTTGTCGTCAATTCGTCAATGCACATCAAACTCGCTAACTCCAACACACAATAAAAAGACGGGGCAACATCATGGGACAAAAGCGTTTGGCAAACTGGTTGGGCAGTGCAGTGCTTATGCTTGCGGCAAGCTCTGGCCTGGCTCAGGCAAAACCCATTGTATTTGCGGTCGCGGCGGAACCCTATCCGCCGTTCACGTTGAAACAGGCCAATGGGCAATGGTCCGGGTTTGAGGTCGACCTGATTCACAAGCTGTGCGATGAAATAAAGGCACAATGTGAAATCAAGGAAGTGGCCTGGGACGGGATCATCCCATCGCTGCTGGCGAAGAAGATCGATGTGATTTTCTCGTCGATGTCGATCACTGAAGAGCGTGAAAAACAGATTGCCTTCAGCAAGGCCTATTACGATACGCCAGTAGCGATTGCCGGCCCCAAAGGGACCAAAGTGGACATTTCCCCGGCCGGGCTCAAGGGCAAGGTTATCGGTGTGCAGATCTCCACGGTCAGCGCCAACTACCTGAAGAAATACTACGAAAACATCGCTGACCTGCGTTATTACGATACTCAGGATTCAGCCAATGCCGACCTCATCGCCGGACGCATCGACATGATGATGGCCGATGGCACCGCGGTTTCCAGCTTCGTCAAATCCCCCGACGCCAATGGACTGGACAACCTCGGCACCGTGCCATACGACCCGGTGTTCGGTCGCGGTGTCGGCGCGGGTCTGCGCAAGGACGACACGGATCTTAAAACCCATCTGGATTCAGCCATCCAGTCCCTATTGGTGAGCAAGGACTACGACGCCATCTCCCGGAAATATTTCGATATCAGCGTCAAGCCTGCTCAATAACGCAGGCAACCCGAACCCGTAGGAGCCGAGCTTGCTCGCGATGGACGTGAAGCTGACGCGTTTCGTCAGCAAGCACGCATAATCGTTAACGACCATCGCGAGCAAGCTCGGCTCCTACGGTAGATCTTTGATACAGGGGAGACAGTCGATAAATCCGTGGAGGGCTGAAATGCCAGCGATATTCGATTTGATCGATTTCAGTGAGCAGGGATGGGGAAGTGCACTGTTGCAAGGGTTATGGATGACCCTGCAAATTTCGGCCGGGGCCTTTGTAGTTGGCCTGTTTATCGGCCTGGTGGTGGCCTGCGCCAAACTCGGCGCGCCGCGACCGGTGGCGACACTGATGCGTGGTTACACCACATTGTTTCGGGCGATCCCGGAACTGTTGCTGATTTTACTCCTGTATTACGTCGGCTCCATGGGCCTCAACGCGCTGATGGTGTGGGCCGGCTACGCCGAAGTGAACGTCAGTGGGCCGCTGGTGGCGATTCTGGTATTGGGCCTGGTGCAGGGTGCTTACGCCTCGGAAATTTTCCGCGCGGCGATTCTGGCCATTCCCCATGGGCAGATCGAAGCGGCGCGTGCTTTCGGTTTGCACGGCTTCGGGCTGTTTCGTAGGGTCACGTTGCCGATCATGGCGCCGTATGCGTTGGCCGGCATGGCCAACTTGTGGATCAACCTGATCAAGGACAGCGCATTGATCAGCGTGGTCGGGACCAACGAGCTGCTGTACACCGCCAAGCAGGCGGCCGGTTCGACCCGTCACTACCTGCTGTTCTACCTCACGGCGGCCGCGCTGTATTACGTGGTGACACTGACCTCCAACTACCTATCGGGACGCCTCGAGCGACGAATCCGTCGCTGGATGCCTTTGGCTGAGTGAACGCGATGATTCCAGTGTGGATGTTCGATTATGCGGCGTTGATAGGCCGAGGCTTGCAGACGACAATCTCGATTTTGTTGATTTCCAGCGTGTTGGGTTTTGGGCTGGCGGTGCTTACGGCGCTGGCCCGATTGTCGCGGCGCAAACTGATTGCCAGATGCAGCCTGGCCTACACCAGTGTGATTCGCGGTACGCCGTTGCTGATCCAGATTTACATCTTCTACTACGGGCTAGGCAGCCTTTTCGCACAGTTTCCGGCGCTGCGCGGTAGCGTTCTCTGGCCGTTTCTGCGGGAGGGTTACTGGTACATCGTGTTTGCGTTGGTGCTGTCGGTCGGCGCTTATGTCGGTGAAGTCATTCGCGGCGGGCTGATGGCGGTGCCCAAGGGGGAAATGGAAGCGGCTTCGGCGTTCGGTATGACCGCGCGTCAGGCGTTGCTTCGGGTCCGCCTGCCGCGCGCGATGCGCCTGTTATTGCCAACCCTGGCGGGTGAAAGCGTGATGTTGATGAAGTCGACCGCATTGGCCTCGACCATTGCAGTGGTCGATTTATTGGGCGCGGCCAATGTGGTCCGGGCCCAGACCTTTCAGGTATTTCAGCCATTACTGTTGGTGGCGGGTGTTTATGTCTGCCTGACCTTCCTGATCGAGGCCGTGTTCACCATCGCCGAGCGGCGGGGCACACCATTGCGCAGGTCAATGGGATGAGTTCGTCGAAGGTCGACCGTTCGCTGCAAGGCATCAGCAAAGGAGGGGAGTGTATGGCGCAAGATGTTTCCTTGAGCGTTCAGGGTGATTCCGGTGAAACGCTGCGCATTGGCGCATGGCGTTTCGACGGTGATGGCAGCGGGCCGAAGGTACACCTCCAGGCCGGGGTGCATGCCGACGAAATCGCCGGCATGCTGGTGCTGCACCTGTTGTTGCCCCGGCTACGGTCGGCCCAGGATCAGGGGCTGCTCAAGGGCAGCGTGACGGTGGTGCCGCAGGCCAATCCGTTCGGCATCGGGCAATTTCGTCAGGGCCGGATTCTCGGCCGTATTCATGAGGCCACCGGGCAGAATTTCAATCGGCTGTTTGATCGATCGCTGGCCCTGACTCGACCCGCGACCAATCTGGGGCATTGGCAAAAATGCCTGGCGCAATTGGCGGCCGATGCCGACCTGATGCTCGACCTGCACACCGATGATGAAGCGCTGCCTTACCTCTATATCCACCGCAGTTTCTGGCCCCGAGGTCGTGAGCTGGCGGCAGCGCTGAAGGTCGACGTGGCAATTCTCTGGGACGAAGGTGGCGACGGCTCCTTCGAAGAAACCATTATCTCGCCCTGGCTGCGAGGGGCCGGAGGCGCTCAGCAGCTGGCCGCGACCATCGAGCTGCGGGGGCAGGCCGACGTCAACGATCTGTTGGCAGAGCAAGACGCTGCCGGGCTCTACGCCTGGCTCTGTGCTTGCGGCGTCATTGATGAGCATGTGCCGCTGGAGGAGTGGCAGGGCGAGGCGGTGGATATCGGCTGCATGGAGTCGATCTTCGCTCCGCAGGCCGGCGTACTGATTTTCGAGAGGGCGCTGGGCGATTACCTTGAAGAAGGTGAACGCTTCGCCAGGATCCTCGGCAGGCCAGGCGACCCGGCGTCGGAGGTGGTGCTGCAGGCTGCCCAGTCAGGGCGGATGGTGACTCGCTATCGCGATCGATTGATCCCCCAAGGCGCGGTGGTCGCCAAGTTCACGGGGAGTCGGCAGTCGCAGAACTGGGCCGGTGGGTTACTGGACCCTTAAAATTCGCGACAGGCTGTGGTCGATGGTGCGGAGGTTGCCGTGGCCGGTTTTCATATCGCAGCTTGGGTATCAGAATGCTCAATGATGTCGACGCAGGTGACGTATCAGGCCAAGTACCAATGCCACGCCGATGATCAGCAGTAGTGTGGCTTCCTCATAACGCTTGATATCGGCGAACAGCCATTCCAGAGACTGGCCAAACAGGTAGCCGGCTCCGGCAATCAGTGGTGCCCAAATCGCAGCCCCTATCCAGTTCAACAGCATGAAACGCCAGGCGGGTACTCCACTCATGCCAATGGCCAAGGGGCCTGCAATGCGCAATCCATACATGAAACGCACGCCGATGATCAGTCCGGTTTGATAGCGCAGCAGCAAGCGATAGACCCGCTGTGCGTTTGGATCAAATTGCGGGAAGCGTTGCAACAATAAGCCGCCATACCGGCGACCAACAAAAAACAGAGCCTGATCGGTCATTGCCCCACCGCACATGGCGATAACAGCCACCAAAAGGAAAGATAAATACCCTTGGTGTGCGGCGAAACCCGCCAGAATCAGAATGGTTTCACCTTCCATGACTGCACCGATAAATACCGCCAGGTAACCATATTCGGCGACTGCTTGTGTCAGCGTCATGCGGCATCTCCCGGCAGGATCATCAGGTGTTCGTCAACCAGCACTCACACAACGACAGGCTGGACACAGCTCCATTCCCTGGCCCACAGAGACTTCTGGCCCTATGAGGTCGAAAGCCCGGGAGGCACAGATGAATGTCACGCATGAACCCATCCCTTGGAGATCGGCAATGCGAACAGGCGCCGGTACAGATTTTCCAGCCCATCGAGCAGACGCGCGCGCAAGGTTTCGAAGCTCAGTGCCAGCGCTACGATCCAGTTGCTGAGGAATGCCACCGCGAGGGCTCCGACGATGTCGAACGGGAAATGCACACCCAGGTAAACACGAGCCCATCCAACCGCTATGCCGAACAGCACGAGCAGAGCCCCGGCCTTGCGCAAGGAGCCCCGCATGAAGGCCAGACCCAAGGCGAAGAACACTACGGCATGATCGCTGGGAAAGGAGGTTTCCGCTTGATGTGCCAGGAATGTGTGGCCCAACTCAATCATGAAGGGCCTTGGGTGTGTCCAGAAGACGCCGATCGACACGTTGCAACCCAGTGCGAACACGGTACTCAGTACGCCAG
This sequence comes from Pseudomonas sp. GW821-FHT04C07, assembly GCF_059420325.1. NCBI lineage: Bacteria > Pseudomonadati > Pseudomonadota > Gammaproteobacteria > Pseudomonadales > Pseudomonadaceae > Pseudomonas > Pseudomonas sp. GW821-FHT04C07. The sequence continues at coordinate 458,986 of NZ_JBWKTM010000002.1, forward strand.
CCAATGCGACGGTTCTGCTCTCTCGCCCGCCCCAAAGCCAGAGCCCGGCCAGTAACAGGGGAACACCATAGATCAGCCATTGTGCCAGGACATTCGCCATGATCAGTGCGCCTGGCGAGGGGTGTGCACTGGCATTGATGATCAGAAACAGTGAACGATTCAGTTCTTCCATTAGGCGATTTCACTTATAGACAAAATATTGATGGCGGCGAAAGCCTTGTCACCTCGATCGCCCCCTGCCTTTGGCTCTGAGCGGGTAAGGTGCTTTGCACTCTGGTGGTTTTTCAAGGCGCATAAAGCTTGCCCGAGGGGCCGTGAAGAAACCGTTATTTTGGACGTGGCAAATCAATAAGTCGGTGTTAACGCTGGCTCGACGGTGCTTCAGTGGACTGACCCATCGAATGCTGGACCTTTTGCAGTTACTGCGCGGGAGCGACCACGCGGAATTTGATATGGATATCATTGGAAATGATTCCGAAATTGGCCCATTCGCCTTCACCGATATTGAAATCGGCGCGCTTGAGGATGAATTCGCCATCGAATACGCCGATGGCGTTCTGCGGCTTCAAAATGATCAGCGCGCTGACGTCGCGAGTGCGGCCCTTGATCGCGAGCTTGCCGGTGACCTCGTAGCGGTTGTTGTCGAGCGCCTTCACTGCGTTCGATTCAAACCTGGCCACGGGAAACGCGGCGGTGTTGAACCAGGCGGGTTTTTGCAGTTCGGTGTTGGCGTCGCGGGTGCCGGCGTCGATGCTGGCGAGCTGGATGGTGAGCTCGGCGTGGGCCGCTGCGGGGTTCGCCGAGTCAAAATCGATCTTGGCGTCGAACTTGCCGAAACTGCCGTACACCCTTGCGCCCATCTGGATGTAGGTGAAGGCAATCTGGCTGGCAGCCGCGTTCACCTGCTTGTATTGAACCGCGTGGGCGCAGGTCAAGGCGCTGAGCGAGATTGCGACGGTCAGCGCGGCAGAACGCAGGAATCGATAACTCATGGGACTCTCCGGCCGGGGCGTGAGCGTAATGGATTGAAGTGCCGTGGGTCAGCCTTTGTTCCTGAGCGGCAGTATGCGCGTGAGCACATCGTCGCGATCAATGAAGTGGTGCTTCAGCGCGGCGACCGTATGGGCAATCACCAGGCCAAGCAAAATGAAGTTCAGCGCCTCATGCACATCCTTCAGGCGGTCACCCAGCGCGGCATCCCTGGGCAGCAGATCGGGCAGTGGCAGAAGGCCAAACCACACGGTCTGGAAGCCTTTCGCCGAGTCCATCAACCAGCCGCTGAGCGGAATCGCGAGCATCAGTGCATACAGCAGCCAATGCATGGCATGGGAGGCAAGACGCGACACGGCCGGTATCGTCGTCGGTAGGGGCGGTGCCGGATGGGTCAGGCGCCAGGCGAGCCGTATCCATACCAGGAGGAACAGGGTTATACCAGCCCATTTGTGCCATGAGTACAGTTTCAGCTTGATCGGTGAAATCGGCAGTTCCGGCATGTAGAAACCGAGCGCGAAGGTGCCGATCAGCCCCAGAGCCATCAGCCAGTGGAGAGCAATCGCCGTGCGGGTGTAACGATGATTCATGAATGCTGCGCCTCGGCTGGCTGGCTGGCTGGCTGGAGTGGCAGGGCGGAGCAGACGTCTGAACGTCTGCAAAGGCCTTGACCGGGATTTGCCTTCCCACGGGTTTTTAAGTGTAGATGAGTTCAATAGTGGTTCTGCATCAAATGATCACCGGACTTTGCCACTGGCCACGGGGCTCGAGGTGAAAATCTTGCCCTGGATATTTGGTGTTTCGGGTGCAGAGTCAATGCTTGAACCGATGGGTGGTGTATTGCGCTGGTGAAATTTATGATGTAATTTTTCATGAAATTATAAAGACATAATTTCATTGGCGTCCCTATGTTTCAGCAATCCACACAGCACGTTGCCAGCTATTACGCCCACAGTTGCGCGGATCGCCTATTGACTCGAGCCGCTCTGGAAGGCGAACAAAACACCGAGGTGCTGATCATCGGTGCCGGCTTCAGTGGTCTGCATACAGCCTTGCGCCTGGCCTTGGCGGGCAAGCGTGTGACGTTGTTGGAAGCCAGCCGGGTTGCCTGGGCGGCTTCGGGGCGCAATGGAGGTCAAGCGATACTCGGGTGGTCGTGTGATATGCCGCCGTTGGAGGCTGCGCTTGGCTACGAACGAGCACGGCGGTTGTGGGACAGCATGCGCTGGGCTGCGCAGGAGTTGCGTGAGTTACCCGCGCGCCATGACTTCGATTGCGATTACCGGGCCGGCCATCTGTGGACGTCGGTCATGCCGCGGCGGGTAAGCATCCTGAGCGAGTGGCAGCGCGAGGCCAGCCACAAGTGGGGGCACGATGGCTTGCGATTCATTCCCCGTGCGCAGCTGTCGCAATGGGTGGCCAGCGAGCGTTATCAGGCAGGCCTGTTCGACCCTGAAGGCGGGCATCTGAATCCGCTCAAACTGGCTCTCGGTCTGGCCGCGGCCATAGAGCGTGCGGGCGGCTGCATCCACGAGCAGAGCAAAGCGTTGAGCTACCGCGAAGAAGGCAATCAGTATGTGGTGACCACCGAACGCGGACGCATTCGGGCGAGTGTGCTGGTGCTGGCGTGCAATGCCTATCTTGATCGACTTGATCCGAAGCTGGCCAGTTGCGTGTTGCCGGTAGGTACCTACCAGGTAGCCACCGCGCCGCTGAGCGCGGAGCAGGCCACGGCGCTGCTACCGAGTAATGTCTGCGTCACCGATAACCAGTTCGTCCTCGACTATTTCCGTCGCACGCCGGATAACCGCCTGCTGTTCGGTGGTGGCTGCACTTATCTGGGAGGGATGCCAAAGGACATCGCCGCAGCGACCCGGCCTTATCTGCAGCGGGTATTCCCGCAGCTTAAGGACGTCAAGCTGGAGTTTGCCTGGGGAGGGCACATCGACCTTACCCTCAAGCGCACCCCCCACATCGGCCGGCGTGGTGACCTCTACTGGCTACAGGGCTACTCCGGGCATGGTGTACTGCCGACGCTGGCCGGTGCTCGTGCGGTGTCCGAGGCGATTCTCGGTCAGCCGGATGACCTGGCCTTGTACCAAGGTCTGAGCAATGGCCGCTTTCCCGGCGGTAAATACCTGGCAGCACCATTGGAGGCCATCGGCAAGGCCTGGTATCGACTGCGCGACAGTATTTGATGAGCAATCTTTTGGAGCTCTGGCATGAACAAGCAAGAAGAAATCGCCGCCTTAGCGATCCTTATTCACGATCTACGCAAGCACAAGAAATACACCCTCAAGGAGCTGGCAGACAAAATCGGCCGCTCCGTCGGTTTTCTCTCGCAAGTCGAGCGTGGATTGTCACGGCCCACCGTGGCGGACTTGACAGCGATCAGCGAAACCCTTGGGGTACCGACCACCTATTTTTACAGTTTGCCAAAACCCAAGGAGTTGCCTTGGGTTACCCGGCCGGATGAGCGACGCACGCTGTATTACGCCAACGGGATTACCGATATTTTGGTCTCGCCGAAGATGAGGGCCTCCTTCTCCATGCTCGAAAGCCAACTGGAGGCCGGTGCCAGCAGTGGCGAGCGGCACTTGAGCGACAGCTCGGAGCAGGGTGGCTATGTCCTGGAGGGGGAGTTGACGCTGTGGCTGGACGATGACGACGCGCCGGTGACCTTGTATGCCGGAGACAGTTTTCAACTGGCCAGCCACACCCGGTGTCGCTACGGCAACCTCACAGACCAGCTCACGCGAGTGCTTTGGGTTTACACCTGATAAAAATAAAAGGAACAACAATGATGGATGCTACCTGCTCTGATCTGCTGGCTGAGGTTCGTGCTTTTCGCCATTGCTATCCCAAGGTGCGTTATGTCGACCTGATTTCCCTGGATATTCCCGGGCATTTTTACGGCAAGCGCTATCCGGTAGAGATGCTCGAGAAGGTTGCGGCTGGTAGCGCGCTGAAACTGCCGCAGAACTGTGTGTTACTGGGCGTTCAGGGCGGACTGTTCAAAATCGGCGACTACTGCTTTAACGATGGCGACCCGGACGCACTGCGTCGCCTGGTGCCCGGTACGCTCAAACCGGTGAGCTGGGAAACGCAGCCGCTGGGGCAGATGCTGATTACCTCGGATGGTACTCAAAAGCCGATCGTCTTCGAGCCACGCGAAGTCCTGGCGCGGGTGTTGGAGCGGTTAGGGAATAAAGGTATTCATCCGGTGGTGGCGTTCGAGCTGGAGTTCTATCTGTTCGATAAACAGCTGCGCGATGGCCAGCCACAGTTCCCCCGCGATCTGCTGACGGACGATGCCGATGACCAGCCGAATATGCACATCGAGCGGCTGTCGCGCTTTTCCCCGGTGCTCGATGAAATGGTCGAGGCGGCGCGGGCTCAAGGCATCGATACCACGGTGATCACTGCCGAACTCGGGCCGGGACAGTTCGAGATCAATTTTGCTCATCTCGATGACGGCCTGCGTGCCGCCGACTGGGCAGCGCTGTTTTGCCGCAGCACTCGTGGCGTCGCTCTCAAGCACGGTTACCGCGCCAGCTTCATGGCCAAGCCTTACTTGCAGCACCCGGGCAGCGGCATGCACGTCCATGTCAGCCTCTACGACGCGGCAGGTAAAAACCTGCTGGCGGCTAACCAACAGCAGGCGCTGCGTCATGCGGTCGCCGGTTGTCTGGAGCTGCTACCGCATTGCATGCCGATCTTCGCGCCGAACCAGAATGCCTTTCGCCGTCTGGGCGGCACGGTGAACGCGGCGACAACGGCGAGCTGGGGTTTTGAGGATCGCGATGCCTGTGTGCGGATTCCTGACTCGGATTCGAAAAACCTGCGGATCGAGCATCGCCTGGCCGGTGCTGATGCCAACCCTTATCTCGTTCTGGCGGCGATTCTGGTTGGTCTGGAGCAGGGCCTGGAAGCCGGTCGGGAGCCGATCACATCACTCAATGAAGACCGCAGCAGTGGTATCGTATTCCCCCTGGAAATGCTCGAAGCAGTGCGCGCCATGCAGCACCAGGCACAGCTGCGCGAGGGTTTGGGGGCAGAGTTTATTGATGTCTACTGCGAGAACAAGCGCCAGGACCATCTGGCCTTTATGCAGGAGATCAGTGCGCGCGAATACCGCTGGTATCTGTAAACGGGCATGCATTGTTCTTGTGCGTTGGCGCCGCACAGAATGCTGGATGCTATTGTGGACAGCACTCCAATGACTGATGGCCAGCAGCATGACTGATAGCGTACTTGATAGACACACTCCCAGCGCTGAAGAAGTGGTCGCGGCACTCGACCTGGAACCACACGTGGAAGGTGGTTACTACCGCAGAACCTTTCAGGCTGATCGGCACGCCATGATCGAGACCGATGGTGGCCGGCGTTACTTGATGACCTCCATCTACTACCTGCTGACCAAGGGCTCCCCCGTTGGTCATTTTCACCTGAACCAATCCGACATCGTGCACTACTACCATCTGGGAGACGCGATTCAGTACATCCTCATCTTCCCGGACGGCACATTGAAAACCGTGGTGATGGGCAGCGACGTGACAGCCGGGCAGTGCTTGCAACTGCACGTGCCTGGCGGCGTCTGGAAAGCTTCGCAGCTTATGGCCGGGGCGGCTGCCTACGGCCTGATCAGTGAAGCGGTTTTACCAGGGTTTGATTTTGCGGATATGGAGTTGGGCACTCAGCAAAAGCTCAGCGAGCTGTTCCCCGAACATTCGCTGTGGTTTGAAAAGCTGACGCGAGAGTAGGCTCCATTTGGCGGTCAAGGTGCCGCCAACGCAAACCCGGGCCGCGTCGATCAATGGCCGCCCACGACCATATGGCTGAAGGGCGCCACATACGCCTGCAAGGTGACCAGGCCGCCGACCAGCATGGCCAGAACGATGGAGTGGAAAAAGACGTAACGCAGGATTTCCCCTTCATGGCCGTACCAGCGGGTCGCGGTGGACGCCACCACGATCGACTGGGCGTCGACCATCTTGCCCATGACCCCACCGGAACTGTTGGCGGCGGCCATCAACACCGGGTTGAACCCCAATTGCTCGGAGGTCACCCGTTGCAAGCCGCCGAACAGCACATTGGATGCAGTGTCTGAGCCGGTCAAGGCAACGCCCAGCCAGCCCAGGAGGGTGCCGAACATGGGGTAGAAGGTGCCGGTTGCGGCAAAGGCCAGGCCCATGGTGGCATCCAGGCCTGAGTAGCGGGTGAGGAAACCCAGGGCGAGCATGGCCACTATCGTAGTGAGCGAATAGCGCACCACCCACAGGGTTCGCAGGTAATGGCGCATCAGTTGGGGGATGGAGTAACCCATCAGCAGCCCGCCGAGGACTGCCGCCAGCAAGATGCCGCTGCCGGTGCTGGTGAACCAGGTGAATTTGTAGATCGCTTCCTCGGTTTTAGGCTGGGGCACCACGGGCGGAACCTTCTCGATCTGCAGATGCAGGGTGGTGAAGGTCAGGGCTGGCGCGAAGATCGGGTTCGCCTCGCGCATCGGCTTGCCCTGGGGATCGAGCCTGGCCGCGTTGGTTTGCGGGTCTATGGCCGGACGGGTATCGAACATGTTTTTGAAGCCCTGGGTGCCCCAGGCGAAGACGAAGATCGTGAGGATGATCCAGGGCATCCACGCACGCATGACGGCGGGCCGGGCATCGCTGGCAAAGGTCGCGCTGGCCACGGGTTTTTCGTCCTCGGCGGCATCGATTCGGGAGTTGTCGGTTCGCCCCGACAGGGCCGCGGAGGTGTGCACATGGGCTGGCTTCCAGACCTTGAGGAAAGCCGTCAGGCAGGCCATGGAAATCAGTGCGGCGACCACGTCCACCAGCATGGGGCCGTGGTAGTTGGAAACGATGAACTGCGGCACAGCGAAGCTCACCCCGGCGACCAGGATCGCCGGCCAGATTTCCAGCATCTTGCGCCAGCCGGCGAAGGCCCAGATCAACCAGAACGGCACGATCACCGAGAAAAACGGCAATTGCCTGCCGACCATCATCGACAGCTCCATTTCATCCAGCCCGGTCACCTTGGCCAAGGTGATGATGGGCGTGCCCAGGGCGCCGAAAGCCACGGGCGCGGTATTGGCGATCAACGCCAGACCAGACGCGGCCAGGGGAGAGAAGCCCAGCCCGATCAGAATGGCCCCGGTTACCGCCACTGGCGTGCCGAAACCGGCAGCCCCTTCGAAAAAAGCACCGAAGCAGAAGGCAATCAGCAGCAATTGCAGGCGGCGATCGTCGGTGATGCGCGCCAGGGAGTCTTGCAGCACCTTGAACGAGCCGTTCTCGGTGGTAAGCCGATGCAGGAAGATGATGTTGAGCACGATCCAGCCAATCGGCAGCAGGCCGTTGGCGGCACCGAAGAGCGCGGCCGAGCCGGCCATGCCTGCTGGCATGCCGAAGGCGAAGATCGCGATCAGCAAGGCCGAGCCAAGGGCAAGCAATGCCGCAAGATGTGCCTTGATATGGAAAAACGCCAGGGATGTCAGCATCACCACCACCGGCACTGCCGCCATGATGGTCGACAGCGCCGGGTTACCGAAGGGATCGTAGATTTGCTGCCAGACCATTTTCCACCTCTGCTTGTTCTTGTCGGTAGTGCAGGCCCCAAGGGTCGGTCGCTTGTAGTGCTTCTAGTATAGGTGGCATTACGCCGCTGTCTGGGCAGGGCTCGTTTTTTAGCAAGATCACAACAGGTTGGGCAAAAGCGTGGCGGAGCACATCACGCGATTACGGCCTGTGATCTCGGTGACCGCGAGCTTTACAGGAGCCCGATCCATTGGAGTTGCCTATTAAAAATCCCGCTGAGCCGGTAATGGTCAGCGGGATTTTGTGGCTGTGGGTTTTGCGGTTTTTATCAGGAATCAACCGTGGGAGGTGCGCCTTTCACCAGACTGATCGTCTACTCCATCGCGTCCTACCTACCGCTAAATACTGCTGGTCGGCGCGCCGCAAATGCTGCCAGGCCCTCATCAAAGTCGCCGCTTTGGCACGCCTGTCGGCGCAGTTCGGCGATCTGCTCCATTGCCTGGACGGGCATCGGTTGCAGGTCTTCGAGGATGCGCAACTGCTCCTTGACCGCCGCAATCGCCAGCGGCGCTTTGCCAGCAATCGTGCGTGCCAGTTCAAGCGCAGTCGCCTCCAGCGCGTCGCTGTCGACCAGCCTGTTCACCACACCGAAGCGTTCGGCGCGCTCTGCATCGAGCTTCTGCGCGCAGAAAAACATTTCCTTCAACACGTGAATCGGCAGGTTGTTGAAGAAGCGCAGCAGCCCGCTGGTGGTGTAAGGCAAGCCGATGTTTGCCGGGGTCATCGCAAAGCTCGCGCTGCGATCGGCGACGACCAGGTCGCAACTCATCACCAGGTCGACCGCGCCTCCCCACACCGAGCCGGATACCATGGCAATCACCACGCCGGGGTAGGCGCGTATGCGGCGCAACAGGTGTTCGAGTGGCTTGCCGTAGGCAATCGGGTCGCGGTCATGTTCCAGTTCGCGAATGTCGTGGCCGGCGCTCCAGACTGCCTGCCCCACAGCGCTGCCCAGAACAACGACCGGTATGCGTTGTGAGGCCAGTGCGGCAAGACCTTCGGCGAAGGCCGCCAGTAGTTGCGCGCTGAGTGCGTTGCGGTGTGTGGGGTTACTGAAGACCAACCGCCCGATTTGTTCATCGACAATGTTGACAGTCACGGTGGCGGAAGAGGTTTGCGTCGGGGTCATTGTGCTGTTCCTGTTGATTGTCCGGAAGCCATTACTGGCGAATCGTTTGAGTCCTGGTACACAACCTTCGCGCTCAGAAGCGCATTGATCGACGCTGTATCGAAACCCGCCTCGCGCAACACCTCGACGGTGTGCTCGCCAAGGAGGGGCGGTGGGCGCTGGCTGACGCCAGGCGCAGGTTCTGCTGCGTCATTGGCGCTGAATACGGGTGTCACCACCTGACGCAATGCGCCAAGTTCTGGATGCATGAGTGTTTTGGTCAGTTGGCTATGCAGCACCTGCGGATCGTCGAACACTTCGTCGAGTGTGTTGATCGGGCCTGCGGGTAAGCCTGCCTCGATGAACAGTTCGGTCCACGCTCGTTTACTGCGGGTTTTTAAACGGCTTTCCAGGATCGCTTTCAACTCGTCACGCCGCGCTACCCGGGCTTCATTGGTCGCGAAGCGCGGGTCGTCCGGCAGCGTGGGTAAATCGAGCAGCACACATAAACGTCCCCACATGGCCGAGGTAATCGGCGCCAGATTGAGCGGTCCGTCCTGCGTCTGGAACACGCCGTAAGGCGCAATGACTGAATGGGCGTTGCCCGTGCGGCGGGGGACATCGCCCAGGCTGAGGTAGCGTTGACCGTGCACACTTAACAAGCCGACCAGGCTGGCCAGCAACGAGGTGCTGACGTGCTGGCCGTGCCCGGTGCGTTCGCGCTCCAGCAGGGCGGCCAATACCGCCGTCACCAGCCACATGCCCGAGGTCAGGTCACCGATGGCCGTGCCGGTGCGGGTCGGGTCGCCATCGACGAAACCGGTCAGGCTCATCAGCCCCGAGTAGCCCTGAGCGATCTGGTCGAAACCCGGCCAGCTGCTCATCGGCCCATCGGTGCCGAAGGCGTTGATGCTGCCCATGACCAGCCGCGGATTGCCTGCGCTGAGCACGTCATAGCTGAGCCCCATGCTCTCGAGGGTACCGGGTTTGAAGTTCTCGATCACCACGTCGGCATCATCGATCAGCCGCTGGATCGTGGCCAGCCCCCGGGGATTGCGGAAGTCGATGCACAGACCGCGCTTATTGCGATTGCACGATAGATAGTAGGTGCTCACGCCCCGGTCGAACGGGCCCCAGGTCCGGCTCATGTCGCCGGTCGGGCCGGGCTCGATCTTGATCACATCGGCACCCAGGTCCGCCAGCACCATGGTGCAGAACGGCCCCGACAGCGCACGGCTCAGGTCGATGATCTTCACGCCTTGCAAAGCTTGCATACGGTTCTCCAGTCAATGTTTGAGCGGCGCTGTTTTATTGCGGCAACGTCTGATCCCGGGTTTCAACGGCAAACGGCAGGATCAGCACACCCAGCACGAAGGCGGCGGCCGTCCAGGCGATCGGGGCGCCTATCGAGCCATACCAGTGGATTGCAGCGGCCAGCAGGAAATTGACGCCGGCGCCGATGAAGCGGCCGACCGATGCGTTGAAGGCGAATGCCGTAGCGCGTATCCGGGTCGGATACTGCTCGGGCAGCCAGAGCGAGAAAATCGCGAAGTTGCCGCCGAAGAAACCGAGGAACACCAACGACACCATGAACAGATGCAGGCCATCGTCCATGTAGAACACCCAGCCGAACGCGAAGACGATCGACGCAGCCATACCGGCAAAGTAAGTGCCCAGCGCAACCCGTCGCCCCAGTCGTTCGGCCAGCCATGGCGCCACCAGGCACCCCAGGATCGTGCTGAGCGACAGCACCGCCGCGCCAATCGACGCCAGATGCACCGCCCCGACGTGGTCGATACCGGCGCGCGTCGCCAGTGTCACGACGGCCGTCGCTTCGTAAACCGAGCCAGCCCACAAACCGACAATGGCGACCCCGACCAGGGCAGAGCTGGTCAGCGTGCGGCGCCGAAACGCCGGTGCGAAGATTTCCCACCAGGGCGCACGCGCCGAAGCAGTGGGCGAGTGGGGACGTGCGACGTTATGCGCAGCGTTGCGTATCTGGTCGGGTTCTTTGACCTTCAACGCGGTATAGATCGCAACGACCGCCGGGGCGAGGCCGCACAGGAACATTACGCGCCAGCCATAGGTTGCGCCAACGGTGTAGTTCAGCAACGCGGCAATGAAAAAGCCCAGGTAGTAGCCGGTTTGCAGATAGCCCGCACCCATCTTGCGCCGGTCTTCCGGCCAGCTCTCCGCCACATAGGTGCCGGCCAGTGCCCACTCGCCACCGACACCGATCCCGGCAATCAGCCGAAAAATGGCCAACTGCCAAATGTTGCCCGAGAAAGCCGCCGCTCCGGTAAAGAGCGAGTAGACCAGAATGCTTGCGGCCAGCGTCTTGACCCGGCCGAAGCGGTCGGCGAGGGGGCCCCAGATGAACGACAGGCCCCAACCGATCAGAAATAGCCCGAACATCACCGAGCCGTACATGGCGATGTTGGCGGGGGTTGGGGTAATGCCCGAGTTGGGCAGCAGCTCGGTCAGGGCGGGAATCAAAACCAGGGCGAAGATCACCGAATCGACGCCATCCAGAACCCATCCCAGGTAGACCGCCCAGAAACCGCGAATCTGCTCGCGGGTCAGAGGCGTTTTGATGGGCTTCACGCTAGTTGCCGATGCTGTTAATGCTCTAAACATTAAGATCTCCCATTGACCTTGATCAGGCCTATAGAAGCGTTGCGAGGCCGTTGCGACCGTCAGCGCTTCGTTTATTGTGAAGTCAGTCTAGGCAGCGCATATCATAAGCATCAAATATGAAATTTCTTTGGTCCCATCGGATTTTTATATAGAGTCAGATTCTTTGGACGCTCTCCCATGGACCTTCGCCAGTTGCGGTATTTCGTCAAGGTGGTTGAGTGCGGCAATATCACCCGCGCCAGTGAAGCGCTGCATATCGCGCAGCCCGCGATCAGCCAGCAGATGCGCAATCTGGAACGGGATATGGACATGCAATTGCTCGAGCGCAGCGTGCAGGGCGTGGTGCCCACTGCGGCTGGCCAGACGTTGTACCGGCACGCCATCGAGCTGCTGCGCCAGGCCGACGGCACCCGTGAACTGCTCCGTCAGGACGCCGAATTTCCGCAAGGAAAGGTGTCGGTCGGCATGCCGTCGAGTACGGCCCGGATGTTGGCGATTCCGCTGGCTCGCACGATCCGCAGTCGCTATCCGGGTATCAAGCTGGAATTGATCGATGCACCGAGCGCTGACCTGGGAGGCCTGATCACGGTTGGGCGGGTTGCTCTCGCGGTGATTGTCGATGCGGTCCAGACCCGTGGTGTGGCCTCGCGGCGGCTGCTGACCGAAACGCTGTATCTGGTTGCGTGGCCGGAGTTTTCGATACCGGACGAGCCTGTGACGATCGATGCCTTGGCGAAGATGCCGCTGGTTCTGCCCTGTGCACCGAACACGATTCGCAGTCGAGTCGAGTCGGCACTGCAGCAGGCTGGTCTGCACTGTGAGGTTGAGTTCGAAGCCAACTCCACGGACTTGTTGTTCGCAGCCGTTCTGGCAAAGCTGGGTGTCACGATCCTGCCTTGGGCGGCCGCCCATGTTGAACTTGATCAGCATAAGCTCAAGCTGGCCAGGATCGATCACAGGCTGTTCACTCGTGATCTATCTCTGTGCTGGCCTGACACGGCCGTGCAGAGCAATGCAGTGCAAAAGGTCAAGGCGACCATTTTTGAACTGTTCGAGGCGTTTGGACGGCATCCGGGGTGGGCTGACGGACAATGACACGGCCAGTGGCGTGGGTGAAATACAGATAATTTCGCGGGCAAGTCGGATCGCCGCACCGCTCGCTCCTACGGAATTTGAGGTGTTCATAAAGTGCTGATCCGACACAATTTTGTAGGAGCGAGGCTTGCCCGCGATGGCGGCAGTACAAACGCCGAAAACTTCAGATCAGCCATTGTCGTACTCATCATGCCTGAGCCACCAAGGCCCCGTCTCATTGCGCCCCTTGGGTGCACGGTCGAGCCACTGGTACATGCCCCACAGGCCATCCAGTCCACGCGCATAGGTTGAATAGGTGTGGTAAACCACGCCGTCCTCGAGCACAAACGCGCTCATGCCCGGTCTGTCGCGCGAGTAGGTGGAGGCATCGGTTCCGCAGGTGGCGGCGAACCGGGCGACGGGTTCCGGGACTTGTGTGGCGTCCATGGCGTGGCCGCCGCGCTGGTAGTTGTATTCGATAAGCCCTTCGCGCTGTTGCGCCTCGCTGAACGAGACGTTGAAGTCAAAGGTGAAGTCGCTGTCGGGCGCGGACGCCCAGGGAAAGGTCCAGCCCATCCGCCGCTTGTACGCCTGCAACTTTGCGAGCGGCGCCCGCGATACCGCCGCCAGTGTGACGTCGTGGTTCGCCAGGTGGACGACGAAGCCGTCGAACCCGTCCGCGATCGCCGAGCAGGACGGGCAGCCGGCCTTGTAGTCGGGCCCGAACATGAAGTGGTAGATGAGAAGCTGCGAGCGCCCTCTGAAGAGGTCGGCCAGCGAGGCACTGCCTTCATCGGTGTCGAATCGGTACGCCTTGTCGACCCGAACCCACGGCAGCGCTTGACGTTGCCGCGCCAGTTCGTCGCTGCGACGCGTCAGCGCCTTCTCCGCTTGGAGCAGCTCGAGTCGCGCTGCCAGCCATTGTTCACGTGTCCCGGTCATGTGTCTGGTCATCATTCTTCGCTCCCTTTGTCGTTCGTTCAATTCTCGATACGACGTGCTGGTGGGTGGTCGTGAGATAGACTAAACAGCGGGCATCGGACGGTGGGAGTGACAAGTGTGGCGCGATTGATATGGACTCGCTGATCACGGCCGCGGCGCGTGCGCTGGCGGCGGGTGATCCCCTTGGTGCACTGAACCGGGTCGCCTTGCGCGACGATGCGCCGGCGCTCGCGTTGCGAGGCATCGCGATGGCGCAGCTCGGCGATCTGGTTCGAGCCAAGGCGCTGGTGCGAAGTGCGGCGCGTGCCTTCGGCCCGAAAGAGGCGCTGGCGCGGGCGCGGTGTGTCGTCGCCGAGGCCGAGATCGCGCTGGCCTCGCGCGACCTGGGCTGGCCAGTGAAGGCGCTCGACGCCGCGCGGGCGACGCTTGAGGCCCACGGCGACCGGGTGAACGCCGCCCATGCACGCTATCTCGAGATCCGCCGCTTGCTGCTGATCGGGCGCCTCGACGAGGCCGAGGCTCGGCTCGCCGAGCTCGATCCCACGCCATTACCGCCCGCCTTGAGGGCCGCCCATGAGCTGGTCGTGGCGGGGATTGCGATGCGACGCCTGCGCACGCAGACGGCCCGCACTGCGCTTGATCGGGCCGGGCACGCCGCGCGCCACGCCGGCATCCCGGCGCTGACCGCCGAGGTCGAAAGCGCTGCGCTCATCCTCAATACCCCCGCAGCGCGCCTGATTGCCGGTGGCGAAGAACGGCTCCTGGTGCTCGACGAAGTTGAAGCGTTGCTGGCGTCAAAGGTGTTCGTCGTGGACGCGTGTCGGCATGTGGTGCGTGACGCCGGCACCTCGGTCTCGCTCGCCAAGCGTCCGGTGTTGTTCGCGCTCGCGCGGGCGCTCGGCGAAGCGTGGCCCGCAGACGTGCCGAGGGAAACGCTCATCGCGCGAGCCTTTCGATTGAAGCTCACCGATGAGTCCCATCGCGCGCGGTTGCGAGTCGAAGTCGGGCGGCTTCGCACGGCGCTTCGGGCATTGGCCGGCGTGACCGCGACCAGGCGCGGGTTTGCGCTGGTGCCCCGCGGCGCGGCAGAGGTTGTCGTGCTGGCGCGGCCCGTCGAAGAGAAGCAGGCGGCGGTGCTCGCCTTCCTCACTGACGGTGAGTCGTGGTCGAGCTCGGCCCTGGCGCTTGCCCTTGGCGCCAGCCAGCGCACCGTGCAGCGAGCACTCGACTCGCTGGCGGTAGCCGGCAAGGTGCAGTCGTTCGGTCGCGGGCGAGCACGTCGCTGGATGACCCCGCCGGTGCCGGGATTCGCGACGACCTTGTTACTCCCCGTTCCATTGCCCAGTGACTAGGATTCACTTCACCAGCCCGTGAAGAGGAAACAAACATGAAACACTCAGCCGCTGAAATCCTCCGTGAGTATGGCCCCTTTGCGGGTGTCGACGCCGTGCATGGCGTCACCTATGACGGCCAGCACGTCTGGTTTGCTACCGGAGACAAACTGAACGCCCTCGACCCGGCGAGCGGCAAGACGCTGCGCTCGATCGAGGTCGCCGCCCATGCAGGAACGGCCTTCGACGGCCAGCACCTGTTTCAGATCGCCGAGGATCGCATCCAGAAGATCGATCCGCAGACCGGCCGTGTACTCGCCACGATCCCGGCGCCCGGTGGCAGTGACTCGGGGCTCACGTGGGCCGAAGGGACGCTCTGGGTGGGCCAGTATCGGGACCGCAAGATCCATCAAATCGATCCCCAGACCGGGGCGATTCTTCGCACCATAGAGTCCAACCGCTTCGTCACCGGCGTCACCTGGGTCGACGGAGAACTCTGGCACGGTACGTGGGAAGGCGAGGAGAGTGAACTGCGGCGAGTCGATCCGGGAACGGGAGAGGTCCTGGAAAGCCTCAAGATGCCGGCTGGGGTAGGGGTGTCGGGGCTTGAGTCCGATGGGCGCGATCAGTTTTTCTGCGGCGGCGGTGGGAGCGCAAAGGTGAGGGTTGTTCGCCGGCCTGAATGAGGCTTCGCCGCTGGCTGCGCTTGCGACAGGCGATTTTGCGACGTTTGAGTCGTGATTGACTGGCCTAATGCGAAATTATCCCGTGTTCAATCGCGTACTTTACCAGGGCCGCGGGCTTGTCGATGTTCAGTTTGCGCCGGATGCTCAGACGATGGGTCTCTACAGTCCGGACACTGATATCCAGCTCGCGGGCCATTTCCTTGTTGTTCAGGCCCTGAGCCATCTTGTACAACACCTGGCTCTCGCGCGGTGTCAGCTCATTGTCGGTACTCTTATCGGCAATCAGCCTCTGCGCGATTTCGGCACTGTAGAACGTCCCGCCACTGGCAATGGCTTCGATCGCAGCAATGATCTCCCGTGAAGGCGCGTTCTTCAGCACGTAGCCGCTGGCACCCGAGCGAACGGATTCACTCACATATTCATAGTTGTCGTACATGCTGAGCACGAGCACCTTGAGCGACGGGTACTGGCCGCGTAACACTCGGGTCAGCTCAAGCCCGTTCATGTCCTTGAGGCTGATGTCGACCAGCAACAGGTCCGGCTGGCAGCGCCCGACCATCTCAAGCGCATCCGCACCATTTTCGGCTTCTCCCACCACTTCCAGGGGGGCCATTACCGCCAGCAGCGCTTTGATCCCATCGCGGACCAGGGAGTGATCGTCGACCAAGGCGACGCGGATCGGGTAGGGCAGGTTCATCGCGGGCATTCACTCTTGTTGTTATGGGGGGAGTCAGCATTTCGTACCGGGCATTTTCACCGGCAGCAGAACGTCCAGCTCACTCCTTCCAGGCGTCGATATCAGGGCGAATTGACCACCAAAATGCTCGACACGTTCACGGATATTGCGCAGGCCAATGCCGGCGTGACGACGTTCGACCTGGGCGACGTTGAAACCGATACCGTCATCGACCACGCTCAGACGTACAGCGTCCTCAGACCCGTGCAGGGTAATGGAGACGTTTTTAGCCTGTGCATGTCGTTCGATGTTGGTCAGGCCTTCTTGCACAATGCGAAACAACGAGACCGGTGCACCATCGGCCAAATGGCAGTCGCACTCGTTGTTGTTGTAGGTCACCACGAGCCCGCTGCGTTGCTCGAATTCTGTTGCCAATTGACCGATCGCCGCAGGCAGGCCCAGGGTGTCGAGCAGCGACGAGCGCAGGTCGTGGGAGAGGCTGCGAACTTCGCCAATTGCTTCCCCCAGGCGTTCCGTGGCTTCTCTTAAAATGCTCAAACCCTTGTCTTGTCCTTGTCCATTCTCCAGCACATGGCTGGCCAGTTCGAACTGAAACTTGATGGAGACGAGTACCTGGCTGATACCGTCGTGCAGCTCACGGGAAACCCGTGATCGCTCTTCCTCCTGCAAGCTGACGATACGCTGGGTCAGGCGTTGAAGTTTTTTGTCGGCCAGACGGTGTTCGCTGACGTTCAGCGTCATGCCGCTGGCGAAGACAAACAGCACCGCTACCAGGGCCACCACGGCAATCGCAAGCATCGTTTTGCGGATGCCCTGAGCTACCTCGTCACGCGCCTGCTGTGTGGCGCGTTCAACGTCCTCAAGGTAGATGCCGGTACCGAGCATCCACCCCCAACGATCCAGCATCACCACATAGGCGAGCTTGTCGGTCACTTGACCGGAAGAGGGTTTATTCCAGGCGTAGCGCTGAAAGCCTTCTCCTGATTCCGCACTTTTGAGCAACGCCTGGATCACCGGCAGGCCGTGAGGGTCTTTCATGTCCCACAGATCTTTGCCCACCAGTTCCGACTGCCGCGAGTGCATCAGACTACGGCCCTGGTGGTCGTAGACGAAGAAGTAGCCATTGATGCCGAAGCTGAGCTTGCGCAGTTCTTCCAGCACTTGTTGCTGTGCGTGCTCGTCACCCTGGCCGTTGTCGTACAGCGGCGCAATCAGGCTTTGCGCCATTTCGACGTAGTTTTTAAGTTCTGCGCGCTTGCTGGCCAGAATGCTGTCTTCGATCAGTTGCGCCTGTTGATCACCCAGTTGGCGGTTCAGAGAAATCACCAGCGCGCAGATGACGGCGATCGCCAACACCAGCGGCAGAATCCCGAGCGCGACGATTTTGTGTTTGAGCTGCATCTTTGCTCCTGTCCAGACCGAACGGATGACCAGGGGTCATAGACTCATGCCGACCGAGGTGCGGCGAAGGCTCGGCATCATATGCCAAAGATACGCTCGTTCAGTAGTCGGTTGGACGTAATGACCGGTGGATTTCAGGTATTGCACGAGCGAACTCAGTAGAACTACGTAGACGCTGCGTACGTAGTTCTGCGGATTTATTTGTAGACGGCATGCGCGGATATTGGGCCAGCTCCGCACAGCGGACACAATTATAAAAATTACCGCCGCAGTCCACTGACTGTCGGCAGGAGACTCGCAATGACCCGACTGGCTAAACACCTCGCCTGGTTTGCCGTGGCTGTCCTGGGAGCTTTTGCGCTGAGTGTCGTGGCCCTGCGCCGCGGCGAAGCCATCAACGCCCTCTGGATCGTAGTCGCAGCAGTCGCTATCTATCTCGTCGCTTACCGCTATTACAGCCTGTTCATCGCCAATAAGGTGATGCAACTGGACCCCGGTCGAGCCACCCCCGCGGTAGTCAATAACGATGGTCTGGACTACGTGCCGACCAACAAACACGTGCTCTTCGGTCACCACTTCGCGGCTATCGCTGGCGCGGGGCCGCTGGTCGGTCCGGTATTGGCGGCGCAGATGGGCTATCTGCCCGGTACGCTGTGGCTGATCGCCGGCGTGGTGCTGGCCGGTGCCGTTCAGGACTTCATGGTTCTGTTCATGTCCACCCGCCGCAACGGCCGCTCCCTGGGCGACATGGTCCGTGAAGAAATGGGCCGCATTCCCGGCATCATCGCGCTGTTTGGCTGCTTCCTGATCATGATCATCATCCTCGCGGTGCTGGCGCTGATCGTGGTCAAGGCCCTGGCCGAGAGCCCGTGGGGCATTTTCACGGTGATGGCGACCATCCCGATTGCGATGCTCATGGGCATCTACATGCGCTACATCCGCCCGGGTCGCATCGGTGAAATCTCCATCGTCGGCGTGTTGCTGTTGCTGGGTTCGATCTGGCTGGGCGGGCAGATTGCCGCCGATCCCGTGTGGGCCAAAGCGTTCAGCTTCACCGGCATCCAGATCACCTGGATGCTGATTGGCTACGGTTTCGTCGCGGCGGTACTGCCGGTCTGGCTGATTCTGGCGCCGCGCGACTACCTCTCAACCTTCCTCAAGATCGGCACCATCATGGCCCTGGCGATCGGTATCCTGATCACCATGCCCGAGCTGAAAATGCCGGCACTGACCCAGTTCACCGACGGTACCGGGCCGGTATGGAAGGGCGGGCTGTTCCCGTTCCTGTTTATCACCATTGCTTGCGGTGCGGTGTCTGGTTTCCACGCGCTGATCGCTTCCGGGACTACGCCCAAGCTGCTGGCCAGCGAAGGCCATGCCCGTTACATCGGTTACGGCGGCATGCTGATGGAGTCCTTCGTGGCCATCATGGCCATGGTGGCTGCTTCGGTGATTGAGCCGGGCGTCTACTTCGCCATGAACAGCCCGGCGGCGCTTGTCGGCGGTGACGTGATGCAAGTGGCGCAGACCGTCAGCAGCTGGGGTTTTGCGATTACCCCCGAAGCCCTGCAAACAGTGGCCAGGGACATCGGTGAAACCACGGTTCTGGCCCGTGCTGGCGGCGCTCCAACCCTGGCGGTCGGTATCGCACAGATCCTGCACCATGTACTGCCGGGTGAAAACACCATGGCGTTCTGGTATCACTTCGCGATCCTGTTCGAGGCACTGTTCATCCTGACCGCCGTCGACGCCGGTACCCGTGCCGGTCGTTTCATGCTGCAGGACTTGCTCGGCTCTTTCGTTCCGGCTCTTCGGCGCACTGAATCCTGGACCGCCAACCTGATCGCGACCGCCGGGTGCGTGGCGATGTGGGGTTACCTGCTGTACCAAGGCGTGATCGATCCACTGGGCGGCATCAACACCTTGTGGCCGCTGTTCGGCATCTCCAACCAGATGCTGGCCGGTATCGCGCTGATGCTGGCGACTGTCGTACTGATCAAGATGAAACGCCAGCGCTACATCTGGGTGACCTTGCTGCCGGCCGTCTGGCTGCTGATCTGCACCACCACCGCAGGCTTCATCAAGCTGTTCGACGCCAACCCGGCGATCGGTTTCCTGGCGCTGGCCAGGAAGTACAGCGATGCGCTGGCCAACGGTCAGATCCTCGCCCCGGCCAAGGACATCACCCAGATGCAGCATGTGATCTACAACGCCTACACCAATGCGACACTGACGGCGCTGTTCCTTCTCGTGGTATTCAGCATCCTGTTCTTTGCGCTCAAGGTCGGTGTCGCCGCCTGGGGCAGCAAAGAACGGACGGATAAAGAAGCGCCATTTCAGGCTTTGCCGGACGCTTGATCAAGGAGTGCACCATGTTCAATGACCTGAGTCGCCTCGGTAAGTACCTCGGTCAGGCCGCGCGCCTGATGGTCGGCATGCCCGACTACGACACCTACGTCGAGCATATGCAAACCAAACACCCGGACAAGCCGGTGATGAGCTACGAGGCGTTCTTCCGCGAACGCCAGGAAGCCCGTTACGGAGGCGGCAATGGACAGACTCGCTGCTGTTGATTGTCGACACCGGGTTCAATCCTGAAGTCGCTGCAACAATCAAATCGCGCTCATAAAAAACCCGGCTGATAAGGCCGGGTTTTTTCATTGAATACCGCTATGAGGAATCGACAAGTTTTTCTCGGCCTGAGCTGGCGCTAGCCCATCGTTGAATTGATATCGCCCCCAAAAAACGCGGTCAGGCTTCGCTGATTTTATTGACGCTGGTGATCTGACCGCTCCAGATCATCTCGTAATGGGCTGTTTGAATAATTGATGAGACTGGTCTCGGGGTCATCAGCGCCCAGCAGTAGTTGCCAGGCGTACGCACGGAGTTGTAACGAAGACCGGGACACCCTGCATCCTTGACAGCCTTGCCCAAGCGATGGGAATGCGTGTAATCGTCAGGAGCGTAGATAGGATCAGTCATCGGGATGGATGCGGCATCCTTCATCGCTATGTCCACGAAGGAGCAGGATAACCCCCGGAAAACAAACCGCTCATAGTTGAGGCTCTGGACTTTCGACCAATACAGACTCTGGTGATGCTGCACCTCTGCCAGCGCCGTTTCCATTGAGCCAGCCAGGTACAACACACCAAAGCCACCATCGCTGAATCGCGAACCAGCCGGGTTGACGTGGGTAAAAGGCGCTGTCGCGTAAGAGCATCCAGGAATACCGAACGGGATCTCCCCTCGCGGAATCAACTCAAGGTGTCCAACCTCATTTTGCAGCCTCGGATTAGTGAGAGCCTGTATTTGATACAGAACCTCAAACTCGTCCGCGTCCGCTACGTCATCAAACAATAAAATAGGCGGAAACTTTGAATTGACCAGACGGTAGGCCTGCAACGGCTCACCGGCCAGCTCTGCCAGCTGGCTCACCATCACCATTGCGCGCCTCGTAGCACGTCGATCCGCCGAAACGTCTCGTACAGAGAAATCATATCCCCCTGAGACATAATATCGAGCGGGGTACGCCCGTTGAAAAACTCGTTTTCGTTCGCCATCGTCGGGAAACCATAGACGTTTTCCGGGTTATCAAAGACGAGGCGCAGAGCGGCGTGGATATTGAGAACAAAACTGATGCGCTGCATCTGGTCTGAATCCAGGCCCACGGACCAGCCGGGATCGCGCTGCTTGGCGCGTGTGTACGTGCTGCGAGAAATGCGCAGGATACGGCAGGCCTGATCGCTGGACGCACCCCATTTTTCGAGTATGCCTACAGCTGCTCGCAGACCAGTAACACACTGGCTCTTGGTAAATCCTTGTGCTTGGGGGACTACTGTCATGTCCAATACCTCATCGCCAATCCATAGACTCAAATATAGACAAATAGCGTCTACAGATCAATGCTGCCTCGACCAGTGGAGATCGTGCAGATCGAACCTATCCAGGTTGACTAGCCAAAGTGAACAACTGGAGACGGTCGATTCTGTTGAAAAAGTCGCCTATGTTCCGGCGAGCGAAAAATGCCCCTCTGAGATTGAAATCCGGACGTGGAGCAGACGTTAACCGGATCAGATTTTGCGTAGCAACTTACTGGGCGTTTGGGGGTATTTGCTTCGCCTGCAGTATCTGCATCGGCGCTGCGCTGAGCAGTTGAGCAGTTGACTTCGTTACAGCATCGCCAAAGCGGGGAACATCGGTTTTCGGCCCTGGGCGAAACTCTACGATCAACAGCGAAAAGTCATTGGCCAAGGCACACTAGCTGGCTGCCAACGTACCTGGTCGGGGCTATGCTGAATGCATAATCCTTGGGACATTCATCATGCGCACGTTGATGCTGTTACTCGCCGCCAGTGTTGTTGCTGGTTGTCAGACCCCGATGCCGGCGGCGAATCCTCAGATGGCCTGGGTCGACTTCTCTACGCCATTCCCCAACGACAGACTGCTGATGGCCGAGCGCCTGGACAAGCAGCGCTTGGTCGACGGGCGTTTTTTTGAGGTCGCGCCCGGAAACCATGAGTTGATCGTCCGCTTCGACTTCGAAGTACCCGGTTCCGGGGGCTCGAGCATGATGGACGGCCCCTCCGAACGCGTATGCTACCTGACCATCAACTACGATCATTTCGAAGCTGGCCAACGCTATGTGCTCGAGGGCCGCTCGATAGCCTTCACCCCCGAGGCCCGGTTGTACAACGCCAAGCGCGAGATCGTCGCTGAAGACCGTGAGTCCTATTGCCTGATGTGAGGCGAATCAGCGGTCGTTTTTCTGGTAGATGATTTTCTTGGTGCCGGTTTCGCTCGATGGACAAATCTACCGGCGGATCATCGCACGCATACCAATCTCCGCCTTCATTTCATTGATTGTTCGCTACAGCGAACAATCAATTCAGGTTTATGCCGTAGTCAGGGCGATAACCGCTGCCTACTCTGGGGGTGAAATTTAAATTCATTCACCGCAGCGAGATTGTCATGTCCAATGTTAGCGACAACAAAGAAATTGCCCAATACATCCACGGCGCCCATGTCGCCGGCAGCGGTGTCCGCACTCAACCCATTTACAACCCGGCCACCGGCGCGGTCAGCCGCCATGTGCGCCTGGGCACCCCACAGGACGTAGATGCCGCAGTGGCCTCCGCCCAGGCTGCCTTTCCCGCCTGGTCGAACACTCCGCCAATCCGCCGCGCCCGGGTATTGTTCAAATTTCTGGAGTTGTTGAACCAGAACAAAGACGCACTGGCGCACCTGATCACCGCCGAACATGGCAAGGTCTTCACTGATGCTCAGGGCGAAGTGGCCCGCGGCATCGACATCGTTGAGTTCTCTTGTGGCATTCCGCAGTTGCTCAAGGGCGACTTCTCCGATCAGGTGTCCACCAACATGGACAACTGGACGCTGCGTCAACCATTGGGTGTCGTCGCCGGCATCACGCCATTCAACTTTCCGGTGATGGTACCGATGTGGATGTTCCCGGTGGCGATCGCGGCCGGCAACACCTTCATTCTCAAGCCAAGCCCAACCGATCCTGGCGCCAGCCTGTTCATGGCTGACTTGCTGAAAAAGGCTGGTCTGCCTGACGGCGTGTTCAACGTGGTGCAAGGCGACAAAGAAGCCGTTGATGCGTTGCTGGTACACCCGGATGTTAAAGCGGTGTCCTTCGTCGGCTCCACGCCAATCGCCAATTACATCTACGAGACCGGTGCTCGCCACGGCAAACGCGTGCAGGCCCTGGGCGGCGCAAAGAACCACATGGTGGTCATGCCTGACGCTGACATCGATCAGGTGGTCGACGCATTGATCGGCGCTGGCTATGGCTCGGCAGGCGAACGCTGCATGGCGATTTCGGTAGCAGTGCTGGTCGGCGACGTGGCTGACAAAGTCATGCCAAAACTGCTGGAGCGTACCAAGGCGTTGAAGGTACTCAACGGCAGCAACCTGGCTGCTGAAATGGGCCCGATCGTCACCCCGGCCGCCCATGCCCGTATCACTGGCTACATCGAGCAAGGCATCAACGAAGGCGCGCAATTGCTGGTTGATGGTCGCAATTTCAATGGCGCGGACGCCGGCGAAGGTTGCGAGGAAGGTTTCTGGATGGGCGGCACACTGTTCGACCACGTCACCCCGGACATGCGTATCTACAAAGAAGAAATCTTTGGCCCGGTGCTTGCCTGCATGCGCGTGCCTGACTTCGCCACCGCGGTGCAATTGGTCAACGACCACGAATTCGGCAATGGCGTGGCCTGCTTCACCCGCGATGGCAACGTGGCGCGCGAATTCAGCCGTCGCATCCAGGTCGGCATGGTAGGTATCAACGTGCCGATCCCGGTACCCATGGCCTGGCAAGGCTTTGGCGGCTGGAAAAAGAGCCTGTTTGGTGACACGCATGCTTACGGAGAGGAGGGCGTGCGGTTCTACACCAAGCAAAAATCCATCATGCAGCGCTGGCCGGAAAGCATCGGCAAAGGTGCCGAGTTTGCGATGCCGACCGCGAAATAAAACCGCGGTTTCAGGAAGGGGAATGCTGGCGTGAGAAATAAGTTGAATTAAAAAGACGATCAGTCTAATAATCGACCCATGACCAACATTATTGCTACCCCTCGCAAGCGTGGTCGCCCGGCGAAAGCCGTAGGCGACTACCGAGAGACACGTGAGACCCTGTGCCGTGCTGGCGTCGCCGCCTTGACGGAGAAGGGGTTTTCGGCAACCGGCATTGACGAAATACTGAAGTCGGTTGGCGTGCCTAAAGGCTCTTTCTATCATTTCTTCGCGAGCAAGGAAGCTTACGGCAGTGAGCTGATCACGCTTTACGCCCGTTATTTCGTGCGCAAGCTTGATCGGTTTCTGCTCGACGAAAGTCTGACCCCGCTCAAGCGCATCGAAGCCTTTTGCGAAGAAGCAGAGCGGGGCATGCAGCGATTCGATTTCCGCCGAGGTTGCCTCGTCGGTAATTTGGGACAGGAGATGGGAGCTCTGCCGGAATCCTTTCGCGCACAGCTTAGCGATGTACTACTGGATTGGCAGGCCCGGTTCGAACGCTGCCTGGACGAAGCGAAGGCAGCCGGCGAAATCTCCGGGGATGCGGATTGCGCGCGCTGGGCGGCGTTTTTCTGGATTGGCTGGGAAGGTGCTGTTCTGCGCGCCAAGCTTGAGCGCAACGGTGAGCCGTTACGGGTATTTGCAGACATGTTTTTGATGAACCTGGGGTCTTAGGCTCTTTTTTTTCACCATTAATATACGATCGGTCTAATTAATATGGAAGCTTGTGCATCGTTCGTAAGTAGTGAGGCGTCCCAATGAGTGAGCCAGCTTTCGACTACATCATTATCGGTGCCGGCACGGCCGGCTGCTTGCTGGCCAACCGGCTCAGCACCGACCCAAACCACCGCGTGTTGCTCCTCGAGGCGGGCGGCCCTGACAACTATCCGTGGATTCACATTCCCGTGGGCTATCTGTATTGCATCGATAACCCGCGTACGGACTGGCGTTTCCGAACCGCGCCTTCAGCCGGACTCAACGGCCGTGAATTGCTCTATCCACGCGGCAAAACACTGGGCGGAAGCTCAAGCATCAACGGCATGATCTACATGCGCGGCCAGGCTCAAGATTACGAGCACTGGGCAAAAGTCACCGGCGATGATGAGTGGAATTGGGAAACTTGCCTGAAGGACTTCCGTGCCCACGAGGACCACTATCGCCTCGATGCCGCGATAACCGAGGGCGAAAACAGCCAGGCCGCACGCTTCAGAACCTTGCACAGCAACGGCGGCGAGTGGCGCGTTGAAAAACAACGCCTGCGCTGGGACATACTTGATGCCTTTGCCAAGGCGGCAGAGCAGGCAGGCATTGCTCCGACCGATGACTTCAACGGCGGGGACAACCGCGGGGTCGGTTACTTTGACGTCAATCAGCGCAGCGGCTGGCGCTGGAATGCATCCAAAGCGTTTCTCAGGCCGATCCTCAAACAACGCCCGAATCTCACTGTCTGGACCGGCGCGCAAGTCTCTCGCCTGCGGTTTGAACAGCGTGAAGACGGGCAGCAAGTGTGTTGCGGCGTCGAGCTGATTCACGAAGGCCAACAGCGTAACGTCCGGGCCAACCGTGAAGTGGTTCTCAGTGCCGGCGCCATCGCAAGCCCGCAGTTGCTGCAGCTTTCAGGTATCGGCGATGCCGCCTTGTTGAATGAACAGCACATTCCCGTGGTGCGGCATTTGCCTGGCGTGGGTGCAAACCTGCAGGACCATTTGCAGATCCGTTCGGTCTACAAGGTGCAAGGTGCGTCTACCCTGAACACCAAGGCGACCACTATCCTGGGCAAGGCCGCTATCGCCCTTGAGTACGCGCTCAAACGCAGTGGCCCGATGAGCATGTCGCCTTCGCAGTTGGGCATCTTCACCAGCAGTGATGAGTCCTATATCCAACCCAATCTCCAGTACCACGTACAACCGTTGAGTCTGGAAGCGTTTGGACAACCGCTACACAAGTTCCCCGCCATTACCGCCAGCGTATGCAACATCCACCCGACCAGTCGTGGCACGGTGTCGATTCGCAGCGCAGATTTCCGCGCCGCGCCGATCATTGCACCCGACTACCTGAGCACCGACGAAGACCGTCGCGTGGCGGCTGATTCGCTGCGCATGACACGTCGCATCGCGTCACAACCGGCAATGGCGCACTTCAGCCCGGAGGAATACAAACCGGGCGTTGAGTACCAGACCGATGAGCAACTGGCGCGCCTGGCAGGCGACATTGGCTCGACGATTTTCCATCCCGTGGGCACGGCAAAAATGGGCAAGGCGTCCGATCCGATGGCCGTCGTGGACAGCCATCTGCGTGTACACGGCATCCTGGGGCTGCGGGTCGTCGATGCGAGCATCATGCCGACCATCACGGGCGGCAACACCAACAGCCCGACGCTGATGATCGCGGAGAAAGCCGCGCGCTGGATCATCGCCGGTCACTAATCCATCTAAAGAGGAAATAATCACATGGATAACTCGCAAGGCCTGCCTGCCAAGAAGGGGCCTTTGGACGGCATCACCGTCCTGGATTTCTCCCGCGTACTGTCTGGCCCGTATTGCACGATGGTGCTCGCCGACCTCGGCGCCCGCGTGATCAAGGTCGAACGACTCGCCACCGGCGACGACACGCGTGCCTTCGGCCCCTTTGTCGAGGATGACTCCGCGTATTTCACCTGTTTCAACCGAGGCAAGGAAAGCATTGCGCTGGACCTCAAAAGTCCGCGCGACCGCGAGCTGGTCGAGCGCATGCTCGCCGAGGCCGACGTCCTGGTCGAAAACTTCCGACCCGGCGTGATGGACCGCCTGGGCTACGGCGCTGAACGGCTTGCGCACACTCATCCGCATCTGGTTTATGCCTCCATTTCGGGCTTCGGCCATACCGGCCCCATGAGTGACCTGCCGGGCTACGACATGGTGGTCCAGGCCATGGGCGGCATCATGAGCCTGACCGGCTGGCCCGATGCACCACCAGCCCGCGTCGGCACCAGCTTTGGCGATCTCAGCGCCGGGCTGTTTGCAGTGATCGGCATCGTCTCGTCGCTGTACAAACGAACCCGGGACGCACAGGGTTCTCGCGTGGATATCGCGATGCTGGACTGCCAGGCGGCACTCATGGAAACCGCATTGGCGACTTACGACGTGGAAGGGAAGGTGCCAACACGCACGGGCGACGCCCATCCCTCGCTCTCGCCGTTTGAAGCTTATGACGCGCAAGACGGGCGCTTCATCATTGCCGCGGGTAACGACCAGCTATTCATGCTCATGGCCGACGCACTGGGCAACCCGCAAATGGCGCTGGAGCCACAGTTCCTCAGCAATGCCCAGCGTTGCCGCAATCGCCCGGCGTTGATCGAGGCGATACAGGCGATCACGCTGACTGCCCCCGTAGCACACTGGATTGACCGGCTCAATGAAGCAGGGGTGCCGTGCTCGCCGATCAACACCGTCGACAAGCTGTTCGAGCATCCGCAGTTGGCAGCACGCAATATGATCATCCAGGTGCAGGGCGAGGGCGGGCGTGCTTTCCGTACCGCCGGCAACCCTATCAAGCTCAATGCCTACGCCGACATCGATGTCACCACGCCGGTGCGCGCGCCCGGTCTTGATGAGCATCGTGAACGCATCCTCTCGCAGCTGATGTCACACACCGGAGACTACGCGCCAGCCACGGGCACCTTCGACGAATCGCTGTTGCAAGAAGCTATCTAAAACATCGTCTGACTTTTCAAACCTGCCAATTTACCCAGGAGAATTCTCCATGACAGCCGCAACAGCGCCAGCCATCCAAGACAAAAAATCGGCAACCACCAGCGTAAAACCCAGCAACGAGACAGAGACCCGAAGCGCCTCGGCGCCTCGCTACGAATCGATCCTGGTCGAACGGCGCGAACGCGTCGGGCTGATCACTCTGCACAGACCCAAGAGCCTCAATGCACTGAGCGTGGCCATGTCCCGCGAAGTAGTCGCAGCGCTGCACAACTTCGATACCGATGACAACATCGGCGCCATCGTCATCGCCGGCAGCCCACGGGCTTTTGCCGCGGGCGCGGACATCGAAGAAATGGCTGACAAGACCTTCGTCGAACTGCAGCAACACGACGTCTTTGCCGCCTGGTCACAATTGCTCACCGTCAGCAAACCGATCATCGCGGCCGTTAGCGGCTATGCGCTGGGTGGCGGTTGCGAACTGGCGATGATGTGCGACTTCATCATCGCTTCAGAAGACGCGCAGTTCGGCCAACCGGAAATCAAGCTGGGCATCCTGCCCGGGATCGGCGGCTCGCAACGCCTCACCCGATCGGTTGGCAAGGCACTGGCGATGGACATGATCCTCACCGGTCGCACCATCAACGCCACCGAAGCCAAAGCTGCCGGGCTGGTTGCCCGAGTCGTGCCTTCAGCTGACCTGCTGCAAACTGCGCTGGAGGCAGCACACACCATCGCCGGCTACAACGCCCCTGCGGTGCGAATGGCCAAAGAAGCGGTCAATCGCGCGCAGGAAGTGAGCCTGGCCGAAGGCATGCTGCATGAGCGGAGACTGTTCCAGGCCGCATTCGCGACCGATGGCCAGAAGGAAGGCATGCAAGCGTTTCTCGCCAAGCGGGCGCCGGTTTTTCGGCATCGTTGAAGGGGGCTTGTGATAGAGGGTTTTGTGGAGTGGGGGGAGCAGGCTTGGCAGTCCTCTATTCTCTGATCAAATCAGAAAATCAGTGGCTGCCATCGCACGATGCGCAGCATCCAGTAATGCTTTGAGCTGTGCGTCATCACGACCTTCAACAACATCGAAATTCATCAGAGGCATGTGGGTAATCTCGAGTAGTGACGGGATGCCTGCATCGCAGGTCTTGAGGCCCACACTAAGCTTTTGCTTTGTTCATGACGAGATGCAAAAATCGAATTCATTGTTTCCATACGAGAACAATCAAATCATGCCTAAAGTGGAAGTCGAAAGACTCTGGACCCATGTGCACTGGCTGGCGATCCTGGCAGAGCAGGGCACGTATACCGCGGCAGCGATCAGGCTAGGGGTGAGTAAGTCAGCGGTGAGCCAGCGAATTGCTGAACTGGAAAAGGCCACGGGATTGAGTCTGGTGTTACGCACGACTCGCAGTGTGCGATTGACCGATGCAGGCAACGCTCTGGTACGTGACGTGCGCAGTGCTTATGAGCAAATTGCCCGAAGTTTTTCCGATGTTCGAGACTCTGCAGGTGTTGCACGGGGACTTCTACGGCTGACTGCTCCGGTGGCATTTGCCCGCCAGCAACTGGTTCCGGTACTGGCCGGTTTCTTCAACGAATATCCCGAAGTCAGAGTGCAGCTCGACGTTTCCGATCAGATTTCCGCCATCGCTTCGGAGGGTTTTGATCTGGCTATTCGGCACAGCAATCAGATACCGGATACCCATGTCGCCTGGAAATTGTGCGCAACACATTCGGTGCTTGTTGCGACCCGCAGCTATCTGGAGAAATTCGGCGAACCTCAACGTCCAGAGGATCTCGTGGAACACAACTGTCTCTATTACCCGCGAGGCAACGACATGCCTGCCTGGGCATTTGAATCGCAAGTGGCGGAGAAACGACTGACTGTTCCTATCAAAGGCACTTTCGCAACCAACAATAGCGAAGCGTTGCGTGATGCAGCTTTGACGGATCTGGGTATCGCGCTTTTGCCCGATTTCAGCGCTCAGGCCGGGCTGAAGAGCGGAACATTGGTGCAGGTGCTGCCAACGTGGAAAATAGTAGGCGCCTTCCCTGAGGACATTTATCTGGTGCGTCCTTATTCCACACATGTGCCGAGGGCCGTAACCGTTTTTGTCGAATACCTGCGAGGGCGATTCGCGGCCGGTTTTAACTGACAGTAAAGGAGGGTATGCGTAACAGCTGATCTTCCTGATCGTGGAGCGCTTTGAACTAGCTCAACTAAACAGTCATTTAGTTGAGTTATAACTTTACATGCTATGACATTAGGGCAGGGTGCAAAATTCTCAGCTTTCATCGCTAATTTTTCGTAGGGCAATCAGCGACTCATGCGGCAAAGGCTCTCCGTGAATAGCAGCCATTATCTAATCCAAAAACTCTACATCAGCATCTATATCGCAACATACCAGATACAGGTCTATCAATACGTTGATCAAGGTTTCGGCATCGTGCTTCTTTTGTTCACTCACGGTTTTCTCCTCTGGGATCATGTAGACCGTTGTCTTTGAATGGCTTAATGAATCCTAAGAACGAACTGGCGTCAGGGTTATCGTGCCGTCAGGTTGTTTTTCCATGTCCAGCTTGTCACTGCTGGTCAACCCGATGGCCGCCAGAAGATCGTCAGGCAAAGGTATGATCAGGTCGCCAGTTCCATCATCAGCGTCTTGGCAGGTGACAATCCAGCGTCTATTTTCAGAGCTTGATGTTGGGTTCATATTTTCCCCTGGTGATCAAATGACAGAGCCGATTCATGATTATGATCCTGCGGACTCGCTGATTGATTCAGAGACCGTAGCTGTCTTTTTGGCTGATGCTTACGACACCGGTGACGCTGCTTATATTGTCCAAGCGATGGCCGTTGTTGCACGCGCCAAAATCCGTATCGATGCAGCGGCAGAAGCACAGCGGCCATCGTCATGTTCGTAACGGCGTTTTTCTCGCATGCGAGAAATTCGAGTGCTCAGAAGTAAATGAGTAAAAATAATAAAATAAAAATTCGCATGCAAAACAGAAGCATGGACTTCCATTCTATATTGTGCATGAGGTTTGTTCAAGCAATCACCCTCTAAAACATTGAAGCAAATCATTGAATGAAAAGCTGATGGAAGTAAATACGTTAATGGTCGTCAGAAGGTTTTTTAAGGGAATTCGCAGACCTTAGATGCTAATTCTATAGCACGGCCCTTGCCAAATTATTAGGTCATGGCATGGAATAACGCTTAAAATAATCATGACTAAGGCTATCTGGAGATTGGAACATGATTAGTCATGCCTACAGTGAAGGGTTCCTGCTTGCTGCGGGAATATCTCCAGATAGTATGAACTCGATCGGCACTGAGTGCTGGGCAGGGGACTTCAAACTACTAGATGAATGGATTAGCCAAGGTACGAAACACAGTCTAACTCGCAGAGTAATGAAAAAAGAGGTAGAACGACTTTTGCTCTGGGCAATTTCAGTCAAGCGGAAAGGGCTTCTAGAGCTGAACTCGACAGATATTTCCAACTACGCAAAATTTCTGGAGCGACCAACGCCTATTTCAATCTGGGTATCAAAAACAAAATATCCAAAATGCAACGATGCATGGCGTCCTTTTGCCGGCCCATTAAATGAGTCGTCGCGGAGATATGCGTTAGTACAAGTTGGTAGTTTTTTTAAATGGGCTGTGCGAAGCGGTTTGATTGAGTTTGATCCGACGGAAGCCCAGGGAATACCCAGGATCAATAAACCCATATGCAGGCCGCCTGCCCTGGCTCAAGAAGCAATTGATGCATTATTTGAAGTAATCGATAATCAGAAAAAAATCAAAAAAAGACTTAGAGACACTGTGTTGTTTTCAATACTGTTGCAGGTCGGGCTATTAGTTTCCGAGATTGTAGCTGCAAATATTGATGATGTTGATCAGGGCGAAAGTGGCGCCTGCTGGATAACTGTGAGAAGTGATAGCGGTAAATTGCGTAAGCTTGCAATCACAAGCGAGCTATATTTATTGATAGGTTTTTACAAAACTGCCTTTGGTATCCAGGTAGCGTGGATGGACGATACTGCCACACCATTGGTGCTGCCAGTAACCGGAAAATTGCGACGTCTACACACGTCGACGATACTAGCAATTATTAAAGACATTACACAGGGAGCAATATGTCTATTGCGAGAAAGAGGGCAGCATGAAGTGGCGGCGACACTGAAAGGCGCTAACGGATATATGTTAAGGCATTCGTGCTTCGCCAGTATTGCGACCACGAACATTGTTATGATCTTGAAGAAATTTGCGGGGTATCTGGAGCTAGAAACAGCGGGCCAATATTTTTATTTAAGCGAGGATGATTTTTACAGAAGAATAGTAGAGTCGCTTCCAGCCATTCCAAGACGGTAAAATGCAAACAAGCGCGGTAACGAATTTTTCCTGGTTAGTGTGTCGACGCTTATGGTTTAAGTTATTGTTGAGAGGTTTTTTATAAAAAATTATCTTTTCTGCGCCAGTCAAGAAAATCTTCCTGTATCACAATTGTCACTCCTAGTATCTTTAAGCTCTTGTTAATGGGAAAGCACTTGCATTGAAAATGCTGAGATGAATATTTTTGTGTACGCTATCCGCTTGAAAACCAAACGAAAACTATAATGGTGCGGTGACTGCATGCGACAGCATCGATGCATTGACCGCCGTCGTTAGTTTTATAACTTCGTGTTATATTTTTTACAGTCATAGCGTCTATCACTAAATCGTATATTGCATTCACGCAATTTGCGCTAGCTTATTTTGAAGTCGTTGCTAGCGAGCTTTGTGGAAGTGCAGCATGGTGCAAACAGTTAAGAACACCGCCAAGACCAATCTTTACAGAAAATATGGGGGGAAAGGGGGCGTAAATAATGTATGGTTGGTTTACAGTGAAAAAATGCATCGCGATTTTGCACTAAATTCGGATGTGCGGCTCTTTCATTGGGTTTGCTGGCTTGAAACCAATACGCAAGTTCGTAGCTATGAGTATTTTGACAAAGAAACGCAAGTTGAGCCGGATGGTGAATTAATTTCGAAAAATGGTTGTGTTAAACGCTTTTGGATTACAAAAAAAACCGCTACCAAGCTCTCTGTCGATAATGCTGAGCAAAATGAAATGGAGTGTAACCGTATATTGGTTACGCCAGATGAGGTTTTATCCAAAGCACCTGAGGCTATGCGACTTCTCAGTGCGCTGTCTTTTTGTGCTGGTGTGCGTGGGCAGGAATTAGCTCCGATCGAAAATAAACTTATATTAGTCGAGCGGCAGTTGATAAACGGAACGATAAGACAGTTGCTGGAGGCTCTTAGAGGTGTTGAGGAGTCACTGGTTGCAGGCGTTATTGTTCGGCACATGATTCGCGGCTTAATTGATGTCGATTTGTCAAGAGATTCCTTTGGTCGACATGCTCGATGGCATTTAACAGGAGCCCTTTCGGATGAGTGTTAAGCTGAGCAGAGGTGGGGCAATCCAGAACAAAGTCTGCGACGAATTTAAATTCTGGCAGGAGCCCA
The DNA here is from genome assembly GCF_059420325.1 of Pseudomonas sp. GW821-FHT04C07. Taxonomy (NCBI): domain Bacteria; kingdom Pseudomonadati; phylum Pseudomonadota; class Gammaproteobacteria; order Pseudomonadales; family Pseudomonadaceae; genus Pseudomonas; species Pseudomonas sp. GW821-FHT04C07. The sequence continues at coordinate 492,172 of NZ_JBWKTM010000002.1, forward strand.
GTCTCTCGCATTTAAATAGTCATGACAAAGAGGTCTACGTCTTCAGATACCAAGCTCTTGAGATGTACTCTGCAGGAGGTAGGCTACGTGATATTGAGGAGTTGACGGGAATCACTCCTCCGCAGGTTGTATCTTTAGCAAAAAGATGTCTCGAGATTTCACCCGACGGTAATCCGTGGGGGTGTCGTGCCTTGTTGCCGAGAATTAGACTGGCGCCGTATACCCGAAGCGCTCCCCCATCAAACTGCACCACTGGAGGTAGAGGGGGGTACGCAGGTTCGTTTGGTTGGATTCTTGACCAATATGAAGACTTGCCAGAGTTGTTACGTAAGAAAATCTTTAAAATTGAAGGTCACGGGACGGTATATGAACATAAGATTAGTGCTAAAACTCTCCATTGTGTCTTTCTTCAAACCTTGCAAGATTTGGGGGCGCCGATAGATCAGTGGCCATTCACTACCGAGTTAAAGGGCGCGAGAACCATTAGCAAGTTTTTAAATGCAATAATGGATGGAAATTTTGATCAGGCGGTACAGGTTAATGAAGAATCCCCGGCCTGCGCCCACCTTAAGGTTGGAAAAGGTGTGCGCACAAGTCTTCGCTCTAACCAACCCTATGATGTAGTCGAGGTTGATGCCTACAAGACCGATTGTCACACATCCGTTGAGTTTATGACTCCTGAGGGGCTGCTCACTGCTGTCCGCATTACGCGAATGTGGTTGATAGCGATGATTGATGTTGCTTCGGGTGCTGTCATAATTTATATCCTTGTGTTCAAGCCAGAGGTTAATGCCGAGGATGTAGTCAATCTGTTCCGGCTTGCCTTGCTGCCACAGCGTGAGCGGCCCTTGCCACTAGTCGACGGACTGATTTATCCAGAAGGCTCAGGCTTGCCCAGTGAAGTCATTGACGAATGCAAAGGGGCACTATGGTCGGTGATCAAGTTTGACGGTGCGCTGGCTCACCTTGCTGAAAAAATTACTGATCTTTCACGTAAAGAACTTGGCTACTCCTGGAATGTTGGGCCTTCGCAACACTTTGAAAGACGGGCCTCTATTGAACGATTATTTGCTGACTTCTCAAATGGCATATTTTCGCGTATGCCGTCTACAACGGGGCATGGCCCAGGCAAAGGTCGAGCGGACAAAGCTGAGCAAATTGCGGTTACCACGCGAATCATCGCAGATGAAATTAGGCATGTGCTTGATGTGGAAATCGCTATGCATAATGCTCGTCCTACCGAGGGCCTCTACATGTCGCCTTTAGAATATATCCGGCAAAAAATCACAGCCAACAATAATCATCTGATTTTGCGCAAACTTCCGAATGCGGATGTGCAGAACTCTTCTGAAATATTGGTTAGAAAGCAACGTGTATACGTCAGAGGGGGGCGTAAAACTGGACGTGCGCCGCACATTCAATTTGCAAGGGTTAAATATACCAGCGATCAGTTGAGGCAAGCAGCTAATTTGGTCGGAAAACAAATATTGATTGAGATTTTTGAGGAGGACATTCGATATCTAAACGCATTCACTTTGCAGGGTGAATCCTTGGGGAAGTTGGTTGCTATGGGGCATTGGGCGGATATGAAACATAGCCTAACCACTCGGCAGGCAATCAATAAACTGGTATCCCAACGGGTGGTCATCATCGCCCAGGGGCAGAATCCCGTTCAGGTGTACATGGAGCATTTGACCACAAAAAACAAAGCAGCAAGGAAAAAGTCTAAATCCCCTCTCAGCTCTCGCCAGGCGACCGAGGCGAAACGGCTCTCCGATGAAACAGGTCTGAACTTAAATATCCATGACCCGGTAGTAGGCGCAGAATATCCATCGATTTTATCAATTGATCCTGAATCAAAAAACCACTCCAGTTTTGCACCGATGCCAGACCTCAATAAATTACTCGGCAAAAACAAACTGAGGTGAAGTATGTTAGTGCTCGATGACAAATCTCGCGCGGAGCTATTTCGAACCCACCCGGTCAAACGAAATCAATACACCATTCTGACCCCCATGATCAAAGCGTCTTATGCCCTGTTCCGGGAGAAAGTGTTTTTCAGGCACTCCGGCGCCTTTATGTTTGCCTCCCCTCGAATGGGGAAAACCCGATGTGCTTATGCTATTAGGGACTTACTTTCCAGTGAGTTTCCCGATTCATATGTGTTGTATCATACAATGGATAGCGAGCGAACTACTTATTTGGTCGGCGACTTGCTAAAATCAGCAAAGTTGGCCGTGGGCAACCGGGAGAGTCGCGCGATACAATTGGAACGCTATATTGAGCATATTGCTGCCGAGTGCGAGCTCAAAGACGGAAATCAGTTTGTTCTGATTATTGATGAGATTCAGCTGATGTTGTTGCAGTCGTTTAACGATCTTTTGGTGATTGATAATCGGCTCGATGCAAAAGGGATTAGCATGACGACTTTAAGCTTCGGTCAACCGCAAATTCTCGAAACTCGAAATCTTTTTATTACTTTGGAGGCCGACAATCTGGTTGCCCGGTTCTTAAGCGAGCCCGTGCGCTTTGAAGGGTGCCTGTCGGCCAATGTGTTTCAGGCAGTTCTTTATGACTTTGACGAGGTCACAGAGTTTCCGCCGAATTCAGGGTGTTCCTATACCGAATTTTTTCTTCCGGTCGCGTTCTCGAACAACTATCGTCTTGCGGCTCAGCATGGCGACATTTGGAATGCTTTGATCCAGCTGGTCGGTGAGAGCGTGCTACCACGAATACCATTTTCGTATATTATTCGCTTAATCAATCATCTCTTGATTGCCAATAGGGCGAAAGACTCTCCAGAGTTTAGATTGTCGGCGGAGATGATCGACGTATCCGTAAGAGCAACAGTTTTGACGGACTTTTTTGAGTCCCTGAAAAAAAGCTAACATGTATAGAAAAGATCTGAAGGTCACGCTTGGTTGTAATAGTCCCTTGGCGTTTACTTCATCCTGGCTGCTATTTATCAAGGCGGCGGCAATCAATTATTTGCCGCCTAATATTCTGGCTAACTTGATGAGGCAGTCCAGCGCGAATTCAAGGGTCAATCCGTATTACTGGACCTCGACATTTGTCGATGTTCCATTTTTCGCCCAGTGCACAGGGCTAACGGAGAGCGTGCTGTATACGCTGTTCGTGGACCGCTATTCAGTATGCGCTCCAGGTGTTGAGCAGATAATAATCCGTCACTGCCCCGTGTGCATTGGGCAGGGCTATCACTCTGTGTTTTTCCAGTTCGCGTTGTTCGATACATGTCCATGGCATGGCCGTAGACTGATTCCTTGTCATTCGTGCACCCATGCCATTTCGCAAACTCAAGGCTTGCGTTTTACCTTGCATGAAGATTACTACGAAGCAAGCTTGAAATGCGGTCATTTTTATTTCAATTCGAAAGCGTCTACTCGATTTGATTTGAACACCGATCAGCAGAATCAGGACTATTTAGAGAGAGCGCAGTTATGTGCCGAGTGGCTGGAACGCTGCACTGATTCCACGGCGCCGTTTGCACATATACTTGGCCGGCTTTCGGATGAAAAGCATCTCGACGAGAGGCTTATGAAGATCATGTACCCGGGCTACTGCTGGGCATTAGGCACAGGGTTGGAGTGCCCTTGGCCATCTGTGCTCGACGCGCTTAGTCATCCTTGCACGGACTTCGAGATAATGCGCTTGGACTCTGACATCAGAGGAAATACTCAAGGGGTCGAGCTCAAACTAGTGCTGAAAAGCATCCGGCGTTACCTGTTCAAACGCTTTGTTCGACCGCACAAGAAATGCTATTCATTTCTCGCCTCCCTTTCGCAGAGGGATTGGCATTGTCTGGATGCGACTTCGGCATGCAGCGCTTCTTCGGCCTTCATTGTCTGGGAGCGCTCGATTTCATATCTGGATGGGGGGGACTGGATCGATGCGCCAAACCGGGTGTCCACGGGTTGGGCGGCGGCGCCAGAGCAAATCCATCAAGTTGCCTCTTTATGGCTACTGCATTTCTATACCATCTGGGGTGGCATTGAACGAAATTGTCAGTGCTGCCAATCTCACCATGACCGGTTCTCTGTCGAGCTCGCTTCTTCCGCGCCGCCGTTACGCCTAGGCGAGGATAGCGTTGTGATTTACAGCTCTCAGGGTAAGCATACTGACGTGTTACTGGCATTGCACTGCTCTGAAGCGTGGTTGAGGACTGCTGCTTCGGTGCGATGTGCGACACGGAGACAATACAACGATATGGTCAATCACCGATCGAGAGAAACAGTGCAGTTCTGGGCTTACGTGGTGAGACCGGAAGTGTGGATGCGCTATTGGGTCGGAGACCAGCCAAGGACCAGCGCTTGGCGTCGACCCGTTAGCGCTGGCTAATTGGCTGTCAGGCCATTTCTGAAGGACCATAGGTGTGCGGTGGGAGACTTCGGCGGGGCGCGGGCAATTCAGGCTGTCCGTGTTCCGTGGTCAGGCGACATTGTTTTTTCGCGGAGCATTCATTGCAGACGGTGTCGATTGCTAAGACATGCTCCATACGCCACAGCTGTAAGCTGTTTAGCCTAGAAAGAGCTTTACCATCACAGGCGTGATTGCCTCAACCGCGGGCAGGTCACCAGGCATTCGGCAAGGTGAAAGGACATTGCTTAGGGTTATGGGTTTGCGAGTCGGTTGAGATTTCTCATCTGGCGCTTGTCCTCCCGGGAATAATGGAGGACATAGGGCGCTACAGTGCCTCCTCATAAATGCACCTTGGGTTGAGTGCTGCTTCACGCGCCAGATTCACGCTGTGCAGGGTGTGCGTTGGGCCGCCATCGATTTCGATCTGAAAGGTGATGTCGGCGGAAGCCTCAACCAGTTTGGTGTGCAAGCGCACCACACGCTCCATGCGCCAATGCTGAGAATGATTCATCCAGGGCGGGGTGACCATCATCAGCGAGCGAACGGACGCATCCTTCGGTAGCTGCCCGAGCAGTGCATCCAGTTGACCTATATCCGCCACCAGCAATGTGTGCCCAAAATCAAATCCGTCTTCGTGCAACTGGAGACATACATGGAACCACGGGGTTTCCAGGTCGCGCTCGACCACGCCCCAGCACTTGATCGTTCGGTCAAGCGGCATCGACGAACGACGTTCCGCCGCGGGCTGAGTAAAAAACATCGGGAGCTCCTCGCAAAACGAACCCTATAGATTGTAGCCCTAAAGTGTTCGAAAAGGCTTCATCGTTCCTTTTGTGAGTCACACAAATGGACATGAGACAAGCCTTCGGTCGGGCGCTTAAGGGCCGGCGCCAAGCACGTCAGCTGACCCAAGAGGATTTTTCCGACGTGAGCAGCCGAACCTACCTCAGTACCTTGGAGCGTGGTATGAAATGCCCCACGCTGGACAAAGTGGTCGAGCTCGCCTCGGTGCTCGGTGTTCATCCCTTGACCCTGATCGCAGAGAGCTTTCTGGTGCTCGAGCCAGGCCAGACACTTGAAACATTGATGGCTGTTGTCCAGCGTGAAGCTCAACAGGTGTGAGCTGTTCGGCGTAAAGATCAGCACTTCGCCTTGCCATTGGCAGCGTCATCGCCCGCTGGGCACGGCCGTTCCGGCAACGAGCGCACGATGAAACTCGATCCAGCCATGTCACCGAATGCAGGCAGCCTCATGGCTCGCCCGGATCGGTTTCGCTGGCGTGCGGCGAGCTGCCTTGAGTGAATGACTCGCCATCCCTCAGCAGCGAGGTGGCGCGACTGCTGAGCAACGCCCCGGCCTGAAAGTAGCCCATCACCGTGCTCACGCTGCGGTGCTCGGTCATGGCCATCACTTCACCGAGGGGCACGCCCTGACGCCCGGCCTCGGTGACAAAGCCCGAGCGCAAACTGTGCGCAGCCCAATCCCCATCCAGTCCGGCCAATTTTGCTCGGCGTTGAACAATGCGCGCTACTTGATCCGCGGATAAGCCCGCTGCCCCGACCTTGCCGCCCTTGTACATCCGGCGAAACAGCGGGCCACTGTCGGCCGGAGCTACGGCCAGCCAAGCGGCGAGGGCTTGCGCTGCCGGGCCGCGCAGTGGCTTCTCCCGGCGCACACCACCGGTGTCGGTCTTGGTCGCGCCCAAGGTGTACAACCAGGTGTCGACATCCAGCTGGCGCACATCATTGACTTGCAGGCCGACCACTTCCGAGCGCCGGCGACCGCCACCGCTCCAAGCCAACAGCATCAGGGCGCGATCGCGCACGCCGCGCAACCCATCGTCGCAGGTGGCGAGCAGTGCCTGCAACGGCTCGAGCACGATCGCGTTTTTCTTGCGCACGTTCACGCCCTGACGCGACTGGGCTTTGCGTGCTTCGCGAAGCAGGGTCTTCAGCGCCGACGCTTCGGTCGGGCTGTCCCACTCCTGGAGCCGGTGCCATTTGCCGAGCACCGAAAGACGGTGACTGACCGTGTTGAACGCCAGTGGCCCCAATCTGGATTTGATTCGGGCGGCCACCAGTGCGGCGTCGATCGACGGTGGCAGCAGGTGGACCCAGCTGCCGTCGGCCAATGGTCGGGCCAGGTGATCGAGGGCAAACTGCACCGCCACCGTGGTCGGTAGCGGCGCATCACCGAGTACCTGCCCATACCGCAATTGCAGCCACGCCGACCAGTAGGCGAGGGCGCTGCGGTAGCTGCGCACGGTATTGGTTGCGGTGCCGGCCGCGATAAACGCCGCAGCGGCTTCCTGAGCGTTAAGCGCCAGAAAATGCGGGTCCAGCGGGCTTACGTCGACCAAGAGCAGTTGGTCTGTAATATTTAATACGTTCAACGTATGATAATTCCATTAACCAAAAAATAACGTCGGATAATCTTTCATTATCAGACCTAATATAGCCGGAGATGAGCCATGGCAGTAGGGGTGCCGGAAACCGAGGTGTTTGCCGCCGCAGACGCGGTGTTGGCCCGCGGCGAACGGCCGACCGTGGAGCGCGTGCGTCTGGAGTTGGGGCGCGGCAGTCCGGCGCGGGTTGGCGGCCTGCTCGATCAATGGTGGGCGCGGTTGGCCGAACGGCTCAGCGGCGAGACCCGTCTACCCGCGCTGCCCGGCGAGGTCTCGCAGGCCTTCGTCGCGGTGTGGCAGCAGGCCATCCACCTGGCCCAGGGCGTCGCCGAACAGGCGTTGTCCGATCAACGTCAGGTCTTGGCTGCCGAGCGCGAGCGAGTTGCTGCTGTCGAGGATCAGGCGCGTCAGGACGCGGCACAGTTTCGCCAACAGGCGACGGACGCAGTAGCGGGGCGCCAGGCAGTCGAGTTGCGCCTGGCGGATCTGGAGCTACTGCTGACCCAGCGCCAGACGCAGATCGAGGATTTGCAGCAGCAGCGTGAAGGTTTGTTGCACGAGCGCCGTGAAGCGCAGCAGCACAACCACACGTTACAGCATGATCTGCAGGCGTTACGGCTCAAGGCCGAGCAGGAGCGTGTGACGCAGGAGGGCTACGTACGTGGCGTTGAAGATCGTGCGCACCGTGAGGTTGACCGCGCGCGGGAGGAGGGCAAGGCCATGGCGGCCCAATTCAAGGAGGTTGGGCGGCACGTCGAGCAGCTGCAACGGCGGCTGGAGTCGACTCAAAACGAGCTGAGTCAAACCCAGCAACATGCCGCGGCACAGCAGGCCCGTGCTGATACGCTGGAGCAACAACTGACGCAGTTACGCCAGGTTCCCGCCGTCAAGCGTAAACCAAAATCCGGCAAATCCGTTGCTTCGACCGGTTGAATCCACAGCCATCAGCGGCCATTCCACACTCCGGCTTGCAGCCTGCGATCCCGATGCAGCAATCAGCTGAACTGAACCTGAGGTTCAGCTTCAGTCCATGAGCGACTGAATTGCCTTAATGGCCTCATGCCTTATTGGATAGGCATACGGATTATGCCCGTTGAGCCGCGCCGACTGGATCAAGCTCATGATCGCCGCAGCCCGTTTTCCGCTTCGTAGCGATCCGGCGAAGAGCCAGTTCTGCGGTTAAGAGCCCTCTGAACCGGGGGTTGAGGGATGATCGGGGGTGAATCTAGGTGATCCAGGAGGTGACAGCAGGATTGACATAGCGATTATGGATTGACTATTGTTCATCTGCGCCTAGGCGTGAACCACAGGGTGGTTACAGGGATCTTCGGATCGCACCCCTCTTCTGATGAAAGTCAGATGGCCCAGTGCCAGGTAACAGCGTCCTGCCCCGTCGAACGCATGCAATCGACGGCTGAGAATCCCGCCTAGAGCGGGATTCGTCGTTTCTGGCCCTTCAACTACCCGGAAGTAAATATCGAAATTTCTGGCATGTAAATGTCCAAAACCGTGTAACCCCTTCCGGTTTTGGATATTTACTTCCAACACGTCGCTGTGTGAAAACTGCATAAGCGTCCGGCAGACACACCGACCCTTCCTAGAGGCTTGGAGGCCTGACAGTTTTGTAATTAAGTCACTGGCCATGCCATGGCACACCGACTTTCCTGAGCAAGTCCATGCTTGTACTCCTCGCTCAATATCCCCGCCAGCCTCTAATCACCGTCTCTTCTGTTGCGCGCTTTATTGCCGTTTTTACGGGAACGAAAGCCGGCAAGGTTGCAGGTGATTGATCCCGGTAGGTCGGTAGCCACTTGCGGATAACGTTGGCGTTGATACCGTGATGGATGGCTACGCTGGAAATCGTCGCTCCGGGTTGCAGGCATTCTTGGACGACCTAGGCTTTGAACGGATTAGGGTAAGAGCTTCGTTGGCGCAAAATCCTAGCGATAAGGGCAATTGCGTCCGCAAAAAATACGCGGACACCATCGCCCTTAATGCTGGAGTTCGGTAGGTGACTTGGCCGGACGCTTACGACCTTTCCAGTAATTCACGACCTTGAGGGCCATGCCAATTCTCCGGGGTGAGCTGCCGCTCGCTGGCGAAATCATCGAAGGATGGCGTGTCGATGAACCCTTCATGGGCGAAGGAAGACTGCACGCATAGGAGATCAGCCGACCATAGGAGTGGCGGCCACGATACCGGGCCGGCCCTCTGGATCCTCAGACGTCCCGAAAGCTTCTCGGCGGTGTCGAGTCGATCCCGATCACTCGAATAAATCGCCTGCGATCCTGCCCTTCTAATTCAAGAGCCCGGGCCTGAAGCAATTTAATGAGCTCACTGAATGTCATTCGATCGGAAGCTGTAGGGTAATGCCATTTTCGATCTTGCTCCTGCAGCACAATGACTAGGAAGCCTGTCGTTGCATTGCGGTTGCGCATGTACTGCCCCACCAACTGGTGCTCGAGTGCTTCCAAATACTGGGGCACGGTCCAGCGCATGGACATCTTGAGTTCGATGGAGGCGTAGTCTGAACCTTTCCGACAAAGCACATCCCGTCGCGTGGCCTCTGCTGTCTCGGACTCCCGCGTAACGGTATAACGAGACCCCGCGAGGTGATTCATTTCACTCCCAAGCAAGGCCTGAAAATCGGCTTCCAACGCGAGGCCTTCCTTGTCGGTACTGATACGAGAAAAGTTCACGGCGCTGAAGACCCGACGAAGACTGAACTCACCTTTTTCAATGCTGTACTTCACGGCCAGAAGGTCTTCCTGGACCGCCAGCGCCAGCGAAAGTGTGCCGGCGACTGGCTGCCTGAAGTCGTCATCGAACTTGTCAAAATCCCGTTGCAATACTGGCGAACGACTGAAGCGTGCTTCCTGCATGTCGAATAAAACACTGCTCAGGTACTGTGCTTGCTCGTCGCCCGCAACCTTGCGAATTGCCTCGAGGGCTTCATAGGCTCTTGTCGACCCTGCTGCAGCAATGGCGGGTATGAGCGCATCACGCAGTTGCTCGGCAGCATCCCGATTACCTGGCGTATACACACTTCCTTCAGGATGCTCGATGTCGTTCTCAGGTCGGACGATACCGAAGGTCCATCTATAAAGGGCGGCCAGTGTGTCAACCCCGTCGTCACTCTGTTTGGCGAGCCCGATCACTTTCGACCCATAGTCCTTTCCGAGGTAGGCCGCCAGTTCGAAAACAAAACTCTGTGCTTGGGGACTGGCGTCAACCAGCCACCGCTCAAGATGGGATTTGAAGGAATCTGGGTGGGTAGTAAGCCAGAAAGCCCCCCACATGACACTTTGCGCCACTGTTTCCAGTAGAGCGGGCTGAATGACGCTCTCGCCTGATTCAGTAAGCATGGCCGTGCTGAATGTCGCCTGAAGTCGACTCGACGCCTGCGCCTCAAACACGTCTTGAGTTGTTGTGCCTGGAACATTGCTTACCAGATTGAGGAGCGACTCGGTCGTGTGATTTCTGCACCGTGGCTGTTTAAGAAGAAAGGACCAGGCCGCCGGCGCCAACGCTTTCTGAATGCTCTCCGGCGCGTTGTTTAATTCAACAAGCAATTCTTCTGCGTGTTCGAAGGAGGTTGGTCCCCGATCCGCGCGCGCGATCAGCTGCTGTAACTCGACAATCGCCACAGTCTGGTGTGCGTCGACCAATGGCCAGAACCATTTAGGAAATCCGTTGATTTCAAAGCAAGCGTATTGAATGGCCTGTCCTACCTGGCTCGCCGACAAGGTCGGCAAATCGGTGCCGTCGCGAAGCTCTTGGCTTAGGCCCAGCAAGCCAGCCACGGTGATGTGGTACGTGGACCTTGGTTCATCCTCCTTAAACATTGGCAGTTGATCGCGCCAAAGCGTGGACAGCCCGGTCTTGAATGCGGCTGCCAGGTCAGCGCCAGCGACCGCCGCCACTGGCTCGATGCTGACGTCGCCATAGCGGGACGACGTGTTTGCCTGCAAAAGCCAGCCAACCAACCAAGCAATTGCCTGACGCCCAGAGCCGTTACTTATCAGGTCAATTTCCTCGTGCAGAGTTGCCAGTGATGCTGCGTCCATGGTCATGCGATTCTGACGATTTTCCTTGGCCGTTGCCCGGGGCTTCCTGCCAGTGGCAATGGGCGCCTGAAATGCCAGAATCGCGGATCGCAGCGGGTCCGACATGAGCGTCGTGGCGTCCTCCAAGGCGGGCTCACAGATAAAGCCAAAGCCAAAAATGGCGTCCCTGAGCACTTCAGTATCTGGGGCGGTCAGCTGTAGGATTTTCCGAAGGAGTTCCAGGCGTACCGCCGGGTTCTGGCCAAGCGCTGTGCGCAGAGCTGAAAAATCACTCGAACCATAAAAGCATTCGCGGAAAAACCGGCGAATGATGAGACAAAGGAGAACCACGCGCGATTCATTGCGGTTCCCTGATCGAGTGATTAGTGAGGCCAGCACATCGATCACAAAACTGATCCGCCGATCGGAGAAGTCCGAATAGACTTTCCTTCGTGCGTCGGGCAGATGACGGTCCCGGACCAAGCGAATTACCAGCGATCGCGCCAGCTGATAGGCCTGTTGCTCATCCGCAGCGTCGAGAACCGGACCAACGATGGTGGAGGTCAGGCGGAAAGCCCCTTGACCCCGGTCAAACTGCCGTTCGACCAAGGTAACGATTTGGGCCGCCGTCAGGTGCGACCAGGCCAGGCGGGTAATCGATGCGGAGATCAGGCTTTCATGGAGAGCAGCTTCCTCCATCAGCGCGGTTGCAATGCCTTGAAGGTCCTCGTTGACGCCAAGGTCCAGCAGGTAATACAGGTCGAGGCTCTGTCGTTGTTTCATGAGCAGTGCCAGGTCACCCTGACACGCCTTCAGCACCTGCTGGCGCAGAATGTCTGAGCGGCTGTGGGTTGCAATATTGATCAGCGCACTTCGGGCGCGATGATTTGAACCATATTGCTCGAACAGCTCGCTGATCAATGGCAGGTTGTAGTCCGCGCCAACCTGCCAGTAGTTTTCGGGTGTGAGATCGTAATGTTTGCGCCCAAGGCGATCCCCTTGTGTCGCCACAAGTTGAATACTTCGCTTGATTGCCTCGTGGGCGTCAGCCTTAGGGATATCCCGGTTACGTAAGTCACCAAAAAAGGCGACCACTTGCGGGTCTCGCGGCAAAAGTTCTTCCCGGCAGTAGGCGCTCAAGGTCGCCAGCCAACCCAAAATCGTCAGCAGCCGACGCTGTACACCACGCTCGCCCGTAGGGGCGTCCCAGGAAAACGCATCGACCAGGCGTTTGGCATCTTCGGGTGATTGAACCCGCGAGGCGAAATGTTGCGCGGCAAGAAACGGAACAAGTTCCTCAGGGTAGAGCTTGACCTGGTGGTGGCCAGCATCAATGAATAGTTGCGATGTCAGCAATTGCTGCAAGGCCGACTCCGGGAGCTGGGTACCCGCAATCAGTCGCACGGAAAGCACAGCGTCATCCACGCCGAACTGTTCCGAAGGCATCTCGATGTTCATCAGCTGACAAACCATTGAGGCTGCCGCAATTCTGCTGACAACCGCCACCTGTGCAGAGGGAGTGCCAGCAGTTGAAAGGCGATCGTCACGCCCTTGTTGGAGTTCGACAGCCTGGACCACCCCCTTGTAAACATCGGTTAGACACTCCGGTTGGCGGTTTACCAGATCGAGGTGGGCAAGGATCGCAAGTCCGCCGGGGCTCTTCGTGAACCCAGGCAGGCCCTTGTTGTGGGCTACCTCGAGGAGTGTGGCCGCATCATCAACCCCTTGTGCACGCTGCAGATAGGTTTTGGCCTGGCTTGAGGTTAGCGAAGCCAGCGAGAAAATGGACAACGCGGTGTGGCTGCTGCTTAACCGGGTGGTTGTGGCCTTGTCCGTCTCATCACCAAGCAGCCCCCCGAAATCGGTCTCCTCCGTGGAAGTGACCTCAAGGGGAACATCCAGAATCTCCGAGAGCTGGCTCAAAACATCCTGAGAGAGTACGGCCGGGCGCGTCGAGATGATCCACTGGGTGTTACTGTTTGGCCATTGGACCGCCTTGAGGACCTGCTTCAGGGCATGATGCAGATCAGCCCGCTGCTTGGGTGAAGCCTCATCCAAGGAATCGATGAACAGGGTGACTGCCGCATCAGGAGCTTGCTGCCAAGCCTGGAAGGCATCAACCTCAGACGGGATCAGTGAGTCCTCAAAGGCACCCCGATCAAGCACTTTGCGCAGCTCGATAAACACCGCGTATTTCCCCGCCATGCGTTCACGCTTTGCCTGTTCCTTGAGTTCAGTGGTTTTCCCGAAGTTAGCCGGCGCGACGATAATCGCGTAGCGGCTTTTCAGTACCTCACCCCATGACAATTTACGACCGTTTAGGTCTGACCGCAGTAATTCCTCCTGATCGTATTTCCTCCGTTGCACGAAGCGTCGGTCTAGGTTGAGGTACGGCATAGGGAGGCGCTCCATGAAAACGGTGCGATACGTTAGCCTCCCGGGCCCGGAGTTGAAAGCTCCCGATCAAAGGCTTGCCTGATATGAAATTACATCTGCAAGCCTGCGGGTGCACTCCATGACATATGTGTGATGCTCACGTTTGCGCCGGAACGGGCCGGCACGGTGATGTAAGCTGCATGGGGTCCAATTCTCGGGCTCGGCAAGAAAGGTCGATTACCCACGTCCTAGTCGCGGCTCACACTGATGTTGTAGCTGACATCGCCCAGTCATTGCTGTAACCGCCGGAAAAATTTTGAGAGCCGCCGCGGTCTCACTATCGTTGATCCGCTACGTTCAGGTAGAAGCTACCCAGTTCGCGGTTGCGCCCCGTACTCTGGTTTATGGTCGGGTCGATATTGAGCTTCGAGTTGCCGGTTCCCTTGAACGCGCTTTCGCTAATGTCCTCCATATCGTCGCTATCGACTTAAGCGAAGTCGGCACATCGGAGCAGGGTGCGAGTATCGAAGGTGGTGGCATTTTGATCTCGACTGCTATTCGATGCAGACTAGGCATTCCCACGACGCGGGGTTGTGGTGCCTACCTGCTGACCAAATTGAGGGTGCATGAAATATATCTGTTTGTTTCTGACTGCTGCCGTGCTGGGGGGCTGCGGAAAATACAACGCAGTCGACACACTGTCTGACGCTAAGTCGGACAGCCGAGACATTAGTCTGTGCGGGGCTGGAGTTGATATCGACAATCGGGTGGGACTGATCATTCGTTCTGAAGCCAACAAGTCAGGGGGTGAGCTTTCGGCTTCTCAGCGCTCCAAAATTCAGGCGGCTGCGGTCGATGCAGGGATTTTGTCAGCAAATGACAATTACGAAACCTATGTGAAGTGCATCCTCGAGCTAAATAAGCGACGTGGTGCCACACAGACGCTGAGTTTGCTACAGCGCCTGCAACAGCCTGCGCTGAAGGTCTGGCGCCAAGGGTACCAAGGTGAGACCAGTTACATTCGACGTTTGGTAATCGAAAACACAGGTGAGGAGCTGACTGAACTGCAGGTGACCAAAGCGCCTTTTCTTGTTGTGAGCGAAAGGTGCCCTGTTGGTCAGGCAAAGAAAGGCGACGGAAAAAAGTGTGCTGATTTACCCATTGCATATATTCCCCTTGCCAATTATTACTCCTCTGTCACTTGGGTTGGGGCCTATAAGGGCGAGCTCTACTCGGTCGATGAAGCACCACATGGCATGGATGACGTGGTGACGCGGTTCGCGCATGACAATGCTATCCCCGGAACCCAAGCGTTGAATAACAGTCTGGCGCTTCTGGTGAGGGTTCGTTACAAGGACAAGTTCCAGGACATGCACGAACGCTTCTTCGATGTAACCTTCGAGCAAAAAGAGATTGATGAGGATCTGGGGCAAGCGCTCTTCGCTAACCGTGAAAAGCTACTTGAGGCAGGCTTGGTGGTTGATGTGCGAGAGATTACGGTGTCACGATTGGCAGAGGTCTGGTCAAGTCTTCGCCACCCCGACACTGAGCTGCAGTCGATCTGGCAACGCTTGGAAAGGCTTCGCTGGGAGGCCTGAGTTCAGCTTGGCGAGCGACGCCCGCGAGAATAATTGCACAGGGGATCTCACTCAGTTGCTCATGCACTTGAGCAAGCCGCGTTCAGAAGCGACTTTTCCGCTTCCTAGTCATAGGAGACCTGCTGTTCCTCCGCAGGGCTGTCGCTCCTTTTCGAGCTGGCGCCCTGCGGGGGCGATTCGCGATCTCGACAGCTAACTATCGCCATTGATGACGTTTGTTGAACCGGTTACTTGGACTTCAAGACTTTGGGATTGGAGTTGCCCCAGATCGTGTACAAGTCAGCCAATAGCGCGCCATTGATGGACTCAAGCTCCGCTTGGGTAATTTCTTCATCACCTTGCCTGCCGTATAGAACGACCTCATCGCCTGCCTGCACGCCCTTGATGTCACTGACGTCAACCATCAGGGTGTTCATGGTGACCTTGCCGATCACCGGCGCGCGTTGGCCGTGGATCAGCACTGAGGCTTTGTTGGAGAACGCCAGTCGATAACCGTCGGAGTAGCCGGCCGGTATGTTGGCGATCAAGGAGTCCTTGCTCAGGGTAATCGACCGCCTCAGGTCGATTGCTGTCTCCTCGTACTCATCATCGATTTCCAGTCTGCTGGCTGAGGCTTCGAGTCCACTCCAGTTCCTTCGTATAACGCTTGCTTCTAGTTATTCATAATCCGAGCTATTTGCTCCAGAACCCGGCTGCGCCTAGGTTAGCGCCTAGCCGAGCTTCAAGCTTTGCGTAAAAGAACAACAACAAGAGAGGCGAATAATGCCTGTGATAACCATCGGTATGGTGGGAATCGGCCAGCTTGGCCTTCCTATCGCAACCAACCTGCTTGCGGCCGGATTTCGCGTTGTCGGTTACCGACGTCGAGATCGCGAGGCCTTCATCCGTCAGGGTGGCATCGCGCTCGAAAGCCCAGCCGCCGTAGCGGCGCAATCAAACTTCATCCTCACTTGCCTGCCCAGCGAAGTGGCCCACATGGAAATCATGGAGGGGCCTGATGGTCTGCTTCAGTCCATAGGGCCGCAGCACACGCTCATCGAAATCGGTACCTACCACAAAGCCTTCAAGCAACGCATGGCTCAGCGCATCGAACAACGTGGTGCGCGGGTACTGGAAGCGGAGGTCAGTGGTACTCCATCCATGGTTTCCCAGCGCAAGGCTTCTTTGTTTCTGGGCGGTGGCCCTGAGTTGGTGGAGCACTGCAAACCAGTGCTTGATGCAATCGCCGACATCCAGTTCCACATCGGTGAGTTCGGGTGCGCAGTCGCGATGAAATTGATCGCCAACTATCTCGTGACCATTCACACCCTAGCCGCAGCCGAGGCGCTAAATCTTGGCGTCAAAGCGGGGTTCAGCGCACAGCAGGTGGTTGAGGTGATTCGCCAAAGCGCGGGTGGCTCAACGATGTTCAGCGCAAGAGCACCGATGATGGCTGATCGTTCTTTCCTGCCGGCGCCAGGACCTTTTGCCACACTGGAAAAGTACATCGACATGGCCAGTGAACTGTCCGAGGAATTCGGTAGCGCCGCGCCTTTGTTCAATGCCGCCAAGCCCTACTTTCTAAGGGCTATCGAAGAAGGCATCGGTGAAGAAGATATCTCGGCAGTGATCAAGTTGATCGAAGCCGACTCCAAGGCCGAGTCCCAGGCACCTTCCAAAAAAGAGAAAACAACATGCTGATTGAACAACGTACCTATCAACTCAAGCCTGGCGCCCTGCACGAATTCCTGCGTGCTTACGAGGAGGAGGGGCTACCACTTCAGGGCGAGGCACTGGGCAACTTGATCGGTTATTTCAAGCCGGAAACGGGGGACATCAACCGAGTCATTCAGTTGTGGGGATATTCCAGCTTCGAGGACCGTGCCCAACGTCGCGCGGCGCTGTCCAGCGATCCAAGATGGCGTACGTTCCTTGGTAAGAACGGTCATCTGGTGGTTGCCCAGCAGGTTGAACTGTTGAGCGCCGCGCCCTTTTCCCCTATTCGTTAAGAAGGAGCATCCAAGATGATTCGTTCTCTACAACACGTAGGCGTGACAGTCCCAGATCTGGAAGTGGGTCGTTCTTTCTACGAAGCTGTCGGGCTCGAAGCCCGCATGGCAGGTGAGCATTTGGTGTTGCGCTGCAAAGGCCGCGCCCAGGATCAAGTGCGACTGATGCCCGGCACCACAAAGCGCCTTAGCTATGTCTCGTTTGGTACCGATATTGAGGGCCTGCAGACTATTCGAGAAAGCCTCAGCTACCACGGTGTGGTCATCCATCCGGCACCGTTTGATATCGGGCAAGACGGATTGTGGTTTCGTGATCCATCCGGCGATTGGGTTCATGTCACCGACGCAGATTCCATGCCGGTAGCTCCTTTGTCCACGCCAGAGTTGAACACCCCGGGCCGTTACCGCCGCATCGGTCAGCGCGGGTGCACACCAGCCTCGAAGTTGCGTCGAGTGACGCCGTTACGCTTGGGCCACTTGATCAAATTCACCCCCGATGTGGACCGTTCCATTGATTTCTATACCCGGGTGCTAGGGATGAAAGTCTCTGATCGCGCAGGGGACAAGATCGCCTTTCTGCGTTGTGGCTGTGGCGGCGATCACCACGTAATGGGCCTGGCTAAGAGCAGCCATAGCGGTCTGCATCATCTCAGTTTTGAGGTGATGGGTATTGATGAGATCGAATTGGGCGCTCAACACCTGATGAGCCTGGGCTACGAAAGCGCTTTTGGCCTTGGACGACATGTGGCCGGTTCCAATTACTTTCATTACATCCGCGACCCTTGGGACAGCATGGTCGAATACTTCTGGGACATCGATGTCATTCCCGAAGATGACAGCGAATGGCTGGCTATCGACGGGGCACCACCAGACCTGATCGCCGTGTGGGCAACCAATCCACCTCCTGAAGCCTTCATTCAGAATTTCGAGGCGGCGCGTGATGAGTGATAGCTCTACGACCAAGGAACTGCTGGCAGGGATGTTGAACAAGCCACTGTTCGTGGTCATGCGTACGCCACGGGACCTGACCCGCGTACCAGAGCTGCTGGACGCCCACTTGAAGTGGGCGATTCTGGCGCAGCAACGCGGCGAGTTGTTCGCTTCCGGGCCCTTTGTCTCGGATCAAACCCTTCCCGGTGAGCTGGGGGGTATGAGCATTTTGCGTGCGGCGGATCATGCCGAAGCTCTGCGCATTGTCCAGTCAGATCCCTTTATCGCCCACGGCGTTTATGACGTAGATGTACGCAAGTGGCTGCTCATGGAAGGCGGCCTCACGCTCCACGTCAGCTTTTCCAACCAACGCTTTTCGCTCCTGTGATGGTGACCCCATGAAGTATCAGCTTTTCACCTATCGGACGGATGTCCAGTCAAACGCTACCGGCCTGCTGGTTGGCGAATACGCCTATGATCTTGGTCAGCTTGTGGCCAGGACCGGCCTTGAGTTACCGGCAGCTTCCGTCGATGCATTGCTCGAGTGCTGGGAAGCGTCCAATCCGCAGCTGCAAAAGCTTGCAATGGCAGTGTTTGAAGCGCCAGCGCAGTATGAGTCGCAGCGGCTTGATCTTGCCACGTTGCACTTTGCTCCGTTTCTGGAACGTCCAGGCACGATCTATTGCGCGGGCGCAAACTATCGAGACCATGTCGAAGCCATGGCTCGTGCGTTCAACATGAAACTGTCGCTGGATCCGCGCAGCGAGGGCATTGCTCCCTGGCATTTCATCAAGCCCGGCCGCGGCAGTCTGGTCGCACACAAGCAAGCGGTAGACTTTCCGACAGGGGTCCGCATGCTCGATTGGGAAGCCGAGTTGGCGGTGGTGATCGGTAAACGAGCGTCGCGTGTCTCCATTGAAGAGGCGCTCGATTATGTGGCGGGTTACACCTGCGCCAATGACCTGTCCGCGCGTGATCGACTGCGTCGCGAGCAAGTCGACCCCAGCTCGCCGTTTCGCTTCGACTGGATTGGCCACAAATGCTTCACGGGTTCTTGCCCGCTGGGCCCGTACCTGACGCCGGCACAATTTGTCAAAGATCCCGAGAACCTGGATATCAAGCTGTCGAGGAATGGTGTGTGGGTACAGGATTCCAATACCCGCAACCATATGTACGGCATTGCAGAGCAGATTTCCTATCTGAGCCAGACCATCGATCTGTTTCCCGGTGATGTTCTGTTGACGGGAACACCGGCGGGCGTGGGCATGGAAAGCCACACATTCCTGGACCGCGGCGATGTATTGAAAGTCTGCATCGAAGGGCTCGGCGAGCTGGAAACCACTATTCGGTAACACCTTGCTGAAGGCCGGGCAATCAATGCCCGGCCGTTGAATAACTCAACTGTTTGCAGCGTCCTGACAAATGACGGTGCGTATCGCTGCGCCTGAAATTTGCCTGTCGTTTTTAAGTAACGCTAGGGCTGAAAGTTTCAAAAAAAAATTCTCCTCCGCAATACAAAAATAAAAATGGAACATGAGATGAACACACTAAAATCAAAAAACCATCGCGCGCCAAACGCTTGGATCAGTACTCTCTGTATAGGTCTTTTTTTCGTTCCGCTTGCCCAGGCAACAGAAGGCGGCGGCACCTCATACCCACTGGGTGTGAATACGGTCCTCGCGGGAAAGATGCCACCACCAGGCTTTACCGAGTTTTTCTACTTGTCCGACTACAGCGCGAATAAAACTCTGGATGGTGATGGCAATCAAAAGCAAGGTATTCACAACTTTGACCTTGATGTTCAAGCACTGTCGATGCGAGTGGATTACGTCTACCAAGATTACTCGATTTTGGGTGCCAAGCTGGCCAGTCGCATTGCCTTGCCCTTGGTCAAGGGCGACGTCAAGTTCGATGTCGATACACCTGCTGGTCGAGTTCATCGCAGCGATCACCAAGAAGGCGTCGGCGATTTGACGGTAACTCCATTTGTATTGGGGTGGAGCTCTCCACGGTACAGCCAATTATTCGCGCTGGATATATTTGCGCCCATCGGGTCCTATGACAAGGACCGCCTTTTCAATCCAGGTCGAAACTACTGGGCTTACGGGCCATGGTACTCGTTTACCGCCTATCCATTGGAGAAACTGGAGGTCAGCGCCAAGCTCATTTATATGTTCAATGGTGAGAACTCCGCTACCCACTATCGCTCCGGCCGTGAGTTCAACGCCGACTACAACATTGGCTACAACATCACTCCCGAATGGCAAGTGGGCGTGAACGGCTATGCGTATAAGCAGCTCAGCGATGATGAGAAGAATGGTCAGACGTACCTGGATGGTAACCGTGGTCGGGTCGTTGCAATCGGCCCCTCGATCAAATACCAAACCCCGGCAATCGGGTTTGTCATGAAAGTGCAGCACGAAATGCTGGTCGAGAACCGTGCCGAAGGTAATAAATTCTGGCTGCAGGCCGTTTACCGATTCTGAACTTTGCCTCTTTCCAGGGCCGCCATAAACAACATGGCGGCCCGCGGAACGAACATCACTGTCCAATAATTAAAAGCAGGTGAAATCGTGACTGGAATATCCAAGTGGCATGTACTGATCGGCGGATTCATCGCCTACCTTTTTGATGCGATGGAGATCATTCTGCTAACGCTCGCTCTGCCGGTTATCCGCCAGGACCTGGGTTTCAGCCTCCATGAGGTGGGTGCGCTGGCTAGCGCTACATTGCTGGGTATTGGTGTGAGCGGCGTTGCCACAGGTTGGTACTCCGACAACTTCGGTCGGCGCAAGGCATTGATTGCATCGCTGGCGATCTTCGGCGCACTGACCTGTTTCTTTGCATTCGCTCATGATCTCTACGTAATGGCGGGCCTGAGGTTTGTCTCTGGTCTTGGCCTTGGCGGGGTATGGACGATCCTCTCAGCTTATATCGTAGAAACGTGGCCGCCCAAGCAACGCGCTAGAGCCATATCCTTCGTGATCAGTGCCTTCCCAGTTGGCGCCATCGTGGCTGCGCTGGCTGCAAAGTTCATGCTGCCGGAATGGCGTTTGATGTTTTTCGTGTCCGGTGCCTCGGTGATACTGCCGATCATTTATGTATTTTTTCTGATTCCGGAATCGCCGGCCTGGGAGGCTCAGCGCAATACACAGGGCACTACTGCGCAGCGGATATCGGTCAGGGAGATTTTTTCGCCTGAACTACTTCGTTACACCCTGCTGGGGTCTCTTGCAGCCAGCTTTGCGTTGCTTGGTTCCTGGGGCGTCAGCACGTGGCTGCCCACCTACCTGATACAGGACCGTGGCTTGAATCTGGCGTCGATGACCAGCTTTATGGCGGTACTCCATCTCGGGAATTTCTTTGGCCTGAACGTATTCGGCTTCATCGCCGATCGCATTGGCAAGCGGCTTACGATTGTTATATCGCTGTTGCTGACATCCATGATGGCGCTGGTCTATGTCTATACCACCCAGACCCAATCGCTGATCTGGATAGGGGCGGGGTACGCATTTTTCATGGTGTTCGCTGGGTTGTTCGGTTCTTACTTCAGCGAGATGTACCCCATCC
The DNA here is from genome assembly GCF_059420325.1 of Pseudomonas sp. GW821-FHT04C07. Classification (NCBI taxonomy): domain Bacteria; kingdom Pseudomonadati; phylum Pseudomonadota; class Gammaproteobacteria; order Pseudomonadales; family Pseudomonadaceae; genus Pseudomonas; species Pseudomonas sp. GW821-FHT04C07. The sequence goes on from NZ_JBWKTM010000002.1 coordinate 513,461, forward strand.
GGGTGCGAACGCTTGGAGCGGGCTTCTGTTTCAATGCGGGTCGCGGACTGGCGGCTTTCGCACCCGTGCTGCTCAGTGGCATTGCCAGCTTCTATAGCCTGGCAGCGGGATTGATCGTCTGCGCCGGCTTCTACGTCATTTCCGCATTGTTTGTGTTCTCCATGCCAAGGAGTAAAACAGTGAATGAGGTCAGTACGCAGGCAGGCGCTTCAGACATTGCCAAGGAGGCAATCGGGTGACCTGATTTGTTGGTGAAAATGCCTCGTATCTGTAGATACGGGGCATTTTTTTTACCCCGAAAAACTGGATGTAGAGGGTGATACACGTATAAATAAATCAGATACCGCAAATAACTAATATTTGCTTCTTTTATTTATTGGCCAGCGGGAAGATGGTTCCCAGACAACAATAAATAAGAGGACATGCCTCATGATTAACCTGCATGACATTCGGTACATACGGCTTGGCACCGCGAATCTGGACGAGGCACGTCGCTACGCCACACAGGTTCTCGGCTTGCAGATCGCGAGAGAAGCCAATGGAGCGGTGTACTTCCGATCGGACAGCCGAGACCATACGCTTTGCTATTACGAGGGCGATCCGCAAGAAACCACAACAGCGTTCGAAGTCAGAACAGCGCAGGACCTGGAAGACGCAGCGGTCTTGCTGGAGCGTAATGAATTCAACGTACAGCATGGCTCACGTGCAGACGCTGAAGTGCGCTATGTCGACGACTTCATTCGCTTCAAAGATCCCAGCGGCAACAACATCGAGCTGGTCTTGCGTCCCCAGGCAAGCGGGCGACGCTATTTCCCGAGTCGCGATGCAGGCATCACCGGTTTCAGCCATATTGGCTTGCGCACCATGAATGCCCGGCGTGACGAACTGTTCTGGACTCAGCTGGCAAACGCCAGGGTCAGTGACCGAATTGGCGAGGCGCCGCTGCTGCGTATCGACGAGATCCATCACAAGATCGCCTTGTTCCCTTCCTCCCATCCCGGCGTGCAACACATCAACCACCAGGTGGAAACCGTCGATGACTTGATGCGCGCCTACTACTTCCTGGTTGAACGGGGCATTCGGATTCTCTTTGGTCCGGGACGCCACCCTACCTCGGGCGCGATGTTCCTCTATTTCGAGGGACCTGACGGCATGACCTACGAATACTCGACAGGGGTCAGCCTGATCTCTCCAGAGAATGATGCAACCCACCAGCCTCGGCAGTTTCCGGCGGAGGGTGCGGGATTCTGCGCCTGGGGTGCGAAGCCTGACATTCCGGAATTCAAATCGTGAGTCGCTTGCCAATACCCGGCCGCGAGGAGCAGTCGCAGGTGCGCGTGGCGGCGCGCGCTTTGGCCCGTGCGGGTCTGGTGCATGCCTACGGGCACTGCAGCCTGCGTCTGGATGACGAGCACTTTCTGGTCTGCGCCGCGCAACCGATGGGTTTGATCCAGCCGGGCGAGCCAGGAATCGTGGTACCGGTCAAAGGTGAGTTGCCCGACGGCGTGCTGGGTGAGGTTCGTATCCACCAGCAAATATATCGTCGGCGCCCAGACGTCCACGCAGTGATCCGAAGCATGCCTGCCCAGGTCATGACCCTGTCATGCGCAAGGCTCACACCTCAACCGCGCCATGGCATGGGCAGCTACTTTCAGCAGCCAATCCCGCTGTGGGACGACCCGCAACTGCTGCGCAGCGACGAGCAAGCCAGCGCCTTGGCCAATCAATTAGGGCAGGGGAATGCGCTGGTCATGCGTGGCAACGGCGCCATCGTCGTTGGCGCGTCACTGATCGAAGCGTTGACGCTGACCTGGTATCTGGAAGACGCCGCGCGGATTGAGTTGCAACTGCACAGCGCAGGTCTTGCCACCCAAGGGCCGGTACTCGACCCACAGGCCTGCGCGCGACGGGCTGTCACCAGCGGCCGAATTTACGAACGTATGTGGGAATACCTGACGGCGGGTGATCCCGAAGCCAGCGCTCCAGCCAACTAGAAAAGAAGGAACACCTTATGCCTGCTAAAGAATTCCGCCATTTCATCAATGGTGAATGGGTGAGTAGCACCCGTACCTTCGAAAACCGCAACCCGGCCGATAACAGCCTGATCGGCTTGGTGCACGAGGCCGGCAAAGCTGAGGTAGACGCCGCCGTGCGAGCTGCGCAAGCTGCATTGAAAGGCCCTTGGGGCAGCATGACTGTCGCCCAGCGAACGGCCCTGTTGCACAAAGTGGCGGAGGGCATCGAACGTCGCCATGAAGAGTTTGTGGCTGCGGAAGTGGCCGACACCGGAAAACCCCGCGCACTCGCCGGGCACTTGGACATTCCCCGTGGCGCGGCCAACTTCAAGGTGTTCGCCGACCTGATCAAGAATGTGCCGACTGAAAGCTTCGTGATGGACACCCCTGACGGTGGCAAGGCGGTGAACTACAGCGTGCGAGCACCACGTGGCGTCATCGCTGTTGTTTGTCCCTGGAATCTGCCGCTGTTGCTGATGACCTGGAAGGTTGGGCCGGCCCTGGCCTGTGGCAATACTGTGGTGGTCAAACCTTCGGAAGAGACCCCAGCCACGGCCACGCTGCTCGCCGAAGTCATGAATGAAGCAGGCGTGCCACCGGGTGTGTACAACGTGGTACATGGTTTTGGCGGTGACTCGGCCGGTGCCTTCCTCACCGCTCACCCAGAGGTCAATGGTGTCACCTTCACCGGTGAAACCGGCACGGGCGAGATCATCATGAAGGCCGCAGCCAAGGGTATCCGCCCGGTATCGCTGGAACTGGGCGGTAAGAACGCCGGCATCGTTTTCGCCGATGCGGACCTGGAAAAAGCCGTCAAAGGATTGGGACGCGCCGTGTTCGAGAACAGTGGTCAGGTTTGCCTGGGGACCGAGCGCATCTACGTGCAACGTCCGCTGTTCGAGCGTTTTGTCGCAGCGTTCAAGGCCCACGCCGAAGGCATCAAAGTTGGTGACCCGAACCAACACGACAGCACCATGGGACCGGTGATCTCACTCGGTCACCGCGAAAAAATTCTCTCTTATTGCCGTCAGGCAGTCGCCGACGGTGCCACGGTGGTCCACGGCGGTGGCATCGCCCAGGTACCGGAGCACTTGGCCGAAGGGGCTTGGTTCGAGCCGACGATCTGGACCGACCTCTCGGAAACTTCGGCCGTGGTGCGCGAGGAAATTTTCGGTCCGGTTTGCCACATCGCCCCCTTTGATACCGAAGAAGAAGTCGTCCGCCTGGCTAACGACACACCCTATGGCCTGGCTGCCAGTGTGTGGACTAGCAACCTGCAGGTCGCCCATCGTCTGGGCAGTGCACTGGACGTGGGTGTTTGCTGGATTAACTCGTGGTTTCTGCGCGACCTGCGTACCGCTTTCGGCGGTGCCAAGCAGTCGGGTATCGGCCGTGAGGGGGGCGTGCATTCGCTTGAATTCTACACCGAACTGCGCAACGTCTGCGTGCGGCTGTAAGGAGCCATTCATGAATAAACAAGAGATCCACGTACTCGGCCAGCAACTACACCAGGCCCTCAGCAACGGCCAGGCTTTGGCGCCGCTGACCGACACCTACCCGGACATGACCCTGGAGCAGGCCTATGAGGTACAGCTGGCGATGGTCCAGCGACGCCTTGATGACGGCCAGCGGGTCATCGGAAAAAAGATCGGCGTCACGAGCAAAGTAGTGATGGACATGCTCGGCGTCGATCAGCCGGACTTCGGTCATCTGCTCTCGGACATGCTCTATGCCGACGGCGCCGCCATCGCCATCGACGGTTTGATCGCACCCAAGGCCGAAGGCGAAATCGCGTTCGTGCTCAAGGAAGACCTGCATGGCCCCGGTATCACCGTGGCTGATGTTTTACGGGCCACTGACTATGTGATGCCGTGCTTCGAGATCGTCGATTCGCGCATCCGTGACTGGAAGATCCGCATCCAGGACACCGTCGCCGACAACGCCTCCGCCGGGGCTTTCGTCCTGGGCGGGCAGGGCGTGTCCCCGCGTGACGTTGACCTGGCCTGTGTCGGCATGACCCTGGAAAAGAACGGTGAAGTGGTTGCCACCGGCGCCGGTGCTGCGGCCCTCGGCCATCCGGCGAATGCCGTGGCCTGGCTGGCTAACAAGCTCGGTGAACTTGGCATTGGCCTGAATAAGGGCGAAGTCATTCTCTCTGGTTCACTGGCAGCCATGGTACTGGTCAAGGCCGGTGATCAATTGCGCATCAGCCTGGGCGGCATCGGCTCGGCTTCTGTTCGTTTCGTTTGAAGGAAACCTTTATGAATCTCTCTGCAAGCACTATCGCCCAACTGGCCGAACACCTGGAAAACGCCGAGCTCAACCGTGAGGCGGTGGCCAAGATTACCGACGCCCACCCGGACATGGACTGGGAAGACGCCTACGCCATTCAGGACACCATTCGCCAACGCAAAGAGTCACGCGGTGTACGTATCGCCGGCCTGAAAATGGGCCTGACGTCTTTCGCAAAAATGAAGCAAATGGGGGTCACTGACCCGATCCACGGCTTCCTTACGGACTACGGCTCTTGCCTGGACGGCGCGGCTATCGATGTTGACGGGTTGATCCATCCCAAGGTCGAAGCAGAAATCGCCTTTGTCCTCAAGCATCCGCTCAAGGGACCGGGCGTGCATGTTGGCGATGTATTGGCGGCCACCGATTTTATTTTGCCGGCAGTCGAAGTGATCGACTCGCGCTACGAGAACTTCCGCTTCGATCTCAAGAGCGTCATTGCCGACAACACGTCTTCGGCACGTTTTGTCACCGGCGGACAAATGAGCGGCGTGCAGGGCATTGACCTTAAATGCCTGGGTGTGGTGCTGGAGAAGAACGGCGAAGTAGTCGCCACCGGTGCCGGCGCCGCGGTGCTCGGGCACCCGGCGCAGAGCGTCGCCATGCTGGCCAACATGCTCGGTGCCAAGGGGCGTGAACTACCGGCGGGCTGCTTCATCATGACCGGCGGCATCACCGAGGCCATTGCCGTTGCTGCCGGGGACAACATCACCGTCCGCTACCAGCATTTGGGCAGCGTCTCCATGCGCTTCACTTCGTCCAGCCAGCGTTGATCCGGAGCTATCGACCATGCCTATCGCAATGATCCACCTCGCCGAAGGACGCAGTGAAGAGAAGAAGCATGCGCTGTTGGTCAATGTCACCCAGGCCATCGCGCAAAGCCTCGATGTGCCCGTAGATAGCGTCCGTGTGCTGCTTCAAGAGATTCCCGAAACCCAGTGGGCTGCGGGTGGCAAGACCCTTGCCGAACGCCGGCGTGGTAACGCCTGATCCCAGGCTGTGTGCAACGACAGGACACAATAACAATGAGCAATCCAATAAGCGTCGCCATCATCGGCTCGGGCAACATCGGCACTGACCTGATGATCAAGATTTTGCGTCACGGCAAGCACCTGAAAATGGCCGCCATGGTCGGCATCGACCCGACCTCTGATGGTTTGGCCCGCGCTCAACGCATGGGTGTGGCGGTGACCCATGAAGGGGTTGAAGGCCTGACCCGCATGGACGTATTCAAGGACATCGATTTCGTCTTCGATGCCACCTCGGCCGGCGCCCACGTGAAAAACGATGCCTTCCTGCGCTCGATCAAACCCGGCATCCGTCTGATCGACCTGACACCTGCAGCCATCGGCCCGTATTGCGTGCCGGTGGTCAATCTGGAACAGAATCTCGGCCAACTCAACGTCAACATGGTTACCTGCGGTGGCCAGGCGACCATCCCCATGGTCGCAGCGGTATCACGTGTGGCCAAGGTGCACTATGCCGAAATTGTCGCCTCGATCGCCAGCAAGTCCGCGGGTCCTGGCACTCGTGCCAACATCGACGAATTCACCGAAACCACCTCCAAGGCTATCGAAGCGATCGGCGGCGCATCCAAGGGCAAGGCGATCATCGTGATGAACCCGGCCGAACCGCCGCTGATGATGCGTGACACGGTGTTTGTGCTGTCCGAAGCCGCTGATCAGACACTGGTCGAGGCCTCCATCGAAGAGATGGCGGCCGCCGTACAGGCCTATGTGCCGGGCTATCGCCTCAAGCAAAAAGTCCAGTTCGACGTCATCCCTGAAGACGCACCACTGAACATACCGGGTCTTGGTAAGTTCTCCGGCCTCAAGACCTCAGTGTTCCTTGAAGTCGAAGGCGCCGCCCACTACCTGCCAGCCTATGCCGGCAACCTCGACATCATGACTTCCGCTGCCTTGGCCACCGCCGAGCGCATGGCGCAGTCGATGCTCAACGCCTGAGGAGACCGTCATGACTTTCAATCCCGGCAAAAAAATTTATATCTCCGACGTAACCCTGCGCGACGGCAGCCACGCGATTCGTCACCAGTATTCGCTGCAAAACGTGCAGGACATTGCCCGCGCCTTGGACAAAGCCAAGGTCGATTCGATCGAAGTGGCGCATGGTGATGGCCTGCAAGGGTCGAGCTTCAACTACGGCTTCGCGGCGCACACCGACCTAGAATGGATCGAAGCCGCCGCCGATGTGATCAGCCACGCCAAGATCACTACCTTGTTGTTGCCTGGCATCGGCACCGTGCATGACTTGAAAGCAGCCTACAACGCCGGTGCCCGGGTGGTGCGCATCGCCACTCATTGCACCGAGGCCGATGTGTCGAAACAGCACATCGAATATGCCCGCGAGCTGGGCATGGACACCGTCGGTTTCCTGATGATGAGCCACATGATTCCGGCCGAGCAGTTGGCTGCCCAAGCCAAGTTGATGGAGAGCTACGGCGCGACCTGCGTGTACATGGCCGACTCCGGTGGGGCGATGAACATGCAGGACATCCGCGAGCGTTTCCGTGCGTTCAAGGCGGTGCTCAAGCCGGAAACCGAAACCGGCATGCACGCCCACCACAACTTAAGCCTGGGCGTGGCCAACTCCATCGTCGCGGTGGAAGAGGGCTGTGACCGCATTGACGCCAGCCTGGCTGGCATGGGGGCGGGGGCGGGCAACGCGCCATTGGAGGTGTTCATCGCTGCCGCCGAGCGACTGGGCTGGAATCATGGCACCGACCTCTACACCTTGATGGATGCCGCCGATGACATCATCCGTCCGCTGCAGGACCGTCCGGTGCGGGTAGATCGCGAGACGCTGGCGCTGGGTTATGCAGGCGTTTACTCCAGCTTCCTGCGTCATGCCGAAGCGGCGGCCCAGCGCTACGGGTTGCGTACCGTCGACATCCTGGTCGAATTGGGACGGCGAAAAATGGTCGGTGGGCAAGAGGACATGATCGTCGATGTGGCACTGGACCTGACAAGACGTTGAGTTATCCACGCGTCCGCATAACACTAAAGAATTCCAGTTTTACTGCACCTGCCGGTCGAAGCCCACGTCGCTTTGCTGGCAAGTGCAGTGTTTTGGTTTCTGAATATCCATCGTAAGCGAATTGTCCAAGGTTGCATCTCAAGCGCGGATACATGATTTTAGAGGAGAGTGAAATGCTCAAGGCTTCAGACGTCGTAGTGCAGTGCCTCGAGAATGAGGGCGTAGAGTTCGTGTTCGGGATTCCTGGTGAAGAGAACCTGGATTTACTTGAATCACTCAGGCGCTCCAACATCCGGCTCGTTCTCACTCGACATGAGCAATCGGCTGGTTTCATGGCGGCAACCTATGGCCGGTTAACCGGCAAAACGGGAGTCAGCTTATCGACCCTTGGCCCTGGCGCTACGAACCTGGTCACTGCTGGCGCCTATGCCTACTTGGGTGGAATGCCAATGCTCATGATTACCGGGCAGAAGCCAATCAAAAAGTCCAAGCAGGGCCGTTTCCAGATTCTTGATGTTGTTGGGATGATGCAACCGCTGACCAAGTACACCCACCAGTTGGCGTCCGCTGACAACATTCCCTCGCGTGTGCGTGAAGCCTTTCGCCTTGCTGAGGAAGAAAAGCCCGGAGCGGTTCATCTTGAACTTCCCGAGGACATCGCCGCGGAGCAGACCGAAAGCCGGCCAATTCCTCCGAGCCTGCATCGTCGCCCACTGGCCGAACACAAGGCCATCGAGGCCGCAGTCGAGAAATTGCAGACAGCCCGTAGCCCGATCCTGGTGATTGGTGCCGGCGCCAATCGCAAGATGACTGCCAAGGTACTCAAGCAACTGATCGACAAGACCGGCATCCCTTTTGTCACCACTCAGATGGGCAAAGGCGTGGTAGATGAGCGTCATCCACGCTTCCTTGGCAATGCCGCACTGTCTTCCGGCGACTTCGTGCACCGTGCCGTCGAGGCGGCTGATCTGATCGTAAACATTGGCCACGACGTGATTGAGAAACCGCCATTTTTCATGGTCCGTGGCGGCACCGAAGTCATCCACATCAACTTCCGCTCCGCCGAGGTCGATCCGGTGTACTTCCCACAGGTCGAAGTGATCGGCGATATCGCCAATGCTGTTTGGCAGATCGGCGAGTCCTTGAATGACACTTCACACTGGGACTTCACCCGCCTTATGACGATCCGTGAATCCAACGAGGCCCAAGTGATCGAAGGCGCGGACGACAACCGTTTCCCGATCTACCCGCAGCGCTTTGTCGCCGACGTGCGTCGTGCCATGCCCTCCGAAGGCATCGTGGCTCTGGATAACGGCATCTACAAAATCTGGTTCGCGCGCAACTACAAGGCACATAAACCCAACACCGTACTGTTAGACAATGCCTTGGCAACGATGGGTGCGGGCCTGCCTTCGGCGATGGCTTCACATTTGGTCTATCCGGATCGTCCTGTGGTAGCTGTGTGCGGTGACGGCGGCTTCATGATGAACAGCCAGGAGCTGGAAACCGCCGTACGTTTGAAGATGAACCTGACGGTCATTATCCTACGCGATGATGGCTACGGCATGATCCGTTGGAAGCAGTCCAACATGGGGTTCACTGATTTTGGGCTGGACTACGGCAACCCGGATTTCGTCATGTATGCGCGAAGCTATGGTGCCAAGGGCCACCGGGTAGAAAGCGCCGAAGGCTTTTTGCCGCTACTGCAGCGCTGCATCAGTGAGCCAGGTGTGCACGTTATCGATTGCCCGGTGGATTACTCCGAGAACGATTTCATTCTGAACCATGAGCTGAAAAGACGTAGCGCTTTGGTTTAAGCCAACGCTCGCCAACCCCTCATTCAGAAAAGGAAACGTCATGCAGCTTAAAGACACTCAGTTGTTCCGCCAGCAAGCCTTCATCGATGGCGCTTGGGTCGATGCGGACAATGGTCAGACGATCAAGGTCAACAACCCGGCAACGGGCGAAATTCTGGGCACCGTGCCGAAAATGGGCGCTGCCGAAACCCGCCGAGCCATCGAAGCCGCTGACAAAGCGCTGCCGGCCTGGCGTGCACTGACCGCCAAAGAACGTGCGACCAAACTGCGTCGCTGGTTCGAACTGATAATCGAGAACCAGGATGACCTGGCTCGTCTGATGACCCTGGAACAAGGCAAGCCATTGGCCGAAGCCAAGGGCGAAATCGTTTACGCCGCTTCCTTCATCGAATGGTTCGCCGAAGAAGCCAAGCGCATCTACGGTGACGTGATTCCGGGCCACCAGCCAGACAAGCGCCTGATCGTGATCAAGCAGCCAATCGGCGTGACCGCTGCCATCACCCCGTGGAACTTCCCGGCTGCAATGATCACCCGTAAAGCCGGCCCGGCTCTGGCTGCCGGTTGCACCATGGTGCTCAAGCCTGCTTCGCAAACTCCGTTCTCCGCTTTCGCCCTGGCTGAACTGGCCCAGCGTGCCGGTATCCCGGCTGGCGTGTTCAGCGTTGTATCCGGCAGCGCCGGCGACATCGGCAGCGAACTGACCAGCAACCCGATCGTACGCAAGCTGTCCTTCACCGGTTCGACCGAAATCGGTCGTCAACTGATGGCCGAATGCGCCAAGGACATCAAGAAAGTTTCCCTGGAACTGGGCGGCAACGCGCCGTTCATCGTGTTCGACGACGCAGACCTGGATAAGGCCGTCGAAGGCGCGATCATTTCCAAGTACCGCAACAACGGCCAGACTTGCGTCTGCGCCAACCGTCTGTACATTCAGGACGGCGTCTACGACGCATTCGCCGAGAAGCTGAAAGTGGCTGTGGCCAAACTGAAGATCGGCAACGGTCTGGAAGCCGGTACCACCACTGGTCCGCTGATCGACGAAAAAGCCGTGGCCAAGGTCAAAGAACACATCGCCGACGCCTTGAGCAAAGGCGCCCAGGTACTGGCCGGTGGCAACACCATCGAAGGCAACTTCTTCGAGCCGACCATTCTGACCAACGTGCCGAATAACGCGGCCGTGGCCAAGGAAGAAACCTTCGGTCCATTGGCGCCACTGTTCCGCTTCAAAGATGAAGCCGACGTGATCGCGATGTCCAACGACACCGAGTTCGGTCTGGCCTCGTACTTCTACGCTCGTGACCTGGGCCGTGTGTTCCGTGTAGCTGAAGCCCTGGAATACGGCATGGTCGGCGTCAACACCGGGTTGATCTCCAACGAGGTCGCGCCGTTCGGTGGCATCAAGGCCTCGGGTCTGGGCCGTGAAGGCTCCAAGTACGGCATCGAAGATTATTTGGAAATCAAATACCTCTGCCTGGGCATCTAAGCTCGGTAAAGGCATTGCTTCAAGCGCAAAGGGCACGAGAGCGCTGTCCCTTTGCGCCGCTTCAAACGGACCTATCCTTTGTGGCCGGGAACGCTGTAGCAGTCGATCATCGCATGCTGCCGCAGTTGCTTCCGCGCCGCTTAATCCTTGAACCACGCCCCCCATGCGAAGACGGGTATCCATGCCCACCACAACCTGAGCTTGGCCGTTGCCAACTCCATCGTCGCGGTGGTCAGGGTTGTGATCGCGTTGACGCCAGTCTGGCTGGAATGGGGGCCGGTGCAGGCAACACACCATTGGAGGTGTTCATCGCCGCAGCCGAGCGCCTGGGCTGGAACCATAGCACCGGTCTGTACACCCTGATGGATGCCGCCGATGACATCATCCGTCCCTGCAGGACCGTCCAGTGCGCGTTGATCGCGAAACGCTGGCAATGGGTTGTGCCGGCGTTTACTCAAGCTTCCTTCGCCATGCCGAAGCGGCTGCCCAGCGCTACGGGTTGCGTACCGTCGACATCCTGGTCGAATTGAGTCGGCGAAAAATGGTCTGTGGGCAAGAGGACATGATCGTCGATGTGGCGCTGGATTTGACCCGCCGCTGATTGGTGCAACAGCGCAACAGTCTTTGGTGGTTTTACGGGATTCTCGATCGTTGCCCCGGTAAATACAGTAAGTGGCATTACAAAACGAGAGTGTGGATATGAGCAACCTTGACGACCGGAACATCATTATCACTGGCGCCTCGGGCGGAATTGGCCGTGCTTCGGCACTGGCTTTTGCCAAAGCGGGCGCGAGGGTTGTGCTGCTTGATCGCGATACCGCAGGCATCGAAGAAACCGCCAGTGCTGTCACGGCTGCCGGCGGCAAGGTTTATTCAATCCCCTGCGACGTTACCGACGAAGATGCTGTGGCCGCAGCAGTCGATGATGTCGTCACTCGATTTGGCCGTCTGCATGGCGCGTTCAACAATGCAGGGGTCGAGCAAAGCAATTTGCCTCTGCATGAAATCTCGTCTGCGGCGTGGGATCGCATTATCCGCATCGACCTGACCGGTGTTTTCTACTGCATGAAGCACCAGATCCGCGCCATGTTGAACAGTGGCGGTGGCGCCATCGTGAATACCGCTTCGTCTCTGGGCTCGGTAGCGATTGCCGCTGCGTCGGACTATATCGCTGCCAAGCATGGGGTGGTCGGTTTGACCAAGGCCGCCGCCGTCGACTACGGCACCCTCAATATCCGGGTCAACGCAATCATGCCAGGCATCATCGAAACGCCGATGATCGTGCGTGCGAGTGAAGAGCCGAATTTTGCCAAACAGTTCGCTGCATTGCGCGAACGACACCCTATCGGTCGTTTCGGAAAACCGGAAGAAATCGCCAAGGCTGCGCTATGGCTGCTGTCCGATGACGCCAGTTTTGTGACCGGAACGGCAATGGCCGTAGACGGTGGTTATCTCACCGTTTGAGACCCCCTGACAGACTGTCCCTGACACTCGACAGGGAGTCGGTCACTTTTGAACCTGAAACCCCGGAGTACCCCATGATCAATGTAAGTCGTCGCTTGAAAGTTAATGCCCCTGAGGAGTCGGACGGTGTGAACCTGAACCGCAGCCAGGTATGGGAAGGGTTGGTGAGCAAGGCTCGCAATGCGGTGCCGTTCGTTGATGCCATTACCGAATGTAATGTCGTTGAGGACCAGGGCAATACCTTTATCCGCGAAGTGGTGCTTTACGGTGAGCGCCTTCAGGAAATGGTCCTTCTTACTGAAGAGCAGCAAGTCGAGTTCGTGCGCCTCTCCGGTAATGCCCGTGGTGTGATCAAGAACGTCATCGAGGAAGAGGATGGCGAACTGTACCTGCGCTTCTCCTTCGATTTCTCCCTGCCGGGCGTATCGGCAGGCAGCGAGAAAGAAGTCGAGTTCTCAACCGGTATGCAGACGTCCTACCTGAGCGCCGTGCGATCCACCCTGCAAGCCATCCGTAACAAGGTCAGCAAAGCGGCATAAGATTCACCGCAGCGACCAGAAATGAAAAAACAAAAACAAGAAATGAGGCGTGCAATGAACCATGAATTGACAGGTATGTTTGAAAGTGTCGATCGGATGTCGGTCGAAGGCTTTTTGAGTTATCTGACCGATGACGTCGTGTTTCGGTTTGGCAATTCCCCGGAAGTAGTGGGGAAAGAGGGTGTCAGGGCGGCGATTGAGTCATTTTTTACCCAAATAGCCTCGCTGGAACACATTCTTCAAGGCGTGTGGAGCGAAGCCAACACGACAATCATGCGTTTTGATACCTATTACACCCAGCATGACGGCACGATTATCAATGTTCCTTGTTGTGTCGTTGTTCACTTCAATGCTTCCCGATTGATCAATGATTATCGAATACACATTGATATTTCGCCCCTGTACAGCGGCGCATCTGCGGGTAATGTTATCCAAGCTTCTGCATAACCACTTATGAGTGCCAGTTGAGCTGCACTTGCCAGTCGAAGCCCACGCCGCTTTGCTGGCGAGTGCAGTGTTTTGGTTTGCGAATTTCAGTCAAGGCATTTCGATGAAGGATTTGAATCTGCTCTATACCTTTGAGGCATTGTGGCGAGACCACTCAGCTTCCATTGCGGCGCAGAATCTGGGGGTTACGCAGGCAGCCGTCAGCGGTTCGCTAAAACGGTTGCGAAACGACTATGGAGACAGGTTGTTTACGCTGGTCGGTCGCCGAATGGAGCCCACACCGTTTTGTGTCCATATCGCGCCGCGACTGTTGGCATCCCTTGCGATGGTCAGGGAGGCTGGATGCCAAATGCCGGTGTTTGATCCGAAAGTTTGTGAAAAATCATTCATTTTTAGAATGCGCGACATTGGCGAGGTCGTTTGTTTGCCACCCATCTTGAGCGAATTGTCCAGGGTTGCACCTAAAGCGCGGATACACACCGTTGTGGGTGGGATGGATGAGACGCTTAATGGCCTGTCCACTGGCAGGATAGACCTGGCGCTCGGCTTTATGCCGACCCTTCAGACTGACATTCACCGAACCCCGGTTATTTCTCAGCATTACGTCTGTGCCATGCGCAAAGACCACCCCTTGGCCCATCGCGGTTTGAGCCTTGAAGCGTTTGTCACCAGTGAGCATTTGTTGGTGGAATCCGGGGGTAGCGGCCACCAGGCACTGGAGCGTGCCTTGATCGATGCGGGCGGCAGAGACTGCATTAAAATGCGCACCCCTCAGTTCTTGTCTGGTCCGCACTTGCTGCTCGATACCGACATGATATGGACGCTGCCTATTGCCTTGGGTAAAACCCTGGCGCGCTTTTATCCTCTAGTCATACACCCTCTGCCACTGCAAATACCCTCGTTCGAGATTGATCTGTATTGGCATGACCGATTTCACCGAGACCCTCAGAACAAGTGGTTGAGGGAAATGGTCGGCCAGGTCCTGCGCAGTCAACAATCAGCCTGGCGATAGTCGCTTTCAGAGGAAACCTCGGCCATCTTCCCTACAACCCCTGAGTAAGTTCAGGGCTCGGCGCGGGATAGAGTTCGTCGAGCACCTGCATCAGCGCGCGCTTGCGTGGATTTTCCAGGCCGGTCCAGGCCACGCCGATGCCCGCACCGCTCATAGCCAGTGTCAGTGGCCGGGTCACGACGCCGATTGGTAGTGCCGATGCGGCACCGCTTGGCAGGATGCCGACGCCCAAGCCGGCGGCCACCAAGGCCAACTGGGTGGTGAACTCGCCCATCTCCCGGGCAATCGTTAGGGTGATCTTGCGTCGGTGGAAACCCGTCAGCATCTGGTCATACAAACCGGGAGCGAACTTGCGCGCCAGCACCAGCGTCGGACATCCGACCAGATCCTGAGGCTTGATACGACGTAGGGTGCACAGCGGATGATCTTGCGGCAGCGCCACCACCAGCGATTCCTCGAAAAGCAGGCGCGTGTGCACACCAGGCAGACTCAAGGGCAGGCGTACCAAGCCAAAATCCAGGGCATTGTCCAGCAAGGCCCGGGCCTGCGGCAGTGAAGGCATGTCCTTGAGGTCCAGTTCGATACGCGGGTAGCGCTCCTCCAATGTACGCACGAGCACCGGCAACAAGTGCGATAACGTTGAAGACACAAATGCCAGACGCAACACCCCGACTTCTCCGGCCGCGGCCTGCTGCAACACCTCACGCGCGCGTCCGACCTGGCGTAGGGTCGCCAGGGCCTCGGGCAGAAACAGCGCCCCCTCTTCGGTCAATTCGACCCGGTGCCGGTCACGCTCGAACAACTGCGCCCCGACATCTTCTTCCAGAGCACGTATTTGCGCACTCAAGGCCGGCTGGACAATATGCAGGCGCGCCGCCGCGCGGCCAAAGTGCAGCTCTTCGGCCAAGACCGCAAAAGCGCGCAGATGTTTGAGTTCCACTTGACGCTCCCGATTCGCTACAGCCTGTTTGGTGATCACATACCGTGATCACGGCATCACCATAAACGATTGGCATGCCGCAGCGGTAGCGGTTGAAAGTGGCGTTATGGCCCATTCGTAAATCCAGGACAGGGAGACACACATGATCGATAACTTTCGCCTGAACCGGCGTCGGGCGCTGATCACCGGCTCAGTGCGCGGCATCGGCTTGGCCTTGGCCCGTGGACTGGCACAGGCGGGCGCTCAGGTGGTGCTCAATGGCCGCGATGCCGAACGCGCGCAAAGCGCCTGCGCGCTGTTACGCGATGAAGGCCTGGACGCCCAATACTCGGTGTTCGACGTGACCGACCACCAGGCCGTCGCAACCGCCATCGATGTGCTGGAAAACCGCCTGGGTCCGATAGACATTCTGATCAACAACGCCGGGTTGCAGCATCGCCAGGCACTTGAAGATGTCAGTGCGAAAGACTGGCATCGACTGATGAGCACCAACCTCGATGGCGTATTTAATGTGTCCAAGGCGGTGGCTCGCCACATGATCGCTCGCCGGCGCGGCAAGATTATCAATATCGGCTCGGTGCAAAGCGAACTGGCCCGCCGCTCCATCGCCCCCTATGCCGCCAGCAAGGGCGCCGTGCGCATGCTAACCCGTGGCATGTGTGCCGACTGGGCCGGTCATGGCCTGCATATCAACGCCCTGGCCCCCGGATATTTTCGGACTGAGCTTAACCAGGCGCTGGTCGACGACCCGGCTTTCTCCGACTGGCTGGTGCAGCGTACTCCCGCCGGGCGCTGGGGCAGGGCAGAGGAGCTGTGCGGCGCGGCAGTTTTCCTCGCGTCGTCAGCCTCCGACTTCGTTAATGGCCAGACACTTTTCGTCGATGGTGGCTTGACCAGCGTCGTCTAACTCTCGTGAAGGACACCCACATGCCTCAATCCCTGCCCATCCTCTGCGGCTCAATCATGGGTTCGCCTTTTTCACTCTCGGCAAAGATCCATAACGCCGCCTACGCGGCCCTGGGCCTGGACTACACCTTTGTCTGTTTTGGCGTCGAAGATCCGGTTGCCGCCGTGGCGGCGATTCGCGCGCTCGGCGTGCGCGGCATGAACGTTTCCATGCCTTACAAAACTGTAGTGATGCCTCATCTGGACAGGATCGACGAATCGGCCCATGTGATTGGCGCGGTCAACACCATCAACAACGTCGACGGTGTACTGACCGGCTACAACACCGACTACCTAGGCGCTGTCCGCGCCCTGCAGGAAGTCACCGAGCTGAGCGACAAGCGTATCGCCGTGATCGGTGCTGGCGGTGCTGCTCGTGCGGTTGTCTACGGTTGCCTGCAAGAGGCGGCCGAGGTCACGGTGTTCAACCGCAGTCTCGAGCGCGGTGCCGCCCTGGCGGAGGATCTGGGTGCCCGGTGGGGCGGCAGCGTCGAGACGTTCACGGCCAAGACCTTCGATATCGTCATCAACGCTACCTCGGTGGGCTTCAAACAGCCGGACAGCAACCCATTGGACGGCCGCCTGTCCAGCCACCTGATTGTCATGGATGTGGCGTTCATGCCGGTGCAGACCGCTCTGCTGCTGCAAGCCAAAGCGCTGGGTTGCAGCACCGTGGCCGGCACCCGCATGTTGGTGCACCAGGCTTGTCGGCAAATCGAGTTGTACACCGGGAAAGATGCGCCTATTGACATCATGGAGCAGGCCATGCTCCAGGAAATACAGCGGTTGAAATTGTAAGCATCCCAACTACCTGTCAATAACAAGATGCCATAAAGGCACCTGGAGGCACGACGATGACTCACGATCATTCTCCATCCGACATCGCTTTGATCCCCGACGCGTGCGAGCGCAAGAAAGACTTGCACCGTGCAGCCTGGTCCTGCTCTCTGGGCAGTGCCCTGGAATACTACGACTTCGCGCTTTACACCTTGGCCTCGGCGCTGATCTTCGGACCGCTGTTCTTTCCGGAACAGACCCGCGCCATGAGCCTGATCGCCAGTTTCGGCACCTACTTCCTGGGCTTTGCGATACGGCCGTTGGGCGGGGTACTGTTCGGCATGGTCGGTGACCGTGTAGGACGTAAGTTCGTGCTGGCGTCGACGGTGTTACTGATGGGCATTTCCAGCACCTTGATTGGTGCACTGCCCACCTTCCATCAGGTCGGCTATCTGGCACCGGTACTGCTGGTGATCCTGCGTCTTTTGCAGGGACTGGGCGCTGGTGCAGAGCAGGCTGGAGCTGCAGTGATGATGACCGAGTACGCCCCTGAGGGGCGGCGCGGCTTCTATGCCGCCTTGCCGTTCCTCGGCATCCAATTGGGCACCATCCTCGCGGCGCTGGTGTATTTCCTGGTGGTCAGCGGCAAT
The DNA here is from genome assembly GCF_059420325.1 of Pseudomonas sp. GW821-FHT04C07. Classification (NCBI taxonomy): domain Bacteria; kingdom Pseudomonadati; phylum Pseudomonadota; class Gammaproteobacteria; order Pseudomonadales; family Pseudomonadaceae; genus Pseudomonas; species Pseudomonas sp. GW821-FHT04C07. The sequence continues at coordinate 530,836 of NZ_JBWKTM010000002.1, forward strand.
GACAACGTTATCGACAGCGGGCTGTGGCGTATGCCGTTTTTCAGCAGCGTGGTGATCGTTGCACTGGGCTTGTACATGCGTCTGTCACTCAAGGAATCGCCGACCTTTATCCGCCTCAAGGCGCTCAAACGCGTATGCGTTAACCCGCTGAAAAGTGCCATGGAACACTCCAAACCCACCTTGCTGATCGGCATCGGACTGCGCCTGGCGGAAAACGGAGGTTCATCGATTTACCAGGCCCTGGCTGTGAGCTACATCGTAGGCGTGGTAGGTCTGAAGGGGCCAGTGGGCGTGCTGACACTGATCTGTGCAGCCAGCCTTGGAGCGATGACCGTGCCGATGGCTGGCAAACTCAGTGATCGCTTTGGTCGCGTGGTGGTCTATCGCGCCTTCGCGCTGTTGCAACTGGCACTGGCCTTCCCGGTGTGGTGGATACTGAGTCAGGGTAATGTGGTGGCGAGCATCATTGCCATTTCCATCGCGCTGGGCATCGGTACCTGGGGCATGTTCGGCACCCAGGCAGCGCTAATGCCTGAGCTGTTCGGCTCGCGTCACCGTTACATGGGTGTGTCGATCGCCCGGGAAGCGTCGGCAGTGATCGCGGGTGGCATTGCGCCGATGATCGGTGCCGGCATCATCGCCCTGGTCGTGGCGAGCCACAATGGCGACGCCAGCGCCGGTGTGAAATCCTGGCTGCCGATTGCCTGCTACCTGACCCTGCTCACATTGATCACCCTGTACACCACGTTCAAGACCCCGGAAACCCTCAACCGCGACCTGGACGAACCTCGTGATGCCTGGGAATTAGCCAGAGCCGGAACGGCGATACCTATCCAGTCCAGAACCAACACACTCACACGTCCAGCGTGACCTTTGCCCTCATCAAGCGACCCGCTCAACAGTGATACTTCGTTGCTGGATGCTTTGGGGTAAATGGAGGCTCAGATAGTCGATCAGGCTGCGAACGGAAGGCAACATTCCTTTCGGTTTGGGGTAGAGCAGATGGATAATGTGCGTTGCACCGGTCCAGGAAGGAATGACGACTTCCAGAGCCTTTGCGCGCACGGAGGCTGCGGCTATGGGTTCCGGCAATAGAGCTACACCCAAACCATTGACAGCGGCCTCCAACTGCATACGCAAGTCATCGCAGATGAGACGTGGTTGATGGCTGACCAGCAGCTCTTCACCTGATGAATTGCGCAGGAACCAGCGACCGACGCCATCATGGATGTCACCGGGACGAGAAAGCGTTTCGATTTCTGAAATGGCTTTGATGGTGGCGGGCCGCCCGACGCGATCGAGAAAGCGGGGGCTTGCTACCAGAATCTGTTTGGCTGCCCCTAATTCCTTTGCGACCAACCCGGCCGTTTCTTCTATCCGGGCGCGCGATCGCAAGGCCACATCGAAGCGCTCTTCAAAAAGGTCGACCTCTCGATCTACCGCATTCAATTCGAGCCGTACCTTCGGATATTTTTCCATATACCCAGGCAGCAGGGGGGCCAAATAACTTTGCGCCATTACCTGAGGGCAGCTCAACCGTACCAAACCGACGGGTTCTCGTCGCAGATGCTCCACACTTTCATAGGCGGTATGCGCCCCCTCTACAACGGGTTGGCTGAGCGTGAAGAAATGATGGCCGGCTTCGGTCAGTGAAACCTGGCGCGTTGTGCGATGTAACAGTCTGGCCCCCATTCGCAATTCCAGATCCGCGACATGACGACTGAGCAACGTTTTTTCAATGCCCGTTGCCCGTGCCGCCGCCGAGAACCCTCCATGTTTGACCACCAGCACGAAGTAATAAAGGTCATTAAGGTCTTTCATGAAGTTGAGGCTCTCCTACGGGTGCTCCGTTGAGCAATCGTCAACGAAACCTGGCGCTGTACTGATTGAGTTCGAGGCGTGTGGAATGGCTTCGAAGGCTGATGTAGCAATCATTGATCAAACTTGATTCGGGATAAACTAGCTATAATTGAAATGACTGATCCACCATTGGAGCAATCAACATGGAACTGCTGAACGACATGGCGTTGTTCGTTGAGGTCGTCAAAGCCCACAGTTTTCGCAAGGCCGCAGAAGCGATGGCGATGCCGAACTCAACCTTGTCGCGACGCATCAGCGGGCTTGAAAAGGCCATTGGCTTGAGGTTGTTAAATCGCACTACGCGCAAGATCGAATTGACCGAAGCAGGGCAGTTGTACTTCGACCGATGCAAGCGAATCGTTGACGAGGCGCGGCTGGCGCACGAGCAGTTGGGTGAAATGCTCGCGCATCCAAGCGGCCTTTTGCGCGCGTCACTGCCTGTGGATTTCGCCAACATTTACCTGGCCCCCCTCATCGCCGAGTTCGCCCGACGGTACCCCGGCATCAGCTTTGAATTCGACCTCACGCCACGCCAGGTCGATCTGGTAAGCGAACCCGTCGATGTGGTCATCCGCATGGGCGAACCGGCAGATTCGAATCTGATCGCACGCAAGCTGGCTAGCCTCTCTCGTCGTTTGTACGCATCGCCTCGTTATCTGGAACTCAATGGAGCACCCAGCGATCCGTCTGAGCTGGTAAATCACGAATGCCTGCGACTGCGAAAGGCCGGTAAATGGCAGCTCTCTCATTCAGGTGAAGTGATGGAGATCGAAGTGGGGGGAAGGTTTCAACTCAATAGCGTCGGGATGCTTCGTCGATTGGCAACGCTGGATCTGGGGATCGCCGTGCTGCCGGAAGGCATTGCAGCGGAGGATCTGCGCAACGGCTTGCTGCAACCGGTACTGCCCCAATGGCACGCCAATTCGATCCAGGTGTATGCCCTCACGGAAACCCGTCTTTTGCCCGCAAAAACTCAACGTTTCATTGAGTTTCTGCGTGAGCATCTTGTGCAGGCTTGACTGTCTGATTCCGATGGGGGCTGAGCCAATAAAGACCACCTACGGCTGTCGCGCCGACCAGTACGGGGAGTGCCAGCCAATGGAAGAAGACCTGTGATGTGCCCGCGGCGGAAATAAACCAGGCGCCTAGCGTCGAGCCGACTATCGAACCGCAACGGCCCACGGCCATTGACCAACTCACCCCGGTCACACGAGCGGCCGTGGGGTACAGGGTGGCGGAGACCAGGTTGAGTCCGTTTTGAGCACCGGCTACACCGAAACCAACGAGAAATACAATTGCCGCCAACTGATAGGGGTCACCCATCAGATAGCCCGTGACGGCAATTACCACAGCCGTCACCGAGTACGATAGCGTCAGCACAGGGTAGGGACCGACGCGATCCATCAGCAGGGCCATGAGAATGGCGCCGACGGTACCGCCCAGCGGCACCATGGCGCCAATACGCGAAGCGTAAGCGATATCGTAGCCGGCCTCTTTGAGCAGGGTAGGCAGCCAACTGGTCAGCAGATAAAACACAAAGAGCGAGCAGAAGAAGGTCATCCACAGCAGCAGTGTTCGAACCAACCGACCGTCGATGAACAGGTGCGAGATCGGCGACCTGACCTGGGCCGGGCGCTCGTCATCGAGGATAGTTACGCCGCACCAGTTCCTTCTGGTGATGCGTTCGACCACACGCCGCAAGGCGTCGGCGTGCCTGGTCGAGGACGCCATGAACCGAACCGACTCGGGCATTAGCCAGGCCAACACTGGCAGTAACGCTAGCGGCATGACGCCACCCAGCACCAGAACGGAACGCCAGCCGAATGCCGGAATCATCTGTGCGGCGAGCATGCCGCCCAAGGCAAGGCCAGCCGTGAAGCCACTCCAGCTCAAGGTCACCATGATCATGCGTCGGCGTGCAGGTGAATATTCGGCGCTCAAGGCAATGCACGCCGGCATCGCTCCACCCAGGCCGATGCCAGTGATGAAACGCAAAACCGTAAGTGACTCGATCGAATGGGTAAAGGCGCTGGCCAGGGTGGCGAGACCAAACACCAGCACTGAAATCAGTAAAACGCGTTTACGCCCGAAGGCATCGGCAACCGGTCCCAGTATCAGGCTGCCGACCATCAGGCCGAACAATCCAGTCCCGAAAACAGGTGACAACTGGGCAGGCAACAGACCCCATTCTTCGCGCAGTGACGGAGCGATATAGCCAATGGCTGCGGTATCGAAACCATCCACCAGGACGATGAGGAAGCACAAGGCAAGGATGACGATCTGGTACGGCGAGATCTTCGCGTTATCGATGATCTCGCCAATTCGGGCGTTGTCAGGATTCATGCGGCTACCTTTTATTTTTTTTATCTGGACGGGATCGTCGCCAAGCGCATTAAATAAAGGAAGCCAATTCTAATTATTCAAACTATCTGGTTTTGTTATATCTATGCGCACCGACCTCAACTTGCTCCGTGTCCTGCTGGCCGTTTATGAAACCGGCAATGTCACCACGGCGGCGAAGCGGCTAGGCATGAGCCAACCCGCAACCAGTGCTGCACTGGCCCGCCTGCGTCACTCACTGGGCGACCCGCTGTTCATTCGCTCGGGCAACCTGATGGAGGCGACGCCACGTGCGCAAGGCATCATTGAACGCACCCGCGAGGTGATCGAAATCATTGACCGGGATATCCTCAGCGGCCCGACTTTCGACCCTGCCACCAGCGAGCAGGAGTTCGTCTTTTGTCTGAGCGAAGTGGGTGAAGTGGTCTTTCTACCTGCGCTATTCCAAAGCCTGCGCAGCGCGGCACCGAATACGCGCATACGAACCGTCAGCCTGGCACCGGATGAGCTTGTGGAGAACCTGCATGAAGGCCGGGTCGATGCGGTGCTTGGCTATTTTCCCGACCTCACTACCCCCAACATATATCAGCAACGATTGTTCTCTCATGACCTGGTCTGCCTGATCCGCCTCGATCATCCGCTGGCAGGGGAACAACTGTCCCTGGAGGATTTCACCACACTGGAACATCTGCAGGTACGTGATGGCAGTCGTCGCCAGGAAATGTTCGAAGCCCACCTGACCAAAGCAGGTATCCACCGGAACATCGTGCTGCAGACGTCTCACTACATGAGTGTGCCATCGATCATCGAACGCTCTGATCTGATCGTGGTGTTGCCACGTACCGTCGCGAACATGTGCACGCATAATCTGAATGTGCGAATGGTTGAGCCTCCCTTGGACATTCCACGCTACGACCTCAAGCAGTACTGGCATGCTCGTTTTCACGAGGCCCCCAGAAGTGTTTGGTTGCGGCGTCTGATCATGTCAGTTTTCAATGGGTGACATACCTGGATATCCGATGTGGTTAGATTCGGAATAAACCGCCTCTTGAATTTTTACCCTTGCCTGTCATCGCCCTTACAGCCCCTGCACCGTGATTGTTGCTTGAGAGCAACAGTCCTTGGTGATTTCCGTGCCTAGTCAATAAGTAGTGGTCTACCTACAGTTCGCCCAACTCATTAACCGCCACGATTGATCGGGTGTGTTACTGCAAGCTGTTCTTATAAAAACAAGCAGGAGAAATGGGATGCTTAAAAGTAATCGTCTGCAGGGTAAAGTTTGCATTATTACAGGCACAGGCGGATCGATGGGGCGAGCTTCGGCGTTAATGTTCGCACAACAAGGCGCCAAAGTAGTGGGGTGTGATATCTCTCATGAGGCGGCTCAAGAGACAGTTGATGCAGTGAAGTCCATGGGTGGGGATATGGTTTCCCTGAGCAATTGCGACTTGACTGACCCTGCCAACTGCGCACGCCTAGTCGAATTGGCTGTTTCGGAATTCGGACGCGTCGACGTGTTATTCAATAATGCGGCGATGGCTTACTTTGGTTGGATCGATCAGATATCAGACGATGACTGGCATCGAACAATCAATCAGGAACTGAATCTGGTGTTCCATCTTGTACGTGCCGCTTGGCCGGAGCTAATCAAGTCCCCGGGCGCCTCAATTATTAACACCGCGTCAGTTTCCGCATGGTCGACCTACCGCATGCTCCCCGGAATCGCGCATAGCGCGGCCAAAGGGGCAGTGCTTTCCATGACCCGCCAACTGGCGCTGGAGGGCCGGCTCCATGGCTTGCGCGCCAATAGCATTTCCCCGGGATTGATTGAGTCCAAGCAAACAATCCCGTTGCTGAAGGATCCCGAGTGGGCTGAAACGATGGTGGGCAAGGTGATGCTGGGGCGTTTGGGTAAGCCCGAAGAAGTCGCAGCCACCGCTTTGTTCCTGGCTTCTGATGAAAGCTCTTTTATCACGGGTACTGATATTCGGGTCGATGGTGGTACCACTGCCTGGTAACTCTACCTGACACGAAACCTAACTATTCAATTGGGCCTGCCTAAAACAAGGTGGGCTCTATTGCCTCACAAATAATAAACACCTCTAACAGGCCGGCCTTATTGTTTTTGTAAAGCGTTACATGTTGTTCTGTTTGCCCGCATGAATCTTCGTAATCAAAATAATAATCCATACGAGATCATCCTTATGTTGCGCGTAAAAACCTTGCTGCTCAGCAAAAGTTCTCCCTTGCTTTGCACGGTAGCCATACTGCTGACCTGTGCCCAAACTCACGCTACCGAAAATAACGGAACCGCTTACCCACTCGGTCTTGATACCGTATTGGCTGGGCGAATGCCACCACCAGGACTGACTACTTTTTTTTACAGCTCCGCTTACGACTCGAATGAACTAAAGGGGGCGGATGGACACAGCATGGCCGGGATTGAAGACTTCAAACTCAGTTACCAATCGCTCGCAGTATGCCTGGACTACGTCTATTCCGACTACACCTTACTGGGCGCAACATTGGCCAGTCGTGCAGCGTTGCCCTATATCAAAGGGCAGGTGAGTTTTTATACAGAAACGCCCCAAGGACGTGTCCGAAACAGTGGTAAGGATGAAGGTTTCGCCGATTTGGCGTTTACACCACTGTTTCTCGGTTGGAGCTCTCCACGTTTTCATCAGATGTTGGGCGTGGATTTTTACGCGCCCACGGCATCGTATGACAAGGATCGCCTCTTCAACGTGGGAACCAATGTGTGGTCCTATTCCCCGTGGTACTCCTTCACGGCGAACCCGATAGAGGAGGTGGAGATAAGCGCCAAGATTCTCTACATGATAAACGACAATAATCGTGCGACTGATTACCGGTCTGGGCGCGAACTGAATGCTGACTACCATCTTGGTTACAGCTTGAACAAGAATTGGCAGGTTGGAGTCAGTGGGTATTTGTACAAGCAGGTGAGCGATGATGAAAGTCACGGAGAGTCGGTGGGGGAGGACGGGAACCGAGGTCAAATCGTTGCTTATGGCCCTGTTGTGAAATATCAAACCCCCGAGTTTGGCGTACTGATAAAATGGCAACATGAAACGCTTGTCGAAAACAGGGCTCGCGGCGAACGTCTCTGGCTCCAGGCGGTCATGCGATTTTAGGCCTGGCACACTGGCGTCATCCGCTGAGCAGAGGCGCCAGTCATGGCCCTTACATACCTGCGTCGAAATTGGTGCGCAAGCGCAACAGTCCTTGGTGATTACTTGCCTAGTCAGTACCTGACACCTCATTTATGGTCTGGTTAATTGATCAATCAGGTGGGCTTTGGGATGCTGCAAAAGGAACACTTCAAAACTCTGAGCGGCTTTGGCTCCGTGCATGGCGTACCAAAGCTGCCAACGGGTTTTGCTGACGTCTTTGATAGCTACGAGATCGCTGCCAACGGTGTGAAACTGCACGCTGTCATTGGCGGGCAGGGCAAGCCATTGTTACTGCTTGGGGGATGGCCACAAAACTGGTTTGCGTGGCGCTACCTGATGCTACCGCTCGCTCGCACGTTCACCGTGATCGCCGTCGATCCGAGGGGCGTCGGGCTCTCGGAAAAAGCCCAGGAGGGTTATGACTCACGGACCCTGGCCCAGGACATGTTTGCGCTGATGGACGCCTTGGGGCATGAGTCATTCGCCATGGCCGGCCATGACATCGGCATGTGGACCGGTTACGCCATGGCGCACGATCAACCCGCCCGAATCGAACGCATTGCGCTGGGCGAAGCGCTTATTCCTGGTGTGTCGGACTCTCCGCCATTGCTGCCCGAGCACCGCTGGCTCAGTGATTTTCTCTGGCATTTCAACTTCAATCGGGCGCTGGGCATCAACGAACAACTGGTCAGTGGCCGCGAAGAACTTTACTTCGGTCACCAGTTCGCAACCAAAGCAGGTTCGCCAGAGGCAGTGCCTCGTTACGCGGTTGATTTCTACATCGAACAACTCAAGCGCGATCCACAAGCGCTGCGGGCCAGCTTCGACTACTACCGTGCAATAGATCAGTCGATTCCACAGAATCAACAGCGTAAAGCCACGCGTTTGACGTTACCGGTTTTGGCGTTTTCGGGGGCGCTGGCCTGTGGTGACAGCGTCGAAGCCGAGTTGCGCACAGTCGCTTCAAATGTCGAATCCGTGGTCATTGCAAATTGCGGTCACTATCCGGCGGAAGAGCACCCGGAGGCATTGCTGGCCGCGTTTGAGGCGTTTTTCGCGCCCTATGCACAATGATCCACTGCCGTTTGGTGAGAAATGGTGAGTCCATACTCATTGGCTCGCTGAACGATACCATTCGTACCAGAGACTGCCGTCATGTCTGTCGTTATCGCCCAGCTTAATCGCGCCAATCTAGGCAGCCATTTCCACGGTTACGGTCTGCGTACCGAACCAGAGTTGATCTCCCCCTTCATCGGGGTCGACCACTACTGGATGAATGCACCGACCTTTGCGCCACACCGGCACGCCGGAATTTCGGCGCTGTCCTATCTGCTTCTCGATTCCGAGACCGGGATGGCCAATCGTGACTCGATCGGAACCCAGAATGTGATTCAACCAGGCGGTTTGCACTGGACGACCGCCGGTCGTGGCGTGGCGCATGAGGAGGTCCCGGCTGAAACCGGAAAAACGGTGCACGGACTGCAGATCTTCGTCGCTCTTGCCCCCTCACGCAGGGACATCGCGCCGTTCCCGCTGATACTCGAAGCGCAGGATGTGCCGGTCATGCACGTACCAGGTGCCAAGGTGCGGGTACCGTTGGGGAGCTATCGTGAAATGAGCTCCCCGCTGAGTCCACCGACCGAAGTTACGATGCTCGACATCACGCTGGAGGCGGGGGCTGAACTGAGTGTGCCGATTGCCGCAGGCCACAGCATGTTCATCATGCCAATTGAGGGCACGGTGGAGGTGGCGGCCCAGCGCTTCGATCGTGAGGATCTGAAACTTCCGGTGTTCCCGGCGCAAGATGTTCCACGCGAGGTCAAGTTAAGAGCCCCGCAGGGAAGTGCCAACGTAGTTCTGTTCAGCGGACCTCCGCTACCCTTTGTTTGAACCCAACGAAACGAGGATTTGTACTATGGCCGACGTACGATTCACTGCAGAGAACGCCGCGTTGTTGCTGATCGACCATCAGGTCGGCACGATGCAACTGATCAAAAACATAGACCGTGAGTTTGCCGCGAAACAGTCGATTGCGCTGGCCAAGATGGCGAAGATACTCAACATGCCGGTCGTGATTACGTCCAGCCAGGAAGATCATGCCCAGGGCCCGATTCTCCCGGAAATCGCCAAGGTGCTTCCAGAAGCGCACGCGGCACGGATCAAGCGCCCAGGTGTGGTCAACGCCTGGGAATACGCCGACTTCCGCGATGCGGTGCTTGCCACTGGGCGCAAGCATCTGATCATGGCCGGTGTGACCACCGACGTTTGTCTTATCTTTCCGGCAATCGATGCTGCGCTCGAAGGCTTCGCCGTGCAGGCCGTGCTGGATGCTTCGGGCTCGCCCAGCGATCTTTCCGAAGAGTTCGCCCGTCAACGAATGCACGATGCTGGCGTCGTGCTCACCGCCACCAATACACTCATGGCGGAGATCGGACAGGATTGGTCCACACCTAACGGACAGCAACTGATTGGCTTGTTGTTCACTGATGTATTCCCGGCTTTGGGGGCTGGCATCCAATAAAGCACGAGCCCGTCGCATTGCCCGAAGCGCGTGACGCTTCGGGCAATGCGAGAGTTCACCGATCAGTTGGCTGCCGCATAACGAACATATTCGGCGCTGATCCGGTTTGAATGAGTAACCAGCCCGCGGACGAAGGGTAATCGTGCTTGCTCATAGCGGGCCAACACCGCGGCAAAGGGTTCGTCTGCGCCTCGGTCTGCGAGCATTCGGGCCAGCAACGCCGCATCTTCCACTCCGGTCAAAAAGCCGCGCCCGGTCATCGGAGAAACGACGTGAGCAGCATCCCCGATGATTGCCAGTGCGCCACGAGCCAACCGCTGCGGCTTGTATTCCGCAATCGGAGCGCCGCTCAATACATTCGCTGAGCGCACACCGACAGTCACTGCCTCCGCCCACATCTCAGGCCAGACCTGTGGGATCAGGGCGACTAGTTCAGACCTCACGTCTTCGCCGATCGTGCCGCGCCCAAGTGTGCCCATGATATGGCCATTGGCAGTCAGGCAGCCGGTGCGACGGAGCAATGCTTCCTGATGCACATCGAACCATGCGAATGTGACTTGACGCTGACCTGGCTCCATCGAGCCGTCGCGACCAGGAAGGACTGCAGCAACCAGACGGTATCCACCCACAAACTCAATCCATAGGCCGCCATCCGATGGCCAGGGGACGGGACGCGTCAGCGTTCGCTCCTCGACCAGTCCACGCCACACGAGATAACCGGCGTAGCAGGCAAGCGGTGCGTCGGGCGTGACCGCCTGGCGAACGATGCTGCGATATCCGTCCGCACCGATCACCGCGGCGGCAACCCTCCGGGTTCCGTCGGCTAAGGAGAGTTGTGCCCGATCGCCAAGGTCTGTGACCAAGGTGACGGCGTTGCCTTCTTCGAGGACGATGCCTGGCGTTGCGACAGCCCGGTCCCGTAGCCAGCTGTAAAGCGCGGGCCAGGTCGTCAATTCGCGATAGGCGGGGACCACGGGCAAAATGGGCGCAGCCCGCGGATCATGACCAGCCGTCGTCGCGAGCAGTTCCAGATCAATACTCAGGCTGTCTCCACCGTGCACGCGCCCCACAGAACGCTCAACGACACGAACGGGCACGCCCCTGGTCGCACAAGCAAGCGCCAGCGTGAGGCCGGCAAGGGATCCGCCGACAATAATGATTTCCGGGGGTGTAGTGTTCATCGCGTGTATGCACCCGCATTCGTGAAGGTATTCTGGTTCATCTGAAAGTCTTCTGCGTGACTGAAATGATCAGCGCGATCACCGCCACGCCGATCACGACCCAGAAATATTCCAGACTGGCGACCAGGGTCGATTGCTGCTGCAGCATTTGTGCGTGCATCGCCACCGAGATTTGGTTCGCTGTCGTTGCGCCCACTTCGGATGACAGTACTTGCGCCAGTTGTTGAGTTTGCTCCACATAGAGAGGGTCGCTGGCGCTGAAATGCACGTTGAGGTTGTTGTATTGCAGGGTCGTACGCCATTGCAGGAACAGTGTGGCGGCCGTGGTGCCAATCGCCATGGCGATCTGTCCCATCATGTTTTTGACCTGATAGGCGTGCGCGAAGAGCTTCTCCTCTTGCATCACGTCCCGAAAGGTTTGCATGGCCGCGGTCGACATCACCAACATCACAAAGCATCCATTGAGAATCAATGCTGGCAGAATGTTCGACCACAGATTGGCGCTGGGCGTCAGCGAGGACAGCAGCCAGCCAAAGCCACCCAGCGCAATGAATCCCAGAATGAAGAACTTCTTAGGGGCAGGGTACTTTGGAAGGAGAGTCGCCATGATGACCCAGGTGGCCAGGGTGCCGGTCAGTCCGATGGCCTGGAATGTACCGATGGTGTCCCAGGAGTAGCCAAGCCCCGTTTGCAGGAAATACGGCAAGATGTAGTTATTCGCGCCCAGTACAACGTAGGCGTAGCAAAACAGCGCCACGCCCTGGAGGTATCGTGGCCGCATCAAGTCTCTGATCTTCAGGAAGGGCTTTGCCTTGATGTGTTCGGCGTGGAAAAAGGTGTACACGCCCAGTGCTGCCAAAAATGCGCAACCGACGAGGATGAAGGTGTCGTTATAAAAGTCGTAGTAGGACCGCTGTAAAATGTAGAGCAGAAAGAAACTACTGACCGACAACAAGAGAATGCTTGCGAGACTCGTGGGGGTTCGGTCTTCCTTAGGGATAGGGCTGGTAGGCAGAAAACGTACGCAAAGGGTTGCTGCAACCAAGGCGCCGACGATCAATATCCAGAAGATCGCGTGCCAGGTATTTTCGGCCACCACCAATGACGAGACAAAAGGTGCCGCAGCCGTCCCGCCGGCGAGTCCGGTGGCAAACACTTTGATACCCGTGAATCGGCCCGGACCAGGGGGAAGCAGGTTGATCATGAGGCGCGCTGAAGTCATGAACGAGGCTCCACCCAGAGCCATGACGACTCGGCCTACGGTAAAACTGGTCAAATCAACGCTTACACCGCACACGAAAGCGCCCAGTACGAAAACGCTGATTGAGCCGAGCATGAAGTTGCGCCAGCCCAGGCGCTCCGTCAACCAATGCTGTTTCGAGATCACCACCACCGCGATACAGGCATAGAGGGCGGCCACTAAGCTGAATTCTTCAGGGCTGGCCTCGATTTCGCCGCGAATCGGTGCAGAGGCAAAAGCGATCATGCCTGCCTGCAAATATTCCAACGCACAGAGCAGGCCCACAGTGAACAATAAGGCGGCGTGTTTTCTGTACATGATCCCCCCCGTCAAAACTTCAGATTTTTGGGGTCATGGTCACTACCCTCATTGGCACTGATCACGCGTTCCACAACTTCATTGGCGTCCTGAAGTTCGTTCTTGAAAATCTCGGTGCTGTAAATCGGTTGCTGTGAAGCTGTCTTGTTCAGGACGGGGCCATTGCGATCGGTGGTGTCGACCACGACGCGCATGGACAACCCCAGACGCAAGGGGTTCTGTGAGATTTCCTGTGGCCGTAACGCGATCCGTACCGGCACCCGTTGAGTCACCTTGATCCAATTGCCAGTAGCGTTCTGAGCTGGCAGCAAGGAGAAAGCACTGCCGGTACCGGCATCCAGGCCGATAATGGTCCCGTGGAATATGACGCTGCGGCTGTAGGCATCCGCGCGCAGTTCAACGGGTTGACCAATACGCAAGTCTTCAATCTGCGATTCCTTGAAGTTGGCATTGACCCAGACTTGATCAACAGGCACCACCGACATCAGCGCTACGCCCGGAGTGATTTTTTGTCCGACCTGCACAGTGCGTTTGGTGATTACACCTGTAACCGGCGAATAGATTTGGGTGCGATGCAAGGCGATGTAAGCATCACGCAGGTTGCTTGCCGCCACCAGCACATCCGGGTGAGTAGGAAGTGTGGTGCCATCGACCATTGCGAGCCGAACGGCGAGGGCGTGTTTGGTGCCCTCAAGCCCCGCGACAGCGTTTTTGAGTACATCTGCGGTGTGACTGATCTCTTCACGAGATACGGCACCACTAGCGGCGAGTTGACTGCGTCGACGTACATCCTCCTGGGCCTTGCGTACGTCGGTTTGACGCTGGTCGACTTCAGCCTGAAGTTGCTGGACCTGATAGTACTGGGTGCGTGCCTGACGAACTGCACGAGCCAGGTTCGACGTGGCGCGCTCGTAGTGGATTTCGGCATCCACGGCGTTCAATGTCACCAGTGGCGAGTTGGTGTCGACATGATCGGTGTTGTCGGCGCTGATTGCCGTCACCGTACCGCTGACTTGTGAAGTCACCTGAACAACATTGCCGTCGACATAGGCATCGTCCGTGGATTCGGAATCCAGTCTCAGCAGGTAGGCAACGCACAAGGCGGCGACCAGAAAGGCTATGGCCACAATCAGCAGCAGTGTGGGGCGGTACAATGTTCGCTGTTGGGTGGCGGCTGGGGAGGGCGATTCTGTAGTCATAACATCAATTACCTGCCAAGGAAGGAGAGGCGTTTTCGGGGGCAGGGATTTCAGGCATATAGCCGCCCCCCAACGCCCGGCTCAGATTGGCCTGAAGGGAAAGTGCTCTGGATTTCAGATCAACCAGTTGACGTGTTTCGGTCAACGTTGAGTTCTCAGTTGCTAGTACCTGCAGATAGGTTGCCAGTCCTGCTGCGTACCGTTTGTTCACCAGGTCGGCAGCTGCCTGTGCAGTGGCTACGGCGTCATTTTGCTGAGTCAGGCGTTCTTTTAACCAACGCAGTGAAGACAACTGGTCGGCGATATCGCGGAGGGCATCGATGACTGTCTGGTTGTAGTTCTCGACCGCCAGATCGTATGCAGCGTCCTGGGCGTCCAGGTTCCCGCGCAATCGACCGCCTTCGAAGATCGGAAGGCTGATCGCTGGGGCGAATCCGACTATTCGGCTGCTGCGCTCGCTGAAAGTATCAAAACCAAGACTTTGCAGACCGATGAATGACGTCAGGTTAACGTCAGGATAGAAACGAGCTTTTGCCACATCGATTTCATGGCCCGAGGCTTCGACGCGCCAACGCTGCGCAACAACATCAGGACGATGACCGATCAACTCGGCGGGTAGATTGGTCGGCAGCACCACGCTATTGCTGGACTGAAGCTGGGGTCTCGTGATTGTCCGTCCCCGGTCAGGCCCCTTGCCCAGTAAGGAAGCAAGTTTGTTCCGGTTGAGTTCGATCAATTCTTTCAGTGCGGCAATATTGGCTTTACTGGCAGGCAGGGAAGCCTGGGACTGCTTGATGTCGATCTGCGTATCCAGTTCAGCTGCGAAACGCTGCCGAGTCAGTTTCTCGATTTGCTCCTGCTGTGCCAACAGTGTTTGAGCCACATCCATTTGTTCATAGCTGTTCTGCAACGCAATGTAGGTTTGCACGATCGATGCCGATAGCAAAAGCACCGCCGCACGCTCATCGACTTCAAGTGCATGTCGACGGCCTACGGCGGCTTCAACGGCCGCACGATTTTTGCCCCAAAAGTCCAGCTCATAACCCACATTCAGGGTGGCCTGATTGACATTCTGCCAAGTGCCCCTTACCGGCACAGGTGTGGTGCCGTTGGAGCTGAAACGCTCGCGTGTCGAGCTCATCGCAGCATCGACATGAGGCAGTAACCCGGCGCCTTCAATAGCTTCCAGAGCGTTGGCCTGACGCACTTTCGCCGCCGCTGATCGCAGGGAAGGGCTGTTCGCCAAAGCCTCCATGATCAAAGCATCGAGTTGCGGATCCTTGAAACTGATCCACCAGTTTTCAGAGGGCCATGCCGCCGGGGACAGCGTGATTGCACTGTCGGCAAGTGTCTGGCTGACATCGGTGGGCGCGAGCAGATGTGACTGCGGCTTCAGGTCACTGAAGGAGCATCCGGCGAGCAGGAGCAACATCATCGCCAACGACGCTCGTGGGGCGAGCCGATTAGTGGATCGAACATCCGTTGGACCCTGTGCATTGGGGCTGTTCATGAGCGATATTCTCCGACTCAGCAAGGTGGGGGCAGTGCGATGTGTGCCATGACACGGAACGCAGATGGCCCATCTCCGGGATGTGTGGCGGGGCTGCTTTGATCAAAGGTTGTGCGGCGTTTCAGGGTGGCAGAACCGGAATTGGAGATTCTGCCAGCCAGAAACGTCCTTAACCTTGCAGCGCTTCCATGAGTACCTGCACCAATTGCCCGCCTTCTGGGGTTGCCCAGCTTCCGGCGAGTTCCGCAATCAGTTGGTTGGTGCTTGTGAGCGTCACGCCGCCCTTATCCATCCGCCGCAGCGCGATGTCATCGGCCATCACACTTGGTGAGCCACCACCGTCGGCCACCACCTGAACGTCATACCCTTCGCGCACCAGACTCAGCGCCGGATAGACCGTGCACACGTCATTGGTGACACCGGCAATGATGAGTTTTTTACGCCCTGTGGCTTTGACGGCGGCGGCGAAGTGTTCATCGTCCATGGCGTTGACGATACCCAAGCGTTTAATGCGGGAAGCGAATTGGGCCGGGAGGATTTGCTCCAATTCACTCAGCAGCGGTCCCTGAGCGTACTCTTCCATGCTAGAGGTCAGGACCACCGGAAGCTTCAGAATGGCCGCCGCTTTGGCGAGCATCAGCGCGTTGCGTTTGAGCTCTTCGAAGGGAATGGATTTTACCCAGCCCATGGTCCCCACCTGGTGGTCGATCAACAGCAAGGCGGCATTTTCAGCACTGAATTTTTCGTACGTCATGATGATTCTCCTGGCAGTAAAGTCGGGGCACCTAACGCCCCGGATTGGGGTTGTTTCAATCAATCAACGAGGTTGTAGCTTTCCGAATGCACCACGCTGATAGCCGTCAATGGCTTCAGCCAGCGCATGCTGAGAGGCGAGCGCCAGTGGTCCTTGCCAAAACACGGGTTGGTTCAACGGGACACCAGAAAACAACACGGCCTTGGCGTTGCCCCTAGGAGCGCTCAACCCAACCACGCGATCGTCACGCAGCGGTAGACTCACCGGCAGCGTGAGTTCGCTGAGATTGAAGGGAAGCCCGTCGACCAGCACTTCGCCGTCAATCGGCATCACGAACGCCACGTGACCTTCCGGGGTCGGGACGCTGACTTCAGCGCCGCCTTCAAGAGAGATGTCCAGCACGCTGACTTCGGTGGGTACCGACAAGGGCGACGACACCTGAGCGAAACTGCCCAGTGGCACGCGCACCTTGACCCCAGGCAATCGCACCACGGGCACTTCCTGCGCTTCGAGAGTGAGCGCAAACGGCGCGTCTGCTTGGCGCTCCTGCGGCAAGTTGATAAAAATTTGCAGCATGTGCACCGTCTTACCCGGTTCGGCCGGTACCTCCTCATGCACCACACCTTTACCCGCCGCCGTCCAATGCAGCCCACCGGGTTTAATCAGGTTGCGATTACCCAGCGCGTCCCGGTTTTCAATTCCGGTCTCGGAATCTAGAAACAGATAGGACACAGCTGAGAAACCGGCATGCGGGTGTGGTGGAAAAGTTGGCCCGCTGATCCAGGCATGATCGACAGCAAGGAAGGGGTCGATAGGCTTGGCGAACTGATTTCCACGCAGACTGAAAGCCCGGAACTGACTGCCGTGATTCATGCGTTGCAGACGTGCAATGGGTGACATGACTGTGCTCCTCAGACGCCTTGCGCTGCGGGCAAAGTCGGGTAGTCGATGTACCCTTGCGCACCCGGTGCGTAGAACGAATTTTTATCCGGAACATTGAGCTCAGCGCCTGTGCGAAAACGCTCAGGCAGATCCGGGTTGGCGAGGAATGCGCTGCCAAATACGGCAGCATCGGCGCGGCCGTCAGCGATCAGGGATTCGGCGGAGTGATGATCGAGTCCGCCACCGATCAAGTAGCTGCCGTCAAACAGTGGACGTAACAAGGCGTGGTAGTCGACATTGGCGCCGAACAGGGCGACATGTAGATAGGCGAGATTCAGCCCATGCAGGTGCTCGACCAGATAGGTGTAGGTTTCTTGCGGGTTGGCATCGACGATGTCGTTGAAATTCATTTCAGGCGAGATCTTGAGACCCACCCGGTCACCACCGATTTCCGTCGCGATAGCGGACAGCACGTCCAATACAAAACGCACACGGTTTTCAACCGATCCACCGTACTCATCCGTGCGCTGATTGCTGCCAGTTGAGAGAAACTGTTCTGGCAGGTAGCCCGACGCGGCATGCAACTCGACACCGTCGAAGCCTGCTTCCATGGCCAGGCGCGCCGCTTGGCGATAGCCTTCAATGACCGCGGCAATCTCAACCACGCTCAGTGCATGGGGGGTAACAAAATCCTGAAGGCCCGTCGCGGTCCAGGTCTGGCCAGCGGGGTTGATCGCGGAAGGTGCCTGTGGCAGGGCGCCATTCGGCAGCAACGAAGGGTGCGAAATGCGCCCGCTGTGCATCAACTGCATGAAAATCCGTCCGCCACGAGCATGCACGGCCTCAGTGACGTGCTTCCATGCAGCGACCTGCTCGGCGGTTTCGATACCAGGGGTACGGACATAACCCTTGCCCATTGCAGTGGGGAACACGCCTTCACTGATGATCAGGCCGGCACTGGCACGCTGTGCATAGTAAGTCGCAACCAGTTCGCTCGGCACACCGGCATCGTCGGCACGCGAACGCGTCATAGGGGCCATGACCATACGATTGGAGAGGGTGTAGCGACTGACCTGGACTTGAGAAAAGAGAGAATTCATTGTGGGGCTCCTCAGTAGTGATGGAGCCATCATTGATCAATCCTGACCCGGGATAAACTGGGCAAAATTGAAATGACTGATCCACTGATGGAGCAATATCTTTAGAGGACTCCGCGATTACGTTCAGACAAAAATGAATTTGAGCATTCTGGCAAACTCGTCAGGTATCGACCGATTGGCGCTGGTCTCCGATGTCTCGAAAAGGAGTTTGAGAAGGGGGGGAGGGAGGCCCATGTTCACAGATCCATTTATGACCCAGACATTCATTGGCCGAAATTAACCGGTTCCGAACGTATGTCTTTGCCGATTGAGGTCTCCCACAAAGGGCTGAAAACCCTAAGCGGACATAGCCATTGACGCACTCGGAACCTGTAAGCAGACGCTCAAGCAGTAGCCCTTGAAATACTTGAACTAGCCTTCACATACAGGTAAACCACAGAAGCCATTGTCCAATGGCTGCCACAAACCGTCGATCAAGGAGGACGCATGCCATCAGTGCAAAAACAGTTCGAAGATTTTCACAGCGCCATCTGTTTCGACGAGGACGATGAGAAGGCGACCCTCCGCGAGAAGCGCGATACTATCGTTACCACACTGAGGGAGAAGCTAGGCGACGACGTGCCATCGTTCGTCAACTTCAATCAGGGCAGTTACTCCATGCACACCGGTGTAGTGCCGCTGGATGGCAACTTCGACATTGACGTTGGCCTCATCTTCGACTGCACAAAGGATGAATACCCCGACCCGGTGGTACTTAAGAAGTTGGTGCGCGATGCGGTGAACTCAAACTTTCGCACAGTGGTCATCCGTCGGCCGTGCGTGACCGTCAACTACATGAGCGGTGGTGATATTGCATACCACGTCGACTTGGCCATCTACACCAAGGGCGTTGACGGCAAGCTCTACTTGGCCAAGGGCAAGGAGAATTCGGCCGAGGAGCACTCCATTTGGGAGATCTCCGACCCGAAGGAACTGACCAAACGAGTCTGCGGTGCGTTTGAGGACTCCGACAAGTTGGCCCAGTACCGCCGCTGCATCCGCTACCTTAAACGCTGGCGGCAGGTTCAGTTCCAGGGCACCGGCGCACCGCTGAGCATTGCCCTCACTGTGGCTGCACTTCACTGGTTCAAACCAAACTTCGGGACGTCCGGCAAGCCGGTAGACCTGCTGGCAATGCTGGACTGGGTTAATACGATGCTGGACCAATTCACCTACGAACTCAGTCAGGACGATGGCCTGCACCTGCGTTTGAAGGTCACCATGCCGGTGGAGCCGTATTACGATCTTATGGCCACTCGAACCGCCGCGCAGATGAAAAAACTCAAAGAGAAACTCGAGTCGCTTCGCGACGCCCTGCAGAAGGCGTATGACGAGGACCTGCCCGAGGACGCCTGTGGATACCTGAAGAAGCAGTTCGGCGACGACTTCAAGGTGCCCACGAAGTCTGAGACTGCCAAGGCGGTTTCGGCCGCCGTCATCAGCACCGGGAACTCCGCCTGATGTCGTCGGCCGCCCCCACAAAGGTCGATGCCGCATTTGAGGCTGTCAGGACTGCTTGTGGTTTGCATGGCATCGAGGTTGATCGCCTAGACAACCCAGCACAGAATTACCTGGGAGTTGAGCTCAAAGGCGCAATGCGCACTTGGCCTGTGTACGTCGATTGCGACGAGGCACAGTTGCGCTTGCCAAAGGTTTGGACTCTACCCCCGGAGGAGCCGCTCGCACATGTTAGCTACACCGGCGTGGTGTGCATCGACGACGGACAGGGACTGTCGCTCGACCCTGGCCGTCACGCCGACATCGTGGCGTACACAGTCCTCAAAGCATATGAATTGCTCGAGAACTCAGCAGAGGATGCAACCACTGGCCACGCTGAGTTCTTCAACGAGCTTGAGGGGTACTGGCTGCACCTACCGGACTCACTGCGCTCTCGCGCCTACTTCGAGGTCGACGGCAACTCGCGTATGGTCAAGGGATTCGTGAACTCGAAACTTGGTAAGTCGAAGTGGTATTTCACGGAGCGAGACGCCGAGTTGCCTTGGGAGGTCCGTAGTAACAAGCTCGCGGGGCAACGGGTCTTGTACGTTCACTTAGACGCGCTGGCGTTGCCGCCCACACTGCCGGACATGCTGACAACAGCGTTCATCGAGGGTGTTCACCAGCGTCTGTCATTTGACCAGCTAAAGCTTTGGGGCGAATTGTTCGGCCCATCTAAGAACTCGCCCAAGCAGCTGGCCCTGCTGGTGTCGGTACCTCGACAAGCCGGCGGTCGGTCGCTGGTCGGTATTGCCTTTGGTGCGCACCGCGGGGTAGTTGACAAGAAGTCACCGGTCTCGCCGCTAACCATGCGCCGACATACTCCTAACTATATGCGCGAGCGTGGCGGCGCGTCTCTGGACTTACTCGGGAAGCATGTGGTCGTACTAGGGGCAGGTGCTATCGGCTGTGTTGTAGTCGATACTTTGGCGGCAGCGGGAGTGGGGAAAATCACGGTGGTAGACCACGATGAGTATTCGGAGGACAACGTCTTTCGGCACCTTCTGGAGCCCCTGTACATCGACATTGGCAAGCCAGCGGGCCTACAACTAGCGCTGGAGCGGCGTTACCCGGGATTAAAGATAACTCCAGTCTGCACTACAGCCCAAAACTGGCACAAAACTGCCAACATCAGCAAATATGACGGTATCGTTCTCGCGTTTGGCGCACCGTCAATCGAGCGATCATTCTCGCGGGTACTCAAAGACAAGCGGGTTGACTTGCCTATCGTCTTTACCTGGCTGGAGGCCCTGGACTTGGGTGGGCACTCGGTGCTGATGTGGACTAAAGGTGAAGGTTGCCTCGACTGCGCCTATCGCGACGATGAGGGCCAACCATCCTTGGCGTCGCGAACGTCCTTTCTGGAGCCAAACCAGCCTGTCACCCGCAATCTCACGGGTTGTGCTGGTGCATTTGTCCCGTTTGGCCCAATACAGGCCAGACGCACGGGTTTGCTGGCAGCTGAGCATATTCTTTCGGCGATGACGGCGGTAGCAGTTGGCAAGCAGGAGCGAGATCCCTCCTATCACTTCTGGGTAGGAGAAGGCCGGGCAGCTGCCCAGCATGGTCTACGCACAACGCCTTGGTTCCAGAGTGCAAGAACAACACTCCCCGAAGATGCGACGAGGAAGATTTTCGGTCGCGCGTGCCGCCACTGTCGTGCGCCTGAGGAGATGGCATGAGGCTGGTTTATCGTGTCACGCCGACCCAGCGGCTCATCATTGTCGAACACGCTTGGCAGCAGATGCAAGCGTTCGCGCAGCGACGCTGCTGGCACCGCGAGGCCGGAGGAGTACTACTAGGTCGCCACCTACTGGATTCACACGATGTGGTCGTCGACGAAGTGTCCACTCCCCAGAGCAGCGACCGCCGCAGCAGGTTCAGTTTCTTTCGATCGTCCTCACACGAGCACATCGCGCGCCAGCGCTGGCTAGAGCAGGGGCACACTTCGGCCTACCTCGGGCTGTGGCACACGCACCCTGAACTCGACCCGACACCCAGTAGTATTGATCGAAGAGACTGGGAGCAGGCTGTGTCCGGGGACACGTTTGAAGGCGATCACCTGTTTTTTCCCATCATCGGCACGCGAAGCATCCGCATTTGGACACTGAGCCGCCGGGGCACGTTTCGAGAGTTGAAACTGGAGAAGAAGATTGGCAACGAAGAAAACCATGCCACAGGATAAGGCGACGTTAAAAATACCTGCTCAGACGAAAGAAACTCGAAGCCAGGACCGAGCTCGCATCCCCGTCGATGTACGGCGTGACCTGTGGGTGGCGGCTGCGGGTCGCTGCGAATTCCGTGGCTGCTGCAAGCCCGTGGGGCGCGACTTTTTGACCAAAGAAAGAGCCTTCACAGGCGAGCATGCGCACATCATTGCAGATAGTCCTGGAGGCGCACGGGGCGAGAAGGGCGAGTCGGAGCGCTTAGCCAAAGACGTCAGCAACCTGATGCTGGCCTGCTTTGACTGCCACGGGCGTATCGACCGGCATGGCAGGAACAACAAGTTCACCACACCGCAGCTCCAAGCCATGAAACGTGAGCATGAGGCCCGTATCGAGCGCATTTACTCCGCCACGGGCGTGATGGAGAGTTTGCCGCTGCTGGTGACGTTCCCAATTGGGCAGCATGTGACCAACATCGACGTGGACCAGATTCACTTCGCGATGCTGGAGAACAGCAACTATAAGCTGTTCCCCCAGGGTAGCCACATCCACATCAACCGCAGCGACTTCGACTTCCAAGACAACGACCCGGACTTCTGGCCTCGTGCAGAGAAGGCGCTTACCACGCACTATGACCGACTCATCCAGCCCGCCCTCGTCGACCGTAACGGTAATGCGCACTTAACCATTGCCGGATTTGCGCCGATACCGATGCTGATGAAAATCGGCGCGCTGATTGGCGACAAGACCCGTGCTAACGTCATGGACCTGCCCAACGACGGTTGGCTATGGGACAAGCGCGACACGTGCCCTGAGCCCAGCTACATCTATGACGTGCCCAAAGTGCTACCGCGCGAGGTGTCGGTGGTTGTTAGCATTTCGGGTAAGGTCGCATTTCCTGTCGATCGTGAGGTTGTCGAGTTCCGTGCCGAACTGCCAAACCGTGGCATCATCCGCAAGGAAGAGCACCTACTGAGCTTCCGTCGCGAATTCGATGGCTTCCTTCAGCGACTAACAGGAGCGGGGGCTCGTATAGTGCACATCTACCCCGCGACACCTTTATCGGCGAGCATCGAGATTGGTCGTATGTTGCTACCTAAGACTTTCGAGGAGATTCATGTGTGGGAATGGCAGGCGCCTGAATGGAAGCGAGCATTGCAGTTAAAGTGATATGACTGCTATTCGGTGATTTCAGTGAGTTGGTGAGGGAAGGGGGAGAGCTCTAGGAAGTGGTATTACGAGATAGGGCCCGAAGTACTCGACTTAACTCAACTAAATAGATGTTTAGTTGAGTTAGCTGATGTTCTCCATATAGGACCTGTTAAGGTGCCTCTGGCGGTCGGTGGTGCATAGACTATCCTCAAACGCACAAATCACTTGTCAGTCATGACGCTTCATGACGCTCTGGTGAGCACAAACCTAATTTAGCAGGGTGCAAAAAGAAGCCCGTAGAAATTTGTACGTTTGAGCTCGACGTTTTATTGATAGATATGGAGGGGCAACGCCTACCGAATCCGATGATTACTGTCGCTATTGACAGTGAAACACGAGTGATAATAGGGGCAACCATTTCAACCGGCAAACTACACAATTCGTATAGCGATACGGACCTTTGAATTCCCAGACGAGCTAGACAAACCAAGGTTAACACGCAGGTTCAGTACCACTGTGTAAACTTGTTTTTTGACTTGTTAACTACGGTAGTTAACAAGTCAAAATTGTGGTTAACAACGGTACCGGACAGGCTTTTTACTAAGCTTTCATCCAGCCCAACTCTGACGAGCTACCTGGGTATCGGATGGTAGTAAAACTCTAAATTAGCGGGTGTTGGGCTGTTCTGTGTATAGCGATCCGTGAAATCTGTGCACAAACTCCATGCTGAGCGCTATTCGGCCTGGCCAGCCTGATCACCTGGTGAAAAGCATCGAGCAGAGCCCCACAAGGAGAATCCATAGGTGCGCATAATGTATATTATGTTAAATCATGTGTCGGGGCGGAGCTTCTGCCTTTGGAGATTTTCTACGATCACCGATCTCGTTCTCAGCTTTCACCGAACTCCTTCGCTCTCAATCGGAGTGTGTTAGGGAAACCATAGCCACATTTGAGAAGGTAAGCTTCTGCGATTGCCCAATTTGATTTCTTGATAATGGTCGACGACAGCTGCTTCAACCCGTACTTGACTAGGCTCTCGTCTTTGAATTTCGACTCCAGGGAAAACAGCACTTCGAAATAGTGGTGGATGTCGTCCTTTTGCTGGCGCCTTTTCGGAGAGACTTTCAGCTTCTTCAGGCTGTATTTCCACGATTCCTGGACAAGCTCGCGCACCTCGATGATTTTTGTCTTGGACGCGTTGATCTGCAGCTCGAACGCACTGACGCATTTGATAATGACGGCGAGCGCTTTTTCGGCTTCCTCCCGCCTGTTGAAGAAGAACGTGAAGTCGTCAACATAGCGGAATCCCTTTGGCCATCCACCGAGTTCTTTCCGGATGGCATCGTCAATGGCTACTCCAATGATCTCCGCAACGATGTGTGACGTGTCAGGCCCGATGGGTAAGCCGATAGTTTGCCCATCCTGGGTACCCGAGCACCGGCTATCAAGGACATTACCGAAAAACTCTGCAGTTTTTGCCCTGCTCACCTTGGCGACTGGCTTGGAATGAAGCGCCCATGGAATGGTATGTGTGTACACCGTGGGGAAATAGCTCGAAATATCAGTGACCAGTGCATAGCGTGCTCCTGCCGATTGGCGCACGCGCTCCTCATACAGGTCACTGAATTTCGTCAGCTCAATTGCCCTCAGGCTACCCCCTGCTCCAGGAATGCTGCGAGAGATTGTGCTCTTGGTGGTTGTTCCATAAACGTGCAAACCACCTCAATTCCTCCTGAATGGCTGGCCACCTCGGCCAATCCGCGGACGCCTATTGCGTTGTCTCCGGAATTTTCAATCCCGACAAATAGTTGCAGACCAAATGAGCGAATTTGCCCCTTATCTCGGCATAACCCCCAAAAGATCCAGCGGCTTGCCAAACGAAAAGTCAGGCACTAAGGTAGCGCCCTCTAACGACTGGCCCCGGACTTTGGGTGAGCGGTAGCGGCTACAGACAAAAAATCAGATGGCAGCGCACCCTCCTTTGGCGAGTACTTCACCGCACAAAGATAGCGCTGTCTCACTGTCAAGGTGCCCGAGGCTCGATAGAGCTTTCCTTGAAAGTAACAATCACAAGAAAGGAAGCCCGTGATGACGAATGCTAGTGCTAGCGCGACTGTCACCAACAGTTTGGCAACACCCCACGCCCAACAGATGAGCACCTACGTGTTCGCGCTGTTTTTCATCCTCGGCAGCATCACCAGCCTTAACGATGTCCTGGTGCCAAAACTCAAGCACCTCTTCAGCCTCAGCTATACCGAGGCCATGCTTGTGCAGTCGTCATTCTTTTTTGCCTATTTCATTTTCGCCATACCCGCAGGCCTGCTCATTTCGCGAATCGGCTACATGAGAGCGGCCGTCCTTGGGTTGCTGCTGATGGCTGGTGGATGCCTGCTCTTCATTCCTGCCACCCAGTCCGCATTGTTTCCAGCCTTCCTCGGCGCCCTCTTTGTGCTTGCGATTGGCGTGACAACCGTTCAGGTCGTTGCGAACCCGCTGCTTTCACTGCTCGGAACCGCCGCAACGGCCCCTAGCCGCCTCACCCTCGGCCATGCGTTCAATTCGCTGGGAACCACGGTCGCGCCCTACCTGGGTGCCATACTGATCCTGGGCTCCCTCAATGCGGTAGATACCTCCGCATTGTCGCCAGCAGAACTGACGTCCTTCCTGTCGCAGGAAGCCAGCGTGATCAGCAACACCTATGCAAGCATTACGCTCTTCATCTGCATGGTCGCCTTGATCGTCTGGCTGAAAAGAAATGAGCTGCAACCGTCAACAAGACCTGAACGTCTCAATCCACTCGCTGCGCTCGACCTTCTAAAGCAGCCGCGCTTTGCACTCGGCACCGCTTGCATATTTCTCTATGTCGGCGCCGAAGTCACGATTGGCAGCCTCATCACCGACTACCTCATGCTGCCGACAACCCTGGCCCTTCCCGCCGACGCCGCGGGCAAGCATGTTGCCTTCTATTGGGGTGGCGCCCTGGTTGGCCGCTTTATCGGCTCGGCGCTGATGCGCACTTTCGCGCCCGGGAAACTGCTGGCCTTTGCCGCCACGGCAGTCATTGTGCTGTTGACGATCTCTGCCACCACACAAGGCGTTGTTGCCGGATGGTCGCTGCTGGCCGTCGGGCTGTTCAACTCCATCATGTTTCCGACGATCTTTACCCTTGCGACCGCAGGGCTCGGTCATCGCGCGGCAGAAGGTTCGGGCCTGTTCTGTTGCGCCATTGTTGGCGGGGCATTTATTCCGCCATTGACAGGGTATGCGGCCGATCTCTCGACGCTCGCGATGGCATTGAGCGTGCCAGCGACCTGTTATGCCGGCATCGCAATCTACGGTTGGTATGCCCGCGCTCCGAAGCACTAGCATTCCCTGGCGTGCGGCTAGCCCACTGGTAGAAGCTAACGATCAGATTCAACCGCTTGTTCACCGTGCCAGGATCGAGCCCCAGCTCGCCTTGAGACCAGTCCCGGTAACGAGATAGGACGCTCAGACCGTTAGCAGGGCTCTCTTCATCCCAGGCCAAGCCATTGGCTTCCAAGAAGGCGAAGTAGTCGTACAGACGACGTCCGTAGGTTTCCCAAGTCAGTTCGCTTCGTGCCTCACCGGACTCCACGAGAATATGCGCCATGAACACCTACTGTGATCGGAGTATTCGGAGTGTCCCGAATGAGCCGGACAACCGTTTTGGCGATGGCGTTGTAGTACAGAAGATCCGTTGCGGTCTCTTGATCATTTAAAAACATTGCGCCCTCCCTCGCATGTGAGCGTCCCTGATCTCCATTTTATACAGCCATTAGGCTATCCAAGACTATCCGCCCATAACAAAGTCGGCGTTGTGGGAATTGCACCCCACTGCCCCCCCCCACTTTGCATTGCATCTGACCATCTATTGGCATTCGACTTGACCAGTCATTTCCATTCGAACTGACCAGACGGGTTTGAATTGATCACTCATAGTTAACGGGCTGGCTAGCAGAAGTGTTTGTGTTGACTACCCTGGGATGACAGTCGAACGCTACGCATTGATGGAGGCCCTGCTTCTGATCAGCCCCAGGCACTGACTGCTGCGACAGGATCAGCTAGCTCGTCAACGGGGGGGGCGTAAACGAAAAACTACGTCGCAACCGACCCAGGCTCGCGCTGACCTGCGGGTGCTTGATTCTGTTGTGCTCGGCGGTACTGGATCGGTGAAACTCCTCGCGCCAACTTGAAGGCACGACTGAACGAAAATTCCGACCTATAGCCAACTTGCGAGGCGATCTCGCCAAGTCGCAGCTCGGTCTCCTCCAACAGTTGCGCGGCAATTCCCATGCGCCAACGCGTCAGATATTGGTGTGGTGGCTCGCCCACCAAGGCGCAGAAGTTGCGGGCAAAAGCAGCACGCGACAAGCGAGCTTCTTTGGCGAGTTCCTCCAAGGTCCATGCATGGTCAGGTGCTTCGTGTATGCGCGCGAGAACCCGTGTCATCTGCGGCGATCGCAAAGCTGAAAACCAGTCGTTTGCCGCTGGAGAAGCCGCATCGGCCCAACTACGCATGAAGTAAACGAACAGGCACGAGAGCAGGTTACGCACCACGATATGGTTGCCGAAGTTCGGTGTCTCCACTTCGTGACGTAGCATGCGCAGTGTATCGCTCAGCGACGAACTGCCAGGCTCCATTCCGGCGCGCAACGACACCGACTGCGGTAACGCCCGCAGTGCTGGAAGCGCCAGGTGCTGATCCACGTTGAATTGACCGCAAATCAGCGTGGTGGCCTTTGGACCGCTGTCGAGGACGCCATCGCGCAGGGCGAGGAAGGATTCGAGCGGTATGACTCGGCCGCGCTTCGAATACACAACTTCATGCGCATGGCCACGCGGGAACATGACCATTTCACCAGCCTGCAGCTCGATGGTTGCCGCGTCTGCTTGGCGGACGAAGGCCCGTCCCTCCGCGACGAAATGAAACATTACGGCTTCGCAAGCTTGCACCGCAAACCCCCATGGCCCCGCCACGCGGGTGCGCGCCAGCACCAAGCCATCGGCTCGAACCGCTTTCAACCAACCATTCAATGCGTCCATCGCGTCATATTAGCAGAATGAGACGAATTGGTATGTGTTAGCGAGTTTTAGACATTGTTCATCTCCTTCGCGACTGATGAAATACAGATCACATCAACCAAAAGGTGAAACCATGAATAGAGATCGCATTCAGGCAGCAATCGACACCATCTACGCGCGGGTCTTCAACCAGGGCGAGTCCGAATTGCTGGCAGGTCTAGTTGCTGGTCCGTATATCCAGCACAACCCGCTGTTTCCGGATGGCACCGATTTCATCGCCGGTTACATCAAGCAGGTTGGGAAAGTGGCGTGCGAAGTTAAGCGTATTGCGATCGACGGCGACCTGGCTTTCATCCACGTGCGCTATCTGGACTGGGGCGGCAAGGAAACCGCAGGCGTGGACATCTTCCGCTTCGATGCCGATGGAAAGATCGTGGAACACTGGGACGTGCTGCAGCCGGTGCCGGAAACGGCCAACAACACGAACACGATGTTCTGAGTGGGGATATGGCGGTGGCGAAGGCCAATCCATATGCGGATGACCTTGAACGCAACGCCTCCAATTTCGTTGCTTTCGTTGCCTTGTCACCGCTGTTTTTTATCGAACGCACGGCACTGGTGTAGGGCCGGTGAGGCAGAGTCGATAGCGTTCTGTCGCCCGCAGCAGGCGAGCTTCGAGCTGCCCAAGCGCGCGTCGTATTCGGCGGGCGACCGAAGATTTCTGCTGCGCGAGTGCGCGCGCTCGCCTGCAACCATCGCATGACCACAAAAAGTCCCCTCACAGGGATATTGCATGCAACCCGAGGAACACGTCATGACTAAATCGATAAACTCAGACGACATGAAGTTCATCGAAGTCGATGGTTTGAAAATCCGCTTTCAACGTAGCGAAATAAATGCGGTTTCATTAGATCATTACAGACTGAATGCACGCCGATGCTGTTTGAAAATCCAGCCGCTCCATTGCCGCGTCCAACTCCTTAGCCAGATCGTAACCGAGCTGTAATAGAAGCGACGACCGCAAAGCGCTGTAGAGCTCACAGGCATCCAAACTCTGTTGCTGGAGCAGTAGGTAAAACTCAGTTATTTGGGATGGATCCCAGTTAGCAGAAGCATTCTCATTCGTTTCAGATACTCCCTGTTGTGCAATCCAATGTTTAGCAGCCGTCAGCGTTTCCTCCAGATCCAGCGTGATCACACCAAACAATGCGTCGGCGCGCATCCTGTCGTTATCGTTAATGGCCAATTCGATTTGTAGAGATGTTTCTGCAAAACGCCTGGCTCCTAACGTACCGAGGGTTCCCCGCAGTGTGTGGAACAGGCTCGCCGCATCGCGGCTCCGCCCTTCTTGCCATGCGATACGCGCTTTAGTGATGGGAGCGACGCCGTCCTCTACAGTCCTTTTGATCAATGTAATGAGGGTGTCAAAATAGGTTTTGTCGTTCTTGGCGACGGCGAGTAACGGCCCAACATCGAATGCCGAAAGGTCGTCAATCGAAGGTGCTAAAGTCATTGTTTTTGGCGTCTTTGATGCGTGGCTGATAGTCGGCACATGTTGGCGGATGGTGCTCAGCATCTGCTTGACGTCAATGGGTTTGGCGATAAAACCATCCATACCAGCCGTTACACACTGCTCACGCTCAGACTCAAATACCCCCGCAGTCATGGCTAATATCGGCAATGTCAGTTGCAACTCATTGCGGATAACTCGGGTGGCGGAAAAACCATCCATGACTGGCATTTGCACATCCATTAGCACTACTTGATAACGCTGTGGATCGGCACGCAATCTATCGACAGCCTGCTGACCATCGCCGGCGACCTCCACAATCGCGCCAGCTTGTTCCAGTATGTTCGTTGCCACGAACTGATTCAGGGGATTGTCCTCCACCAGCAGTAGGAGCACGCCATCCAATTGCAGACTTGAAGATAAGCTCTCGCTTTTGAATTGGACGGACACCTGGGGATCTATTCGCGCTGCCAGCGCTTGATGCAGCGTATCGAACAGATTTGAACTGGTAACGGGCTTGATCAAGACTGCATCGATCTCCGCCGACGAAGGCTCTTGCATGAGCTTACCCTGATCAAATGCATTGACCATTATGATAATCGGCTGCGTATACGTAGGCAGTATCCTCCGGATCCCCTGCATGGTTTCGAGCCCATTCAAGCCCGGCATCTGCCAGTCTACTATCACCGCGTCATAGAGCTCACCACGCCGTTCAAGCACGCGCACCTGCTCTACCGCCTGCTCGCCTGACGCCACCCCGTCGGCTTGCCAGTTCCAACCAAAAATCGTTTTGCACAAATACTCACGACTGGTCACGTTGTCATCGACAACCAAAATGCGTAAGTCACCCAAGGTATTTTGTGGATGTTGTATGTGTTCAATGGAGCTTTTTTGTCGAAGTGGAATAGTTACCTGGAACTCACTGCCGACGCCGACGGAACTCTCCATCGTGATGGTTCCCGCCATTAAGGAAACCAAACGCTTCGAAATAGCCAGCCCAAGGCCTGTGCCGCCAAAGCGACGGGTGATGGAGGTATCTGCCTGGGAAAACGGTGAAAATAAACGCGCTTGTTGTTCGTTCGTCATACCAATGCCGGTATCACGCACCCGGAAGCACATGTTGACGATGTCCTCTTCGCTCCCCACCCGCTGCACGAGCACAACAACTTCCCCACGCTCAGTGAACTTAATAGCGTTACCCACCAGGTTGACCAGCACTTGCTGTAACCGTAGTGCATCACCGATAAAAGCTTGCGGTACATCCGGCTCGACGCCGATCACCAACTCCAAATCCTTGTTGACGGCATTGATGGACATAATGGTCGCTAGTGCATTGAGTACATCGCACAACTGGAACGGAATGGGGACAATCTCTAAGTGACCGGCCTCAATTTTGGAAAAATCCAGAATGTCATTCAAAATTTCAAGCAAGGACTCCCCAGCACCTCGCAGCATTTGCAGGTATTTATTTTGGTCGGTGGATAAAGACGTATTAGCCAGAAGGTGCGTTATGCCCAACACGGCATTCATCGGCGTGCGAATTTCATGACTCATATTGGCAACAAACTCACTCTTCGCTTGACTGGCGACTTCAGCACGATCCTTGGCGATCAGTAACTGGGCAGTACGCTCAGCGACCTGCTGCTCCAGATTGGCGTTCAGCGAGAGAATCCGAGACTCGTTGGCCTTTTCTTGGCTGATATCACGAATTGTTTGCGCAACGGCTGTCACTTTACCGTCAGCCTCACGGACGGGTGAAACAGCGATAGAGACGTCCACGGTCGTACCATCGCGTCGGCGTCGTGTTGTAGCAAAATGGGGGACTGCTTCTCCGCGCTCAATGGCTGCCGTCAGGCGCACCTGTTCCGCTATCAGCTCCGGCGAGCCAATCAACTTTGCTAACGAGCGGCCCACTGCTTCGTCTTCACTGTAGCCAAACATGCGCTCTGAGGCCTCGTTCCAACTGAGCACAAAGCCTTGCGGTGTTGTACCAACGATGGCATCGCTAGAGCTGGCGACAATGGCAGCAAGGCGGCTTTGCTCCATCATTACTTGCAACTGACGTCGCGTACTGACTCCATACAGGTAAAGAAAGCCGGCAGCGATGCCGGAAATGACCAGCATCGTAAACAGGGTGATTTGTCTCGAACTGGCCACACTTTCGATGACCGCTGTGTCGCTGACAGCAATAAATACTGTCAGGTGGCGCTCCGAACCCTCACCGCTCAGCATCTCGTCATGCCGCACAACATGCAGCAAACTTCCCGCCTGGCTTCTCCAATTTTGGACAGGGCCTTTCTCGCCAGGAGCAGACTGGCTCACAGCCTTAAATTCATCCTCCCATCGATAGCGCTTACCCAGATCAAAACCAAAGGCGCGAGCTGAGTCGGGGTGCAGCAGAAAGTCCCCTTCCTGATTGACGATGTAAGCAGAATAGTTATCAGGCAACCGCTCTCCCACCTGGGACAATATGGCGTTGCTGTCGATATTGAGTACCACGATACCGAATAGGCTGCCGTCGTCGGCATAGATGGGGGTTGCCACCCGTACCGTTGGTACGATGGGTAGTTCCAGCTTGCCACGCTCACGATTGAGGTTGAAGTCTGAGGTATAAACCTGCCCTTGGCGCAGTTTACCGGTGGCTTGGAAATAATCGCGGTCGCCCTTGAACTGCAACTGATCGGCGGGAGTCACCAACACAGCTCCAGCCTTGTGTTCAACACGCACCAACTCCTTGCCATTATTCGCTACGCCAATCAGCCTTGCCTGCAAGTAGTGCGGGTTGGTTTCGAGGTATGCGCTGTAGAGTTGTTCGAGCCGGTGTGTCCAAACCTCATAGCTGTCGCTTTCTTTGGCGTCAATACCTCCGGCAAGGGAAGCACGAACCATTCCCGACACCGCAGGAACCTTGGATAGAAACAAAACATCGTTGTGCAAGTCTGCAATCCGATGTTGCAACTGCCCAAAGCGCACTTTGGCAATTCTGACCACTTCTGCATCAAGTTCCGAGGTGGCTTTTTGCCGAGTCCGATAGTCAGAGACCAGTACCACCAATGTGGTTGTCAGGCATAACACAAACAGCAGGCAAGGCCATACAAACCACACGTCTGCAAAAAAACTGGACGTTCTCTTCTTGGTCTGCAAGCTGCTGCTCCTTGGTTAACCATCAAGCAAAGCACTTTCTAGGTATATCTCTAAGCCCCTCACTGGATACCCAAGGGGCCATTGCACTAAGCCCGCCCCGTAGAATGTAGCTCAGCCAGATACGAAGCTATTGCCGCTGACGACTACCCGCCAGCGTTTCGAATCACTTCGGCGTACTCATCACCGCACGATTTCGCCCAGCTGACTTTGCTTGGTATAGCGCCTGGTCAGTTGCTGCAATCAGTTGCTGCATGGAATCGCTCTGATTAGGCACAATGGAGGCTAAACCAGCACTGATCGTAACGCTGCTGGCGGTTGCTGAGGACTGATGTTCGAGGTTTAAACTACGAACCTGTTTACAGATCCACTCCCCGTGCTTTTGTAGATCATATGTTCCCGTGTGCGGCAGGATGACCACGAACTCTTCACCGCCATAGCGTGCGACGACTTCACCTGGTCGTCTCGTGGTAGCACCAATGGCAGCCGACACACGCTTCAAGCACTCATCGCCACCCTGATGACCATAATGATCGTTGTAAGCCTTGAAGTGATCGATATCGATAAGCATTAGGCCTAAAGGCATTTTCTGCCGTCGGTGCCGCTCGAACTCTAATGCGAGTGTTTCATCAAAAAAGCGTCGATTATATAGCCCCGTTAGACCATCCCGATTCGCCAGTTGAAGCAAGAAATGATTGTGCTGTTGCAGTCGAAGGTGCGTCTGAACACGTGCGCGCACGACCGGAGGATTGAACGGTTTAGTGATGTAATCCACTGCACCAGAAGCCAACGCTGCGACTTCACTGTCCACCCCCGTATGTGCCGTAATAACAATGACAGCACAGCCAGAGGTGCTTGGGTCTCCTTTCAGCGCCGCGCAGACTTCATAGCCACTCATACCGGGCATTTCCACATCGAGCAGGATCAGTTGCGGTTTTCGCTCATGGGCCAGACGAATACCGGTTTCGCCGCTGGTGGCGAACAGTATTTGGCCTTGATCTTTGAGCATGCCGCTCAACAGACGAATCGTATCGACGCTGTCGTCAACAATCAGTATCAGGTTCTGCTCGGCAAAAAGATCTGACATCGATTCATCCATATCGTAATCATCGTTTGCCGTAATGGCGTCACGCCCCCTTCATCATGTAGGCAGTGCCATTGCCATCAACACGTCTTCCGCCGACGTGGTGTATGGGGTCACTGCAAGGCTATCGTTAAGAAGCAGCGCTTGCCGCGATTCACAGTTCCAACGAATTTACTGATACTGGGGGAAGCCTTCGATGTCGCAGAAGAGCTGCGTAGTACCGATAAGCAGCAGTTCCCCTCCCTTCCCAAAAATCTATCAGCCCAGTCTGCTGCACTAGCCTAGTACAAAAAAACACGCTTAGGCGACGCGACCCCCTACTCGCACATTGCTGACACCTGCACCAACAGCGGCGACATGCCCCGCGCCTTCCAGCCCAGGTGCCCGAAAAAGCGATTTCCCCATCTTGGGCTACTGTCTCAACATAGTTGGGCGATTGGTAACCCGATAAAGGAACACAGGATGCTTTATTTTCAGGAAATGCTAGGCATTGCCGTATTTTCAATAACCGGTGTGCTGGCTATCCAAAAAGCCGATGTCGATTTGTTCGGTGCTGTGGTGCTCGGCATCATCACCGCTATTGGTGGTGGCACCCTACGAGATCTGCTGCTGGGTCTACCGATCTTCTGGATTGCCGATTTCAATTACATTTGGGCCGCCTTGTTTGCTGCGCTGTTGGCGTTTTTTCTGACTAAAAGATTACAACGACGTTATCGCCTGCTGCTCTATCTCGATGGTTTGGCCGCTGCACTGTTCGGCCTGGCTGCTACTGAGAAAGTATTGGCATTCCACCTTGCCGCGCCTTTGGCAGTGATGATGGGCGTGCTGACCAGCATTGGAGGCGGTATAGCACGCGATGTCCTGGCCGGAAGAGTCTCATTGTTGATGTCACGTGAGATATATGCCACGCCAATCTTGCTGGGATGCACCCTGTATGTTGTGTTGCGCAACATATTCCCGTCGGTCTGGATCGCCGGTTGGATTGCTTTGATTTTCACCTTCGGCCTGAGGTTTTTGGCCATTTACAGGCATCTTCAAATGCCAGCGATTTTCTCTACCAAGCAGGGATAATTCGTCCGGGGTGACGGCCGTGTCGGATCTATTGAAACCTGGCAGCGCTGTGGCACTGATCCAGTTGAGCTATACGCTCCATTGCAGCTTGCCGTCAGCGCTTGGGAAATGAGAGTCACGACACGCTGTCATAAATTGTCGCAGCTCAGTCCTGCAAAATTATTGAAATCATGGAGTCAGACCGGTACTCCTGGAACACAATCTTCAGCAGGGAACGCACCATGCAACCAAGATTCAAGGTGATCGAGACCACCAGACTGGACGATGGCAGTAAGCAATACAGGGTCGTTGATCTCGTCGAAGGAGGCTCGGCTAGCAAGCATGGCGTGTTCAAGGTCAGGACGGAGGCAGACGCTGTTTGTTCGCGGCTGAATGCCGAGCAACCACGTCAGAATGATGTAGGTCGTGCGTCCCTAAGCCTATGATCCACCCGTTTCGAAATGCCAAGCGCCAAATGGTTACGCATTGATCCCGGCTCCATTGGGATTCGGTCTCGTCCGGAACTCCAAGCTTGCGACGTCTCGATCATGTGGCGAGCCCCCGGAAGTAACCCCGACCCGCCAGCTACACTAATTCGATACATTTCTGCACAGAGACTTCGACCATGGCTACCAATACCGCAATCGTATTCGCTGGCGGCGGCAGCTTGGGTGCTGTCCAAGTGGGTATGTTGCGGGCCTTGGTCGAGGCCAACGTTCGATGCGACATGGTGGTGGGCGCTTCGGTGGGCGCCATCAACGGTGCCTATTTTGCCGCAAGACCCGATTCCGAAGGCGTCGAGGCGCTCGCCAATTTCTGGCGGGGCCTACGTAAAACGGACATCTTTCCCCTGTCCTGGCTCGATACCTGTAGAGGACTGATCAAACGGCGTGGTTTTCTGTTGCAGCCGGCGGCCTTGAATCGACTGCTGGATCAGGCACTGCCCATTCATCGCATTGAGGATGCGGCGCTGCCCCTACACATCGTCACCACCGACCTGCTCAGTGGTGCCGAGACGGTTCTGTCCAGTGGCGAACTTGAGCAGGCGTTACTGGCCAGCGCTGCCATCCCGTTGGTGTTCCCCTGCGTACAAATCGCCGATCAGTTCCTGGTTGACGGCGGTGTGGCAAGCAATACACCTATTTCGACTGCCGTAGCCTTGGGAGCCACCAACGTCGTGGTAATTCCCACCGGGGTGAGTTGCGCCCTAACACAACCGCCCCGAGGCCTGGTCGCCTTAGCCCTGCACACCGTAAATCTGATGAGCATGCGCCAACTGGTGAGCGACATCGAACACTTCCGCACTCTCACCAGCCTGCACATCGTCCCGCCCTTGTGCCCTGTGGATGTATCGGTGTTCAACTTTGACCAGACCGAGTCTTTGCTGCAGCGCGCCTATGAGCAGACCCTCCGGTGGCTGGAACGTGGGGGGCTCGAACGCACCAAGGTACCTGGTGCCCTGACCATCCATTCACATGCCCATGAGCATTGAGTCTCCGCTGAACTAAGCGCCACACCTGAGATTCGAGTGTAGCGAGCACCATCCGCAGCAGCCCAAAAAGGCAATGGATATGCGCAAAAGCTTGGGATAAAGGACGGCCTAGCAGCGCCGAGGATAAATAAGGAATGCCATAGACCTCTTCGGTCACTCAGCAACATAGAGCGGAGCGGCAGAGACCTCCGCCGAGCCGGCAATATAAACTGGGCACATTGAGATTGTGTTTCCGTCTGGAAGGGCGGGGAAGACAAACAATCACTCCTCTCCCCCAGTCGACCGATAAGATCGACGACAGCGTTCGTTTCCGCCCTCGCCCCCAGCATCTCCAAGGGACGCTTCGAACCAAGCCCCGAGCCGGCGTGTCCACCCACCCTCTCGCAGCGTTCACGCTACTACCGGTCAGTGCCCCTCGGCAGATATGCATTACCGTGTGAAAGCGCAGCAAAAGCCTCGAGCCCAGCCCTACTCCAAAGCCTTAAACCCGCGCTGCAGATCTTCGATCAACGCTGCGACATCTTCCAGACCGATGTGCAACCGCAACACAGGATTCATTGAGCGATCAGCCGCACTGTTACGGTTTTGGGTATCGGCCACGGTGATCAGACTTTCAAAACCGCCCCAGGAAGCACCCAACCCGAACAGCTGCAGTGCACCAATGAAGCGCTCGACATACGCGTCGTCCGCCTCGCTCAGTTCAAAGGACAGCAAGCCGTTGCTGCCGGTGAAATCTCGCTGCCACAAGGAGTGGCCAGGATGATCGGTCAAGGCCGGATGGAACACCCGTTTCACCTGCGGTTGCGCTTGCAACCAAAGAGCGACTTCCAAGGCCTGGCGCTCATGCACCTCCAGGCGTGGCGCCAACGTTCGGGCGCCTCGCAATACCAGATAAGCGTCGTCGGGGCTGACGGTCGCGCCAAAGGCATCGCTCATATTCATCATGGGCTGCCAGGCTGCTTCACAGGTGCAGACACTGCCCATGACCACATCACTGTGGCCGCTCAGGTACTTGGTCAGCGCCATGATTGAGATGTCCGCACCAAGTGTCAGCGGTCGGTACAGGTAACCAGAGCCCCAAGTATTATCGACGGCCAGCAAAATCCCTCGCGGTTTGCACAGGGCGGCGATGGCCGGCAAGTCACACAGTTCATACAACAAAGAGCCTGGCACTTCGGTGTAGACCATTTTGGTGTTGGCTTGCAGTAGAGCCTCCAAGTCATGGCCGTCCGGGGCGAAATAATTGACCTGAATACCGAAGGGCTGAAGAAACTCCCGTGCTAGACGCCGCACAGGCGCGTATACCGCGTCGGTGATCAGCACATGATCGCCGGGTCGCAGGTAAGCGAGAAACGTCTGCGCGACCGCTGCCAACCCGGTACCGAACAAGCGAGTGCGATA
Source organism: Pseudomonas sp. GW821-FHT04C07 (assembly GCF_059420325.1). NCBI lineage: Bacteria > Pseudomonadati > Pseudomonadota > Gammaproteobacteria > Pseudomonadales > Pseudomonadaceae > Pseudomonas > Pseudomonas sp. GW821-FHT04C07. Next base: position 568,506 of record NZ_JBWKTM010000002.1, read on the forward strand.
ACCACCCTCCAGCTCGGTGACCAGGTCTTCGAGGGCAAACGCCGTTGGATTTCCGCGTGCTCCATAACTCAGCACACGCTCGCTATCACGGCGAGCTCGGGCGTCACGCATTTGCGCCAGGTTGTCGAACAGCACGGTGCTTAAGCGAGTGACCGGCACATTGACTGCGCGACCGCCGACACCCTGAGCCCGCGCCGAATGCACCAGGCGAGTACGCACCTGCGAATCCGAACGAGCTAGAGGTTGCAATGGTTTAAGACCGGCGATTTCGTCGTCACTCATCTGCGCCAGCAAACCGATTTCCCAAGCCAGATACTGACGCGCCGCGTCTTTGTTGCCGGAGTGGCGGTCATGGGTAAAAAACAGAAAATCGATGCATCGATCATTGGATGGCGTGTCCGGGCTTTCCCGCACGGCGAAACCCGCTGCACGCCAGGCCTCGAGCCCGCCGTCAAGCAGCTGCACCTGCGCACGCTGGGCTTGAGGTAATTCCAGTGTGACGAACGCAGCCAGTTGCGGATCATCGGCCAGTAACACCAGCGGTCGCTGTTCATCCACGACGTGTGACGCCAGCAACGAGCGGATCGACCAGCTCGAACCGACAATGTGCCCCTTGCGAAAGGTCATGCTCGGACGCAGGTCGATCAGCGCGACGGCGTTATCTTTCAACGCATCAGCCAGTGCCCGCGCAGTGATCGTTGGCAACTTTTCATAAGCGAGAGCTTTACCCGCGGGTAACGCCAGGCCACTGCTCACACCACCTTCCAGCACATACGCCTCATGCCCCAATTGGCGCAGCCAACTCGCGACAATCGGCGCCCGCACACCATCGCTGTCGATCAGAACCAGCCGCGCCTGACGCACGCCGATATACAGATCAGTCGATTGAACTAACTGACCGCCTGGCGTGTGTTGAGCACCAGGTAAACTGCCGGCGGCAAACTCTTCGGCGGTGCGCACATCGCACAAAAACAGACTGCGCCCGGCGTCTGTGGCCCACTGCACGACCTTTGCAGCCGATACCGTTTTCACACCGGCCCGATCCGCCAGTTGCGCGACCGCCAGACGTTGCGCCGTTAGTGGTGCAACGGACACCGCATCGGCATAACGACGGCTGCTGCCATGCTCCAGTTGAAAGTCTTCCAGGTACCAGCCCTGGGTTCCGTTTTCCAACGCGTAGATCGGGTTCTTCAAGCCCAGGTTGATCAGCGTCTGCGCACCGATAATGCTACGGGTTCGACCAGCGCAATTGATCACGATTGGCGTGCAGTTGTCTGGCACCAGGTCATGGATTCGATAGCCCAGCTCGCCGTTCGGGCAGCACACTGAACCGGGAATGGTCATCTTGCGGTACTCATCGAACGGCCGGCCGTCCAGTACGACCAGTGGCTCGCCACGAGATTGCCAATCGGCCAATTGTTGCGCGGTGACATGCGGTGTATGACTGGCCTCTTCCACCAACTCGCCAAATGCCTTGGAAGGGACATGCACGCCGGCGAACAGTTGATAACCGGCGGCCTGCCAACCATCCGCACCGCCCTCCAGAACGTGCACGTTGCCATACCCCAACGCATACAGGCGCTGGGCAGAACGCGAAGCGACATCACCGCCGTTCTGGTCATAGATCACCAGCCGCACTTGGAGATTCGGTGCAAGACGCAGCACCTCCAGCTCCAGTCGGCTGTAGGGCAGATTGACTCCGAAAAACAGATGGGCTTCGCCATACTGGCCATGCTCGCGCACATCAAACAGGGCGATTTCCTGCCCGTCGAACAGCCACTGCTGCAGTTGCCCTGAGGTTACGGTTTGGCTCATGGGTGTTCCGCTCGAAAGAAAATTATTGAAGCGCCAGAGAGCGCTCATTGGCCGCCAGTTCGCGGCCCTTCGCGTACGCACGCTGAATGGCTGGACGCGCCTTGAGGCGTTCGCGCCAGGCACGCATGTGCGGAAAATCCGCCAGTTCCTGGCCGTGTCGCTGCGGCTGAATCCACGGAAAAATCGCCATGTCGGCGATGGAGTACTCACCCGCCACATGCGGCACTTCAGACAGACGCGCTTCCAGCACTCGATACAGTCGCGTCTCGCCTTCGCGGATGTTGATCGGCAGCACACGGTAATCCAGCCCGAGCTCTTCGATCAGGATGCCGATTTTTAAACCGTTGGCGGTAGGCCAATAGTAAAGATCGATCATGCGTAAGCCTTGATCGACGGCGCCATTTGCGAGGCGTTGTAGTTGAGAATGCGCCCGTCAGCCTCTACGCCATAGCGCCCATTGAGAGACTCCAGCGGCAGACCGTAGAGGTGGAAATGCAAGGTCGCGTGCTCGCCTTCGACTCGAATGCCGTGCAGGTCTTCACCCAAGAACGAGATTGATCTGCCTGGTTGCACGATCACTTCCTTTTCCAGGTGCAAGGTGGTGAAACCAGGCTCGCGACCTTCGTCATCACGGCTGTAAACGTAGTTGATCTCTTGGCCTTCGACGGCACTGATGATCGCCCAGGTTTCGTGGTTGTGGGGGATCGTACTTTTGCCCGGCAACAGTGAGTTCAGGTACAGCGTCGGTGTGTCTCCGTCGTCATTCAGACGGTAACGAAAGGCAGAACTGCCCTGCCCCGGCACCGGCGCGGGAAACTCATCGAAATTAAATAGATCACGGCGTTCGGCCAAGGCTTCGAGCAGGGAAACAATTTCCACCAGCGCGGCGCGGTCAACGCCATGTTGGTTGATGACGCGGATTTTCTTCAGGAAATCTTCGATAACGACGGCACGGCTTTCGGTACTCATGAACAGGCTCCTCGGTTTTAGACGGACAGGCTGTAGCGACCCAGGTTGGTCAGCAGATAAGGGTCGTTGACGACAGCGGGACGGCGCCCCGGATCACCCGCCGCATGGCGCAGAAATTCCTGGGTGCGCTCGCTGGTCGGGTGCTGAAAAATCTGAGCGGCGTTGCCGTGCTCGACGATTACGCCGTTTTCAGTGAAGTAGACGATGTCGCTGATCTCTTCGGCGAAACGCATTTCGTGCGTGACCAGCACGCAGGTCATGCCCTCTTCGGTCAACTCGCGAATCACCGTCAGCACCTCGCCAACGGTTTCCGGATCAAGGGCCGATGTCACTTCATCGAACAGAATCAGTTCCGGTCGCATCGCCAGCGCCCGGGCAATTGCCACACGTTGTTGCTGGCCCCCGGACAGTTGTCCCGGATAGGCATCGGCCTTGTGCTCCATGCGCACTTTGGCCAGCAAGGCACATGCCTCTTTTTCGGCATCGACCCGGCTGCGCCCCAACACCTTGCGCGGTGCTATCACCAGGTTCTCCAGCACCGACAAATGCGGGAACAGGTTGTACTGCTGGAATACAAAACCCACGCGCTTGCGCAATTCGATGCGCTGGGCTTCCTGGGCCAGGGTGTGAACTTCGGTGGCACCGACGCGGATGGTGCCGCGCTGCGCCTGCAATAGCCCGGTGATGCAGCGCAGGATGGTTGATTTACCGGAGCCGGACGGGCCGATGATCGACACCGCCTGACCACGGTGGACGTCAAGGTCGATGCCTTTGAGCACCGGATTGCTGGCGAACGACAGGTGAAGATCGCGCAGGCTCACCAGCGGCTCGACGACGGTTTCAGTAGAAGGCATAACGTCGCTCCAGGCGTTGGGTGAGACGGGAAATCGGGTAGCAATAAGCGAAGAACAGCACCAGCAAGCTCAGGTAGATCACTACAGTGAAACCGGTCATGTTCACGGTGTTGCTGGCAATCTGTGCGGTGTCGATCACATCATGCACGCCCACCAGAGAGGCCAGCGCGGTGCCCATGGTGATCACCGCATACAGGTTCATCCACGGTGGCAACATGCGCTTGAAGCACTGCGGCAGAATGATCGAGCGGAAAATTTGCCCCCGGGTAAACGCCAGCGAGCGTGCGGCCTCCCATTGAGTGCTGGGGATCGAAGCGATGGCGCCACGGAAGATCTCCGCAACGTTGGCACTCGCCGGCAAGGCCAGGCCGATCGTCACCTTGACCCAGTCCGGAAACGACACGTAAGCACTACCGATGTGGATCTCGAACGGGAACACGTAGGTAGTGAAATAGATCAGCACCAGCCAGGGTGCATTGCGGAAAATCTGCACCCAGATCCGCGCAGACAAACGCAGCAGACGCAGCGGCGACAACCCCAGCGCCCCAACCAGCAACCCCAGCAGCGAGCCCAATGCGATCGCGACCAAGCTGATCAGAATGTTCTGACCAAAGCCTGCGGCCAGTGCCGGCGACCATTGCAGCAACGCCTTTAACACCGGACTTTGCGGGACGAACCACACCAACCAGAGCACAACACAGACCAGCAGCAGAAGTTTGCCGACATGCCGACGCGGCCAGGCCACCGGTACGGTGACGGACGATTCAATGGCCATAGCCAGGCATCCTCAGGTGCGCTTCAAGGTAGCGCCCCACACAATTGACAATAAAACTCAGCAGACCGAAAAAGCTCAGGATCAGAATCATCAGTTCCAGCACGTTATCGCTTTGAGTCCAAATCATGATCGACGCGTAGGTGATGTCACCGACGGCAATCGCCGAGGCGACGGCGGTCATCTTCACCAGGTCGATCAGGTTGTTGAGCAGCGAAGGCAAAGCGAACCGCAGGGCCAGCGGCAGTTGCACGTTCCATAGCAACTGACGGCTGCTGAATGCCAGCGAACTGGCCGCCTCCAGCGTCACCGCCGGTACAGCCTCGATGCCGGCGCGCAGGGCCTCGGCATGGAAAGCGCCCTTGTGCAACGAGATCACGATCACCACCCAGGCGAACGGCGTCAGTGGGTTTGCTGCACCAACGGCTTGAGTGAGCAACATGTTCAATACGAGGAACGCGCAATACAGCTGCACCAGGGTCGGCGTGTTGCGGGTGACTTCGACGAACACACGTGCCGGTTTCGCCAACCAGGGATTGCCCGACGTCAGCATCGCCGCCAGTCCGAGCCCGGCGAGCAAACTGCCGAGGATGGTGAACAGGCACAACCACATCGTGGTCAACGCACCCTGTACCACGGTGCCGCGTTGATAGGCGTCCAGCAGGAAGTTGTAGTTCAGACCGAACCCGGCAGCCCAGTGGACGAAAAGCTCCAACCAATGACTCATGCTTCGCCCCGCAATTGCGCGCAGGCCCGGGCGATGCGACGTCCGGCTTCAGCGACGCTATCGGTCGCGGTGGACAGGTGAAACCATCGCGACAATGCAACAACGCTGGCCAGGCACAGTGAGGTCAGGTTTTTAGTGGAAAAATGACGGTTCATGCGCGACTACCTTGAATAGCCGTCGCGCGATGCGGCAGCGTATTGAATACGATGAGGTGAATCAGGCGCCGTTGGCCTGGAAATGCTTTTGCAGCTCGACCAGCGCGGGTGACGCGGGGGTGATGTGGTTGCGGCTCTGGGCTTCGATCAACCAGCCGCTGCGGTGCAGTTCCTTGACGATCGGGTCGAGCTTGGCCTGGGTGTCGCTTTCACCACGACGTGTCCAGATCACCGACGGCGCCGGGTTGAGCTCTGGACTGATGGCGCGATAGCCTTGCCATTCGGTGTTGTTGGCGATTAACGGATTGATCAGTGTGGCGTCATGTACTGCCGCAACGCAGTTGTTGCCACGCAGTGCCAACAAGGACTCGGACGAACTTTTGAACGCCTTCAACTCAACGCCCAACTCGGTGAGTGGCTTGACGTAGCTGCTGCCTTGAGAGGTGCACACCGGTTGCCCTTTCAGGTCTTCCCAGCGGGTGATCTTGCTATCCTTGAGTACTGCGGCGGTACCGCCAACCCGGTAAAACGGTGTCGGCACAAAACCGAGAATCTCGCCGCGTTCTGCCGTCCATTCCATATTGGCGATCAGCAAATCGACCTTACCCTGCTGCAGAAACTGCACGCGGTTGGCCGGCAATACCGGCACCAGTTGCACCTCAGCACCCAACTGCCGACCCAGTTCTTGAGCGAGCTCTACGTTCAGACCACGCGGCTTCTGTGTGGCAGGATCGATCCCGCCAAAGGGGCCACCGGACAGCAGCACGCCAACCACAACCACATGACGCTGCTCGATCTTATCCAGCGTCGCGTCAGCCTGGGCAGCAGTGCTGGCGGCCAGTGAGATCAAGGCACCCAACATCACGGGCAATAAACGTTTTATAGGCGCGCGCTCGAACAACATGGATTTCCCCTCATTAATGATCGGCAAAACCCCGATCTGATGAGTGGGCATCCTGCGTACAGCGCCGAGGTAACGGAAATACAAATATCTAATATCGTTATAACTCAGGTGCTGTCACTTTTTAGATAAACGCCTATAAGCCTACGTTTATTGGCCTCTGCGGGCTTCCAGGAAAATAAATTTCTCCGAACACATAAAGATATGCAATGTTTATGTTCGCACCCTTAATGTAAAAAGCAGCCGCCATGTCGACCCTCGATCTCGAGCTACTGCGCACCTTCATTGCCGTAGTCGATCAGCACAGCTTTGCCGAGGCCGGTGTGCAACTGGCCCGCACACAATCGTCGGTCACTCAGCACATGCAACGCCTGGAGCAACAGGTCGGGGTCAGCCTGTTCGAAAAACGCGGGCGGCAAAAGCAGCTCACGGAAGCCGGGCAGCAGTTGCTACGCCATGCCCGGCAGATGCTTTCGCTCAACGATGACGCGCTGAACTCCTTGCGCGAAAGCAGCTTGAGCGGCGTGCTGCGCATTGGCTCTCCCCATGACATCGCCGACACCATCCTGCCACCGATTCTCAGTCACATCGCGCGTTCGGCGCCACGTTTGCGCCTGGAAATCGACGTCGGTCGAAGCCCGTTTCTCATGGACGACCTGCACCGGGGCAAGGTCGACATGGTGATTTCCACTCGAGAAGACCCCAATCTGGAAGGTTTTGCCTTGCGCACCTCGCCGGTATGGTGGATTTGTTCTGCGCAGTACCTTCACAACCCCGGCGAGCCCTTGCCGTTGATCCTGGTGGATGAACCCAGTATCTATCGGCGATATGCTCTTGAGGCTCTTGAACGCGCCAACATTCCTTGGCGCCAGGCTTATCTGGCGTCGAACCTGATTGGTATCAAGGCGGCGACCCGCGCAGGTCTTGGCGTCACTGCCAGAAGCATGGAAATGTTAGGCCCGGATATGCGGGTGCTGGGTGAAAGCGATGGTTTGCCCCGTCTGCCGGACGTCACCTACCACCTTTGGATTCGGCCCAATACTATTAATCCTCTGGTGCGTCGGGCTTATGAGTTAATTCGCAGCAGCCGCGGGCATTAAATGCCGAATCAACATGACGCTCGCGGTGCTGATGACACCTGAGTGATCTGGTCGTCCTTTTCACCATTGATGATACGAGTCACTCGAATAGGTGAATCAATCGAGGCTTAATGGAGGTTGCAGATGTTTCAAGCAGAGCTGCGTTACAGGCAGCTGGAAGCGTTGTCGCCCCGCACTACCTGGATTTAAATAAAGCTGCTCATCGCGCCACTCAATGCGTGGCTTAGGTGGACGAGCTTAGAAGTGGAGGATGCGGGTCACGCGAGTTTGATGGCTCCGCCCTGGATATCCTCCCGCGCCATTCGCAAGTCATTGGCGTCTTGGTTGAGCCGATGAATGAGATTAAGCAATCGTTGCCGCAACACCTCGTCTTGGAGCTGCTCGGCAGCACGCATCACATCAAGCGCCGCTGCCTCATTGTTAGTGGCAACGGCGTCGAGCAGTTTGCGCATGCTTCTTGATGGCCGATTCATCTCCAACCCTCCTAGCTTTCGGTGACGCGAATCATATGGCCGGAATGTTTCGTCCGTGTTTCAGCTACTCGAACTGGTTTTGAATCACCGGCTCTTGTCGAAGGAGGCTCGGCGAGCGTGTTCAAGGTCAGAGCTGAAGTCGTGACTGTTTGCACCGACTGAACACCGAGCATCCATAGTCGGCAGGCACGTCCGGGTCTGTAGCTTCGTACCATTGCGCCATGCCTGTAATAAACGCTCGAGTACCGTCGATGGGTAGGGGTTAGACGCAACGTTTCGCCGTTGCACATGATCAGGGAGACCTTGGCTCTTCCTAAACCCATCGAGCAAAGGGCGGCTGAGTTTGGCTTCACGCTGCAACCGGCGAATGATGTTTCCCAGTACAAACTAATCGAGCGTTTCGGCACAGCTATCGAGCATTTCGGCACAGTAACCACCCTTTGATCTACCTAGACTCAGGTTTCACTCTAAGATGCAGATGAGATCGCAATGAAAATCAGATTAATCCTGCCGGCCCTATCTATGGCAGTAGCACTCAGCGGATACGCTGCCGATTTCTCGCTGACCAGCCGGGATATTGCTGAAAACCGACCGCTGACCAATCTTGAAGTATTCCAAGGCTTCGGTTGCGAGGGGGGGAATACCTCTCCTGAGCTTTCCTGGAGTAACGCCCCTGCAGGGACTAAAAGCTACGCGATCACGGTCTACGATCCTGATGCGCCGACCGGCAGCGGCTGGTGGCATTGGACTGTGGTCAACATACCTGCTTCAACCAGCAGCTTGCCAAGAGGAGTGGGGTCGAACCTGCCTATTGGTGCAGTACAAGGGCGGACCGATTATGGTCAGTCGGGATTTGGTGGAGCTTGCCCACCAGTCGGGGATAAGCCCCATCGCTATCAATTCACCGTATGGGCATTGAAAGTAGATAAGCTACCGCTCGACGAGCAGGCCAGCGGCGCCTTGGTTGGCTACATGCTTAATGCCAATACCCTGGCCAAAGCCACAATCACTTCCACTTACGGACGTTAGGAACGATGCACCCTCCTGCCAGCATCCAGCACAGAGAAAACTTCATCGAGGGTTGCGTAATCCGGGCTCGGCAGCCCCATACCTTACAAAGGGTGCCGATATTCGTTACCACCTTGTGTCGAGTGCGGCAGGGAGAAAAGCTGTTGCAGTGGGACGAGCGGGAGATGCGTGCAGGACCACAACATCTATTGCTGATGCCGGCAGGGTGCGAACTGGGAATTTCCAACCTCCCCGGCCTTTACGGTCACTACATCGCCGATGCAGTGACCTTTCCCAGCTCGACACTGCGTAACTTCAGCGCTCGATATGGCCAGCAGATCATGAGTCATCGTAGTCGAGCCTTGAAGACGGACCTATGTGTCCTTCTGGATAGACATACAACACAGGCATGGGATCAGTTATTGGCCTCCATCAGTGCCAATGCCCCAGACGCATTACGCACACTCTATGGGGAGGCCGTCCTTCTGAGCTTGGGCCTTTCCGGCCTGGCCGGGCCGCTGCTGATGAATCGCAATGATCCACTTTGCGAACGTGTGCAGCAGCTAGTAATGGGCAACCCAGCCAGGGAATGGACTGTTGCAAGCGTCGCACAACAGCTAAACCTTGGTGAATCGACTTTGCGTCGCCAACTGGCCAATGAAGGTGACAGCTTCAGGAACATTCTGGAAAACGTCCGACTAGCCATGGCGTTGCAATGGTTGCAAACCACGTCTCGCCCCATCGGTGAAATCGCCGCTGCCTGCGGTTACGCCTCGGCCTCACGTTTTGCAGTGCGCTTTCGCTCGCACTATGGTCTGTCGCCACGGGAATTGCGGGCGGCAATTTAAGCATTCCTGTGAGGTATCCCCATACCTTCCTGTTGAAACAACCCCGTGGCGCGATCCCGAACGTCAGCTCCACTGCGGGGTTTGTACCCAAGACCGTCATCACCAGCTACTGCGCGACGAAAGCCGCGCTTTATTCCTGCGCGCAATTGTTGCGTCAACGACTCAAGGGCATCAGCCTTCAGGTCGTCGAGATCGTTCCACCCGGTCAGCCACATTAGTTCGACGTTGAGCTGGACCTCTCGCTTTGCTTACAACTCGACTGGATGCAGTTCAGAGTTCATAGACAAACAACGCGCACTGGGTTGGTTTCAGTGACGTAATCGTCAAGGCTCTCCGGACGCCGGATTTTATTGTGCAAACTCTAGTGCTCGATCATCGGCAGCAGCCCCACCAGCACTTGCGGCATCCGCACGAATCCATCAGAAGCCAGAAAATGACCGCCATGCTCCACTGACGTTAAAGGCGACTTCAGCTGTATGATTACGAAGAACAAGCGCTGCTCTGCCCGCAACGATCAACCACCGGGTATCGGTCCTACAGCGATCAGGATTTAAGAACAGCGCACGCCATATGCCAGCTAAACCGCGCAGGGCTCAGGCTGGAAACCATTCGTATGGTGCTGCCTTGCATGATTGACGATACACCTCGTTTTCATCCATGCGCCGCAGTGCGCTCTGCTTTGCGTGACGAACTGGAAAGGTTGGAAGAGAGACTCGAAGCCCTGATGCAAAGCCGGCGTGTTCTTGCTGCTTTCGTTGGCCAGGTAGAGAGTTAGTTTGTATCCGTCCGCCCAAGTCATCTACCCAACCCTGCAAAGCCAAGACATGGTGTGCACTTAAATTTAAGTGGGCACCAGTTCTAGCCTTTTAAGCGGGTATTTCATGCAGCCACAACGCCGTTCCTACTCCAAATCCTTCAAAGTCCAGGTCATTCAAGAGTACGACCAGCCCGGTGCCTCGATTGCCAGCGTCGCGCTGAGCCATAGCCTCAACGCGAACCTTGTCCACAAATGGATTCGGCTGCAAACGCAAAAAAGCACGGAGCTGCAACCTGCTTTTATTCCGTTACCCATGAAGCTAGCCGGAGCAAATTCGCAAGCTGCATCACCGAATATCTGCGTTGAAATCCAGCCGCCGCGTGGCACTACGGGCATGATCCATATGCTTACCTGAAGGACGTCCTCACGCGCCTGCCGACGCAGCGGGCGAGTGAAATTACGGAGTTACTGCCGCATAGGTGGACGCCCGTTTAGTCACGCAAGGTGTGAGGGCGGACGATACGTTTTTTCGAAACGGTTTTACCATATAACGTCAGTTCGCAGCCCGGAACCTAGCAATAGGTGATCTGAGAACACTTACACTGGAAGTGACGACAACGATGCCTGACAGCAAAGGCATCGGTGTCGCTTGCCTGCTCTGACAGTCCGTCGGGGTCAACTCATCTCTGGAACGAGGTGGCTCATGAACGTCAGGTTTTCAATAGCGTGCATATACTCAGAGAATCTCGGATCTCCATCGTTGAACGCCTTTGCCACTTTTTGTGCGTTCTCAAGACTGTCCCACATTGCTAAGTCCGCGAAGATTCGGTCGTCGCTCATAGGGCAGTAGGCGCGGTACTCGATCAAACCAGGGAAGGTCTTTAACGTTTCACGAAGACCTGCGCGGAGCACAGGCACTTGCGCAACGCATTCCTGTTTGACCTTGAAAATGGCTAATTCGAGTACATGAGATGAGCGCTGCATAGGGATGACCTTCTGTGTGTTAGGGAGTCCCAATTATCAGTGCCTCATACTGACAGCGTAGTGTCAGTAGTGGTGATCGCTTTCCACTGGCTTGCCTGGTGCTTCATATACGCTTGGAGATCAAGGGCAGGATTGTCGGGTGATGGTTGTTGGGCAATAGCGATGGAGGCTATGCGATCGACCCGAAAATCGCGGTAAGCCGCCTTGGCACTACACCAGCTTCCAACCGTCCACTTTCCTCCCCAGTAGAAAAGGCCAAGGGGAGAAATGAGACGTTGCGAAACCACACCGTCCAAGCTGGTATAAATTATCTTCAGCGCCTGAGTGTTTTCGATGGCATTTCGAAGGGTTGCCAAATGGGCACGCGTTGAGGAAGGTGTTGCTCCAAGTGCCCTGATTTTTGCCGTGCTGGGGTCAACCTTGTGATGGACTATGGACGCTGAGATTTTGCTCAACAACATCCCCGCAGCAGCACTTAGTTCGTTATCGGCGGAAGCTGAAAGCATTTCCATCCCGAGCATCAATGCATCCAGTTCGAGCTTGTTCAACGTTAAAGGCGGCATCTCAAAATCGGCATCCAAGGCATATCCCACGCCAGCGGTACCATAGATTGGGATTCCACTGAAGGAAAGGTCGTCGATGTATCGATAGATTGAGCGAACGGAAACTCCGACTCGGCTAGCCAGTCGTTCAGCAGAGATTGGCTGATGGACACGAATCAGATTTACCAATTGAAATAAGCGATCAGCTTTACGCACCAGGTGTGCTCAACTGAGAGTCCTTCGCAAGCTCAATGGCCGCGTTAATGGCGGCCCGAGCTTGGGGGCTATTCTTCCAGCAAGTCGATCCCACTGCTGCCGATGCCTGAGCCAGGATGTCACAAACATTCGCTTTGCTGAGCACAGCTAGCGAGTCAATGCCCATCTGCTCAAGGCGAGCGATAACGGCCGGCCCCACGCCCTTTAGGGCCAACAAGGCATTATGTTCCGTCAGTGGAAATGGCATCCGTAAACTCCTGTTATCGGCCAATGAGGCAACCGGAGTTTGCCCGACGAGAGAGGGCATCTCAATAGATGGACTCCATCGCCCTAAGCGTAAGCATCAGGAAGGTGGGTTCGGCAGACGGACGATGCGGCTGCCAACCCAGCGCGCGAGTGAGATCGAGCAGCTGCTGCCGCATCGGTGGATACCGGCCTGACTAACGTCGAGCGATTCGGTCGCACGCTTGTCGGAAGCCAGCTATCGCCTGCTCAATCTGGCAATGTCTTAGCAATTGCCGCTTCAAGCATAGGTTTGGCTGCGTCATGCAAGAGTTGGCCGTGAGCGCCTACGACATGTTCGAAATCAAGCCTCAGAAGCCTCTCGAAGTCGGCGGCAAGGCTGCCCCCCTCCGGCGTGACGCGTTTCAGCCAAGGGCCGCCAATAAGTAGCGTCAGCTTAAAACCCATCATTCGAAGTACGCATCTGCTAAGGAAAGTCGTGTAACTCCAGTCGGCCCAATATTGAATGCTATCCGTGGCGATGAGCAGTTTTAGATTCTTCAGCAAAAGGCACGCCTCAGGGTATTTGGCCGCTTCATACACGAAAAACTGTGCATCAGGCATCGGCGGAGACGCTGCGGCGTTGATCACATGGTTTGCCATAGGCACCTTGTAAGTCTCCGGTCGAGATTGGCACCAGAACTCCGCCTGATATCGGTCAACGTAAAACCGATCGTCTAGACCATGGAAATCTCCTAGACGCAGGACATGGCGAACATTACCTAGCGCATCCAGCTGACTAAGTGCGGCATCGCTCAGGCGCACCGGGTTGATGAGGGTCAATTCATCGCCACTTTTGACAATGACCATGTTTCGGTTCATACGCATTCCAGGGCCGATCCTGATGCTGCCATGAACTAGGTAAACGTTGTGGAAAATAGGAGTGATAGGGTCATGGGGGAACGCGGGTGGGTACACTGACAATTCCTTGTGAAGTTATCCTTACTCACTGCTTGGCGAATCCTTATCAACCCAAGCGTGACGACCGTACCTTACCTTGGGACGTCCTACGCATCCATAGCTGACCCTGCCAGCAATGTTCAGGATCCTATCTAGACCGTTGCGCGGTGAGGTTCGGGGCGACTGCACCTCATTGCAGATCCTGCTCAGTACAGGTAGGCGCCTTCACCGGACGGTTACATTACACAAGGTGTGTTGAGCGGACGCTTATCCAGAAATGTCGAACTGGGGAGGTTCATCGTGGCACCCGCAACCTGGGATGGTAAGCGCGGGGGGCGCGGGCTTGAGTGTATTTGCCGGGCGCGTCCCCCCGCTCTGTCCTGCACTGCGTCAAAGCGGGCGGTCAAGAAACAACAAGCGTGCCGCTAACGCTGCCATCACCCCAGCAAAACCATACGTCCCCAGACGCCTGGAGATCCTGCCGCTGCCCAGTTTCCCTCTTAGCTGCCCGGCACACATCCCAAGTACGGTATGGAAGATTAGCGCGATCAGCGCAAGCAGCGCTCCAAGGAACATTAATTGGAGGCTAACATCGCCGGTTGTTACGCTGACGAATTGAGGCAGGAATACCATAAAGAACAAAAGCGCCTTAGGATTCAAGAGGCTGTTGAGGGTGCCTCGGGCGAAGATTTTCCACAAGGAAGCCAACTGAGGTTGAGTGCCCTGAGTCACTGCTGGCGTTTTTAAAGCTTGCCAGGCGATCCATATGAGATAACACGCCCCGGCCAAGCGTAGTACTTCGAACGCTGGTGCCCAGTTCATTACCATAGCGCCAATACCTGCGCTAACCAAAGCGGTCATCAGCAAGTCAGAGAAGGAAATACCAAGAGCGGCAGCGAAGCCCGCACGCCAACCGTGGGCCAACGCATGGCTGGTCACAAAAGCCATGTTCGGGCCCGGAACGATTAACAGGAGCATGGCGGCGACAATGAATAGATAGAGATTGGCTGCATCCGGCATGGGCATCACTCCGTAGGCTTGAGCGACGACGATAAGCGAACTATTGATATGGCGGTAGCTACAGTCAGAGTTTATCTAATAGCAACAGTCGATTTTCAGGGAGCGTTAACTGCTGCTGTCGCAGGGATGCATAGGGCACGTGGACAGGCGAACAGGCTGTTCTCGGGGTCGTTACGCAGCGACAAACGCGCGGTTGCGATCATGAGTTTGATCCAGTCGGCAAGGCTCGATTGGCACGATCCAAATGCTTGCCTGAAGGACGTTCTCACGCGCCTGCCGACGCAGCTGCCGAGCGCAGTTACAGAGTTGCTGCCGCATAACTGGGGGCCGTCGCGCAACCTGTGATGCCCAGCCGCTTACTGTCAAAGAGCTGTCCATAGGGCGAAATACGTATGCCCACACGGCCTGCCCCAATCCGGGCAACCACCGCGTCAATGACTTCCAGGATGAACCGAAGACGATTTGCCAACTTACCAGCGCCATACTGGTCTGTACGATCATTGACCAATGGATTCATGAACTGCTCGAACAGGTAACCGTTGGCACCATGAATCTCCACACCATCAAAGCTCGCCTCGATCGCATTTTCGGCCGCTTGCGCGAATTCACCGACGATTCGGGTGACCACGGTTCTTGAGCGTGGTGTCGCCCAAGCGGAACTCTTCGAAGAGTTTCGACATTGGAGTGTCCATAATTTAATGAGTGGGATGATGATTAGCCGAGAGGCAGGCAGGTGACGCGGGACACCTTGAACTCACGCTAGAGGTCTGATGAATTTCTAAGGTGCATTGATGCTAACTTGAGGGTTTCGGAGCCACAATCCACTTGAATCGCAAATGACTATTGCCTTTCAAGCAACGCCTTGAGGCAAAAAGCTGAGGATTTACTTCCGCCCTAAGTTGCCTCTGGAAAAACGCCCTTGTATAAACACTGTTGGTTTCTATAGACTTCACGAGTCACTCAAAAGCCGATTTCGAGCATCGCCAAGCCCATGACCCAAAAGACCACCAAGTCCACGCTTGCCAAACCGCGCAGCCGATCCTCGATTGGCGCGGTACGCAGCCCGCAAAGCACCGAGGCCATCCTGGAAGCGGCCGCCGCTATTCTTGAAGAGCAAGGGTATCGAGCGTTCACCATGGACGCACTTGTCGAGCGCGCCGGGTCAAGCAAGCCGACCATCTATCGGTGGTGGCGCAGCAAAGGCGCCTTGTTGAGGGATGTATACGAGCGCGCCGCATTGACGTTCGTCACCTCCCCCGACACCGGGAATCTGGAACAGGATCTGATTGAGCATTTACGCTCGCTTTGGAGTTGGTGGCGGTCTTCAAGCGCCGGGGAAACCCTTCGCAGTTTCTTCATTGAAATTCAGCTGGATTCAAAGGCCATTGCGGAATTCCGAGAAGAATTTCTACCGCGCCGCGAACGTACTTTGCGCAAGATATTCGCCAGAGCAGTAAGCGCAGGGGAAATTGTCGACGGTCCTGCGGTGGAAGTTGCCGTCTCGATGCTCACAGGCATGTCCTGGCTGCATCTGGTTACCGCGAACCTGGAGAATCTTGACGACATCGACAATTCGGTCGCGGTGATCGTCAAGGGCTTGAGAGTTCGATAGTCGGTGGGGGGACCAGGATCTTTTTTTGCCCATAACGACACTGATAGTTTTTATTAGCTTTATCGCGCTTCCAACCGGTCACCTTTTGTCGCTGCAAGTCAGTCTTTACGCCAGAGAATACCGTTCATGAACAGTCGAAAAAATGAGGAGCTTACGGACGTGCGATCCAGATGCCCCTTTGCCGCCCAAGCGTTAGCCGCTGTCCTGCTGATCCTGCTTGCCGGTTGCTCTTTCAGCGACTTGAAGCCCCAGTCCAGAATGCTCTCACCCGGGGATGCCGGTGAAACCCTGGCCAATAGCGGCATCACGTTATCGCCTGCCGCTTGGCCAACCGAAACCTGGTGGACCAGTTTCAAGGATGCGCAGCTCAACACCTTGGTTGAAGAGGCGCTCGCAGAGAGTCCGACACTGCGCTCCGCCGCCGCTCGTGTGCGCCAGGCCGGCGCCCTGGAGTCCATCGAAAGTGCCTCGCTGCTACCACGTATTGACGCAGCAGCAAGCACCACCCGCGAACGCTTCAGTGCTAATGGCACCACGCCTGCCCCCGTGAAAGGCACCTGGCAAAATGTCGACCAGGCGACACTGAATGTCGGGTACGAACTGGATTTCTGGGGTAAGAATCGCTCTGCCGTTGAAGCCGCCGTGGGGCGCCGACATGCATTAGAGGTCGACAGCCGCGCGGCTGCGCTAATGCTGTCAGTGTCCATCGTGCAGACCTATATCGACTTGCAGGACACTTATGAGCAACTTGACGTTGCTCAAGCGTTACTCGACCAACAAGTCCACATTGAAAAGCTGACGCAGCAACGCTTTACCGCCGAATTGGGCACACAAATCGATATCAAGCAATCCCAAGCCTCGTTGCCCGCCAGCCGGGCCAACATTGCAGGCCTCAAAGAAGTGATTGAGCTGAACCAGAACAAGCTCGCCTCTTTACTGGGCAAGGGACCTGACCGTGGACGCTCGATTGCCCGCCCCCACATGCAGGCAAGCAACACCATCGCATTACCCAGCCATATTCCTGCCGAGCTTGTCGGGCACCGTCCCGACGTCGTCGCTCAACGCTGGCGCGTAGAGGCGACGGGGCATGAGATTGAAGTGGCCAAAGCCCGGTTTTACCCAAACGTGAACCTTACGTCCTTTATTGGCTTGCAAAGCCTTGCGTTCGACACCTTCAACGATCACAGCAGTCGAATTCTCGGTTTTTCGCCGGCGATCAGCCTACCCATCTTCGAGGGTGGTCGCTTGCGCGGCAATCTGGATGCGCAGGATGCGGCTTACGACCTGGCCGTTGAAAACTACAACCAGACCGTCATCGACGCGCTACGTGACATCGCCGATCAATTGTCTTCGCTGCGTTGGTTGAAAGAGCGCCTGGCCCAGCAGATTGAAGCAGTCAATACAGCCCAGGCCGCCGCCGATCTGGTCAACCTGCGCTATGGCGCGGGGCTGGCCACTTACCTGCAAGTGCTGGCCACCGAGAACGCGACACTGACCCAGAAACGTCAACTGGTCACGTTGCAGTCCCGCGCGCTTTCACTTCAAGCCAATCTGAGCCGGGCGCTGGGGGGTGGCTACCGCCCCGAGTTCCCCACCACCGCCTCTGCACTCCCAACCGTAGCTGATAAATCATGACCACCCAAACGCCCTCCCCCGTCGATCCCGCTCAATCCAAAGCTTCCTATCGCCCCCAGTTTCTGCTGATCCTGGGCATCGTGCTGTTAATGGCAACCTTGGGAATCTGGTACCTGTTGGGACTTGGCACCGAATCTACCGACGATGCCTATGTGGACGGCAACATCGTTCAGGTGACCTCTCAGGTCAGCGGCACCGTCACGGTGATCAGCGGCGATAACACCGACCATGTCGATGCCCATTCGCCACTGGTCACGCTCAATGCTGTGGATGCCGAGATCCAATACGAGCGCGCGAAATCCAACCTTGCACGCGCCGTGCGCCAGGCACGTACCCAGTATTACCAGGTGCAACAACTGGAGGCTGAAGTCAGCCAACGACAAAACGACGTACGCAAGGCCCAGGACGATGTACGCCGACGCAGTCAGCTTGCCACCAGCGGCGCTGTTTCCCGTGAAGAGATCAGCCACGCCGAGGAGGTGCTTAAAAACGCCCTGGCGGGCCTCGACGGTACCCGGCAGGCACTGGCCGTTCGCCTGGCCATGGTCGATAACACGACGTTACGTACCCATCCCGATGTGCTGGTAGCCGCCGCTAATTTGCGCGATGCCTGCATTTCCCTGCATCGCACGCAAATCTACTCGCCGGTTACCGGCGTGATCACCAAACGTAGCGTACAGGTTGGCCAGCGAATCAATCCGGGCGTGGCCCTTATGTCGGTCGTACCAATTGACCAGGTATGGGTGAACGCCAACTTCAAGGAATCGCAGATCCAGGATTTGCGTATTGGACAACCTGTGGTTCTGCGTGCCGATGCCTACAGCCGCAAGGTGGTATTTCACGGTTCCATCGTAGGCCTGGATGCCGGCACCGGCAGCGCGTTCTCGTTGATGCCCGCCCAGAACGCCACGGGTAACTGGATCAAGGTGACCCAGCGCGTGCCCGTACGAATCGCGCTGCAACCGCAGGAGGTCGCCGACAACCCGCTGCGCCTTGGCCTTTCCATGCGCGTATCCGTCGATACCACCGACACCAGTGGGCAGGTGCTCAACAAAAAGCCTCCCGCACAGCCGGCTTACAGCACCAACGTCTTTGAAAATGAGCTCAAGGACGCCAATGATGTCGTGGAGCAAGTGATCAGCGCCAACGATGACCGTGGCCAATATGCCAATCTTCTGAAACCTTGACGGGGTATTTCATGTACCGGAAAAACGCCGCCCTGTTGATGACCGTAGGACTGCTGTGCGCATTGGAGTATCTGCAGGCCGGCATGATCGCCTTTGCCTCGGCTCCCATCCGCGGTGAGATCGACGCCAGCCCTGAAGAATTCACCCTGGTTGCAGCGCTCTATGCGTGTATCGCGGTGGTGGTCATATCAAAACAGCGCTGGCTGGTGGAACGGCTCGGCTGGCGCAACTTCATGCTTGGCTCCATCAGCATTTACGTGTTGGGGGCGTTCGTGTGCGGCGTTAGCAGTGACCTGACCACTTTCACCGCCGGCCGCGTGATCATGGCGTTGGGAGGCGCATCGTTCATGACCTCCGCGCGCCTGATGGTCAACCTGCTTCCGCCGGGTCCTGGGCGATTCGTCGGGGTAAAAGTATTCGCCACAGGCCTGGCCAGTGGTACAGCAGTAGCGCCCTTTCTTTCATCACTGGTAGTGGTCGAGGACACATGGCACGCAATCTTCTGGCTACTGATCGCCGGTGCGTCGGCGGCGGCTGTGCTCTGCACACGCTTCTTGCCCAACACACCGATTCACGAAGATGACCGGACGCCCTCCAGCCCAGCGAACATCCTGTTGTTATCCGTGAGCACTTTCTTCCTGCTGTATGTGCTCCAGCGCTCCTACTATGACTTTTACAACGAGACCCTTATCCTCATCGTCTTCGCGCTGCTGGCCGCCCTGGGCGTGTATATCTTCTTCCACGCCGAACACGGTAAAGAGGCGCCTTTCCTCAAGGTCAGAGACTTGATGCAGTCTCGCTACACCCTCGGGGTTACGTTGTTCTGCTTCACCTACATTGTGCTAGGCAGCAACAACTACATCTTGCCGTATTTCCTGCAAACGGCGCTGGGATACTCCTGGGATACCATCGGTACGTTCCAGGCCTTCGGTCTGGCCGGCGCGTTGTTGACATGGATCGTCATGGCCATCGTCATTCCAAAGTACCCGGCTCCCAAGAAGTTCTTCATAGCCGGATTCAGTGCCCTGATCTGCTTTGGCGTGTTGTTGTCATCCCTGCCCCCCGACGCCAATATGTGGTCGAACATCTTGCCTGCGCTGGTGCTTAACGGCAGCTTTGTAATGCTGGTGCTCGCTACGGCGGCCATGCAGACATTTCGTGATGTGACACACCATGACACGTTGTTCGCCCATGCCTATCAGATCAAAAGTATGCTGGGGCAGATTGCCATGGCACTCGGCACCACCGTTGCCACCTTGTTTCTGCAATGGCGAACCACCTTGCAATACAACAACCTCAACGGGCATTTCAGCTCAGGCGATCCGCTCTATCTGGAACAGACTCAAACGCTGGCTCAGGCACTCACCCCGGCCGTAGGCGCGGGCCCGGCCAGCCAGATTTCGGTGTCGATGCTTGCACAATCCCTGCACCAACAATCAACCCTGGTCGCAAGCATGGAATACTTCTGGGCTGTCATCGTGGTAGCCAGTGTTGCACTGGTCATTTCCATGATGCAGAAGACCTTCAAGTGACATCTGCTGTGAAGGCACGTACCCATGAACAAGCAGAGTCCGCTCCAGAAAGCAGTCCGATGGTTGCAAATGCTCTTGCTCGCGAAGCGTTTTCCAGAGTGGCCGGAACAGCTGAATGAACTCGCTGTAATGCGTCGCCAGCTCTTCGATGTTCCAGCTCCCGCGCACCTGCAAACGCAGAGCCTTGGAGGTCAGTTTGACTGACGGGATGAGGAGCGACCTCGCTAGAGCGTCGCTCCTTTGAATCCAAAAACGCTTACGTCTTCTTCAATGACTACCGACGCGCAAGGCTTTCGCTGGCAAGGCCAGCAGAATCGCCTCGCCACCAGCGAGCATCAGCAGCACGATGGTGAAATCCGCCCCGGCGTTACACAGGCCAGCGAAGCTCGACTCCTGTCCTGCAACATGTGCCCATTTACGTGCTTGCGTTAACCCGCGATCTTTATTGCAAGCTCAGCGACGTGTTTACCCTGGAAACGCGCAATATCCAGTTCATTTTGTGACGGTTGCCGTTTACCGTCGGCGCCTGCCAGGGTGGTCGCGCCATAGGGCGTACCGCCGGTGATCTCGCTCATGTTGGTCAGCCCTGCGCAGGTGTAAGGCACACCCACGATGACCATCCCCTGATGCAGGAGTGTGCTATGGAACGACGTAATAGTGGTTTCCTGGCCACCGTGCTGGGTGCCGGTCGACGCAAAGACACTGCCGATTTTCCCGACCAGCGCGCCGCTCATCCACAGTCCGCCGGTCTGGTCGAGAAACGTGCGCATCTGTCCCGCCATATTGCCAAAGCGCGTCGGTGTACCAAAGATGATGGCATCGTAATTGGCCAGCTCGTCAGGTGTCGCCACCGGAGCCTTCTGGTCAAGTTTGACGCCGATGGCTGCTGCCTGTTCGGCCGGGATGGTTTCAGCGACACGCTTGAGCGTCACGTCGGTGCCGGGGACGGATCGTGCGCCTTCGGCCACTGCGCCAGCCATCGTTTCGAGGTGACCGTACATTGAGTAATAGAGAACCAGTACCTTCGCCATGATTTTTCCCCTGGATTAAGTGCCATTCGATGGATTAGGAAGATCTTGGATTACACCACTGCCAACGAACCACAGCGGCAGGTGTAGCGCTTGGTCACGAACAAAACTGCGGCTCACACCCCACCCGACTGCAGAGACTTTGACGGCATGCGGACTTAACACTAGCAGCTGCGTATGCTGCCTGCTGGCAGACAGAGACGCTTTTATAAGCAGTGTCAGCGGCACCATTTCCAACCAGGTCACGTACCCGCTCAATTCCTGGGTTTGGGGAGCATGCCGACCAAGATGTCATCCTTGTCGAGGAAGTGGTGCTTAAGAGCGACCAACAAATGGCCGCCGACGAAGACGTGCTTGAGTTTGCATAGTCATTAAAACAGCGGACACCAAGGTAGTTCGCCTCGCATCCTGCCAGTGACACAGAGGCAAAAAAGCCCTGACATCGCTGGCAGTCGCGTATCGACTCACAACCACTTCCACTACCCGCCTCGGGCTGTGTGTCACTAGGTTCTATGTCTAAAACACCCTCTTCCTTATTTCGGGGGTCTGAGGAATATTCAGTGTCGTGATCATTCACCTGATCTTATGGGTGTCTGCGGACGAAAGCCGGTTCAAGTCTCAGGCGAGTACTTTCCAGCCCAATTGCTCACGAGCCTCTTGCAGGTCGGACTGCAGATCGTGATCCCACAGCCAATCGAAACGCTCTGCAAGGGTTTTGCCCAGCAATTGCTCGTTATCGGCTACCGCCGGATCACGCAGTTCATAGAGCTCGCCGGCTTCCCAGGAGGTGCGTTGCACACGACAGGCACGTGGACGACGAATAGCGTCATAGACCTCTAGCACCGCCTGTGGCCGGCTCGCCAGAACCTGTGGGTCGGCCAGCAATCGGGCCAAAAGCCAGGCATCTTCCAACCCCTGCCCTGCGCCAGCGCCCTGGTGCGGCAACATCGCGTGAGCCGCATCTCCGATCAGCCCTACACGGCCGTGCACGTAACCCGGCAGCTCTTCAAGTTCATGCAGAGCCCAAAGGGTCGGTGCCGGAATGCACTCGAGCAGCACTCGCGCGGCATCGCCCCAATCGGTGAAGGCCGCAAGCATTTCTTCCTGGCTGGCATTACGAACCCATGGGGAATCACTCGGCCAGGAGGGGTCAGGCCGACTGCGGTCGGAAATGAAGGCCACTACGTTGATCAGCCGGCCTTGCTTGACCGGGAATGTGAGGATGTGTGCATCGAGCCCCAGATACATCTGCGGAACGTCGACAAGGTGTTCATCGACACCCCGAGCCCGGTAGGCAGCGCGCAACTGTTGGCTGTCGATCATTCCCCGGTAGGCGCAGGTACCGCTGAAGCGCGGCGCCGCAAGGGGCTGGCCGAGGCCTTGAAGCACATGATCACGAATCGAAGACTTGATGCCGTCAGCGGCGATTAACAGGTCGCAGCGGTGTTCGCTGCCATCGGTGAACAGCACGCGGGCCTGTTCGGCATCTTGTTCCACGCTCACCGCACGCTTGCCGAATTGGGCGATACCGTCGGGCAACTGGCTGGCCAGAGCGTCGAGAAAATCAGCACGGTGCACCGAAGACTGCCCTACCCCTTCGGCAAGACTCGCGCCCAGGTAGCCGGCATCCTCGCCGCGGCGCCATTCGAACCAAATATCCTGCCAGGGATCAAGCGTGCGGTCGGCGATCTGCCGGTAGGGTTCGGCAATGCCCAGACCAGCGATGGCACGAACGGCATTGGCGCCGAAGGAAACACCTGCACCGACCTCGCCAAAGGCGGGTGCCGATTCGAATAACTGCACGTTGAGATGGGAGTGGCGGCACAGATCCAGTGCCAATGCCACGCCAGCGATACCACCGCCGACAATACCGATGTGCAAGGTAGATTGAGAGTTATACATAGCAAGGTACCCATGAGGCTGGTTGTTATTGGAGTAACCAGATCATCGCCATCTGAGTGCTATTGATAAATACCGTAACTCCCATACCAGGCATTACCAGTGTGAATATTACTCAGCAGAGCAACGCAAACCCGTCGTCATATCTTCATTTTTTAATCCGGACTTTTCGCCAGCATGCTCTACAAGCTGTATATCTTTCAGACACGACGAGCCCTTAACGGAACTCGTCTTTTTTCTGCTGCTGTTACTGCGGTATAGCCTGCCTGGACGATGTGATCTGACGGCTCGCGGCGTTTTGCGTCAAGAAGACCAGAATGGCGACTGCTCCAACCAATCCTGGTATTGCGAAGATGAGGAAGCTTGCCTGCAGCGGCAACGATGAGGCATGCAGCGCGCCGCCCAGCAGAGGACCAATGATTGCACCCGTGCGACCAACACCCATCGCCCAACCGAGGCCTGTGGCCCGTATCTGCGGCGGGTAATATTGCACGGTGCAAGCGTTGGCCAGGATTTGCGTGCCGATGGTGCACGCCCCGGCAACAGCGATGAGTAAATAGAGCACAGGTAATGGGGCCTTGAGTGCGAGCAGGCTCAGGGCCAAAGCACCGCAACCGAAGAAGGCGAACAAGACCTTTGCGATGCCTATTCGATCGCCAAGCCACCCACCGGCTACCGCTCCGATAATCGCGCCAATGTTCAGCGCCACCAGAAACGCCAGGCTCGAGTTCAAGCCGTATCCTGCGGCGCTCATGAGTTTCGGCAACCAGGAGCTCAATGCATAGACCATCAACAGGCAACAGAAAAACGCCAGCCACAGCATGAAGGTGCTCAACTTGCGCCCGTCCCGGAACAACTGCGCAATCGATACGTTCGTGCCTTTAGCGACTATCCGGTTCAACTGATCGATTGCGCCGGGTACATAACTCGGTACGGCCTGCGTCAGTAACGTCTGGGCCTTGACCGTCTGCCCGGTGCGCAGAAGAAAATCCATCGATTCGGGCAACTGCCGTACCAACAGTGGCACTGCCAACAGTGGAATCAAGGCCACATAGAACACCGCTTGCCATCCCCACTGAGGAATCAGCACCATGCCCAGTCCGGCGGACAGCATCCCCCCTAGCGAGTAACCACTGAACATGACGGCGACCAAGGTGCTGCGGGATTTCCTGGGTGCGTACTCGTTCATCAACGCGACAACGTTGGGCATGACCCCACCGATCCCCAGGCCGGCAACAAACCGGCACAACGCAAATGCCTCAGGGCTCTGCGCCAAGCCGTTGATTGCTGTGACACCGCTGAAAAGTGTTACGCACATCATGATGACTTTACGTCTGCCTATCCGGTCCGACAATGATCCGAAAAACAGCGCACCCAACATCATTCCTACCAGCGCACAGCTACCCAGCGCTCCAGCTTGTAATGAGCTCAGCCCCCACTCGGCCATCAACGAGGGCAACACGACCCCATAGATCACCAGGTCATAGCCGTCGAAGATGATGATTAGCGCACACCAGAACAGTACGCGTGCATGGAAGGCGTTGAAACGTGCCCCGTCAATCAGGGCTGATACATCGATCGTACGCATGGCATCGCTCTTTTTGTCATTGTTATAGAGCCGGAGGATCAGACGTCTCCGGGCGTTGCGCGGTGCCCAACCAGCTGACCGATATGCGCGTTGTTCTTGAGGGACGTAAACCGTTCAGAGTTTGGGCATTGCAGCGATCATGGCCAAGGCATCCACCGTGATAAATGCAGCGATCCGAATACCTACTATTTCGAACGTGAATAAAGATTAGAGATGAGCAAAAGCCAAGCAACTCTTACGATGGACGCAACGGTGTAGCACTTGATAGGCTTGCGGTTCTTGCAGCGGCCATTTCAGAGCGGTGCAAACCCAGCGGCGGGCAACGGTTTATCGCCCTGGTATGAGCCAATCTGCACGAGGCGTTATGGAATTACGTGAGCTGGATCTCAATCTTCTTTTGGTGTTCAACCAACTGCTCATCGACCGTAGGGTTTCGACTGCGGCGGATAATCTTGAGCTGACCCAACCCGCTGTCAGCAACGCGCTAAAGCGGTTGCGTAGCGCCTTGAACGACGAACTTTTCGTACGCACCTACCAGGGAATGGAGCCCACGCCTTATGCCCGGCAGCTGGCTGAGCCGGTTGCGCAAGCCATTCAAACGTTACGCGATGCACTTAGCCGACAGGACACGTTTGACCCGCTCCACAGCAATCGCAGATTCACCATGGCAATGACGGATATTGGTGAAATCTACTTCATGCCGAGGCTAATGGATGCTCTGGCTGAACGCGCTCCGGGTTGCTCGATCAGCACGCTGCGCAACAACGTCGATACCCTGGCCGAAGGGCTGCAAAACGGTGCGATCGATCTTGCTGTCGGGTTGCTTCCTCACCTTCAAGCGGGTTTTTTTCAGCAACGCTTGTTTCACCATCGCTACGTCTGCTTGTGCCGCAAAGGCCATCCCGCCACCAGGGAGCCGTTGACGCTGGAACGTTTTTGCAGCTATGACCACGTTCGTGTTGTAGCAGCGAACACAGGACACGGTGAAGTTGATACGTTCCTCGCACGCGCCGGTATCGAGCGAAAAATACGTCTGGAGGTTCCGCATTTCGTTGCGGTCGGCCACATACTTCAACGCACGGACTTGCTGGCAACAGTGCCTGAACGGTTTGCCACCAGTTGCGAACAACCCTTCGGGCTCGCCGTTCTACCGCCGCCGCTGGAGCTGCCAAAAATCGAGATCAATCTGTTCTGGCATGCCCGTTACAACAAGGATCCGGCCAATCGTTGGTTACGCCAGCTCATGTTCGAGCTGTTCTCCGATTAAATGCACTGAATCCTCGGAGTATGACGGTCATTAAAAGTCGTCACGAGCGATAAACCCAAAATCCGTAGGCTGTTCGCCCGCCATCTCGTGCCCCAGCCCTCCCCACCATTGAATATCTGCGATGGCAGATTCCTTCAACACCTGCGCATGAATATTCAATACCCATGCCGTAGCGCGCCCGATGATCAAACCTCAAACGAAGAACAAAAATCGAGGAGATATAGGCAATGACACCCTCAGATATCCGCAATAAGCAGTATCGGGAAAAAAACACGTCTAAGCTTTTTAGCTCCTTGACGGTACAGTAACGGTCAGAACGCGGCTTGACCCGTGATGACTTCTACGGCCCTCGGCTGTGCGGCGACCCTGACCGACAGAGCTTTCCGAGTGATTGGATACATCGTGTCCAAGCAGAGAAACCCACGCCGCATTCAAACGCTCGCAAGGCTCACTTGGCACCTCGCCACAAGGACCGGGAGCAAATAAGTAGCAGACTAACGTTTACTGTACCGCGCTCTCATTAGCCTGCTAGGTTCGGGTTTCTGCAAAAAAGATAGGGAGTGAATTCAAGATGAACGAAAAACAAAAACGGCCGCTGTACATTCCTTACTCCGGCCCGTCGTTACTGGAAATGCCCCTGCTGAACAAGGGCAGCGCTTTCAGCTCGCAGGAGCGGATCGACTTCAACCTGCTCGGCCTGTTGCCGCAAACCACGGAAACCATCGAGGAGCAGGCAACCCGGGTTTACCGGCAATATGAGCTGTGCACCAGCGATATCGACCGACATGTCTTTCTGCGCGGAGTGCAGGACAATAACGAGACACTGTTTTTCCGTCTGCTCGAAGATCACCTCGAAGAGATGCTGCCAATCATCTATACCCCGACCGTCGGCCAGGCCTGCCAGGAGTTCTCCAGCATCTACCGCACCCATCGCGGACTGTTCATCGCCTACCCCGACCGCGATCGCATTGACGATATCTTGCACAGCGCCACCAAGGGCAACGTCAAAGTCATCGTGGTCACTGACAGTGAGCGCATCCTCGGGCTCGGCGACCAAGGCATCGGTGGCATGGGTATCCCGATCGGTAAATTGTCGCTGTACACCGCTTGTGGCGGCGTCAGCCCGGCCTACACCTTACCGGTGGTACTGGACGTCGGCACCAACAACCCTGACCTGCTGAACGACCCGATGTACATGGGCTGGCGCCATGCACGTGTCAGCGGCGAACAGTACAACGAGTTCGTCGAACTGTTCATCCAGGCCATCAAACGTCGCTGGCCCAACGTGCTGCTACAGTTCGAGGATTTCGCCCAGACCAACGCCACCCCGCTGCTGGAGCGTTACCAGGACCAGATCTGCTGCTTCAACGATGATATCCAGGGCACCGCTGCCGTAGCCGTCGGCACCTTGATCGCCGCGTGTAAGGCCAAAGGCGAACGTCTGTCCGATCAGGTAGTGACCTTCGTCGGCGCAGGTTCAGCCGGCTGTGGTATTGCCGAGCAGATCGTCGCGGCGATGATGCTCGAAGGGCTGAGCGACAGCGAGGCTCGCCAGCGCATCTTCATGATCGACCGGTGGGGCCTGCTGACCGATGACATGGCCAACCTGCTGCCGTTCCAGCACAAGCTGGCGCAAAAGCGCAGTAGCATGCCGGCATGGGCTGCAGGCAATGGCGATTTAACCCTTCTGGATGTAGTTAGCCACGCCAGGCCCAGCATTTTGGTGGGTGTATCGGCGCAACGCGGACTGTTCACCGAGCAAGTCATTCGGGCCCTGCATGCGGGCTGCTCCAAGCCGATCGTCATGCCGCTGTCCAACCCGACCTCCAAGATCGAGGCTACCCCTCAGGAAATCCTTACCTGGACCAATGGCCAGGCTCTGGTGGCCACCGGCAGCCCGTTTCCACCGGTCAGCCTGGGCGAGCGCAAGATTCAGATCGCCCAATGCAATAACTCCTACATCTTCCCGGGGGTCGGCCTGGGCGTCTTGGCGGTCATGGCCACCAGGATCACCGATGGCATGATCATGGCCGCGTCCAGAGCCTTGGCCGACTGCTCGCCACTACTCACCGGAGAGGGTGATGCAGTGTTGCCACCGTTGAGCGAGATACAGGCGGTGAGCAAGAAGATCGCCTTCGCCGTGGCCAAACAGGCTCAGGAGGAAGGCAAGGCTTTACAGATCAGTGACGAACGTCTGCACTTGGCGATCGAAAGCAACTTCTGGCAAGCGCGTTATCGGGATTATCGTCGCTCCTCGATCTGATGTTGTAACGATCTGTGGGAGCACCTCTCATGTGCTCCCACACTGTCCGGGCATACCGGAATACCCGCACACCATGTCGCACCGTTACAAAATATGAAACAGATCTTCTCATTTCATTAGCTAGCTATCGTTTTTTTCGATTGTTAGACTCCCCCGCCACCATGGCTCATCCACCTGGTGCTTCGTGTCCTGCAACCCTGTTACGCCCTGATCGGCCGGAATCTGCCCTTCTCGTTGCGTCGACGTACAACCGCGCCAGTCGCCCATGGCCCAGCAACATCCGGATGAGTTGAGCCAACATGTTTGACCGACCTGATGAGGCAGTAATGGAACCAGGAAGCTATCAATTGACCATGAGTGTGCTTATGACCCCGGACAAAGCCAACTTCTCCGGCAATGTTCACGGTGGGGCTTTGCTCAAGTTGCTTGATGAAGTGGCCTTCGCTTGCGCCAAGCGCTATGCCGGCAATTATGTGGTGACCCTGTCGGTCGATCAGGTGATCTTCAAGGAGCCGATCCGCATCGGTGAGCTGGTGACCTTTCTGGCATCAGTGAACTACACCGGTCGTTCCTCGATGGAAATCGGCGTGAAGGTCATGACTGAAAACATTCATGAGCGCAGCGTACGCCACACCAACAGCTGTTACTTCACGATGGTCGCTGTCGATCACAACCACCGCCCCGTAGCCGTGCGCTCTCTGGTTCCGGAGACCTGCGCCGAACAACGCCGGTACGCCCAGGCTCAGCAGCGCCGCCTGCAACGCCAGGAGCTGCAAGCGCGCTACGACTCGCTAAAAGTCTCCCAGGCTTGAACCACGTGAAACCGAGCGGTCAGCCGATAGCTGTCGATGCCACACTACAAGGAACAACACGCATGAAACTATCATTATTGAGTCGTTACTCATGCTTCGCCTTTTGCTTTGTCTTTACCCTCGTCGGTCTGTGCCTGTTCGAGCGCATCGAGTGGCTCTGGTCCTTCACTCTGATCACCGGGATCCTGACGCTGATCGGCCTTAATGACCTGCGTCAGACCCAACACTCGGTGCGTCGCAACTATCCCGTGATCGGTAACCTTCGTTACCTGATCGAACATATCCGTCCAGAGATCCGCCAGTACCTGCTTGAAGGTGATGACGACGAACTGCCCTTTTCCCGCACCCAACGCTCGCTGGTCTATGCCCGCGCCAAGAACCAGAGCGCGGAGAAAGCCTTCGGCACCCTGAAGGATGTCTACAAACCCGGATTTGAATTCATCGTTCACTCGATGCTGCCCAGCGAAGTGCTCGACCCCAAGGAGTTCCGCATCATGGTCGGCGGCCCGCAGTGCCGTCAGCCTTACAGCGCTTCGATCTTTAACATCTCCGCCATGAGTTTCGGCGCCCTGAGCGCCAATGCCATCCGCGCTCTGAACAAGGGAGCAAAACTGGGCGGCTTTGCCCATGACACTGGCGAAGGCAGCATCAGCCCCTATCACCGTGAATTTGCTGGCGACCTCATCTGGGAACTGGGCAGTGGCTATTTTGGCTGTCGCGACCAGGACGGTCGGTTCGATCCCGAGCGTTTCTCCACGCAGGCCTGCAACCCTCAGGTGCGGATGATCGAGATCAAACTCAGCCAAGGTGCCAAGCCCGGGCACGGCGGTATTCTGCCCAAGCATAAGGTGACTGCGGAAATCGCCGAGACCCGGGGCGTGAGCATGGACCGCGATTGTGTGTCACCGGCTCGCCACAGCGCGTTTTCTACACCGATCGAACTGCTGCAGTTCGTTCAAAAGCTACGTGAACTGTCCAACGGCAAACCGGTAGGCTTCAAGCTGTGCATCGGCCAACCCTGGGAGTTCATGGGGATCGCCAAGGCGATGCTCAAGACCGGCATCCTGCCCGACTTCATCGTCGTCGACGGCGCCGAAGGTGGCACAGGCGCCGCACCAAGGGAGTTCAGTGACAACATTGGCATGCCTCTGCGCGAAGGGTTGTTATTCGTGCACAACACCCTGGTCGGCTTGAACCTTCGAGACAACATCCGGTTGGGTGCCAGCGGCAAGATTGTCAGTGCCTTTGATATCGCCAGTGTGCTGGCTATCGGTGCCGACTGGGTCAACTCGGCGCGCGGCTTCATGTTTGCCATCGGTTGCATCCAGTCCCAAAGCTGCCACACCAACAAATGTCCGACCGGGGTCGCCACTCAGGATCCGTTGCGCCAGGGCGCACTGGTGGTCGAGGACAAAGCCACTCGCGTCTACAACTTCCACCGCAATACCCTGATGACACTGGCCGAAATGCTCGCCTGCGCGGGTATTGAGCATCCCTCGCAATTAACCGCCGAGCACCTGGTACGGCGAATCAGCGACACCCAGATCCGTTTATTTTCCCAGACACACACCTTCCTTAAATCAGGCGAATTGCTCGATGACCGCTGTACCAGCGAGTTCTATTTGCGCATGTGGCACAGCGCCCGGGCCGATAGATTCAAACGCAACGACTCAGGCGATGAGATCGTTGTCGACAGGACCTCATCTGAGACTCGATATACCGCTATCGCGTGAGTATTGCCATCAGTGCACCGCTGAGAGAGAGGGTTGGCCAACGCATCCGCTTAGTGCTCTCCCGGTGACTGGAATTGGGGTATTCATTTTGATAGGGAAGCTGAACCAGAACAAAAAGCACGCATAGCACACTCGCCGTAGCGCTGGTCGCTCTCGGTATCACCAATGCCAGTGTCCAGAATACCGATCCATCTAAAGTTGGCCTTGCGGTGATGGATGCGACCAATCGGGCGACATCGGCCTCGCGCCCCGAAAGCCCTTGTGCATGGTGAGGTAGTGAGGCAGATCGCTACGCAAGCTTGATCCAGCCGGTCCGAGGCCGGTCGAAGGGCAGCATAGTCAGGC
This sequence comes from Pseudomonas sp. GW821-FHT04C07, assembly GCF_059420325.1. Taxonomy (NCBI): domain Bacteria; kingdom Pseudomonadati; phylum Pseudomonadota; class Gammaproteobacteria; order Pseudomonadales; family Pseudomonadaceae; genus Pseudomonas; species Pseudomonas sp. GW821-FHT04C07. Next base: position 599,730 of record NZ_JBWKTM010000002.1, read on the forward strand.
TCGCGCCGTGTTCCACTGAAATTCGCTGGCGCTACCGAGATCAGTCTCAGGGGCAGCCTGGAGCACCTGTTGCATGATCGCGGCATTACTCGTTAACGCAATTTCGCGACGTCCTGCTCGGAGACCTTGGTGGCTGGATTGCCGAACCGGGTTGTCACGTAATTGGCCAACACAGCGATCTGCGCATCGGACAATTCGTTGGCGAACGCCGGCATGCCGACATCATTGCCGGCCGCTTGGCGATGGACGCCATGCAGGATGACCTGCAGCAGGTTGTCCGCAGTCGGTGCGCCGACAGTCGAGTTATGCAGCAGTGACGGGTAGTAACCATCAGGCGTACCGTCGCCCTTTGCCTGGTGGCAGGTCGCACAGTTGCCCAGGTACAGCCGGGCCGGGTCCGGTGTGTCGTTCAGCGCGACTCCGCGCAAACGGCTGACGTCGGTCGCCGGCTTGCCCCATGCCGCCCGAGGGCCCGCGCTGGCGTCAGGCACGGCGGGCACGCTGCGGATGTACGTGGCGATCGCGTCGAGATCGGTATCGGCCATGTGCGAGAAGCTGTGCTGCACCGCTTCGGCCATCGGCCCGGCTGCCTGCGCGAGCCCCGGTACGCTGCCGGTGCGCAGGTACTGGACGAGTTGCGGCTGGGTCCAGCTGCCAATGCCGGCATGAGCGTCAGAGGTTATGTTGTACGCGTCCCAGCCAGCGAGTACCGAGCCGCCGAGGAAACCGCTGGCGCTTTCGTCGAGAGCTTTTTCCTGCATGCCGGTCCCGCGCGGCGTATGGCAGGTGCTGCAGTGGGCCAGCCCCTGCACCAGATAGGCCCCCCGGTTCCACACCGCATTCTGCTCAGGTTTGGCCTGGTAGGGCCCGTTTTTCAGGAACACCCGGTTCCAGGCGGTGAGTGGCCAGCGCATGCTGAGCGGCCAGGGGATATCGCCGGGGCGCTGAGCCTGGTTGACCGGCGTCACGCCGTGCTCGAAATAGGCATAGAGCGCTTTCACGTCGTCATCGCTGATTTTCGCGTACGACACATAGGGCATCGCCGGGTACAGGTTGTGCCCGTCCTTCGACACGCCCTGACGAACGGCACGGTCGAAATCGGCCAGCGTCCAGCTGCCGATACCGGTCTGTGTATCCGGTGTGATGTTGCTGGAGTAGATCGTCCCCAGCATCGGGACGTTCAGCGGCAGGCCGCCGGCGAACGCTTTGCCGTCAGCGGTGGTATGGCAGGCCATGCAGTCGCCGGCGATCGCCAAGTATTCGCCGCGCTTGACCAGTGCCGGATCGGACAGGTCATCGGCATGTGCAATGCCAGGCAAGGCGAGCGCACCGGCCAGCAGAAAGAAAAGGGTCTTTTTCGACACGTCAAACCTCCTTCTTCAACTGGTCGGCCATGCGCAGCGCCAGTGCAGCGATGGTCAGCGTCACGTTGACCGTGCCCACGCTGGGCATGGTGGAGCTGCTGGAAATAAACAGGTTGGGGTGGTCGAAGGTTCGGCAGTCCCGGTCGACGACCGAGTCGCGGGCATCGCTGCCCATGATCGTCGCGCCGGTGATGTGATTGTTCGGCGCGAACTCGTCATTGAACTGGATCTCCGTACCGCCGAGCACCTTCGCCGCCGTCGCATACACCTCGCGGGTATGCACGGCGCTGCGCTTCACGTAGTCATCGATGTGGTAGGTGATCTCGGGGCGCGCAATGCCGATCGCGTCGGTCTCGGTCTTGCTTGGCACGATGCGGTTTTCCGGCAACGGCAGGATTTCATGGAAGCAGTCGAACTGGACATAGCGTGCCGACTGGTCGCGAATCCGCGAGTCAAGTTCGGAGGGTTTCAGCAGCTTGCCCTGGTCGAAGATTTTCTGGGTTTCCTGATCGATGCGCGACAGGTTCGACAGGTGGATTTTCTTGCCGGCCTGATGCGCGCGGAACGGGCCGTCGCGAAAGCCGATCAGCGAAGTCATTTCCTGCGGCCCCCGGCCAGGCCAGAGCTTTTCATTCGCATAAAACGAGACGCCGGTGCCGGGGTGGTCCATCAGGTTGCGGCCGACCATGTCCGAGCTGTTGCCGACCCCCTTGGGAAAGTCGTTGCTGGTCGACATCAGCATGATCTTCGGTGTTTCGATGCCATTCGCGGCGAGCACGAAATACTTGCCCTCGACACGATGCTCCTTGCCTTGCGGGTCTTTGTAAAGCGCCGCGGTGATTTGTTTTTTTGGGCCGACTTCAAGCTTGAAGACGACGGCATTCTCGATCAGCTTCGCGCCCGCCTGTTCGGCTTTTTCAACGTGGAAGATACCGTTGTACATCGCGCCGATGGGGCAGATCGGCATGCAATTGTTGTTGCCGCAGCAGGTCGGCCGGCCGTCGTAGGGGCGGCTGTTGCGCGCGACCGGTTCGGTCACCACATGAAAACTTTGGTCGTGCGCGTTGAGCGCGCTCTTGATGGTGTGCTCGTTATAGGAGAGCGGCAGTGGCTGCATGGGATAGGGCTGGCTGCGTGGCGAACCGAGCTCTTCATCGCTGGGCCCCCACACGCCGAGCTCTTCTTCGGCGCGCTGATAGTAGTGTTCAATGTCGTCGTATTGAATCGGCCAGTCGCGGCCGACGCCATACACGGTCTTCGTCTTGAAGTCGTTCGGCAGGAAGCGCCAGGCGGACGCCGCCCAGTGCCAGGTGGTGCCGCCCACCGCGCGAATGTATTGCGAATTGAATTTGTGCTCGCCCTTGAGGATCAGGTAGTCATTGGGCGGCCCGTATTCGGGGTGCGGTGCCCAGGCGCTCGATGGGTATGGCGCCATGAAGTCCATCTTGTCGGGTTGGTTGCGAAAGCGTTCGACAATCTGCCAGCGCGGCATGCGTGGCCCGGCTTCCAGCAGGATCACGGACTTGCCGGCCAGCGCCAGCTGGTGAGCGACGATTGCGCCCGCCACACCCGAACCTACAACCACGATATCCGCTTGTTGTGTGTCAGCCATGTCTAGGACTGCCTTTCTGTAGGTTTGGTCGCCCAGAAGCCGGGCTTGTTGGGGCAATAGGAACGGATCACCAGGGTATCGGCGACCACCACGAACATCAGCGCCTGTTCGTAGGTCACCACGACGTTGTCGACGATGCCCAGGTACCAGCCTTTCATGATGTTCAGCGCGAGCGCTTGTTCGGACGTGCCGAGCGAACCGGCAACCAGCGCGCTGGCCAATGGTGGCAGGCGCTGGGGCAAATCCGGCGTGGCTTTTTGCAACGCGGCAAGCAGCCGCGCGCCCACGCCGCGATCGAGCCCGGCCTTGCCGGTCAGCGACTGCGACAGTGTCATGAAAGTATCGAGTGGTGGCGCGCTTGTGTCGTCGGCGAGTGCCTTGAGCGTCAGCGAGCCGATCAGCCCGGCCACGCTCAGCGCAAGCATGCCTTGCAGGCACTGGCGACGATTGATGAAGGGCGCAGCCTGCAGTCGGTTCTCGGCTGGAGCGCTGTCAGAGTCATTTCGATTCAATTAACTCTTCCTCTCTAACAAACATTCTTGTTTTAAAACAAACGTGTTAGCCCAACATAATAAACGACCATCGTTTCCGCATCTGGTGCGTTAAGACCTCCAGTCGTGTAGCCACTCAGCTAATTCAATTTTCTTGAGTGTCCTTTCTGGATGTGCCCATGCCATATGGTGACCCATCTGAATGATAGCCAACGCTACCAAAAAAGCAGCTCGGCGCTTGACCTGCTTGCCGGCCTCGTCCACGCCCTGGATCTTCAGCAGACCAGGCAGGGCAAACCGCGCACCTCGCCGATCACTTCGGTGCGCAGACATATCAAAGAAATGTGAGAGCGGCGGAGCGTCAGCACTCGCCCCCCCATTGGCCTTATCAAAGCTTGGTACGGCTCCTGCCAATATAGATCGCCAACAAGATTACTCCACCCTTTATGACGTTTTGGACATAAGGGGATACGCCCATCAATTTCATGCCGTTATTAAGTACGCCCAGCATCAATGCGCCGATCAGGGTGCCAATGATTGCTCCACAGCCTCCGGCGATGGCCGTGCCGCCCAACACCACCGCGGCAATTGCATCGAGCTCGAAGCCTACGTCCGCATTGGGTTGACCCGGGCAGCCAAACTTCGGGAAAAGCAATCAGAGCTGCGCCGTTGCGCGCAGCATCCTCGATCAGGCGTACCGCTTTTTCGATACTCGCCGGCAGGTCCAGGAATACCGGGACCGCTTGAACGGCGGCCACCTTGTACTGGCCGTTGATGGTTTTCATGTACGTGCTCCTTTGGCATGGAGGGGGCAGCGGGCGACGGGACGGTCGCTGAAGCGGTAGGCGTCGCGTTGCACCAGGAGTGGTGCGCTCAGGTCCGTGGCCGAATACCCCAACGCCAGGCAATAGGTGCCGCCTGCAAGCGCCATTGCTGGCTGGACGGGTCGAAATCGGCGAGCAGCCGATCATCCACCTCGAGGGTTACGCGTCGGGATTCCCCAGTCTTGAGGGCCACCTTGTCCCAGCCCAGCAACCGCTGTTGCTGACGCCCGGGTACACCGGTCACATACAACTGCGGCACGTCCTTACCAGCCACGGAGCCTGTATTGGTGACCGTGGCCGCGACACGCAGCGGATGGGTAGAGGTCACTTTCAAATCGCTGTAAGCAAAGGTGGTGTAGGTCAGCCCGAAACCGAATTGGAAAAGCGGTTTGGCTTGGGTACGGGCAAACCAACGATAGCCGATGTCAGCGCCCCCGAAGCCGACGATAGCCGGGCGGGGAAGCTGTTGCAGACTGGCCGGAAAGGTCATCGGCAGGCGGCCCGAGGGAGAGGAGCGATGCCAGACTTCATCACGGGTACTGGCCAGAATGCCTTCGCCACCCAGGTGAATGGACACAGCCGAACCTTGCGGTTCGATCACCTGGGCAGAACCGCCACCCGAGAGCACCCCGGCGTCCGCGTGCCCGCCGATGACTAGCACCCGCCGGGTCGAGACGGTAATTGGCAACGCCTGTTTTTCGTTTCGCAGCAACACCGCCCCTTCCAACGCCACCTGGCGCGCCACCTCGCGACTTGCCACGTAATCGATAGGGGTTTTGATGGGAGGGTGGTCAACCAGACCGATTGCAAACAGCGAGCGCAAGATGCGCTTGTTCATGTCGGCTACACGATTTTTGTAGGTTTGATCGTGGGCGGTCTTCTGAGCTAGCGGCGCGGCGAATGGGATATCACCATAAAGCATCAACCTTATGTACGTCGATCGTGCGCATGGCATCTTCTCTTGTTGTTGTTTTTTTAAGAGCATCGGTAACGCGGTAAACGTTCGTACAGCCGAGTTTAGGGACGCCGGGCGCGCGGAAACATCCGCTTTGCGCAGATCGCTATCCGTTTTGTGCAGCGCCCTGAATCGGGTTTTGGAGGAAGGTTGCTGAACGCTTGCCGTGAGGAAGACTCGGCAGAGATTGTTCTTCTCCGACAGACTGTCTTCTTTGCGATCGCATTCGGACGCTAAGCTTGGCCTATGGATGACTCAGATTATTTGCGCCTGCTGACCATCGCAACCGAGCAAGCCAACACGTTCGAGGGCGCGCAACCTGATGCACCTGGGGCTTAACGAAGCACGGGCCTGTAAGTCAGCGCTCAATGGTGCGGCCCATGGTGGCACTCGGGGGCGCCTCATGTGAATCAGTCGTTGCCGAAGAAGCTGTGGGATCGACTTGGGTTGGTCTCAATACTGGATACGATAAACGGCTTAGCCGCATAACCTGAACCGCCGTATACGGAGCCGTACGTACGGTGGTGTTTCGTCGAAGGTGTCACCCTGCCCTCTAATCTTCTGCCCAGCACCATCGCTAACTCCTGGGAGCGATCACGTGAAGCAGGCCTGTTGTCCTGGCAATCCTGGCTAGCAGAACAGGACGACGGTCTGCTGCCGCTTGATGAGACCGACCAGCAACTCGCGCAATGCGTGCAACCAGAAATCGACCGACTTTGGCAGCAGATCGGCGGCGCTTCATGGACAATTTTCTGCGTTAACCCGCGGGGTGTCATCGTCCACGCTCGTCAGGCGCGCACGCTCGCTGGGCCACTGCTGCCGTTGCAAGTTGGACGCCGTATTCAGGAGTCCGACATTGGCACTACCGCGCCCAGCTGCACATTGGCCGAAGGTGTTCCGATGGTACTGATCGGCAACCAGCATTACCTCAGTGACTTCGAGCATTTCTTTTGCGTGAGCGTGCCCATCCGGGGCCTGCAGGGTGAAGTGATTGGCGCGCTGGACATCACCGGGATCGGCGACCGTCAGGCCGGCGCTGTATTGGAACAATTGAGTCACGCGGCTATGGCGGCCGAAAATCGCTTGTTTACCACTCTGGGCGATTGCCGGACCCTGTCGCTGCAGCATGACCCACGACTGTTGGGTACGCCGTTACAAGGCCTCCTGGCAGTTGACCATACAGGCCGCATTCAAAACGCTAATCGTGCTGCCCAGCGATTGTTGGGACTTGAACAATTTCGACCAATAGGCAAGTGCCTGGACCACCTGTTCGAAGAAAGCAGCGCAATCGATCTGCACCGAACACCACAGCAGTTGACCCTCAGCGACGGTTCTCGGTTGTACGCACAGGTGATCGAGCAACGTCGAGAATCAACTGCGCAACACGTCTCCTCCCCCGCTCCTTTCCGTGTCAGTACTGGGCGCCGATCCTAAGCTCAATCATCAGTTGGACAACGCCCGCAAGGCCTTCGCTGCGAGCGTCCCCATTTTGCTTCAGGGTGAAACGGGAACCGGTAAAGAGGTATTCGCCCGTGCTTTACATGATCAATGGAACGCCCAAGCGCCCTTCGTTGCGATCAACTGCTCGGCGATCCCGAAAAGCCTGATAGAGGCTGAGCTTTTCGGTTATGTGGAAGGCACTTTCACCGGTGCGCGCAAAGGTGGGGCCAGCGGACAACTGGAAGCTGCACAGGGCGGAACCCTGTTACTCGATGAAATCGGTGATATGCCGGCGGCGCTGCAAACCCGTTTATTGCGGGTACTCCAAGAGCGCGAAATCACTCGTCTAGGCAGCACGACACGGCGAGCTCTGGATGTACGGGTGATCAGTGCCACCCATTGCGATCTGCAGCAACGCATGGTTGAGCAAAGCTTTCGTGAAGACCTCTATTACCGCCTCAATGGCCTGCAAATCAGCTTGCCGGCCTTGCGTGAGCGTCAGGATCTGAACACCTTGATCGACCGCCTTCGTCAACGCTACGGTGCTCCACCGCTGGAACACCAGGCATTACTGGCTCTGCACCGCCAGGCCTGGCCAGGCAACATTCGTCAACTGGAGCAGACACTGCGCCTTGCGGCGGCGCTGGCCAGTGACGAACCGATGATACTGCTGGAGCACCTGCCAGCAGCTATGCGAGTGGAAGGTGAGCAGGAAAGACAGAGCGACTTGCAGGACGTCATGCGCCGTACCGTCAAATCAGCGCTGCAGGCCAACGCCGGAAATATCTTCGCAACTGCCAGCCAGCTCGGTATTTCCAGGACCACGTTGTACAAAAAACCGGGGCGAATCACCAGACCTGAGTAACCTGCATCACAATAGGTTTCACGCCTTCCAGACCTCGATCAACGCATGAGCAACGCAAGGCAAGTTAGTCCCGTTTAGCCCCGCCATACACATGCGACCGCTGCCAATCAGATAAACACCAAATTCATCGCGCAACCGTTCCACTTGCGATTGAGAGAGACCGGTAAAGCTGAACATACCCTTCTGCTGAACGAAAAAATCGAAGCTGCGTTCGGGCAAGGCCTCTGTCAGGAGTGCCGCCAACATCTGTCGCATACTTGCGATGCGCAGACGTATTGCTTCTACCTCTTGCAACCACAACGCATGAAGAATGGGATCGCTCAGCACCTGGGCGACAATTTCAGCACCGAATCGCGGCGGACTGGAGTAGTTGCGTCTTACGGTCGCTTTCAGCTGGCCAAGCACCCTCTGCGCTGTAGCAGAGTTGTCGCAAACCACCGATAAGGCCCCGACCCTTTCGCCATAAAGTGAAAATGTCTTGGAAAAAGAGTTGCTGATTACGCAGGTCACGCCAGCTGACGCCATGGCGCGAATGGCATAACTGTCTTGAGTCATACCTTCACCGAGCCCCTGATAGGCAATATCCAGGAAAGCGATCAATCGACGCGCCTCAAGGACTGGCACCAGAATATCCCACTGATCGTGGGTAAGATCGGCCCCGGTGGGATTATGGCAGCAGGGATGCAAGAGCAGAATACTGCCCTCTGGTAACGTCTGAACGGTCCGCATCATCGACTCGAAGTCAACCTTGCCGGAGGTTCGATCGAAGTAGGGATAACCGTGCACAGCGAGCCCGGCCCCGGCAAATATCGCCCGGTGATTATCCCAGGTAGGATCGCTGACCCAAACAGACGACCGAGGAAAATTGTCCCTTAGAAAGTCGGCCCCCACCTTGAGCGCGCCCGATCCTCCCACCGTTTGGATTGTGACTACCCGCCGTTGGAGAACAGCTGGGTGCGTCGAACCGAACAAGAGCGATTGGACATGTTCTCGGTAGACGTCCAGTCCTTCCATAGGTAAGTAGAGGGAGGGCTCCGCCTCCTCGGTACAGAAAGCCGACTGTGCACGCGACACGGACTCAAAACTCATTACATTGGCGTGATCGTCATAACACAGACCAATACTCAGGTTGACTTTAGTGGGGCGAGGATCGCTCTGGAATTTTTCCATCAGCGACAAAATAGGGTCGCCCGCATAGGGTTGAACGTTGCTGAACAATCGATTTACTCCTGAATGCAGAATGACGAACGAGGTGCCAAGTAGCCCAACACCTCGCTCGCACCCGGATTACAGCGTCACACGGTGCAGTATTGCCTGACAAAACTCAGCATGACTTGGCGAGCAGGCAGGGTTTCTCCCAACGTGGCCTTCATCACCAGTGCGCACCTGGGGGAATCTCAAGGACGCTTTGTCATGCGTGAGATCGGCTTGAAACGATTGGGTAAGCCGGCCAGCATTGGTTGGATTCAATCCTCCCTTTTTATCCCGCAGTGTATTGCCGACTCTCGTCACCTCTTAGTTCGCGTCGGTAGCAGCCCTCAACACCAGCAGGTCAACGAGTTCCCCAGGCACGGAAAGAAACGGCTCGTGGCCGCTTTCCAGGGAAAACACATTGGTGATTCCGGCACGTTCGGCCATGAGAGCCTGAAGCTCAGGGTGAAGTACCCGGTCCTTGCAGCACTGGATATAGTCCTTCGGTAGGTTCTCGAAGTCCGCTGTCCAAGTCGCGGGTGTGATGATCGGCTTGAGAGCCTGAGGACGAAAACGCGGAACGGCCTTGATAATCGCATCCTGCGTACAATCATTCAGGAAGGTATCCGCGATGCTGTTTGGAATCAGTCGGGATGCTATTCCGTTTTCAACCATTTCCATTTGGGGACCGCCGCCGTCAGGTAAATGGCCTTCAGCGGCCAAAGAAGCCACTGACTCCCCGGATCGCGGCAGGAAGGCGCATACATATATCAACCGCGCGAACAGCTCAGGCGCAAGCGACGCAGCGGCAGTAATGGCAGCGCCGCCCATGCTGTGCCCGACCAAAACCAGTCTTCCTGACTGCATTGCCCGAGCCTCAGCGACAATTGCCTCGGCATAGCTCGCCAGCGTCACGTCTGTTACGGGCGTTCGATCATTGCCGCTACCTGGAAGATCGAGCGCACGCGCTTGGATCCCTCGATGCTCCAACAGGTCAGTTACCTCTTCCCAGACCCAGGCCCCCTGCCAGGCGCCATGGATCAGTAGAATACTCGTCTTCATAGTGTTTGCTCCTGTATGGCCGTGATACCGAACGGTTTCGATTGCTCATCACAGCCTCTTCAAGCTCGCCGAACTTCCGTTCGGCGAGCACTTTTGAGTTAGTGGTAACCATCCTCATGGTGGACTTTGCCGCGGAACACGTAGTAGCTCCAGAATGTGTATCCCAGAATGAACGGCAGGATGAATAGCGCTCCCACCAGCATAAAGCCTTGGCTTTGCGCGGGTGCAGAGGCCTCAACGATAGAGATAGAAGGCGGAATGATATTTGGCCACAGGCTGATACCCAATCCGCTGTAACCCAGGAATACCAAGACCAGTGTCAACAGGAACGGTGCGTAGTGAGCGTTACGCGATATGGCACGCAGAAGCATGCCAACCGTCACCACCACCAGAATAGGCACCGGTGCAAACCACAACAGGTTGGGCATCGAGAACCAGCGCCCGGCGATATCACTGTGCACCAACGGCGTCCAGATACTCACCACAGCAATCACCGCTAGCAGAACCAGGACCAACGGGCGGGCCAGCACATGCATCTGTTCTTGCAGTCGGCCCTCGGTCTTCATGATCAGCCATGTGCACCCGAGCAATGCATAAGCCACCACCAGCCCCAGGCCACAGAACAGACTGAACGGCGTCAACCAATCCAGGGCAGCACCGGCGTATGTACGATTTATCACCGGAAAACCGTCGATGAAGGCACCCAGGGCGACACCTTGGAAAAAAGTCGCTACCAAGGAGCCGCCGATGAAAGCCTTGTTCCAAATATGGCGTTTTTCGGCCCGTGCCTTGAAACGAAACTCAAAGGCGACGCCACGGAATATCAAGCCCACCAGCATCAGTACCAAGGGTAGGCACAACGCCGACAGGACAACCGCGTAAGCCAGTGGAAAGGCGCCAAACAGTGCAGCTCCTCCGAGCACCAGCCAGGTTTCGTTACCGTCCCATACCGGGGCGACCGTGTTCATCATGACATCGCGGTCTTTCTCGCTGTTGATAAAGGGAAACAGAATCCCGATCCCCAGATCAAAGCCATCCATGACCACGTACATCATGATCCCGAAAACAATGATGATTGCCCAAATGAGCGGTAGATCAATTCCCATGACTCAGTTCTCCTCATCGGCGGCAGAAAGCGGCCGAGCGGGTGTGCGTGACTGCCCCGGACCACCATGAGGTGCATGATCGGCATAAACCTGAGGACCTTTCCTTACCAGGCGCATCATGTAGCCAAGCCCCGTACCGAACAGTGCAAAATAAACCACCACGAATATCAGCAGGGTCGCACTCAGTTGCTGGACACTGTGTGTGGCTACCGCATCGGCAGTACGCATCACGCCATAAACCACCCACGGCTGACGACCCGCCTCTGTCGTAATCCAGCCTGCCAACAACGCGATCAAGCCCGACGGCCCCATCCACAAAGCCAGATACAGGAACGGGCGGCACTGATAGAGCGTGCCACGGCTGCGCAGCCACAGGCTCCAAAGGCCTACTGCGATCATTAGCATTCCAAGACCCGCCATCACTCTGAAAGTCCAGAAAACGATCATGGCGTTGGGACGATCTTCAGGCGGGAATGACTTCAATGCCGGGATCTGTTTGTCGAGGCTATGGGTCAGAATCAAGCTACCCAGGTAAGGAACTTCCAGCGCAAAACGGGTTTTTTCTGCTTTCATATCCGGCAGACCAAACAGGATCAGCGGCGTTGGTTCATTCCCTTCGTTTTCCCAATGCCCTTCTATCGCTGCAATTTTCGCCGGTTGATACTTCAAGGTATTGAGTCCGTGCATATCGCCAATCACTGCCTGCAACGGCGCGACGATCAGCGCCATCCACATCGCCATCGACAACATTCTGCGGATCGCCGGATTGTTTCGTCCGCGCAGCAGATGCCAGGCAGCAGAGGCACCCACAAAAAAGGCTGTCGCGACAAATGCAGCTGTCGCCATATGCATCAAGCGGTAAGGAAATGAAGGATTGAAGATCACAGCAAACCAGTCCACTGGGACCACCTGACCATTGACCACTTCATAACCTTGCGGCGTCTGCATCCAGCTGTTGGATGCCAGAATCCAGAAGGTTGAGATGATGGTGCCGATCGCCACCATCACCGTGGCGAAGAAATGCAGCCTGCGGCCGACACGATTCCAGCCAAACAGCATGACGCCGAGGAAACCGGCTTCCAGGAAGAATGCCGTCAGTACCTCATAAGTCAGCAGCGGCCCGGTGATGGAACCGGCAAAATCAGAGAAACGACTCCAGTTGGTACCAAACTGGTAGGCCATGACCACGCCGGAGACCACGCCCATACCGAAATTGACCGCGAATATCTTCGACCAGAAGTGGTACAGGTCACGGTAGGTATCGTCACGAGTCTTCAGCCACACGCCTTCGAGCACCGCCAAATAACTGGCCAAGCCAATAGTGATGGCGGGAAAGATGATATGGAAGGAAACGGTAAAGGCGAATTGGATTCGAGCGAGATCAATCGCCTCTAGGGCTGACATAGAACATCCTCAGACTGATAAAGCGGCGACCGGAATACCAGTGCCATCGGTCCCCCAACCAGGATGCTGCTTATTGGCGTTATGCACACGAGGAACAGGGGAAGTTAAGTGGCGAAACACTGCTTCATCACAACCCATGAGGGGCACACCATAGGCTGCGTCGTTTCGACCCTCCCTGGTCGAAGCCTCTGATCGAGTGTTATGCAACGCTCGAACAGGCCACTCCTTTGTTGAGAAATATCCTCTAAAACTGGACTGCATTACAGAGTCAGATAAGATCGAAAAATACATATCAGATGCAGAGGAAAAGCCAGTGTTGATGCTCAAATAACGGCAACTATTCTCATCAAAATTTACAAGCGCTGACAGTTGATGAGTCAGGTGTCAACAACACCTGACTCATCAATACTCAGATCGGAAATAGCCACACGTATCAGGTTCTGCCTACCTGGAAGCGGAGCGCCGTAACTGCGCATTCAACTCCGTCTGCGAATCGACTATGTGCTCGACCAGATACTGCGCATCCCGCGCGACCCCGGAAAAACGCCCGGAGCCCCAGGTGTACAGCCACGGCAACCCGAGGAAGTACAAACCCGTCTGCGCCGTGACCCCACGCTGGTGGCCCGGATGACCACGACCGTTGAACACAGGGGCTTCTACCCAAGTGAAATCTGGAGTGAAGCCAATGCACCAGATGATGCTGGTGATGCCCTGCGCTTGCAGGTCCAGTTCACTGCGCTCCTGCTCGGGCGTCCAGACCGACTCATAACGCTCACCGGCTGGAGCGACAATCGAGTGTTGCTCGATGTATTTATCGATCGATGCGTTGATCCGGTTGTAGACCGCGTCAGCGCTGTCCAGGCTCTCGCCCAGGTTGCAGGAAAACTGCAAGCGATTGCCTTCCAACCCCTCAAGACGACCAAATAATTCCATACCTTCGCGAGCAAAAGTGCGCAAGTCGATATCGCGCCCCCCATCTCGGCCGGTGACGTAGTGGTTGGTGTTGTCGCGCACGCCTTCACGCAGCGGATGGGTATCAACGCCGATATCGTAGTAGCCCATTTCCGCCAGCCAATCGACCACATCCTTGCCACGGTAAAAGCGCGCGCAACGCGGCGCGTCGCCGACCGCCAGAAAGACCTTGCGCCCGGCCAGGTGCAGGTCCTCGGCGATCTGCGCGCCTGATTGCCCTGAACCGACCACCAGTATATTGCCAGCGGGCAAAGCCTGTGGGTTGCGGTATTGCTCGGAGTGAATCTGATGGATGCCCGCTGGCAGACGCTCGGCCAGGCGCGGGATGATCGGCGTGTGATAGCCGCCCGACGCGACAATCACCTGATCGGCAGTGAACTCGCCTTGCGAGGTGTGTATATCGAAACCACCAACGGCTCGGGGGACCACGCGCTGCACCGCGACACCTTCACGGACCGGGGCATTGACCGATTTGACGAAGCCGGCCAGGTACTCGTTGATCTGATCCTTCTTCATGAAACCGTGAGGATCGCTGCCGTTGAAGCCGTCGGTATAGGTATAACCCGGCAAAGCGCATTGCCAATTGGGCGTTACCAGACTGAAGGCATCCCAGCGCTGGTTGCGCCAGGTGTGGGTCAGGCTGTGCTTTTCCAACACCAGATGATCGATGTCCTGTTGTTGCAGGTAGTAGCTGGCGGATAATCCGGCCTGACCGCCGCCAACGATGATCACACTGTGGTGTGGAGGTTTGACTGTAGTGAGGTGACTAGCCATAGGGTGCTCCGGAACATAATGAAAAAAATAAGGGTTGAAGGGGAAAGACCGTTGAATCAGAACGAACTCCAGCCCGCGCTAATCACCTGGCCTACGCCTTCGGTACGCATGCTGAGAACGTCCACCTCACCAGTCTCGAACAGCTCGCCTTCGAGATAACTGGCCTGCCCCTTGAGCGAGCTCAAGGTGTCCATGGCCGAGCTGCAATAGAAGCCCTTGACCTGCTTGACCCGCTCCGAGGCGCTGTTCAAGGCGGCCTCCACGCGCAGCAGAAACTCGGCAAGCGGGTAACTGGCCCCCTCTTCCAGGTGTTGATAAATCACGGTCGACGGCGAATAGCCTGTCGCTTCCTTGCCATTGGGCCAGCGGATCTTGAAGTTGACGGCGGGCATGTCAGTGCTCCTGTTCGGTGAGTGTCAAAGGGCTGAGATCGAGATGGGGGTAGCTGAAGCCGGTAAATGCCTGCTCGCGCAGATTCCAGAATTCATCGTGCTGCTCACCGGCGCGGACCCGCAGTGAGCCACTGGCGTTGACCTGGCCGATGCGTTCGCAACGCACACCTTCGAAGGCGAAAGCGGCCTGGACCTCGCTCCAGTCCTCTCCCTCCAGGGTCATCACAAAGCCGTAGCTGGGGAACACTCGCAGCCAGCGCTCAAGATCGGCATTTGCTGGGCATGGCAGGGCCTGCAGATCAATGGTCGCGCCGCAGCCGGTGGTTTCCAGCAGCATCAGCAGGCTGCCTAGGACCCCGGCATTGCTGATGTCTTTGGCCGCCCGCAGCAAGCCGGCTTCGGCCAGTCGTGGCAGCACTTCGAGCTTGCTGCGCAGGCGCTCGGCCGGCACGCCTTCGAAGGCTTTCCAATAAGTGCTGTCGGCATGCCAATACCCCTCAAGGTCTACCGCCATGGCGATGACTTGACCGGGAGCCACGTGCAGCGTGGACAGCAGTTGGTGAGCGATGCCGGTGATCGCCACCGCCAGTGCGGTCGGGTTACCAGCAGCGAGGCTGGTATGCCCACCGGCCAGCAGCAAACCGTAGGCTTCGCAAGCCGCACGGATACCGGCCAGCACCTGCTGCGCCGCAGCGTTATCGTGATGCCAGTAAGCATTGACCACCGCTGTGGCGCGCCCGCCCATGGCCGCAATATCACTGACATTGGCCATGACCGCCGACCATCCGGCGAACCAGGGTGCGGTCTGAACGAAGGCCGGCAACATGCCTTCGATGGCCAGCAACTGGAAATAATCGCCACAGGCAATGGCCGCCGTGTCATCGCCTGGCATCGCGTAAAGTTGCTCGCGAGTCAGTGCCTGTTTTACCTGGCCGATGACGGCCGCAGGCTGCTGAATCGCCTGCTTGGCGCGCATCGCTGGAGTACAGCGCAACGTGTCGAGCAGCGCCGACAGGTCAAGAGTTTCAGTCATGACGGGCCACCTTCAGCGCACGCAGCGAGACCTGGCGCTGCATCAATGGGTAGCTCGACAACCGTGCCTGCATCAGGCAATGAGGCCGTCCAAGCAACTCCATATGTTCAAGGGTTTGCCAGCGCAGACCATGGAAGTACCTTTCGTTCTGTGCTTGCACCGTGGCGCGAAATATCTCGCAGCCCAGCTCCTTGGCTCGCGACACCGCTTCGTTGACCAACGCCTTGCCGATCATGCTGTGGCGCCGATAGGCCTGGGCCACACACAAGCGCCCGCCAAACCACAACCCAGGCTCTGGTTGATAGATGCGCACGGCACCGACCACCTGATCCGCCATACCGCAATTGCCGGCCAGGGCGACAATGGCGATGGCCTGGAAATCGTGGCTGTCCTTGTCCTGAGCCAGCAGTTGCTGTTCATCCGAGAACACCGAGCGACGCAGAGCAAAATAGGCCTGCTTCTCCCAGTTTTCGCTGGCAGGCTTGACCACCAGCTCGCCGGCACGAAACGGCTCGAAGGTGCTATCGACCAAAGCAAACGCGAGGTTGGACATGGTGAATCCTCTCTAGGGCAAAGCCTGCTTATTCATAGCTTTTCAGCGCCGAGCAGGCGCCACATTTAGCGCAGCCGGCGTTGATCTGATCGGAGTGCAAACCGTGACGGCGCAAACTTGCGCCGATCTGCGGATACAGCCTGGCCATCATCGCGCTGTCGGGTTTGGGGTGGTGGGCCAACGGCGTGCCGTCGATGGGCACGAACGGCACCACGAACGGATACACACCCAGTACGCACAACCGCTCACTCATTTCACTGATCGCCGCCTCGCTGTCGCCCAGGCCGGCGAGGATGTAGGTACTGACCTGCCCCCGACCGAAGACTTCGACCGCCGCGCTGAATGCCTCGAAATAACGGCTCAGAGGAACCTCGGCCTTGCCCGGCATAATCCGTTGGCGCACGTCATCGGTGACCGCTTCCAGGTGCATGCCCAACGACACCACACCACTGTCGGCCAAACGCTGAAACCAGCGGTCGTCGTCCGGCGGCTCGCACTGGGCCTGAATCGGTAAATCGACCGCGGCCGTCACCGCAGCGGCGGATTCACACAGAATCGCCGCACCACGATCCGGGGTTTGCGGCGTGCCGGTGGTCATCACCATGTGCTTGACGCCATCCAGTTCCACCGCGGCTTTCGCCACTTCAGCCAATTGTTGCGGACGTTTTCGGGCGATGGTTTTACCGGCCGCCAGTGACTGGCCGATGGCACAGAACTGGCAGGAGGTGCCGCGATCATTGAAGCGTATGCAGTGTTGCAACACCGTTGTGGCGAGCACATCGCGGCTGTGCAGGGTGGCGATTTTCCAGTAGGGGATGCCGTCAGCGGTGCTCAAGCCATAGAACTTCGGCACACCGGGCATCTGCACCTGACCGACCTGCAGACCTTCGCGAAAGATCAGCGCCTGGCTGCCATCGGTGCTAGGTTGCGCCTGATAGGGCGAGTCCTGAGAGGCCTGATTGAGGATCGGCACCATCATGGTCCGGCTACCGGAACTCAGCGCCTTGTGGTCTGACGGCCCCGCTCCGCCTTGTCGAGACAAGCCGTTTTGCGCAGCAGGCCAACGCACGCCGTGGCATTGCAGTTCGGCGAGCAGTTCATTGGTTTGCATAATCGAACTCCTCGGCGGCGACCGCCGCAAGGTGTGCACTGCGTTCATGCACATGCGCAGTGGGCGTGCGGTCGATCAACAGACTGAGCAGTTCCGGACGACTGTAATGCCCAACCGAATCCATCATCCGTTTACGCTTATCGATCAGTGCCAAATCGAGATCGGCAATCACCACCCCTTCACCGGAACGCAGCGGTTCACCGAGCAATTTGCCTTCAGGGGAAACGACGGCGGTGAAACAGCCACCCGAGATCGGGCCGAGGCCGCAACCGGTGTCTTGCATGATTTGGCCCTGCTGATCGGCGTCCAGCCAGGCAGTGGCGTTGACCACGAAACAGCCAGACTCCAAGGCGTGATGACGGATGGTGACTTCGATCTGCTCAGCGAAAATATCGCCCACCAACGATCCGGGAAACATCGCGGCATGGATCTGTTCGCCATCGGCCATCAAGGCATAACGAGCCAGCGGGTTGTAATGCTCCCAACAGGCCAGGGAGCCAATGCGCCCTACTGCGCTGTCGATGGCGCGCAGGCCGGAACCATCGCCTTGCCCCCAGACCATGCGTTCGTGATAGGTTGGGGTGATTTTGCGTCGATGCTGAATCAGGCTGCCGTCGGCATCGAAGAGTAATTGTGCGTTGTAGATCGTGCCGCCATCGCGCTCGTTGACGCCGATAGACACCACCATCCCTGCTTGCTTGCAGGCTTCACCTATGGCCAAGGTAGCGGCCGACGGCACTGTCACCGATTGTTCCAGCAACTTGAGGTGCTGTGCCCCCATGGCAAAGGCCGGCTGCACAAACGAAAAATACGGGTAGTAAGGCACCACCGTTTCCGGAAAGACGGCGAACTGCACGCCTTGCCGGCCAAGGTCGATGATCTGTTGGCAGACCTTGTCCACGGTGCCTTCGCGGCTGTAAAGCACCGGGCTGATTTGCACGGCAGCGGCTTTGATAATCGGCATACCTGACTCCTGAAAAATTGAGGGCGACCGGAGCAAGTGGGTGCTTGCTCCGGCAGACGCTTAGGCCGTCCAGGTATCGATGATCATTGCGCCTTCACGGCGCATCAGCAGGCGCAGGTCCATCACGTCCAGCGGATTGATTGGACGGATGCCTTCGATCAAGGCCTTTTCGGTCTGGCCATAAAGGGCTTGCAGGGCAAAGCGACAGGCGTAAACCTCACCGCCCTCCTCCATGAACTGAATGATCTGCTTGTTCACCGCCAGGTGGCCGGGGAAAGCTTCGGCGCCCAGGGTCGGGAAACCTCGCTGCACACCCAGTTGCACGCCAGGTCCGTACAGCAGAATCTTGGTTTCGAAGCCCTTGCGCAGCAGTCGCTTAGCCTGAAGCATATTGACCAGGCCGATGGAGCCCTCGAAGGCGATGGTGTGGAAGGTGATCAGGACTTTCTCGCCGGGCTCGGCTTTGACGTCCTCGAAGACTTTCTCTTCGTAATTGACCAGGAAGTCGCCGTCTTTGTAATGGGGAATATCCACGGTTGGCATAGTGTCGCTCTCCAGTTTCTTCGTGCTTTAACGGCGGCCTGAGTTGGCTGCCGGGTTGCAGGAGATAGAGCGAACGCCGTGCCAGGAAATAAAATTAAATTTCGTTAAAAGCTAAGTTATTGATTAGGTTAAAGATACTTATCTGATCCGGTTTTTTATAACGCATCTGATGCTATCGGTGAATCACGCATTCCCGTAGAAATACGAACATTCGTAGCGGCCAATCACGAGATTTCGTACCCATGAACGAAACAGATTCCCTCAGCGGCTGGGCCGACCTGGCCTACTCCTCAAGACATATGGTGTTCGAGCATTGCGCTGAGGCCATTGCCCTGCTCAATCCGTTTTCCGATCGACTGGGCGACCTGAACATCGCCGCCTGCAAGCTGCTGGGCTACCCGCGCCAGGAGTTGCTGGAGTTGCCGGTGAGCAAACTGTTCGGCCATCAACTGGCGGACCTGATCGTGTTCACCCAGGCTGTGATGGACAAAGGTCGCGGCTGGACCGAAGAGCTGAGCTGCAACTGCAAGACCGGCGAACGCATCGAGCTGGAGATCTCCGCCACCACCTTGCAGATCAAGGGTGAGCAGCATCTTATTCTGGTGCTACGCGAGCTGAGCCATGAGAAATACCAGCGCGACCAGGCCCATACCGAGCGCACCATGCGCGGCGGACTGATCGAATGGCGCAACATTCTCAACCTGTTCCAGGAAACCGAACGCGACAACCAACTGCTGCTCAGCTCGGTGGGCGACGGCATCTACAGCATCAACAGCGACGGTCTGGCCACCTTCGTCAACCCCGCCGGGGCGCGAATGCTCGGCTGGGAACCGCAAGACATGATCGGCAAGAACATCCACCGCATTCACCACCACACCCACGCCGATGGAAGTCACTACCCGGTGGAAGATTGCCCGATCTACAAAGCCGTGCATGACGGGGTAGTCCATGAAGGGCGTCAGGAGGTGTTCTGGCGCCGAGACGGCAGCTCGTTTCCAGTAGAGTTCACGAGCACGCCGGTGATTTCCGACGGCCGCATCGCAGGTGCAGTAGTGGTATTTCGGGATATCACCGAACGGCGCAACACAGAGAACCAACTGCAAAACGCTTTGGAAGAGTTGAAAGTCCTCAAGCAACGCCTGGAGGAGCAAAACGCCTACTTGCAGGAAGAGATTCACATTGAACACAACTTCCGCGAGATCGTCGGTCAGAGCGAGCCGATCCTGAAGATCATCAAGCAGATCGACGTGGTCGCCCCCACCGACGCCAGCGTGCTGATCAACGGCGAGTCTGGCACCGGCAAGGAGCTGATCGCCCGTGCGATCCATCAGGCCAGCCGCCGCAACGCCAGCCCGCTGATCCGGGTCAACTGCGCGGCGATTCCCACCGAACTGTTCGAAAGCGAGTTCTTCGGGCATATCCGCGGCGCCTTTACCGGCGCCGTTCGCGATCGTGTCGGGCGCTTCGAGCTGGCCGATGGCGGCACGCTGTTTCTCGACGAAATCGGCGAAATCCCGCTGGAACTGCAAAGCAAACTGCTGCGGGTTTTGCAGGAGGGCCAGTTCGAGCGGGTCGGTGAAGAACGTACCCGCAAGGTCGATGTGCGGATCATTGCTGCGACCAACCGCGACCTGCGCCAGGAAGTCGCAGCCAGGCATTTTCGCGAAGATCTGTATTTCCGGCTCAACGTTTTCCCTATCCAGTCTCCCGCGCTACGTGATCGCCCCATGGACATCGCGCCCCTCGCTGCGCATTTCCTCAAGCAGACCGGCAAGCGCCTGAACATGCCCGGGCGTCGTCTGCGCAACACTGATATCGAACGACTGCAGAACTACTCCTGGCCGGGAAATATCCGCGAGCTGCAAAACGTCATCGAGCGTGCCTTGATCACCTCGAACGGTGCCGACCTGAACCTGGATCTGCCTGAGGAACCGAAAACCAGCCTCCACGTCACTCAGTTTCCCGTCCCCTCATCCGTAATCATGACTGACGCCCAGCTTCGTGAGCTGGAGCGCAGCAACATGCAGGCCGCGCTCAAGGCCGCCGACGGCAAACTGTTTGGCAAAGGCGGCGCAGCCGAACTGCTGGGCCTCAAACCCACGACACTGGCTTCGAGGTTCAAGCGACTGGAGATCAAGCTGGAGGAATGATTCGATCGGGCCCCTGGCTATGCCACATAGCTGGCCACGCAATCTCGTGAAACCCTCTACGAATATTCGTATTTCTACGCAATTACGTAGTTCTGCCACGGCGTCAGTGCCGCCTCGCAGTGCCAGATATGACAAATTAGTTGTTGTTTATCAACGAGTTAGCTCGCGCATAAAAAACCGCAAAGAGCTGGCACGACCTTCGCTCCTGTGTACTGCAACCGATACGCCCAGCGGGCCATCGATAACAGCAGATCACGGATGCCTACCATGCCGACAGCCTCCGCTTTCACCGTCACACGTCAAGAAACCTACCTGGCTTCGATGCCCAATCTGGCCTTCACCGGCCTTTCGGAAAACTGGTTGTTGAAAGAGTGTGGTCATCAACATTGGCTCGCGTTGGCCCAACTGCATAATCGGCCTCTGCCTGATTTCGTCGATGAGCAGGGGCGCATCGCCTATGCCGCGTTCACCGCCGTAAAAATGTGGGACTTGAAGCTGGAAGCCATCGTCGAGAACCGCCCGTTCCAGATCCATACCCGGATCGGACGTGGTGGGCAGGCCCGGCATTACAGCGAGCATGAGGTCAGACTTGGCGACCGCCTCGTGGGGCAACTGGCATTGCTGTCGACCTTCGTCAGCCGGCATGTGCCGGGCGACAATCGCAGTGTCAACAAAGCGTGTCTCAGGGGCTCTCAGGCACCCGTGACGCAGCCACCTGACGTGTTGCATGAACTGCATACCGACAGCCGGCGAATACGCACCGACGACTGGCACCGTCATTACGGCATTGATCGTCAATCAGGTGAAGCGGCGCGTCTGTTCGATTTTACGCCCTGCCCCGATGTCGACTTCAACGGTGCCAACCTGCTGTACTTCGCCAACTTCCAGGCCATGGTCGAGCGTGCGGAATGGGCCCTATTGGGATTGCGCCGCCCCGGTCACATTCGTCGGCGCGAGCTGCATTTCTACGGCAATCTCAATATCAACGACAGCTTGCAGCTCAGACTGCACCCTGGTCAGCCAGCCAATCGCGAATTGCACTGGTGTGAAGTTTATCGGCGCAGCGATCTCTTCAAACTGGCTGACGTTTTCACCCGGAAAATCCATCTCTCGGACTGCAGCCGACCATGAGCCATCCTCCTCTCTGGCGGCCCGAAGGCCTGCGACTCAAGTCGGTGTATCACAGCAGTGACCTGGACTGTCTTGAACACCTGCACAGCCTGCCAGGCAAAGCGCCCTTTGTGCGCGGGCCCTACTCGAGCATGTACCCGGAAAAACCCTGGACCGTGCGTCAGTACACTGGGTTCGCGGGAGCGGACGCCAGCAACCAGCGCCTGCGGCAACGTTTAGCCGAGGGCGCAACAGGCTTATCACTGGCCTTCGACTTGCCGACGCATCGCGGCTACGACTCCAGTGATGCTCAATGGCAGGCCGATGTCGGCAAGGCAGGCGTCGCCATTGATAGCGTAGAGGACATGGCTGAACTGCTGGACGGCATTTCCTTGGATGAGGTGTCGGTGTCACTCACCATGAACGGCGCAGTGCTGCCCGTGCTGGCGGCCTTTATCGTCGCCGCCGAAGAATCCGGCGTCGCTTCAGAGCGACTCAGTGGCACTATCCAGAACGATATTCTCAAAGAGTTCACGGTGCGCAACACCTACATTTTTGCGCCACAACCCTCTATGCGTATAACCACGGATGTTATTGGCTACTTAGGTGAACACCTGCCGCGATTCAACCCGATTTCGGTGTCCGGGTATCACTTCCAGGAAGCTGGTGCAGATGCTGTACTGGAGCTGGCACTGACGCTGGTCAACGCCAGGACCTATGCCGAGCACGTGCAAAACAGCGGCCTGAATCTGCAAAGATTCTGTGAACGAATCAGTTTTTTCTTCGGCATAGGCAGCGACTTTTTCACCGAAGTCGCCAAGTGTCGTGCGGCCCGTTTGCTCTGGTTCGAGATCACCCGGAATCTGGGCGTGCGGAGTGAGAAAGGCCAGGCACTGCGCATGCACTGCCAGACATCAGGCTGGTCGCTCTGCGCTCAGGATCCACTCAACAATGTCACGCGTACAACAGTCCAGGCCATGGCAGCGGTATTCGGCGGTACCCAGTCGCTGCATACCAATGCCTGGGACGAGGCGTTGACGCTACCCAGTGAGGAGTCGGCAAGGCTGGCCAGCAATACCCAACATATCCTTCAGCAGGAAACCGGGCTCTGTGATGTGGTCGATCCCTGGGCCGGGTCCTACATGATGGAATCCCTGACGGCACAAATGGCTCAGCAGGTTCGCCAACGGATGACTGAGATTGATGCCCAGGGCGGGATGCTCCAGTCAATAGAGTCCGGCTGGATCAGCCAGGCCATCCATCTTCAGGCCATGGCGACCGAGGCCCGACTTGATGGCGGTATTCAGCGGCGTGTTGCTTCAAGTGCACAGGCGCAAGCTGTGGAGGAAGCAGCGTTGGCAATGGACAGTCAGGCACTGCGCGCCCGACAGTGTCGACGTCTCAGCCGATTGCGCCTGACACGCGACACCCCACGGGTTGAAACCCTGTTGCAAGCGATAACCGAGTGCGCACGCTCGGGTCAGGGCAACCTGCTGGCGGCAACCGTGGCTGCGATCAGGGCGCGGGCGACGCTGGGTGAATGTACCCAGGCACTGGAAAAGGTATGGCCACGCTTCAGGCAGGACCTGGATTTTCGCGCAGGTCACTATGGACCGGCTGTGAGTGAGCGCCCGGACTGGACGCAGGTATGCGGGCGCATCTCGACCTTTGTCGCTGACCATGGCCGTCCGCCCAGGGTTCTGCTGACCAAGCTGGGCCAGGATGGGCATGACCGCGGAATTCGGCTGATCGCCGCAGCGCTGGCCGATGCCGGTTTCGAGGTGCGCCTTCTCCCCATGTTCCAGACGCCGGTTCGGTTACTGGAATCACTGGATGAAGAAAACCAGGTGGATCTGGTTGGTATTTCGAGTCTGGCTGGGGCACACAACGAGTTACTCACTGAGCTGATAGATCTGTTGGGCGAACGCAAGCTCGACATACCGATGGTTGTGGGGGGAATCATTCCAGATGCTGACGCGCGTCGATTGCTGGATTTAGGGGTCAAGGCATGTTTCGGCCCTGGCCAGGATGTGATTGAAATCATTGAACAGCTAGTCGATCTGCTCGACACTTGTTTTAGCGCTCGGTATCGGAGGATTTCATCCCAAGAGTGGCCGACTCTTTGATTTGAATAATCCATTGGTCGACAAGAGCATGTTGTTCGGTTATGACCTGCAAGGTTTGGGGTGCATTGCTAATGGTATTAGCGGGTGCGGGCGTCTTTCTGATGGTTGAATTCGACAGCGTTAAGTTGTTGTATGCAGCCCCCATCAACATTTTGCTGCTGGTCGTAACAGTGCTCTATCACCGACAGCCCACAGTCTCATTAGAGATCGCAGGAGGCGATCATGGTCGTGGATTTGCTGTTGTCGCAGATGAAGTTCGAAATCTATCTCGACAAACTGCAGACTCCAGCTTTCAGATTCGTCAGATAGCTACCGGTTTGGAGAAGCCGGCAGACAACACGCATCAAGGGATCGAACTGCTAACCGATTCGACTCGGCTGGGCATGACAACGGACGAGACTGCGCTACAGTCATTGGGTGAACTGTGTGGGTAGCAGCGCCATAGCAAGGGTCGAAGTCATGGAGTGCATCATGCAGTGGTTAGCGAGCTTCCATGAATTAGCGACACAAGCAACCCGAATGGTCACTTGAAAAGTGGGGCTGTTCAATACGTTAAGCGCCTGAGCAGGTGCCCATCACCTGATACGTCACGCTATGGGTTTCGCCCTGATGGTCGATGTAGACCATCGTTGCAGGTACCACGTCACAAGCCGTTGACGTTGGTGTTACAGAAATCACTTTGGCGATGTCCAGATTTTGGTCACCGCGATACTGATCTACAGGTTCGTTGGCTGCCATCGCTGCAGTAGCAGTGATCGCCAGAATTACGCCGAGTAAAATTTTCATCGTGTCTTCTCCTCTCATTTGGTGATGGCTCAATTCTAATCCTGTGTTGGTTTCGATAAAGGGGACGTTAATTGATACAGCCTTACAAAAGACGCAACAGTCTGCACCGCTGGGAAAACTATGGACTTGCATAACTGCATGAGATTATTTGTCCGAGTCGAGGAGACTGGAAGTTTCACCGTCACGGCTAATGCCCTAGACTTTCGACTGCGCAGGTATCTCGACTGGTTAGTGGCAAAAGACTCTCGACGCCTTGGCCCGGCAGTGCGGTGTGAGCCGGGCAATGCCGTCGCAGATCGAGTCCGGTCGTAGCGTGCGCTCCATCAAAGTGCTGTCCAAAATCGCCAAGGCTTGAAGGTATTGGCAGCAGCCTTTCTAGAGCATCGGGTTTTGCCCGCAAGGTGGAAGACCATGGCAAGTATGCTGATACTTCAAACGCTCGAAACGGGCAAGATTATCCCCTTGACGGCCAGACCCTAGCCTTGGCCAATATCGACTGCAACAGCACGTCGGCTCCGGCCTTGGCCCAATGGGGATGAATTTCCTCGGCTTCGTTATGGCTGAGGCCGTCCACGCAAGGCACGAAAATCATCGCTATCGGTGCCACGCGGTTCAGGTAGAAGGCGTCGTGTCCGGCACCGGAAATCATCGGCCGATGGCTGTAACCCAAGGCTTCGCTGGAGGCCCGGACCACCTCGACGCATTCGCTGTCAAAGGCAATGGGTGCGTACTGGAAGATCTGTTTAACGCTGTGCTGCAGGCCCACATGGGCGCTGCGCCCAATCAGTTCGACTTCATACCAGCGCTGGCCCTGAGCACCGGTGACCACGCCGATGGTCAAGCCCTGGGCCTCAAGGATCGGCCCCTGCTCGATATGCAGCTCGAACGCCGCATGCACCGCCTGGCCGTCCACTAGATGAGCGCCGGCATAGCCGATCTGCTGTAGAGCCTGACCGAGGCTGACGCCCTCTCTATCGACCCGTGGCAGGCCGTAGTCGAGGTCGAACACCACGGCGCTCAACGGTTTGTTACTCGAGGACGGCCAATTGGCGCTGACCGCCACCCTCACCGGCCTTGGCTGCTCACTGCTGCGCGAGCCCTTGGTGGCGCCTCATGTCGCCAGTGGCGAGCTGGTGAAACTCTTGATCTGGAAGTCGATGATGGCCGGCAGTGCTACCTGTGCCGGCGCTCCAACAGTGAACTTTCGGCAGACGGCGCCAGCCTTTACGAGTGGATCAAGCGCAGCCTCGTGAAGGGATGATCGGCAGCCCGCGGGAGAACCGGCGATCATCTGCCGATCGACAACACAGTTATGCCTACCAGAACTTCCATGTGTAAGTCGTGATCAGCCGGTTCTCATCGAAGTCGGCACCATAGCGCGTCTTCACCTTGATGTTGCGCCCCTCGAAACCCAGCCCTTGAAGCGGACCACTCTGAACCACATAAGACATGACGAAGTTGCGTTCGCTCTCGACGTTATCCGCAAGGTTAGCTCCACGGTTGATGTCGACGCCGCGTAGATAGCGGGTCATGAACTTGAGGCCCGGAACACCCAGCGCGGCGAAATCGTAGTCATAACGCGCTTGCCAGGAGCGCTCGCTGGCTTTGTAGAAAGCGACGGTCGACCAGTTCACCAGATAAGGCTGCGGCGCGTAGCCATTGAGTAATGGAAAGGCGTCGTCACCGAACATGCGTTGATAAGCGAGCGTGTAGGTGTTTCCTCCTTTTCTCAGCGCCGTCATAAGGCCCAGCGATCGGTTATCGAGGTCACCCGACAGCTGCTTCCCCTCCTCGCGACTGTTGTAGTAACGGACATCGTTCTTGAGGCTATAACCGTCTCTAAAATTCAAGGTGTACGCGAGCCCGAGGTAATGTTGCTGGTAGATGTCTTCCAGTTGACCGAAGTAATAGGTGGCGTTTAGCGCAGGGGTAAAGTCGTAACGTGCACCGGCGAAGTTGAGTCCGTCGCTGCTCTGGGCAGGACTGTCACCGAACAGGAAGATGTCCTCCCGATTGGACGATTCGCGCGTGGCAATCTTCCAGAACCTACCGGCGTTCAAGGTCAGTTTCGACCACTCCCGGGACTCAATGGTTGCCCCTTCAAAGGTGGTGACCAGCTGCCTGGAGTCGTCCATGTAGGCCACAGGCAAGGTTGGGCGTTGCTCGCCCACGCGGACTTCGGTGTTGGACATCCGCACTTTGGCGGTCAGGCCGGCACGACCATAGTCACGAACCGGTTCGCCCTTGCTGTTATCGAAGGGCAACACGGTGTCCGGCCCCCGCCCTCCACCGCCATCGAGCCGATAGGCAAACTGTCCGGCGGCGTCCAGGCCAAACTGGATCGGGCCATCGGTATAACCCGACTTGAATTGCAAATCGAAGCCCTGGCTCCAACTGCCGACACGAGACTTGGGGGCATTGCTCTGCTTGAAGTCCCTGTCGACGTAAAAGTTGCGCAAGCCGAGGTTGAGATGACTGTCCTCCAGGGCATCTGCCTTCACTGCGGGAGCGATTACGAAGGTCAATAAAGAGCCCAAAGTACCAAGACGAACAGAAGCTTTCATGACGCATATTCCTTTCTTATTGTTGTTCTGCAAAAACTGAAATGCAGCGCACAGCCGCTCCCCTGCAAATAGCGCAAGGCTTCGCCGGACTCACTCATGCATTTGTATAAAGGGCTGTATAAAGGGCGCAATCGCAGCGATTGCGCCGCCCCCCCCAAGCGACAGGAAAGCGCGCTAGAACGGGTATTGGACTGGATCGTTCATCAGGCTGACCCACTGACGCTCGGTAAACTCATCAAAGTTCGCCGGGCCACCGTAACGACCGCCGTAACCGGAAGCCCCCATGCCGCCAAAAGGCACCTGGAATTCGTTGTTAACAGTCTGGTCGTTCACATGCACCATGCCGCTGTGAATACGCCCTGCCCATTCATAGCCGCGCGTGGCATTGGCGGTATGAATGGCAACCGCCAATCCGTATGGCGACGCATTGACCAGCGCCAAGGCCTCCTCGATATCGTCGTACAGGACGATGGGCGCGACCGGCCCGAAAATTTCGTCCTTGAACACCGGCATTTCCGGCGTAACGTCGATCAGTACGGTTGGCCGGTAACACAGATCCTGGTATTCCCCTCCTGTGACCAACGTCGCGCCCTGGCGGATGGCGTCTTGTACCAGGCCATGTACGCGATCGCGCTGCTGGGCGTTGATCAGTGGTCCAAGTTGCACGGCCTGGGTAAAGGGATTCCCACAGGCAAGACGCTCTGCCCTTTCCCTGAGTTTCTCGGTGTAGGCCGCGGCCACTCTGCGATGGACAATGTGCCTTCCTGCCTGCATGCAGATCTGCCCTTGGTGCAGGAACGAGCCCCAGGCACCTGACGAGCTGGCCGCATTGAGGTCTGCGTCAGGGCAAACGATCAGGGCATTGTTGCCTCCCAGTTCCAGCGAACACCGCTTGAGCAGTGCGCCGCAGGTTTCGGCAATCCTGCGCCCCACAGCCGTCGAACCGGTGAAGGCAATCATCTTCACTGAAGGGTCGCTGACCAGTGCAGAACCGGTTTCTGCAAGACCGGGAAGCACCTGGAACACCCCTTGCGGCACACCCGCCAGTTCGAACAAGCGTGCCAGCAGCAGACCGCCGGTCACGCTGCTGAATTCCGAGGGTTTGAGTAGCACCGCATTACCCAGGGCGAGCGCCGGCGCAATCGAGCGCAAGGACAACAGCAACGGGAAATTCCAGGGAGAGATGACGGCAACGACCCCCATCGGCACCCGACGCCAGATATTGGTTCGCCCTGGCATGCTCGAGGGGAACACTTCGCCATTGGCTTGCATTGGCATGGCAGCGGCCATCTGCAACTGCTCGACGCAAACATTGAGCTCCCACTCGGCTTTGAAACGAGCGCCGCCACACTCACGGATATTCCATTCGATGAAGCTCTCGGCTTCCTGCTGCAGAAGTCGCGCCGCCTCTCGCAGTATCGCCGCGCGCTGATCGAAAGACGTGGCCGCCCAACCCGACTGGGCTTGCCTGGCGCGCAGCCCAGCGCGGGCAACGTCCGCCGCACCGGCAATCCCTACGGTTGCCAGACGCTCACCGGTGGCAGGCTCATTTACCTGCATTTCGTGCTCGGCCGATTGCCAGGTTCCAGGATAAAAGCGTGCTTTCCAGCATTGCTCGTCAATAAATTCGGCGATAGACGCGTATTGATTTTGAAGGTTGGCGATAGCCATATCAGACATTCTCCGTCGGGCGAGTGTGTGCCAAGGGAAGCTCAGCGGACTTCTGTGAGACCAACAGCACAGCAATTACCGCGATCACTCCAGGAAGAGCAAAGACCAGAAAATTGTGCTCGAAGGGCAAGCTCAGGCTGAACAGAAAGCCTCCCAGCAATGGCCCTGCCACAGCGCCGCAACGGCCAATTGCAGCAGCCATGCTGACGCCGGTGGAACGAACCCGGGATGGATAAAGATCGGCGGCCAGGGTATGAACTACAGAGAGGCAGCCCACGGTTGAGCCGCCTGCGATCAGCAACAAGGCATAAAGCGTGGTCGCGTCCGGCTTGATGCCCAACATCGATATGGATACGGCAGCCAAGGCGAAGAACAGCGCCAGTGTCGCTTTGCAACCCCAACGATCGGCCAGCACGCCGCTGATCAAGGTGCCGATCAGGGAACCGACGTTCATCACCACCAGAAACACAATGCTGGAGCCCAATGGATAGCCACCGCTGCTCATCAGCTTCGGCAGCCAGGTGTTCAGGCCATAGACCATCAGCATGCACATACCAAAACTCAACCACAGCATCAATGTGCTGAACCCCCGGCCATTGCCAAACAACGCCGACAGCGACGTTTTGCCAGCGCCCGCGTCAGCAGCCGACTCCAACACATAGGTCACCGCGCCAACGGGATTGTGATCCCGGTTGATCCGACGCAACATCTTGGCAACCTCCTCCTGGCGGTTACGATGCAGCAGGTAGGCCACCGACTCGGGCAGGGTCTTGTAGAGCAATGGCAGGGACAAAAACGACAGGCCCGCGACGTAGAACGGCGAATGCCAACCCAGGTGCGGGATCAGATAGATACCAGCCAGGCCGGAAAGCAGCCCACCGATGGCGAAGAAGCTGAGCATCAAGTTGATAAGGCGATTGCGGCATGAACCCGGCGACATCTCTTTGAGGATGGTCACGAGGTTGGGCACAACGCCTCCCAGCCCTGCGCCTGTGAGGAAACGGCACAAGGCGAAGCTGGTGGCGTCGGTGGCAAAGGCATTGGACAGCGCCGCCAGGCTGAACAAGGCAACGCAGAAAAGGATGATGCGACGCCTGCCGAAGCGGTCGGCCTGGGTGCCCAGGGTGACTGCACCAAACATCATCCCGACCATGGAGCTGGCGCCCAATATGCCCGCTTCACCGGGTGTCAACGCCCACGCGGTCATCAGACGTGGCAGCACCGAACCGTAGATGACCAGGTCGTAGCCATCGAACATCATGATGAATGAACACCAGAAAACCAGCAGGTAGTGGAACCGATTAAGCCTTGCAGAGTTGACGACTTCCAATGCATTAATTGAGCGCATACACGTTACTCTTATTATTGTCATGGCCATGGCAGCGGGACTTGGCAGTGCGCTGTCCGGAAGTTTTACGAAGCAGTGCAGGACTACTTCGTTTGCGTTTCCAGACGATATGGATAGAATCCGAATAGATCAAATAGATAGATTTTTCGATTAAATATAAATACAAACTATATTTGGAGTGGCCGTGATCGACCTCAATCTGGTCCGGGTCTTTGTGACGATTTTCGAAACCGGCAGCGTCAGCGCCGCCGCCGAGCGCTTGCATGTGACCCAGCCGTCTGTGAGTTACGCGTTGTCTCGCCTGCGTACATTGCTGAACGAACCGTTGTTCAAACGCAGCCGGGACGGCATGCAACCCACATTCCTGGCCACGCAGCTATATGCCAAATTCCGTTACTCACTGTCGGAGATCGAGCGGGCCATTGCCCAGACCAGCCACTTCGACCCACGGGTTTCGACTCGCGGCTTTCGCCTGGCCTTGTCCGACCTGGGCGAGGTGTTCTTTCTGCCTTACATCCTCAAGGCCTTGCAGGCGCAAGCACCCGATACCGAGCTGGAAATCATCCAGATTGACATCGACAAGCTGGGAGAGTGGCTGAGTACCGGAAAGATCGACGCGGCCATCTGTAACCGCAGCGACTCACCGCTCAATGCCAACTGTGACCTGATTTTTAGTGAGCGCTATGTGTGCCTGGTTTGTCAGGACCACCCACGCATTGGTTCGACGATGACGATGGAGCAGTACCTGGAGGAGAACCACGTGGTGGTATCCGCATTGACCGGGCACCACGTGGTGGAGGATCGTTTGCGCGAGTCAGGCTTCGAACGCAAAGTCCGATTGCGGGTGCCGCACTTCAGTGTCTTGCCGGAAGTTGTTTCCAGCAGCGACCTGCTGGTTACCCTGCCCTCACGGGTGGCGACCATGTTCGCGTCTCGCAGCCATACCCGCGTGGTGGAGCTACCCTTTAGCGTCCCGTCTATCGAAGTCAGCCTGCAATGGAATGACCATGACAGCGATATCCTTGCCCAACGTTGGTTTTGTGGGCTGTTGAAGGACACTCTGACCGGCCTCTGAGCCCAAGCGGCTGAAGCCGATCGGTTAGCCCGACAAAAATAGATATCATCTATATTTAATCGAAAAAACCATCTATTTGATCTATTCAAGACGACCTCTTACTTTTGAGGCTGACGTTTTGAGAGAGATCATCGCAATGGCATCCGTACACTCCACGACCTACGAACTGCTGCGTCGCCAAGGTATCACCACCGTCTTTGGCAACCCGGGCTCAAACGAGCTACCGTTCCTCAAGGACTTTCCAAAGGATTTCAACTACATCCTCGGTTTGCACGAGGGTGTGGTGGTCGGCATCGCCGATGGTTACGCACAGGCCAGCGGTACCCCCGGTTTCGTGAACCTGCATTCGGCCGCCGGCACCGGCAACGCCATGGGTGCGTTGAGCAATGCCTGGAACTCTCATTCCCCACTGATCATCACCGCAGGCCAGCAGACCCGCGCCATGGTTGGGGTGGAAGCGCTGTTGACCAACGTCGACGCCGCCAACCTGCCCAAGCCGCTGGTCAAATGGAGCTATGAGCCGGCCAGTGCCCAGGAAGTCCCGCACGCCATGAGTCGTGCGATCCATATGGCCTCCATGTCACCGCGCGGGCCCGTCTATTTGTCCGTGCCCTATGACGACTGGGAACGGGAAGCCGATCCACAATCTTCTCACTTGCTTGAGCGACGGGTAGTCAGTGCCGGGTTGCCGGGCGATGCCCTTCTGGCGGATCTGCTCGAGCAACTGTCGAACGCCCGCAACCCGGTGCTGGTGCTAGGGCCAGATGTCGATGCGGCAAACGCCAACAAGCATTGCGTAACATTGGCAGAACGTCTTAAAGCCCCGGTGTGGGTCGCACCGTCGGCGCCTCGCTGCCCTTTCCCGACGCGCCATCCGTGCTTTCGTGGCCTGCTGCCGGCAGGCATTGCGGCCATTGGAAAACTGCTGGAAGGTCATGACCTGGTACTGGTGCTCGGTGCACCGGTGTTTCGCTACCATCAGTACGATCCGGGTCAGTACCTGGCTCAAGGTACGCGACTGATTGCGGTTACCTGCGACCCACTGGAAGCGGCGCGGGCGCCCATGGGTGACGCCATCGTTGGCGATGTCGGCTTGATTGCCGCCGCCTTGGCCGAGCGCGTAACACCCTCCTCCCGAGCGATGCCCACAGCACTGCCACTGCCTGAGCCGGTGGAACAGCTCGCAGGCCCGCTGCGCCCGGAGGTGGTGTTCGACACGCTCGACGAAATCGCTCCGCACAATGCCATTTACCTGAACGAATCCACCTCCACTACCGCGCTGATGTGGCAACGCCTGGCCATGCGCAATCCAGGCAGCTACTACTTCGCCGCTGCCGGTGGTCTGGGGTTCGCCATGCCTGCGGCAGTGGGCGTTCAACTGGCCGAGCCCGAGCGCCGTGTCATTGCGGTGATCGGCGATGGCTCGGCCAACTACAGCATCACCGCACTATGGACCGCTGTTCAATACAACATCCCGACGATTTTCATCATCATGAACAACGGGACCTACGGCGCCTTGCGCTGGTTTGCCGGGGTTCTGGAGGTCGAGAATGTACCTGGCCTGGACGTCCCGGGCATCGACTTCTGCGCCCTGGCCAAGGGCTATGGCATGCAGTCGTTCAAAGCCCAGGACCGAGGCCAACTTGAAGATGCGCTGCATCAGGCTCTGGCGCTGCACGCCCCGGTACTGATCGAAGTCAGCACATTGGCGCCGCAGAGCTGAGGAGCATCATCCATGTGGAACAATGCTCCGTTGAACGTCGCCGCCTATCGTGAGTTGGCCCGTCGGCGCTTGCCGAAAATGGTCTTCGATTACCTTGAAGGCGGTGCCGAAGACGAACAGGGCCTGCAGCACAATCGCGAGGTGTTCCAGAACGTCCGGTTCAAGCCCCGGCGGCTGGTGGATGTCAGCCAGCGTGACCTCTCGGCCAGCCTGTTCGGCAAACGCCAATCACTACCACTGCTGATCGGCCCCACTGGCCTCAATGGCGCGTTGTGGCCCGACGGCGATCTGGCCCTGGCCCGTGCGGCAAGCCGGGCGGGCATACCTTTTGTGCTGTCTACCGCCTCCAACCTGTCCATCGAAGACCTGGCCCGGCGCTGCGATGGTGAATTGTGGTTCCAGCTCTACGTGGTCCACCGCACCCTGGCCGAACAGATGGTCGAGCGAGCGCTGGCGGCTGGCTACACGACCCTAGTGCTGACCACCGACGTGGGGGTCAACGGCTACCGCGAACGCGACCTGCGCAACCAGTTCAAGATGCCGATGAGCTACACCACGCGGGTAGTGCTCGACGGTTGCCTGCATCCGCGCTGGTCGCTTGATCTGGTGCGCCATGGCATGCCCGAACTGGCCAACTTTGTCAGTAGTGACGCGTCCAGCCTGGAGGTCCAGGCCGCTCTGATGAGTCGGCAGATGGACGCCAGTTTTGATTGGCAGGCGTTACGCTGGCTGCGCGACAAATGGCCCCACACCTTGCTGGTCAAGGGCCTGCTGGATGCCGACGATGCGGCCCGATGTATCGCTGAGGGCATCGACGGTGTGATTCTGTCCAACCACGGCGGACGTCAACTCGACACTGCCATCTCACCCTTCGAAGTGCTGGCTGAAACCGTGCGCAAGGTTAGCCGCCCGGTACTGATCGACAGCGGCTTCCGTCGCGGAGCCGATGTCGTCAAGGCGCTGGCCATGGGAGCCGACGCGGTGTTGCTGGGGCGCGCCACTCTGTATGGCCTGGCTGCGCGGGGCGAATCCGGTGTGGACGACGTGTTACGCCTGCTCAAGGCCGATATCGATCGGACCCTGGCCCAGATCGGTTGCCCTTGCGTCGAGCAGTTGTCGCCCGAATACCTCGACCTGCCGCCTGCACCAGCACAGGCCATTTTGGTACCCGCCCGGACTCATCCACTAGAACAAGCGAGAAGCTAAAGATGTGTGCCGTCAAGATCACCGGACTCAAGTCCCGAGCTGTGAATGTTCCCCTGACGTATCCCATTCATACCGCTGTCGGCACTGTCGCCACAGCCCCGTTGGTGCTATTGGATCTGACCACCGACGCTGGTGTAACCGGGCATGCCTACCTGTTCGCTTACACGCCAGTAGCACTCAAACCGCTCAAACAGATGGTCGATGACATGGCCAGTCTGATCGTCGATCAGCCCTTGGCGCCCAGTGACTTGGAACAGATGCTCAGCAAGCGCTTTTGCTTGCTGGGTTTCACTGGTCTGGTGCGAATGGCCGCCGCCGGGATCGATATGGCCGCGTGGGATGCCTTGGCCAAGACCCAGGGGATGCCGTTGGTACAGTGTCTGGGCGGCAATCTACGGGCAGTGAAAAGCTACGACAGCCACAGCCTGGACGGTGAAGCCCTGGCAACGTCACGTGCCGTTGACGCCGCCGAAGCGGGTTTTCGCGCGGTAAAGACCAAGATCGGCTATACCAGTCTGGTCGAAGATCTGCGTGTCATTCGTAGCATGCGCCGCGCCGTAGGTGACGATTTCTCCATCATGGTCGACTACAACCAGAGCCTGAGCGTGCCCGAAGCGATCCGCCGGGGCCTGGCCCTGCAACAAGAAGGCTTGGCCTGGATCGAAGAACCGACTCTGCAGTACGACTATGTCGGTCATTCACGAATCTGCGAAGCATTGGATATACCGATTCAGATCGGCGAAAACTGGTTCGGCCCCGAAGAGATGTTCAAGGCGCTGAGCGCCGGCGCCTGCGACCTGGCGATGCCGGACATCATGAAAGTCGGTGGTGTTACCGGATGGCTCCGAGCAAGTGCGTTAGCCCAGCAATTCAGCCTGCCGCTTTCCAGCCACTTGTTCCAGGAGTTCAGTGCACACATGCTGGCAGTCTCCCCCACCGCTGACTGGCTCGAACGGCTGGACATCGCAGGAGCTGTTATAGAGCCGACTCTGACCTTCAAGAACGGGCACGCCGTGATCCCAGACTTGCCAGGTGTCGGGATTGTGTGGCGCGAAACGCAGATCGATAAATTCAGTGTCTGAAGTCCCCCCTCGCAACGCTGTACCGTCAAGCAAGGAAGTGATAGCACCTATGCATGTTGCGCAATGCTTGAAATAGCACCTCCCGCCAACCCGCTTTCTCTGGATAACGGGTTGGCGGGAGGTTGCAGGTCTACTTACAACAGCTCTACTTATCGCCTTGCTTTTCTGGGCTCTCCTCGCTTCTGGTAGCATCCGTTCCCGTACCGAACGCCAACACCGAGGTCGTCGGCAACGGCTGCTGCTGGACATAATGCACACGCGTCATTGGCTCCCGGTTGACCAGCAACCGCAGCACATCAGGGCGCGAATAGTGGCCAACAGGGTCGTAGGCAGCTTTGGCCACACCGATCACCCCCAAGTCGATATCCGCATAGAGGATGCCCTCCTCTGTTTCCGCCAATGGCGTACATAGCGGTGCGCCATCCGGGCCGTAGATCATTGCGAAGCCCCCGCCTTCCAGTAGCAGCTCGGCCTTGGCAGGAGAATCAATCAGTTCGTCGAGCATTTCTTTGGACACCGTGGCACATGGCGCCAGCACAAAACACTGACCTTCCAATGCGTAGACTTGCGAGGCGGCATTATTGGCTTGGGCGCTAAGCTGAAAGGCCGCCCCCCGGTATACCGAAAAGCTAGGCCAGGCCGCGATATGCACCTGTTCGTGCTGAGCGTACATGGCGTACTTGGACAGCGGCTGGATATGCTCCGCGCAGCACAAGGCACCTAACCGACCCAAGGCAGTGTCATGCACAGCAAGGTCACTGCCGTCGCCTTCTCCGTAGACTGAGCGCTCCACGTGAGTTGGCTTGAGCTTACGCCGTGTGGCGACTACCCGCCCGCAATCGTCAATGATCGCCTGAGCCAGATACAAGGTACCGCCAGAGCGTTCTGTGAAGCCCATTACGACGTGGATCTTGTGCTGTGCCGCAGCCCTGCAGAGACGCTCGAAGGGTTCACTTCCGACCTCCAGAGCGTTGTCGAAGTTGCGCTGGACGAAGCGCATGCCACCGGCCGGTGAGTCCAGCCAGATCCACCAGGGATATCCCGGCAACCACGCTTCGGGGAAAGCCACCAGCGAGGCGCCCTCAGCCGCCGCCTGAGCAATCAGTCCAATGGCCTTGGTAACACCGGCTTCCAGGTCGAGGAACGCAGGAGCGGCCTGCACTGCGGCTACTTTGTACTGTTTCTTATGTAGGGTCATGCTTGGTCACCTTGCTTGGTCAGAAAATATGAGCCAGACGCACATTCACCCGCAGGTTTTCCTGCGGGCCATTGCTTACGTCGAGGTCTTGGCCTGCTTGGGTTTGCAGTTGTGTTTTCGGGGTAAGGAAATGCGACCAAGTCAGTAGATAGCGCCTGGTATTCAGGCTGTCGTCCAGGCTGACACCACCCAGATGATTTTCACCTCCAGTGGTGTGGAAGAAGCTGACCCCAAACTGGTCGGTGGGACTGAATACATAGCGTAAGTGCGTCTGCACTTCGAAAACCGAATCTTGACGTAGTGTGCGACCGGCAAAGTCATCATTCTTGCCGAACTCATCGTGCTCCAGGGTGATTTCACCGTACAGCGTCCGAGGAATGATTGCCTGCACGTAATTGACTTCGAATATCCCTTTCCAGCGGTTCTCGCCAATGTTCATTGAGCCTTTGTCAGCATCGTAGCTACCTAACGGCAAGCCGACATAACCGCCCAGGCTGAAGTAACGCTCGTTGACCGCATCGTTGAGGAGCCAGATATTGCTGCCGATGATCGGGTCGCCAAAATTGCTTTCCGAAGCATGGCTGCCACCACTTATTTTCAGGTGGCCGTAAGGTAGGATCACCTGCGGTGTCACCAGGAAGCCGGCTAACGAAGTCCATTTCACGTATCGAGCCAGAGCTATGTCACTATTGAGGCGAAAATCCCCCGGCGCATCATGGCCGTCTACCTTCAATGTGTTGCGCTCGGCGTGTTGGTAGTAGAGAACCCCTAGATCCGTGCCCTCGGGTAAGGGAGCCGAATCTCCAGGCTCGGTGGTAACCACCCCAGCACTGGCCCCTGCGGTATACCCAATTAATAGCGTCGCCACTGCCCGCTTGAGACCATGCGCAAGACACTCGTCTTTTAGCACCGATTCACTTCTCATATCAGCTCACTCTTATAATTGGAGAGTTGGGAACAGCCTTGCGGTTTATTGCGCGGGGCCAGCCTGGCGTCCGAGGATCGATTGCATCCTCAGGCCGATAGCCAACAGGTGACCGTCAGAGTCGGGCAGTCCGTCGATTTCCAGACCAACCGGCAGCGCGCTACGTGGGCCAAGCCCAATAGGAAGTGTCAAGCCAGGCATACGAGCATTGCTGCCGGGGTCGGCGTTGCGGATCATCCGTGCAAACGCCGCAAAGGTAGTGGCTTCAGGTTCGCTTTTGATCGCCACATCGGGGGTGGTCGGAAACACCAAGGCATCGAGACGGTTGTCCTGTACGAGCGCCTGGTACATCTGCATCAGTGCCGGAACGCCTTTGTTGATCGCCCAGTCGTAGGCCGGTGCCAGATCAACGAGATTGCCATTGGCGTCAGGAAGTTTTTGCGGGGTGATGAATCGGTGAAAAATCTCCCGTACGTCAGGGCTGGAGATCTGCCGAGCCAACGTCTCGATACTGATGCCGCTGCCGCTAATCACCAGATAGCGTTGCAGGTCTAATTTGCCCTCGTACAATGCAATCGGCATCCCTACCTTGGCATCCAGTTCGAATACCCCAGACATAGAAACAGGCACCAGTTGGAACCCCGCGGCCTCAAGCTTTTTCAGCGCTTGGTCAGCGGTGGCTGCGACATCTGGATCCAGGTCTTGCCAGAACTCGGCAGGTACACCCAGCCTTATCGCGGAGGCCTTCGGTGATACTACTGGCTTCAGCCCGGTGATGACCTGATCCAGTAAAACAACATCCTCGACGCAACGTGTCATGGGCCCAGCTGTGTCCCGTGTATGGGATATCGGCGTAATGCCTTGCTGACTGTAGCGTCCCACCGTAGGCCTGAAACCTACACAGCCATTGAGTGCACACGGTTGACGGATGGATCCGCCGGTGTCGGTGCCCAAGGCCATTGGTACCAGCCTTGCGCCCACCGCACTGGCGCTGCCTGAAGACGAACCTCCGGCAATCCGTGTCGAGTCGTAGGCATTACGTACGCCAACTACTCCTGGTTCATGAAAGGCCGTGTTGTAGCCGGATGTGCCGTAGGCCAGTTCCTGCATATTGGTCTTGCCAATGACAATCGCCCCGGCGGCTATCAGGCGGTCGACGATGGGCGCGTTGGTCTTCGGATAAAAGTCGGCCAGAGCGGGGGTTCCCGCACTATTGGCGAAGCCCTTGACCTGGATATTATCCTTGATGGCGATGGGCACACCGCCCAAGGGCAGACAGGGTTTACCCTGCTGCATGCCTTGATCGTAAACGTCTGCCTGTGCCAGCGCGGCACGTGCGTCAACCGAGATGAACGCATTCAATGCCTTACGAGTCTCGATACGCGCCAACCAGCCTTCCACCAACTGGCGACTGGTAACGGTTTTCGAGCAGATCAGCTTTGCCGTTTCAACACCGGTCAATTCATAAAAATTAGCCGGTAATACTCCTGCACTCGACACGCTGGCAGCCAACGCCAACGGTGGTCCGATACCCCATTTCAACTGTCGCATCACTCGTATCCTGTCCAGTTATCGGGCCCCAATGCCCTGCCACTAAACTAACGAGCGTGCCGTTCGGCCGCTTCCTCATTAATGAGGAGGAGGTACTAGAAATGTCGAGCCAGTTGAGTGCGATTCGCGCAGTCGAGCTTGCACATGGCATTGCTCAAATGGGTTCGAACAGTGGTGAAGGCGATGCCCAATTGCCGAGCGACTTCCTTGTCGCTTGCACCGTTTGCGACCAGTCGCGCGACATCTGCCTCGCGTCCCGAAAGCCCTTGCGCATGTTGAATAGACGGTGACAGCGAACGCACGAAATAAGGTGAAAGACTATTGAGGATGCGCTCTTCCCGAAGTGTGAAGGATTGCCCTCCAGCACCTCGCCAAATGCGCAGATCGCCCACATCAACGCCCCCGTCGAAAAAGTAGATGTTGATGCCATGGTACATGCCTGCCGGCTTCAGAAAATCGACGTAGAACTCACTGCCCAGCAGCTGAGGACGAGCGATCACATTGTCCACGTTGGTAGCCGACACGCAGGCACGCAAGGCCGGAGTGACATGATCAATCTGACAGAAGTGCTGATCGTAGCTGTTCAGCATCGCATCACTGATATTGACCGCAACTCTCTGGGTCGATTTCTTGCGCTGATCATCCCAGACAAATGAGGCCGCATAGTCAGCGTCGACCAGCTCGGTCACCAGTTTAAGAACCTCTGCTCGTGCCTCAGCCTTGCCGCGATATTCAGAGAGCCGCCAGATGATTTCGGCGACGCACTCCACTTGCAGCTTGCTCAAATCTGTCGTAACCATTGTGATGAACTCTCCCCGACCGCTTGCACCAACGAAACAGCATGTGCACAGCAAGAATCAGACCCTTGCGCAGGTTACACAGATCAACGCTTCAGAGTATTCGAAGGTAGCGAGCTTTCCCTCAAGGACAAAACGTTGAGGACACAGGTCCAAACTGGAAAACTTGCGAAGGTTCAACCGCGCTTTCGATGCGCATGCTCAGGGTAAACTAATGGAGTGGCTACCGATGTGCTCATTGATAAGTGAGATACTGCATACGGGCCCACATTCTCGGAGACTTGGCTGTGCTGACTCAACAGGTGCGTGTTCATGTCCGGATTACTCTGATTATTGTTATGGACCATTAATCGTGCTCATCAAAAAACAGAGCGAAGGGAATGACTCGATTTTATGGTTAAAAGAACGATATTAGCAGTGTCGTTACAGCGCAAATAGATAGTTTGACGAATGCATATAGCCCGTCTTTATAATCATCTCGATAGCCAAAAGCTCTGTAAAACTCTGAAAGCACCCTTTGCAATAGCTGGCGCTCACTAACACTCGCCAAATCATACCTTTTAGGTATCGTACAGCACCAAAATGATATTAGACGCTGACAAGCGCCACACTTAGTCTCTGACTAGGCAGGCTCCGCCTGCGCACAAAAATTATAAAAATGCCTTAGTGATCGGAGCAGCCATGAGCACTCATTACTCCATTCCCGAGTTGATCGATAGCACTCGATTCAGCGCTTTTCAGTGGCGAGTTTTTGGCCTCTGTTTTTTCGTAGCCATTTTAGACGGATTCGACACTCAAGCGATTGCATTCACCGGCCCCTCGATCATTCAGGCATTCGGACTTGGAGCAGGGGCTTTGGCGCCTATTCTGACAGCAGGAGTTGTCGGTATGGTGCTGGGGGCAATGGTACTGGGCTTGATGGGCGACAAATTCGGTCGACGACCGACGATTATCGGGTCAGTAGCATTATTTGCTGTCGCGTCCCTAGCGACTGCATTTGCACAGACTACGGACCAGATTCTGGTCTTGCGATTTA
The DNA here is from genome assembly GCF_059420325.1 of Pseudomonas sp. GW821-FHT04C07. Lineage (NCBI taxonomy): Bacteria > Pseudomonadati > Pseudomonadota > Gammaproteobacteria > Pseudomonadales > Pseudomonadaceae > Pseudomonas > Pseudomonas sp. GW821-FHT04C07. The sequence goes on from NZ_JBWKTM010000002.1 coordinate 640,734, forward strand.
TCGCAGGGCTTGGAATGGGCGGCGCAACACCCGTAGTACTATCGCTCGCGGCCGAGTACGGCTGCGCTAAACATCGTGGCACGATCATGACCACGGTTTTACTTGGTTTGCCCGCAGGAGCCATTCTGGGAGGGTTGTTAGCGGCCAAAATGCTGCCGTCTATTGGCTGGCAAGGCATCTTTGCAGTCGGCGGCATCGTACCGCTGGTGCTGTTGGCTGTATTGATATTTGCACTGCCAGAGTCGTTGTATTTTTTAACGAGACACCGGGCGAATATCAGTCGTAAAAAGATTGAGAAAATTGTCGCTAAAATCACCAAAAACCAAATCTCCCCAGGCAGTACCTATAGTGTCCCAGAGATGGATTTAAAAACTAGAGTGACCTCCTTGTTCTCTGGCGGGCTAGCGCGTAATACCTTTGGAATATGGATTATCTACCTTTTTAACTGGATTGCATGGTTCATGTTTCTGTCCTGGTTACCCACCGTTTTCAAAGCCACCGGACTACCAGCAGAGCAGGCGCCAATGGGCACTGTTGCGGTCAACGCGGTGTTTGTTGTTTGTGCTATTCCCCTCTCGATCATCTTGCCGAAAGTTAACACTCGGCTGTTGCTGCTGGTCTTGTTTCTTTTTGGTATTGCTCTGTGCCTGGGCCTGGCTAACAGTGGTAACAACTGGACATTGGTTTTCATCCTCGCCGGCTTAGCAGGCTTAGGTATTGGTGGTCAGCAAATCGTATTGAACTACATGGTTTCCCAGGCGTATCCCACTGCATTGCGTGCAACTGCAAAAGGCTGGGCGATTGCACTGGGTCGAGTAGGGGCCATTATTGGATCAGCAAGCGGCGGTTGGTTTCTCGAACACGGTGGTCCCGCGGGCTATTACTCAGCGCTGATTGTGCCATTGGCAATTGCGGCGACAGGGCTCATGATCGTTCGCGCCCAACCAGATGCGGTAGAAGGTCAGTCACTCGCAGCGCATTGAACACTGTAACCGGCAACGGCTGCTGAAAATAATGCACACATGTCATTGGCTCGTGGTTGACCAGGGTCGTAGGCAGATTATCGTCTGCAGGTGCGAGACAATGGCCCAGGTATCGACCGGCCAATCCGAGTCCATTTGTTTGAGCCATTCTTAACCAATAAGCACGGCTAAGCTGGCCTCCTGATGCTTTACGACAACCTTGCTACCGCTGCTGGCGGTAGCCTAGCGAGGAGCGGCACCCAATAGAAACATTTCTACCGCTCGACCGACCAGCTCTTGAATCTGCCCAACTTCCAAAGGCTCTGAACTGGGTTGATAAAGCCTTACCTGTACCTCAGCTGTTAACAATGCCAGGAATTGTGCGGCTTTAACCTGAGGGTCTGCCTGGCGTAGCTCACCACGGGCCATGGCGTCGCGCATCCAGCTCGACAATACCGCATTACAATCGCTTGGCCCGGCCTCGTAGAACAGCATGCCGATATTGGAGCGCCCTGCCTCGGCCATGACCATCCGGTAAACCGCCAGTGCGCTGCTCTCGTTGGTCAACACGAATAACATGCGCTCGCCAAAGCGCGTCAGCGCCTGCTCGAGCGTGACGTTATCCCGGTCATGGGCGGACAGTTGCGCCACCGCCTCTGATAAATGCACGGTCGCAACCGAACGAACGACTTCTACAAACAACTCTTCCTTGGAAGGGAAATAGCCATACAGCGTGGCTTTTGAACCACCCAACCTTTTGGTCAATTCGTTCATCGACGCACGCTCGTAGCCCACCTCCTGAAACAGAACCGCCGCGGCTTCAACGATTGCTTCGCGGCGCGCCTGCGTCCTTACCTTCATCACAACTCTCGCTCTGTAAGTGAACCGACGTGTACATTTTTGCTTGACAGGCATTTGCGTGCCGCGCAAGAATTAAAAGCGTACCGACTGGTTCAGTTTTGATTTAAAAAACCACTGTACTGCGCAGGCCTTTCAAAAACAAGGAAAGGCTGGGTCGCAACCGGCACCTGTGAATGCCAAAACCGCTTTATCTCACCTGATCACGCTTCTTCAAACAGGGTTCTGACATGTACAAAATGCTCAAGGCTTCTCGACTGGCAATGCTGACGGTCACCCTGGCCATGGCCGGATGTGCCGGGACATCGCCGTCTTTGTATTCGGACATCGATTCCTCGGCACGCCTGGCGCCGAACACCGATGATGACTCCGACCGCGTGCCTTATATCTATAAGGCTAACGTGGACTGGAGCAAATACTCCGCGGTCATTCTCGAGCCGATCACGGTCTATCAAGCGCCGGACAATCAATTCGGCAACCTTACTCAAGCAGACAAACAAACCCTCACTCAGTACATGCACCGCCAGTTCAGCGAACGCTTGCAAGAGCGCTTCAAGTTAACGCGGGTAGCGGCGCCCAATGCCCTGCGAGTCAAACTGACCTTGACCGGTGCGCAAACTACTACGCCCTTTTTCGGCACATTCACGCGATTCGATCTGGCAGGCGGCCCTTACAACATCGTGCAATCCATTCGCGGGAAAGAGGGTTCGTTTACCGGCTCGGTCAGTTATGCGGTGGAGATTTACGACTCGTCCAACAACCGCCTGCTTAACGCTTACGTGACCAAGCAATACCCGAACTCGCTGAACATCAGCGCGACTCGGGGATCGCTGAGCGCCGCACAAACGGGGATCGATAAAGGCGCGGACGCGCTCGTCGCCCAGTTCGAATAACACCGCCCATGAAAACGTACCCGTACCTGATCGCCTGCGAGCATTGCGACACGGTGTATCAACGCTTCGCCGTGACTTCAGGAGAAGTGGCGCGATGCCGGCGATGCTCGGCCGTCTTGTATCGTGGGGGCCTACTGGACATCGACCGATGGCTGGCGTTGACCGTCGCAGCGGCCATCGCCTTCGTGATCACCAACGCGTGCCCGGTCATCCGCATCAGTTTCCATGGTCTGCACAACGAAGCGACACTTTGGGACGCGGCTGCCGCGCTCGCGCACAGCTCGGCGTCCCCCATCGCGGCGTTGGCCGCGTTTTCGATCATCGTCGCACCACTGCTGCAGATCGCCCTGTTGGGCTGGGTGCTGGGGTTCGCCCGGGCCGGGCGAAGGGCGCCCGGTTTCTCTCAGGTCATGAGGCTGCTCATCCATTTGCGCCCCTGGTGCATGATTGAAGTCTGCATGCTCGGCACCTTGGTCGCGGTGATCAAACTCTCAAGCTTTCTGCAGGTGCTGCCGGGTGCGGGTATCTGGGGCATGGCCGTGTTGATGGCGCTGCTCGCGTTGATCGCCAACCGGGACATGCGATGGCTGTGGGAGCTGAGCGCGCAGCTACATGGCAATGAGGTGAGAGCTTGAAATACTCACCGCGTGCCGCGCATCTGGGCGTCGTCGCCTGCCATCTGTGTGGGCTGGTCTGTGAGAGCGTCCCCGATCAAGGCGAGCCCGCTCGATGCCCGCGCTGCCGCTCAAGGCTTCATCGACGACGCCCGGACAGCATTGCGCGAGGCTGGGCCTTTCTGTTGGCGGGCCTCATTGCCTATATTCCCGCCAATGTTCTGCCGGTGATGTACTCCAGCCTGTTCGGTCATGGCAGCGAGAGCACCATCCTGCACGGGGTTATCGAGTTCTGGGAATCGGGCTCTTACGGCATCGCATTGGTTATTTTCATCGCCAGCGTGGTGGTGCCCTGCACCAAGTTTCTGGTACTCGGCACTTTGCTGTTCACCGCACAGCAGCGCAGTCTCCGGGCAATGCGTGAGCGCGTCCGTCTCTACCGCCTGGTCGAGTTGATCGGTTACTGGTCGATGCTCGACGTGTTGGTGGTCGCCGTCGTTGCCGCACTCGTCCAGTTTCAGGCGCTAAGTACCATCGAACCTCGCATAGGCATTTTCTTCTTTGGCCTGATGGTGATCCTCACCATGCTCTCGGCCATGAGTTTCGACCCACGTCTGATCTGGGATGGTGAACAAGCCGATGCGTCACATGCCTGACAACGCCCATGATTTGCCACACCCTCCGATGGTGAGCAGGCGTCGTGGAATATCCCTCGTCTGGCTGGTGCCTCTGGTCGCCGCACTGATCGGGCTTTCGATGTTGATGCGTGCCTGGCTGTCGGCCGGCCCGCAAATCACCCTGACCTTTCAAACAGCCACGGGCTTGGAAGCCGGCAAGACACCGGTCAAATACAAAGACGTTACGGTCGGCAGCGTCTCCTCTATCACCTTGAGCGATGATCGCTCCCATGTACTGGTCACCGCCTCCTTGGTCGAAAGCGCCGAAAGCCTCGCACGCGAGGACACGCGTTTCTGGGTCGTGCGGCCACGTATTGGCGCCCGCGGTATCTCCGGTGTGGATACGTTACTGTCCGGCGCTTACATCGGTATGGACACCGGGATATCCTCAAAACCTGCCAGCACGTTTACCGGCCTGGAATCACCACCCACCCTCATCACGGGCATGCCGGGCAAGGTCTTTACCATTCGCACTGCTGCGCTTAAATCACTGGATATTGATTCGCCTGTCTACTACAGAGATATCAAGGTCGGGCGGGTGGTGTCGTACCAGCTGGACAGCGACGGCAAGGGCGTGAGCCTGCAAGTCTTCATCGACGAGCCCTACGATCGCTTTGTGACCACGGATACGCGCTTCTGGAATGCCAGTGGCGTGGACCTTTCACTCGGCGCCGAAGGGCTGAAAGTCAAAACCCAATCTATGGCTGCCATCGTGGCGGGCGGTATTGCTTTCTCAGCACCCGATTACAGTCGCGCCGAACCCGCCACGGCCAAAGCGCAATTTACACTGGCGCAAGATCAGCAAAGTGCCATGGTGCAACCGGATGGCCCGGCCCATTACATCCAGCTTCGTTTTGACCAGTCACTGCGTGGCTTGACTGTCGGCGCACCGGTGGAGTTCTCATCCGTCACTGTCGGCCGAGTCGTCTCGATGAACCTCGACTACGATCCCTCCCGGCAGCGCTTTCCGACGATCGTCGGCATAGAGGTTTATCAACAGCGATTGGGACGAGTGCAGGAGAAGCTTCCCAAACCCGAAGGCGACCGAGAGCAACAGGCGGCTACATTTTTGCGCGGTATGGTCGAACAGGGTTTGCGCGCGCAAGTACGCTCGAGCAACCTGCTGACAGGTCAGCTCTATGTAGCACTCGACTATGTGCCAAACGCGCCGCGGGTTACGTTCGATACCCGCGCGCGCCCGCTCAACATTCCAACCATCCCCAGCAGTTTCGACCACCTGCAAGAACAACTGGCCAGCATCATCGGCAAGGTCGACAAACTCCCGCTCGACTCCATCGCCCGGCATCTGGACGCGACTCTGGTTGGCCTGGACAAGACCCTGCACCAGGTCAATGAGCACGTGCTGCCGGAGACGACTCAGACATTGCAGCAGACTCACAAAACCCTGGGCGCGATGCAGAGTTTGATGGATGGGGACGCGCCGATACCACAAGCACTGGGCCAGACACTGCAAGAGGTGAAACGCGCCGCGCTTTCTTTTCGCGTGCTGACCGACCTGCTGGGCCGCCATCCGGAATCCTTGCTGCGCGGCCGGCCAGATGATCAACCAACCCCTCGCCCCCTCCCGGTTTCCCAGGAATTGTCACAATGAGCATTGCAGCCCGTTTTGGCTTTATTGCCCTGATCGTCGGGCTGACCGGGTGCGCCTCAACGCCCATCCATTATCACACTCTCGTTTCACCATCCTCCGTGACTTCGACCCACCTTCCCCCCGTTCCCTTCCTGATCGATGTCATGGCAGTGGGCGTACCGGTTCAGATCGACCAGCCGCAGTGGGTGGTGCGCCTCGGCGCAAACAATGTCGGCGTGCTTGAAGGCGAACGCTGGGGCGCGCCGCTGAGTGACGAGCTGCACAGCGCACTCTCCGCCGAGCTAACACAACGCCTCAATACCCAGGATATTTCCGGGCTGACAGCGTCGTCGGATAAACCGGTGCTTAGAATAAAGGTACAGGTTCGACGCTTCGATAACTGGCCCGGTCGCCAAGTCGAGCTACAGGCGAATTGGAGTTTGAGTTTTGCCGGTGACACGCCCTCTGCCCGCTTGCTGTGCCAAGGCCGGTTCAGGGAAGACGCACTCGACGGTTATCCGCAACTGGCCACCGCACAACAACGCATAGCGGCCGCGCTGGGCAAAAAGATCGCCGAGGATGCGCGTGCGTGGTCACTGCCGCGAAGCACAGCTTGCGCGCATTAGCTCCATCGTGGGTGCGTCATGAGGAGGGCGTGCAATAGGCCCCGCCATCCTCCGTGAGCCCCACCACTCAACTCATCCAATTCCCGCCATCGACGTTGTACGTTTGTGCAACTACGTACTCGCTTTCGTTTGAAGCCAGGAAAATGGCCATTCCCGTCAGGTCTTCTGCGGTTCCCATCCGTCCAAAAGGCACCTCCTGCCCCACCAGCCATTTCTTTTCACCCAATGGCCGATTCTCATACTGGGCGAACATTGCATCGACGCCATCCCAGTGCTCACCGTCCACGACCCCTGGCGCGATGGCATTCACATTGATCCGGTGCTTGATCAGATCCAGACCTGCCGACTGAGTAAGGCTGATAACGGCTGCTTTGGTTGCGCAATACACACCCACAAGCGCCTCCCCTCTCCTGCCTGCCTGGCTGGCCATGTTGATGATCTTGCCACCATGCCCCTGGCTGATCATCTGTCGGGCCGCTGCCTGCAGAGTGAAAAGCGTTCCTGCAACATTGATCGAAAACAGGCGCTCGTAACTCTCACGGGTGATATCGACAATGGGTGCAAGATCGAACAATGCGGCGTTGTTGATCAAGATATCCAGCTTACCCGTCTGCGCTATCACGGCGGCAATGGCATCATCGATAGACGCCTGATTGGTAACATCCATCTCGACAGCGTAAGCATTTGGCCCAAGCTCGGCGGACGTAGCCCGGGCGCGCTCAAGATTGATGTCAGCGATGGCGACTGTTGCCCCTTCACTGATATAGGCCTGAGCAAAAGAACGTCCGATGCCTCGGGCCGATCCAGTAACAAGAGCACTTTTACCTTCTAGTCGTTTCATTGATTGTTCATCCGTTTGCTTGAATATCGGGTTCGCCCAACCGAGGGCATTGGAGTGTCAATAGGGTCAGGCGGCAAGACGTGCCAGCGGGGCTACAGCTTTCCCGTGCTCGTCGAACAAATGGCAATGCTGGACATCCAGCGCAACCCATCGCTGTTCTCCATACGCCACCTCACAATCGCCATTGACTCGTACGGTGAGTGCTTCACCGGACTTGGCGACGACGTGGCAGAAGGTGTCACTACCCAGGCGTTCGGTGACATCGGTGGTGATGGGCAGTTGCCCTAGATCATCCAGACTGAGGTGTTCGGGACGTATGCCCACGGTGACCTCATTGCCTACAGCCAAAGTGCTTCCGTCACGAGGGATGAGCAGACGTCGACCGGATGCCAGCTCGACCTCTACGCCCTGATAGTTATTGGCAGTTACCGTGGCTTTGAGAAAGCCCATTTTCGGAGTGCCGAGGAATCCTGCTACGAACAGATTCGCGGGTTGGTGATAAAGCTCAAGGGGCGAGCCAATCTGCTCTATTCGACCGCCGTTAAGCACCACCACCTTGGTGGCGAGGGTCATGGCCTCGACCTGGTCATGAGTCACGTAGATCATGGTGGCTTGCAATTCTTTGTGCAGCCGGGACAGCTCCAAACGCATCTGCACCCGCAGGGCGGCGTCGAGGTTGGACAGTGGCTCGTCGAACAAAAAGATCTTCGGGTTACGCACGATGGCGCGACCGATAGCGACTCGTTGGCGCTGGCCGCCGGACAGCTGTTTCGGCTTACGCTCCAACAGGCGTTCCAGCTCCAGGATCCGTGCGGCCTCAGTGACCTTGCACTCGACGTCCTGCTTGTTGTCACCCGCGAGATCCAGCGCGAAGGACATGTTCTTGCGCACCGTCATGTGCGGGTACAGGGCGTAGGTCTGAAAGACCATCGCCAGGTCGCGCTTGGCCGGGCTGACTTCGGTGATGTCGCGACCATCGAGCTCGATAGTGCCGCTGGTGACCTCCTCCAGACCGGCGATTAGCCGCAGCAGGGTGGATTTGCCGCAGCCCGATGGGCCGACGAATACCACGAACTCTTTATCGCGGACTTCCAGATCGATGCCCTTGATGATGGACAAACCTTCGAAGCCTTTTTTCAGATTTTTTATTTTCAGAGTGGCCATGAAATGAATCTCCGCTTTGTTAGTTTCAGTTCGCACGAACCTTCAATTCGCGCTCGCAAAAATCTCTTGGTTATTTGACGGCGCCAAATGACAAACCACGCACCAGCTGTTTCTGGCTGATCCAGCCGAAGATCAGGATCGGCGCACAGGCCAGCGTCGACACCGCCGACAACTTGGCCCAGAACAACCCTTCGGGACTCGAATAGGAGGCGATCAACGCGGTCAGCGGCGCGGCTTTCGACGAGGTGAGGTTCAGCGACCAGAACGCTTCGTTCCAGCACAGGATCAGCGACAGCAGCACGGTGGACGCCAGGCCGCCCTTGGCGATCGGCAGCAGCACCCGAAGCATTTCCTGAGCGAGCGTCGCACCGTCGAGGCGGGCGGCTTCGAGGATGTCTTTAGGAATGTCCTTGAAGTAGGTGTAAATCATCCAGACCACGATCGGCAGGTTGATCAGCGTGTAGATCACGATCAGCGCGATGCGCGTGTCGAGCAGGCCGAAACTCTTGGCCAGCAGGTAGATCGGCATCAGCACGCCCACCGGTGGCAGCATCTTGGTCGAGAGCATCCACAGCAGCGTGCGTTTGGTGCGCTGGGTTTCGTAGAACGCCATGGAGTAAGCCGCCGGCACCGCAATCAGCAGGCACAGGGCCGTGGCACTGAAGGAAATCACCACGGAGTTCCAGGCGAAACTGAAGTAGTCGCTACGCTCGTTGATGTGCAGGTAGTTCTCCAGCGTCGGGGTGAAGAGGAACTGCGGCGGCGTGGCGAAGGCGTCGATTTCGGTTTTGAAACTGGTCAGCACCATCCAGAAAATCGGGAAGAAAATCAGGATCGCGATGGCCCAGGCCAGGGTGCCCAGCAGCAGGCTTTGCAGACGACGGGATTGTTGAAGGGTCATGGTGCAGGCCTCAAGGCTTGTCAGTCAGGTTTTTGCCGATCATCCGGACCAGGAGGATCGCCGCGATATTGGCAATCACCACCGCAATCAAGCCGCCAGCCGACGCCATGCCGACATCGAATTGCACCAGCGCCTGGTTGTAGATCAGGTAGGCGAGGTTGGTCGAGGCATAGCCGGGGCCACCGTTGGTGGTGGTGAAGATTTCGGCGAACACCGAGAGCAGGAAGATGGTTTCGATCATTACCACCACCGCAATCGGCCGCGCCAGGTGCGGCAGGGTCAGGTGCCAGAAGATCGCGATCGGCCCGGCACCATCGAGGCGCGCGGCTTCTTTCTGTTCCTGGTCGAGGGACTGCATGGCGGTCATCAGGATCAGGATCGCGAACGGCAGCCATTGCCAGGAGACAATGATGATGATCGACAGCAGCGGGTAGTGCGCCAGCCAGTCCACCGGTTGCGCGCCGAACAGCTTCCAGACGTAGGCGAGAATCCCCGAGACCGGATGGAAAATCAGGTTCTTCCAGATCAACGCACCCACGGTGGGCATGATGAAGAACGGCGAGATCAGCAGTACGCGGACGATGCCGCGCCCGAGAAACTCGCTGGCCTCCAGCAAGGCGCTGATCAACACCCCCAGTACCACGCTGATCAGCAACACGCTGCCGACCAGCAACAGGGTATTGGTGGCGCCGGGCAGGAAGCCCGAATCGCTCAGGAAGTAGGTGAAGTTCTCCAGTCCCACGAACTGGTTTTCACCAGGGTAGAGCAGGCTGTAGCGGATCAGCGAAAAGTACAGGGTCATGCCCAGTGGCACGATCATCCACAGCAGCAACAGCGCCACCGAGGGGCTGACCAGAAACCAGCCGGGGTTGGCCAACCGGCTTTTGCGAACCGGCTGGGGAATTTCCATATGTGCTTTGAGCGTCGAAGTATTCATGGTGATCACAACCGATTGGTGACAGGCAGATGAAGATCAAATGTGGGAGCGACGGTGCGGCGATCCCACAGGGGGTTCCGGGTTATTTCGGATAACCGGCGCGTTTCATCTCGCGTTCAGTTGAGGTTTGCGCGGCAGCGAGTGCTTGATCAACCGACATCTGTCCAGTGAGAGCCGCCGAAAACAACTTCCCTACGGAAGTCCCAATCGCCTGGAACTCGGGAATGGTGACGTACTGGATTCCAACGTAAGGAACAGGTTTGATCGAAGGGTGTGCAGGATCGGCGTGCTGCATCATCTGCAACGTAACTTTTGCGAAAGGCGCTGCCTGCAGATAGGCCTCGTTGTAAGTGGACTGCCGAGTGCCGGGCGGCACATTGGTGATTCCATCTTTTTCAGCGACCAATTGAATGTATTCTTTCGACGTCGCCCAGGTAATAAAGGCCTTTGCTGTGTCTTTGTGTTTGGAGGTTGCCGGTATCGCCAATGACCATGCATACAGCCATGACGAGCCTTTGTCGGTCACTTCCGTAGGTGCAGGGGCGAAACCCACACTGTCGACGACCTTGCTCTGCTCCTTGTCCGTGGTGAACGAGCCCGCGACGCTGGCATCCACCCAGATGGCGCACTTACCGCTGTTAAACAGTGCGAGGGTTTCGTTGAAACCATTGCTAGACACGCCTGGCGGCCCATACTTCTTGAGGGTATCAACGTAGAAATGTGCCGCCGCTGTCCACTCAGGGCTGCTTAGCTCCGGCTGCCATTTTTCATCGAACCAACGGGCACCAAACGCATTTGCCATGGTGCTCATTAGAGCGATGTTTTCACCCCACCCTGCCTTACCGCGCAGACACATTCCATACTGCCCCTTGTCAGGCTCATGGAGTTTGGACGCAAATTCGCCGAGCTGCGTCCAGGTCGGGTGCTCCGGCATGCTAAGACCTGCTTGCTTGAACAGATCAGTACGGTAATAGGTGATCGTGCTTTCGCCATAGAATGGCAACGCGTAGAGCGTATTGTTGACCGACAACCCCTGACGGACTGAAGGAAAGATGTCTTCCAGGTCGTACTCCGGTGGCAACGCCGTGATCGGTTCAAGCCAGCTTTTGGCGCCCCACAAGGGCGTTTCATAAGTGCCAATGGTCAGCACATCGAATTGGCCGCCTTGTGTGGCGATATCGGTGGTCAGGCGCTGACGCAGAACGTTTTCTTCCAGTACCACCCAATTGAGCTTCACATCGGGATGCTGCTGTTCAAAAATTTTGGAGAGTCGCTGCATGCGGATCATGTCGCCATTGTTCACAGTGGCAATGGTCACTGTTTCGGCGGCTTGACTGACGAGGGCGAAGGACAGGCCAGCGGAAAGGAAAAGCGCTTTCGGGATTTTCATCGTAGTGCTCTCCGCTCCGCGCCTTGGACGACGGGAGCTATTATTTTTGTTGTTAACCACCGCTGGGCAATTACAGCTTTTCAGCAATGGGGGACGATTTGATTACAGCACCTTGAAATAGCCACGACAAACGCGCAACGGACGGCCAACTGATACTTTTTTAACCTGGCCAGCGAAGCCTTCTGCGAATCAAAAAAGTATCAGTGATACGCAATCTTGAACTAGCAAGCGCCTGCGCACAGGGCGTATGTTGCTCGCATACAAACAAGAAATAACCAAACCGGGGTCTGCCATGACTGATAGCCGAACAGCGCTTTTCGAACAGCGCCCCGCCGAACTGGAAGTCATCCTTCCCGAGCCCGATCATAGCTTTCGCTGGTATGAGCACGACTACCCCTACTCCCTCGCTCGCTGGAATCACCATCCAGAATTCGAAATTCATCTGATCCGCCAAGGCAGCGGCAAGCTCGTTGCTGGTGATTACATTGGCGCATTCGACACCGGCCACGTAGCACTTATCGGCCCTGACCTTCCCCATGATTGGATAGGCGATCTGAGACCGGGTGAGTTCTTGAAGGGGCGCGACGTTGTGCTGCAATTTGATGGTGCAGCCATTTTGGCGTTGCGCAGCACAATGCCCGAGTTAGGCGAGCTTCAGCACCTTTTTGAACGTGCACGCCGTGGCTTGGAGTTCACCGGAGCAACCGCAGTACAGGCGGCTCGATTGATGGAAGATATCGGCCCTGCGCAAGGACTTGAACGCCTTATTCTTTTTCTGCAGTTGATCAACGTACTAATGAAAGCGCCAACCCAAGACGCTCATACGCTGGCCAGCGCTTGCTACGCGCCGACCCTGGACGACCGAAGTTCTGAACGCATCCATAAGGCCTTTGACTATTTGTTGACTGAGCTCACTGGCGACATTCGCCTGTCGGTGATTGCTCGGCAATTGGAAATGAGCGAGCCCGGCTTTTCGCGCTTCTTCAAGCGGGTAACCGGCCATGGCTTCATTGATCTGATGCGTAAACTCAGGGTTCAGCGCGCATGCCGACTATTGTTGCAAACAGAGATGTCCGTGGCAGACATCTGTTTTGAGGTTGGCTATGAAAACCTTTCCAACTTCAACAGACACTTCCGTATCGAAATGGAACAGACACCGAGTGAATATCGTCGCGGAACGGCGATGAACCTGTTCAATCGCAACGGTCTCCAGGCTGCCCTGGCGCACACAAAAGCCCATTAAGTAATTAACGCCTGACCGATGCGGGTTAGTCATCCGCATCCCACAACAAGAAGGAAATCACAATGGTGTTGCCTCGCGCAGTCGTATTTGGCGAAGCCCTGACCGACCTGGTACAGGGTCATCCTGGACAATGGCAAGGGTATCCGGGCGGTGCGCCATGGAATGTCGCACGAGCGCTGAGTCGCTTGGGAGTCAGCACGGCATTCGCCGGATCGGTGAGCACCGATTCTCTGGGCGATGAGATTGTCCAGAAATCGGCTGCGGCAGGACTGGATATGCGGTTTATCCAACGAACAGAGCGCGATCCGTTGGTTGCCATCGTTCCCTCTAGTCGTCCGCCAAGGTATTTTTTTGCTGGAAACGCCGATTTGTCTTTCGATCCCGAACAGCTACCGAACGATTGGATTTTGCACGCTGAAGTCTGTCACTTCAGTTGCATTAGCCTGGCCCGCCAACCATTGGCAGACACGTTGGTACGCGTGGCACAACTGGCGAAACGGGAAGGCAAACGGATAAGTTTTGACCCGAACTGGCGTAACCTGATGGACAGACAATACCGAGAGCAAACTTTCCCGTCAGTGACCGCCCTTGCCGACATGATCAAGCTCTCGGACGAAGACATTCGGCATATCTATCCAGGGTTGACCGAAACCCAGGCAATCAATGAGATTCGTGCCATCAACTCGCACGCTCAAATCCTGTTAACGCGCGGTGAATGCGGCATGGCGCTGTACACCTCCGATGGCTACTACGAACAGTCCGCTTACGTTGTAGACGTCGCAGATACAGTCGGGGCCGGAGATTCTTCTATGGCCGGTTGGCTCGCCGCAGACTTGCTTGGGATCTCCGATCTGCAAGAACGCCTTCGTTTTTCAGCCGCTTGTGCATCTGTATCTTGTTGTTATGCAGGTGCCCATGCGCCAGCAATGGCCGAAGTAAAAAAGTTGCTCAGCGCCGTTCCCGGTATTTGACGAAATGGGTCGACTGCTGAGAGGCATCTAAAAATGTTTTTCGCGACAATGAAAAAGGCCCTCAGGGCCCAATGCCAGTCAGTTAAGGGTATGTGTAGGAGCAGCCGGTCGACGCTCGATTGCTCCGGGCGGCGCTCCGACGATGGACCTGAGGGCGACGCGTTTATCCAGCAAACACGCGTCATCGTTAACGTCCATCATGCCCTGAGCCTTTCCGTCAACACGGTTTTGCAGTGTCCGGCTCCATGACCAAAGGCGAGCCGCTGCCAGCGAGGCTGCGGCTGTTCAGATGCTGAGTTGAGCGCCTGACCGGGGGAATTTCCTTGCCAGCCGACGATTGTGAAATATCAATTACCCGCAGTAGTCATGGAGATGGGCATCTATCGCTTCCCCTTCATGCAGACTACGGAAAGATAAGCACCCCAAAGAACACCACATAGGGCAAGTATTAGCTCCGGATTGAAAATGCGCTGATCGACCGGCGCCACCAGGATTTCGCTATAAAGGCACAAGGCACCCGCGATCAACGCAATGAAGTAGCCGGTCTGGGTTCTAGTCCGGCGCAGCAACAGAACCTTTTTCAGACCCTCGTCTTTCCATTCTTGAAGGGGCATGCATTGGATCTCCTCCAGCAGCACCACACCCCACAGCAACGCGCACAACCAATAGCCTATCATCATGATGTCCTCCAGTTAGAACATTGATTCAACATGAATACAGCGCGCACTCCGCGCTTAACTTACGAATATCGATTCCAGAGTCTTTTCTGACTCGTGCAATTTGCTCTCATGCATATTCTGAAGCAGGTGAGAAGGTTCGAGCGGCTGCCAGGGACGGCGATGCAGGACCATAGACGGGGAGTCCGAGCGGAGCACGCCCGGTCTCGTTGCCAGTGGTCGCATCCCGCTGGACCAGTTCGGCGGCGTCGAAGTCATATTCCCAGTGGCCTGCCTTATTCCACTCGTGGAGAAAGTAGGTATAAAACGGCACAAACAGTCCCTGGCCCGGTTCAGCGTATTGCAGCCCGAACACGTACTCAGGCTGGTCCTTCATTTCACGACCACTATGGCAATGCTGGACCCAGACACGGTCGTCGAGGACGACAACCTTCCAGAACGGGTCGTGGTCGTAGAACTTCAGCGAAACTTTCTTGCCGCGTCTGCGGCACTCATTAAGGAACGCAATGCTGGCGGCAAGTTCCTCTTGAAAGGTCGAGGTCGTAATTTCTTCTGGAAGTGAGTCGACTCGCTTGCGCGCTGCTACGCCAAGCGGATTGAGCAGCATGACGCGGATTTCATACGCCGTCGTGAAGACGTCTTTCAACACGCTATCTGGCGCAATCAGGGTTTCGTACCCCGTGAGCGAAAGGATGGAGGCGTGACGCGCCGCCGGTAAAGAGCGGACCAGATTCCGTTCGTGAAGGGTCGAAAGCCATCCCTTGCGAGGATGTCTCGCAAAGAGCAGGGAGGCCATCTTCGCGCTTGTCAGACGATGGTGGTTGCCCCATGCGCGTTTGCACAGATAGAACAGAACCATCAAGGTTGAGGCCAGCACGATTTCTGTCGCAAGCAGCAGATTCGAGTTCAACTCCACGCGTGGCCACCATACATAGAGGATGTACCGTGCGGCATCCGGCGTGGCAAACGCCATAGCCATTGCGAGCAAGGTGATGACGCCATGTGACATGACGTGCTGCAGTATGGCTAGAAAGTCGTGTTCTTTGCTGATTGGTTCCATGGGGTACTGCTCCCATTTGGTGATGGTTGCCAGCAGGACAAAGCTTCTGGTAACAGGGACTTGGCTAAACGCTCCAACATGCGGCGCATGGCGGCAAGTTCATGGATCTTGTCGTAGGAGGCGTAGGCTCCCGCTTTTGTGAAGTACTTCCAATGTGTCGGATCAGCACAATTGCTGGCCACTATGACTTTTGTCAGCGGATACTCGGCTGCGACCACACGCAATACTTCCATGCCATTACCGTCGCTGAGGTTGACGTCCAGTAAGACGACATCGGGTGGTTCATGCCGGATGGCGGCGATAGCGGTCGATGCGCAGTGGAACGCCCCGGCAAGTGACAGGCCCGCGATCCGCGGCGACACCGTGTGCCACAACGCTCGCACGACGTTCGAATCCTCAACGACAAACAGGCGCAAGGGGCCTGAATCTCTGGCTGGCATCAGTGCAGTCAATGGTTTTGTGTTGGTGACCTGCATGATTTGACCTCTCTTTTTTGACATAGCTGTACAAGACGCTGACGAAGACAACTCCATTCAGCGGACGAAATCTTGCAGAGAGGTAACTATGCTTAAGTGCAACGAATCCCACTATCGACGTTAGCAGGAGTTCTTTGTGGAGATATCGGCCAAGAACTTGTAGTGATTCCACTACAAGCAGGCTGGATCGGGCGACGCTTCGGCGAAGCCGGGCATGTGCTGCGCATCGTTGCTGCACAGTTCGTTAAACGCACCTGAAGTTCAATCAGAACGATTCAATGATGCCGAGGCGTTTACCGCAGAGAGTGGAGGATGCCGAAAACGATTGGGTGGCTCGGCTGCGTCGGATGGCAGGGCGTTCTAAGTTAACAGGCCGTTTTCGAGTGCATAGCGGGCCAGTTTCGCGTTGCTGTCGATCCCTGTTTTTTCCAGGATGCGTGCCCGGTACGTCGTGACGGTACTCGGGCTTAAGTGCAATATCTCAGCGATGCGGACAATTCTCTCGCCTGAAGCGAGGAGCTTTAGTACTTCAAGTTCCCGGTCCGATAGCGCTTCGTGGGGTGCCGCGTCGCCTCTGCCGATAGCGTTGACCAGTTTTTCTGCCAGTTCAGGACTGACGTGCTTGCCGCCTGAGGCCACCTTGCGAACTGCCGCAACCAGGGTGGCTGCGGAAATATCCTTGGTGAGGTATCCCGCAGCGCCGTGCTTGATTGCGCGTAACGCATAGGCCTCGACCGAATGCATGCTCAACATCAGAACGGCGAGCTTGGGCTTCTCCGCACGCATGAGCTTGAGGAGTTGGAGGCCGGTCTTATCGGGCAGCTGAATATCTACCAGCGCCACGTCGAAATCTTGCTCCCGGACCAGGAGCATTGCTTCTTGTGCCGTCTCTGCTTCACCCGTTACGTCGATCTCGTTGGCAGTCTCCAGCATGCGTCGCACGCCGTTACGCACGATGCTGTGATCATCCACCAGCAAGACTCTGATTCTGTGGTCAGTCATCCGTATTTTCCATTCGCACCCGCAAGGCCCTGGCCGTATCGTGTCTCGATGTACAGATGATGTTGAACCCGCCGGCACAGTGGCGCGCGCTCATGCAGTCCCACACTAACCCTGCGGCCAGTGGCCGGCAAGCCATGGAATCTGCTGCAGAGTTTGACGTTAGCAGGCAGGTAGCGCACTTGCACTGTTGCCTCAGGCGTTAGCGCTCACTTCTCCGGACTGCCGGTGCAGTCGGTTGGAACGGCCTGTCCCCGGAAGCCATCAGTCGGCCACTACCACCCGGCATATTCAATCGGCATCCGCCAGGCAGCCAGGCTGGGATTGCACTGCAAGATGACAATCTCCCCAGAATCTGGGGCATTGCGCCAACCTTGCTAATATTTCGTAAGCCAGCGCTCAGTTTTCAGCATGGAAAATACTGCAAAGCCGGCTCCTGCGGCAATGGCAATCCTGGAGTCGACACCCGCGTGGGCATTCAGTCCGGGGGCATTTCCGGCCTCTGGCGCCTAAGCTCTCAGGTGTGTCTGCATGCGCCCATGGGTAATGCCTTGCGCGTGGCATCAATTTTAACTGGACAGAGACATGGCCACAGTGACGACACCGATCGAAGTTTTCGACATGAAGACATTGCTGGCAGCGCTGAAGTCGTTGCGCAAAGGTGACTTCACCACGCGTATGCCGGAAGACTGGACCGGCATGCCGGGCAAGATCGCCGACACGCTCAACGAGATCATCGACATGGCGGCCGACACCACCACCGAATTCGAACGCGTGGCGCGACTGATCGGCAAGCAGGGCAAGGTCGATGAGCGTATCGAATTGCCGATGATGAAAGGCTCATGGCAAAAGATCGTCAACTCGAGCAATGCGCTCACCAGCGACCTCATCAGCCCGATGAACGAGATAATTCGCGTTGTCGGTTCGGTTGCCGAGGGTAATCTGAGCCAGCAGGTACCGCCAGTACTCGACGGCCTGAAACTCCGGGGCCAGTTCCTCAAATCCGCCCAGATCGTGAACACCATGGTGACGCGACTGGGCTCCTTCGCTTCCGAGGTGACCCGCGTGGCCCGCGAAGTCGGCACTGAAGGGATTCTCGGTGGGCAGGCCAATGTCAAAGGGGTGTCCGGCACCTGGAAAGATCTGACCGACTCCGTCAACGACATGGCCGCCAATCTGACCACCCAGATGCGCAACATCGCATACGTGACGACCGCAGTGGCCAATGGCGATCTGGGCAAGACGATTACCGTCGAAGTCAGGGGTGAGATTCTCGAGCTGAAAAACACCATCAACACGATGGTCGGCCAGCTCTCGAGCTTCGCTGCGGAGGTGACCCGCGTGGCGCTGGAAGTCGGTACCGAAGGCAAGTTGGGCGGTCAGGCGGAAGTGCGCGACGTATCAGGCACCTGGCGCGACCTGACCGAATCGGTCAACGGCATGGCGGCCAACCTGACCACCCAGGTGCGCAACCTCGCACAGGTGACGACGGCGGTGGCGCGCGGCGACCTCGGCAAGAAAATTACGGTTGAAGCCAAGGGCGAGATACTCGAACTGAAAAACACTATCAACACGATGGTCGACCAACTCTCCAGCTTCGCCGCGGAGGTGACACGCGTCGCGCTGGAAGTCGGTACCGAAGGCAAACTGGGCGGACAGGCCGAAGTGAGCGGCGTATCCGGTACCTGGAAGGACTTGACCAATTCGGTCAACGGCATGGCGGCCAACCTGACCACCCAGGTGCGCAACATTGCCGACGTGACCACGGCGGTGGCCAACGGCGACCTGTCGCGCAAGATCACCGCCGAAGCGAAAGGTGAAATTCTCCAACTCAAGGAAACCATTAACACAATGGTGGACCAGCTCTCGACCTTTGCCGACGAAGTGACGCGCATGGCACGCGAAGTGGGGACTGACGGCAAGCTCGGCGGCCAGGCCAAGGTGGCGGGCGTCGGTGGAACCTGGAAAGATTTGACCGACTCGGTCAACAGCATGGCGGCCAACCTGACCAATCAGGTCCGCAACATCGCCGACGTGACGACGGCGGTGGCCAAAGGCGACCTGGGGCGCAAGATTACCGTGGAAGCCAAGGGCGAAATCATGGAGCTGAAGAACACCATCAACACAATGGTGGACCAGCTCAATAGCTTTGCCGCCGAAGTGACGCGGGTGGCGCGCGAAGTTGGCACCGAAGGAAAGCTCGGGGGACAGGCACAGGTGCAAGGCGTGTCCGGCACCTGGAAGGATTTGACCGAAAACGTGAACTTCATGGCGGCCAACCTGACCAGCCAGGTGCGAGGCATCGCGAAAGTGGTGACCGCGGTAGCCAACGGCGACATGAAGAAGAAACTGACACTGGAAGCCAAGGGCGAGATCGCCGAACTGGCCGACACCATCAACGGTATGACCGATACGCTGGCGCTGTTCTCCGATCAGGTGACCTCGGTGGCGCGTGAAGTGGGCGTCGAGGGCAAGTTGGGCGGCCAGGCCAACGTGCCGGGTGCTGCCGGCACCTGGCGCGATCTGACCGACAACGTGAACGGTCTGGCGGCCAACCTGACCAATCAGGTGCGCGCAATTGCCGACGTGGCGACTGCCGTGACCAAGGGCGATCTGACTCGTTACGTGGAGGTGGAAGCAAAGGGTGAAGTGGCGGAATTGAAGGACAACGTCAACGAAATGATCCGCAACCTGCGGGAAACCACGCGGCAAAACGCGGAACAGGATTGGCTCAAGACCAATCTCGCGAAATTTACGCGCCTGCTGCAGGGCCAGCGCGATCTGGCAGCAGTCTCCAAGATGGTGCTGTCAGAACTGGCTCCGCTGATCAACGCCCAGCACGGTGTGTTCTATATGATGAACGAGAGCCCGCCCGATCCTGCGAAACTCAAACTGCTGTCGGCTTATGCGTATAAGGGAAACATCAATGTAAACGATGAGTGGCGGCTCGGCGAGGGCCTGGTCGGGCAATGCGCTTACGAGAAGCGGCGCATCCTGCTGACCGATGTACCCGGAAATTACGTCGCGATTTCATCGGGACTGGGTGCGGCCGCCCCGCTGAATATCATCGTGTTGCCGATCCTGTTCGAGAACAAGGTCAAGGCCGTCGTCGAAATGGCTTCGTTCACGCGCTACAGCATCATTCATCAAACCTTCCTTGATCAGCTTGCTGAATCGATTGGTATCGTGCTCAACACGATCGAAGCCAATATGCGTACCGAAGAACTGCTCAAGCAGTCGCAATCGCTGGCGCAGGAGCTGCAAAGGCAACAAGAAGAGTTGAGACAGACCAACGAGGAACTGGAGGACAAGGCTGGACTGCTGGCGGAGCAGAAAGCCGAAGTCGAGAGCAAGAACCGCGAAGTCGAAATCACCAAGCTGTCGCTGGAGGAGAAGGCGGAGCAGCTGATGCTGACCTCGAAGTACAAGTCCGAATTCCTCTCCAGTATGTCCCATGAGCTCAGAACGCCATTGAACAGCTTGCTGATCCTGGCCCAGCAGCTCAGCGACAATGCGGAACACAATCTCACTCCCAGGCAGGTCGAATATGCCAAGACCATCCGTAGCGCGGGCAAAGACCTGCTGGAGCTGATCGACGAGATTCTCTATCTGTCCAAGATCGAGTCGGGTACGGTCACACTGGATCTGAATGAAGCGCTGTTCGCCAATCTGCACGACCAGATCGAACGCACCTTCCGGCCGGTCGCCGAAAGCCGAGGCCTCACCTTCACGATTGAACTGGCGCCTACCCTGCCCCCCGTCATCTGGACCGACGAAAAGCGCCTGTTGCAGGTGGTCAAGAACCTGCTGTCCAACGCCTTCAAGTTCACTGAGCAAGGCAGCGTCAAGATCAGCATCGCGCCCGCTGTGTCCGGCTGGAGCGTGGATCACAGCGAACTGAATCGCGCCGATATGGTGGTCGCCTTCGTGGTCACCGACACCGGCATTGGCGTATCTGGCGGCAAGCAGAAGCTCATCTTCGAGGCGTTCCAGCAAGCAGATACCGGAACCTCACGAAAATACGGCGGCACCGGCCTCGGCCTGTCGATCAGCCGCGAGCTCGCACACCGGCTGGGCGGTGAGCTGCGGCTGATCCCCGGTGAGGGCAAGGGCAGTACTTTCGCGCTGTACGTGCCCTTGCGTACACAGGATGCCCAGCGTCAGACGCTAGACGAATCAGCGACAGAGACAGAGACAGTACCTGGCCAAGTCAAGCGCGACCTCATGTCAGGTCCGTCTGCACAGATACTGGACGACCGCGAATCCGTCCAACCCGGGGACCAAGTGCTGCTGATGCTCGAGGGCGACGCCCGATTCGCCGGCATTCTGCTCGAGGCCGCGCGCCAGAAGGGGTTCAGGGCTATCGTCACGACCCGTGGCGCGGACGCACTGGAGCTTGTCGAGCGCTTCAAACCCGCCGCGATCACGCTAGACCCAGGCCTGACGGACATCGATGGCTGGTTGCTACTCGAGCAGTTGAAGCGAAATTTCGCCACGCGTCACATCCCGGTCCAGATCATCTCGATCGCTGACGACCGCACACGCGGGCTGCGCTATGGCGCTTTCGACTATCTGCTCAAGCCGGTCACAGCCGACGAGATTCAAAATGCGCTGGTCGGCATCGTGGCATTCGCACGGCGCAAGACCAGGAGTCTGCTGCTCATCGACGGCGACGAAGGGAACCGCGCCCGCATCCTCGATCTACTTGGCAACACCGACGTGAAGATCGCAACGACCGACAGCGGCGCTGATGCCTTGAAGAAACTGGCAAAGAAACGCTACGACTGCATGGCAATCAATCTCAAACTGCCCGACGCATCCGGTATCAGGTTTCTCGAGGCGCTGCAGGAAGACCACGCATTGCGTGAATTGCCGATCGTCGTCTATGGTGCAGAAACACTGACCAAGCCGGAACACGAGCGTTTCAGGACACTGCTCGGCAAGGGCGTCATCAAGGCAGTTCAATCCCCCGAGCGCATACTCGACGAAACCGCGCTGTTTCTACACCGCGTCGTAGCCAAGCTGCCGCAGACCCAGCGCAGGATGCTGGAAAAACTCTATGAGGGTTCGGACAGTCTGGAGGGTAAAAAGGCCCTGGTGGTCGACGATGACGTGCGCAATATTTTTGCCCTGACCAGCGTGCTTGAGTCCAACAAAATGCTGGTGGCCACGGCCGAAAACGGCCGAACCGCCATAGAACTGCTGCAGCAGCAGCCCGATACCGACATCGTGCTGATGGACATCATGATGCCCGAGATGGATGGCTTTGAAACCATGCGCCAGATCCGTACATTCAAAAGATTTGAAACCCTGCCCATGATTGCGCTGACGGCCAAGGCGATGATGGGTGACCGTGAAAAGTGCATCGAAGCAGGAGCATCGGACTATGTCAGCAAGCCGGTGGATACCGACCAGCTGCTGTCACTGATGCGCAAATGGCTCTATCGATGACTCTGTACCGCGCTCATTGCCCGACAGCAAAGGTGGCAATGTGTGCAAGGCCCGCTCGATTTTACCGGTGCTGCCATTATGGCAAGATGCGCTAGCGCAAACCGAAGTGGCATAAATATGCAGCAGGAACCCCCGGTATTCAAAGAGAGAGCCCAGGTGCGGCAAGCGCTCCCGCCTGATGGCGTGCCAGCATCAGTGTTGCTGGTGGATGACAACCCCGCCAAACTTACGGCGCTTGCCGCGGTGATTGCCGACATGGGCCTCGATATTGCCACGGCGACTTCCGGGTTCGAGGCCCTGCGCCTGCTATTGCAGCGCGACTTCGCAGTCATTCTGCTCGACGTGAAAATGCCAGTGATGGACGGTTTTGAAACCGCGGCACTCATTCACGGCCGCCCGAAGTCGGCCCACACGCCCATTATCTTCGTCACAGCTGAGGCCGATACGGATTCCGAGCGTTTCCGCGGTTATACGTCCGGCGCAGTGGATTACATCTTCTCGCCGATTGTGGCCGAGGTTCTTCGCGCCAAGATCCGGGTGTTTGTCGACCTGTTCTACCTGCAGCGCAAACTGACGATGCAGGCCGAAGAATTGCTGCAATCGAAGCTGCTGCTGCGTGAACTGGCCTCCTATCAGGAGCACATCAAGGAAGAAGAGCGAAAGCGGATCGCACGCGACATCCATGACGAGCTGGGACAGAGTCTGCTGGCGTTGCGAATCGATGTCTCCATGTTGCAGGCGCGCACCAGTACCATGCACCCCAAGCTCAACGAAAAGGCCAGCGATGCTCTGAATCACCTCGATACAGCCATCCGCAGTGTCCGCAGTATCATCAATGATCTTCGGCCGCCCGTACTCGATCTGGGATTGCAGGCAGCGATCGAGTGGCAACTTGAAGAGTTCCGGCAGCGCAGCGCGATCGATTGCGTGATGTCGATGAAAGACCAGAATTTCCGTTGCGATCTTAATGAAAAATCCGCCACGACTCTGTTCCGCATCGTGCAGGAATCGCTGTCGAACATTGCCCGGCACGCGCAAGCGACACAGGTGCATATCGAGCTCTACAGGGACGGTCGCCGGCTTTACCTGCAGATCAAAGACAATGGCGTAGGCATGACGGATCGCAAAAAATTGAACTCGTTCGGGTTGGTGGGGATGAAGGAACGCATCAGCATGCTGGACGGGGAATTCACGATCGACAGCGCACCGGACAAAGGAACGAGATTAACGATATCGCTGCCACTCGACTGACCCGGATGGCATTGAAATGCTGTAGCCCGGGCCCATCGGGCGGGCCAACCAGACTGCGACCACCCTCTTGATGGCGGTGCGGCCGCCAACGAATATCCCCGCTGCCGCTATCCTCGTCGGTGTTTCGGACGGTGCGACAGATTTCGAAAAAAAGTCGTAAACCCCGCGACGTTTCAGGGCTTGCGACTCATTGCTGATACGTCCCTCAAGCTCCCGGGACGTTTCGTCGGTAACCACTACAACACTGTTGTTCGAATGCAGGTCTATGCCACAGAATTTCATCACCGCCTCCTCAGCAAAAGTCTAAGTTCGCACCTTGAATTTTGCGCCACCTCTGTGAGGTGGGGAGGCCGGCCAGACGATTCTCAGATTTACCTTTCGGCGCTGCGCTGGGGGCAGTCAATAAATCAGGGAATCATCTGGCCGGCTCGATGGCGGAAAATGTGCACATGAACGAGGCCTGGCCAAACATGCCTGGAAGACCGAGGGAGACTGGATATAAACCGTGGTTTGCAATCCGTTTCAGAGGTCCATGCGCTGAGGGCAGCTCCTCTGCATCAATGGCCTGGCGAGTCGCCGGGGCGCGTTGAAACGCCTTCAGGCTTGCTCGCGGAACACCCGCGCCGCGACCGTGGACGAGTTGCTGTGACAGGAGATAGTCGGGGTTCCGGCCTGCGCCGCGCAGGCGAGGCCCAGAACCCTATCGGCGAGCGGATCAGGCAATACTGGCGGGGTTGGCCGGGCTTGCGCCCCATTCGAGGAAACGGATCTTGTGCACCTCGCCCTCGCTGTCTTCGTAGACCAGGGTCACCGGTACCACACCGGTCTTATCGGATGTATCAGTGCGCTGCAGTACCCTCTTCACATCGATTTCCATCCCGTAGTGGTATTCGACGGCTGAGACATGCGCGCCGGGTTCTTGCAGGCCGTTCTGGTCGAATACACTTGGCGCGAGACTGGAAATCACGGCACTTACTGCTGTGGCGATGTTCATTAGGCTGTACCTCTGCTGAAGTTCGCTTGACAAGGACTAGATGTGACACGCGGTGAAAGTGAAGTTCACTCCACCCGGACGAACGACCCTTTTCCATTATTGCTTGAGTCGCCGCAGGCCCCAGCGATCCCCCATGGTTGAGCGGTTTCGACCACTCGTCCTTTATCCATGGGCGTTCTCCCAATCTGTCGATTGTTTTACCAAAGCGGCATTCATTTGCGCAGGACGTGGGAGTTGATGTGGTGGCTTGAGGATCATTTCCCCTCGATTCCCCGAGGAATCAATTTTTTAGCTGAGGATTCCCCTATGGCATTGCCGCGAATGTGCTTTTTTCGAGGGGAAAATGACAGTGCTTTGACCTGGTTTGTTAACCCGGCCAAGGGATTTTTTATGGCTGACCAGGTTATACCCCCCGATTTCCCCCATGGAATTTGGAAAAAAGACGAAAAAATCGGCGGGGCTCTCATCTGCCTCCCGACTCGCCGGAAACCCAGTAATGGTGCTGGCTGCGCTATCCAAACCAGCAATGTGTCACTAGCCATTTCACTGCCGTTGGTCGGGACAATTGATCAAAAAATGAACGGACTCGGACTTTTTCGTTCAGAATACGCAGCAGGTGACACAGGCTCTGATCCTCACCTAGCCCCAGAAGCGGAAGTTAAACCACATATGCACTAAGTGCGAATGGGGATTTTCATTACCTGAAAATGGAGATAATCGAATGATTAGAAGTTCATTCGCGAAGCTCACTTTTATCTCGACAGCGTAATACCGCAAGACTAATTAATAGAAATTGCTGGATCTTAATTGCAGTCAGTCACTGTAAGTTCCAGTTAAGTCCAACTGAGAGTCATGTACTGATTCACTACTAGAACAAAGAGGTAGCCGGTAACCATGGAGCTTAATATGCTTTCTTCGTCGACCGTGGAGTTTTTGCGTTTGGGCGTTGTATATGCCCACCTTATTGCCTGCTGTGTGGCAATCGGGCTTGTTTTGACCAGCGATATTGCAATGGTCAAGCAACTCCTGAAGGGGGATGCGTCAGGTCACCATGATGACGCGCACATGGAAAGTCTTCAAAAAACCGTAGTGCTTGCCCTTGTAGCTCTTTGGATTACGGGCATTGGTATTGTCGGGATAGATTATGCCGGCAAGGGGATGGAGTATTTCCTCAATCCAAAGTTGCAAGCCAAGATCGGCATAGTTGTACTGCTGACCATTAATGGCGTCGTGTTGCATAGCGCGGTATTGCCTGCTCTGAAAAAAGCCGGTTCGTTGCTCAAGCTCTCCTTCAGCCTGCGCATGCTGGCGCTGTTCTCGGGGGCGTTCTCTGGCGTGTCGTGGTTCTATGCCGCAATGCTGGGTGTTGGTCGTCCGTTGGCCTGGAAATACTCGTTGGTGGAGTTGCTGGCAGCCTATCCGGTCCTCATCGTCGGTGGATTCGGGATGATGGTGATGCTCACCATCTGGGCCAAAAACAAGAGCACGGCAGAATCTACGGAGCAAAGCACCTGGACAGTAGGAAACGCCGCCCTGGCTGGATGGTGAAGCCAGGTTGAACAAGGACGTTCAGCTTTAGCCAATAAATCCCGCTGTTAGCTGTTAACCCAATCTCACTTGAGGATACCCAAATGAAATCCATGAAAGCTCTCTTCGTCGTCGCCGCTCTGACCGTTTCCTCTCTGGCTATGGCCACAGGTGGCGGTGGTGACCGGACCATCGCACGCATGGAGAAAGCCCGGAAAGTCTCGATGGAAGCCTACCAGGTTGCACAGAAACAGAAGGCTGAAGCCGCTGTAGCTCAAAGCAAAGCCAAGGCGGCCGACCACTCCAACTCCTGATCTGTCTGTCGCGTCCCCGATCTGACAGACATATGCGGTCTCAAGCTTCAAATGCAGCACCCAAGGTTCAGCCTCTGTGCTTCTTGCCCGGCAGTCGTTTCAATCTTGGCGTTTTCGAGGGATGTTGCGCCGACTTCCAGCCGGCTTTGCCCCTTGGAATCTAAGGCAGATGAAGCCTCGCATGAGCGGTGAGCTTATCTAGAAACCGGCTTACCGTACTCTTTTGCTCTACCCCTTGACGGGTAATGCAATGAAAGGCAGAACGATAAGCCAAGCGTTGCGGCATGATCGATCGAAGCCTGCCTCGCTCGACCCAGCTCGCGGCGTAGTGGGTGGGCAGGTAACCGATGTAGGTGTCGGAAAAGACCAGCAGCGCAATGGCCTCCATCGAAAACGCGCTGACCGCGCTGGCGAACCTGAGCTCGCACGGTCGTTTGTTTTCGGCGACATAGCCTCTGTCGACATAGTCCGCTGCGCTTAACTCTTCATACGTCAGGTCCTGATCAGGGCGCTCGAAAAACGGATGCCCGTTGCCGCAATACAGGTGCTGCTCCTCTTCGAACAGCGCCTGATAATGAAGCCCCGACAATCGGTGGTGGAAGGCGCCGACGGCGACCTGGATGCGCTCTTCAAGGACCGCCTGTTCAAGTTCGTCGGGCCGCATGACTTGCAAATCGATATGGACGCCGGGTTGCGCAGCACGTAACTGGGCAATGGCCGCCGGTACAGGGCTGTGCCCGAGGGTGATCAGGCTGTCGACCGTGCCGATGCGCAACAACTCCCGATGGCGCCCGCTGAGCACCGCCGTGCGCTGGCGGAAATGTCCGATGTTGGCGAACAGCTCCTGGGCTGCCGCGTAGGTTTCTTCGCCTTCTTCGGTCAACTGGAAACCGCTTTTCCCGCGTTTGCACAACGAGTAGCCGAGCCTGACTTCAAGGTCTCGAACGAGCACGCTGAGGCGCGACAGACTGGTGTTCAACGGGACCTGTGCAGCCGTAAAACCACCGGCATCCACGATCGCACAGAAGATCCGCAGCATGCGCAGATCCACATCCGTCAAATTCACCAGCATGCCGCCCTCTCCTCGTGTGTTTGCTTGCGACCGCAATCAGCCGTTCATTACACCGCCGCCATTGACGCCCAGTATCTGCCCGGTCATGAAACTGGCCTGCTCCGAGGCCAGGAAGATCACCGCGGCGGCAATTTCCTGCGCCGTTCCCAGTCGCAGCATCGGATAACGCAGCGCTTCTTCGCGAATATAAGCCTCGCCCAGGCGTTCGACCATCGGCGTCAACGTGCCGCCGGGGGCAACCCCGTTTACCCGTATACCATGGGCCGCCAACTCTCGCGCCAACGACTTGGTCAGCGCAATGATTCCACCTTTTGCAGCCGAGTAATGGCAGAGATTGGCGCACCCGAGCTGCCCAAGGTCAGAGGCGATATTGACGATGGTGCCGCTGCCCTGGCAGGTCATCAGGGCCGCCGCCGGTTTGCAGAAAAGGAACGTCCCATAGAGATGAACACGGATCATCCGGTCCCAGGCCTCGACACTGAGTTCGCTCAGCGGCGCCTCCTGCAAGAACCCCGCGTTGTTGACCAGCACATCCAGGCGTTGCAGCCCGGTAAATGCACGCTCTGCTGTTGCGGGGTCCGAGACATCACCCAGCGCAAGACGCACCTCCACGCCCCGCGCCTGCAGCTCATCGGCCAAGGCCAGCAGCACCGGGCTTTCCTGCAAATCATTGAGAACGGCAAGACTGCCTTGCTCGCCAAGAGCAAGCGCGACCGCATGGCCGATGCCTTGTGCAGCACCGGTTACCAGATAGGTTTTCATGAATGACCTCAGCCTTCAGAGAATTTAGTAAGGATGCTGTTCCAGCCACTGCGCATACATGGCAATGCCTTCATACAGGTCGAACCGGGGCCGGTAGCCCAGTTGTTCGCCCGCCGCCGAAATGTCGAAGCACGCATTTTCATCCAGTACGCTCAAGGTACCGGGGCCGATGCTGAGCTGGGCATGGGGGTAGACCTTGCGAATCCGCGCCGCGACCGCGCGGTAACTGTCCTGCTCACCAGCCGTCACATTGAACACCCGTTGTTGCAACCGCTCTTCCTGAACAGTGGCCGCCAGTACACAAGCGTGGGCGACATCCACGACGTGCACGTACTGAAAGCGGTAATCGCCGCCCTCCTCCTCATGCCACGGCTCGTTATCGATCGCGCTTCTGAGCATGCTCTTGAGGTAGCACTGCATGAACTGGCCAGGACCATAGATCCAGCCCGGTCGCAAAGACACCACGCTGACCTGGTACAGGTCGCTGTAAACCTGACCGAGCTTTTCGGTGAACACCTTGGTACAGCCATACGGCGTGGTCGGTTCAAGGGGCGCGCGCTCATCGACCACATCCATTTCCCGGTTGGGCCCGTAGGCGCATTCGGAACTGAGGTTGACCACCCGAGAAATACCGCTGAGCCGGGCGCACTCAAACACATGGGTGGTGCCCAGTGCATTGGTCAGCACCGTTTGCAGGGGAATACGCCGAGAGTCCACCGGGTGCGAGATCGCCGCGGTATGAACGATCGCGTTGACCGGACGGCTCCGGCAGCTCTCCAGCAAACTCGCCAGGTCAGCCAGATCACCTTGTACGTAACGATACGCAGCGTGCTCGATGGCGCACACCAGGCTGCGGTCGTAGCCCACTACTTCGTTACCCTGAGCCAGTAACTGACGCACTACTTCCTGGCCAAGAAATCCGTTGGCCCCGGTTACCAGTATGCTCATGATCCGTCCTCAGTAAGGATGCAGCGGCAGTGTCAAATCGCCCGCCTGCCAGCGTGAGTAGACATCGTCAGGCGTGCAGATCCAGACATCGTCATAGCGTTGTATCTGTTGGATCAGCCGCTCCAGCATCGCAATGCGTGATGCGCGACCGATCAATTGCGGGTGCATGGTCAGGATGAAATGGCTGCCGTAGTGACGCATTCCTTCCAGCTCCGCCGACCAGAGTCGAAAGACCTTTTCCGGGTCTTCGATCACACTGCCCAACGCAGGCTCTGCCGAATAGGCGAACTGCTCCCAGTCGTCCAGCAACCAACTGACGGGCAGCTCCAGCAGACTCTTCTCAGCGCTGCCGACGCGGTACGGCCGGTCATCGCCCATCAAGCTACTATCGCTGTGAAAGCCCAGGGCAATGAGCGAGTCAACGACGTCCGGGGTCAGCTCCCACAACGGTGCGCGGTAATGGGTGACCGGCCGATCCAGGAGGGTTTCGAGCAGCGCCTTGGAGTCCTTGAGAATCTGCAGATTCTGCTCGGGCGTCTGTTCATCGACACGCTCATGGAAGTAACCGTGGCAACCAATCCCGTGGCCGGCAGCTGCGATGCGGCGTACCACCTCCGGGTCGATCTCGGCCACGCGAGCGGGAATGTAGAACTGCGCCCGAAGGCCGTAGCGGGCCAGCAATTCCAGCAGGCGCGGCACGCCAACGCGGCGTCCATAGGCGCCCATCGACAGCAGCGAGAGCCGGCGCCCGTCGAGGCTGGATGGCTCCCAGGCGCTTTCTGCATCCAGGTCAAAACTCAAGGTCACAGCAAAACGTTTGTTCTCAGGCCAGGCAGTCATCAATGGATTCCTTCTACGAGCGACGCTTGATTGAGTCGGCGAGAATGCACAGCAACTCGAACATCATGGTCGCGCCCACCAGCGCCGTGGCCCCGCCCACATCAAAGGGCGGCGACACTTCCACCACATCGGCACCGACCAGGTTCAGGCCTTGCAGGCCCCGGATCAGTTGCTGCGCCTGCAACGTGGTGATGCCGCCGATCTCGGGTGTGCCGGTGCCTGGGGCAAACGCCGGGTCCAGGACATCGACATCGAAGGTGACGTAGGTCGGCTCGTCGCCCACGATGCGTCGCGTCTCGGCAATGGTCGCGGCAACGCCGATGTCGGCGAACTCCTCCATATGGATCACCCGGATACCGCAGTCCTTGGCGAAGTCTTCGTCTTCTGCCGAATAGATCGACCCGCGAATACCAATCTGTACCGTGCGCTTGGGGTCCAGCAGCCCCTCCTCGATCGCACGGCGAAAAGGTGTGCCATGGGTGTAGAGGTTGTCGCCGAAATAACGGTCATTGGTGTCGGAGTGAGCATCGAAATGGACCATGCCGATAGGCCGGTCCCGGGCGATGGCGCGGAAAATCGGCAACGTCACCAGATGATCGCCACCGACGGACAGCGGCACCGTACCGACCTCATGGACCTGCCGATAGAACGCTTCAATTCGCTTGAGGGAATCGAGCAGATCAATTGGGTTGACCGGCGCGTCGCCCAGGTCGCCGACCCGCACCAGATCATAGGGTGCGATATGGCTAACGTGGTGAACCTTGCGCATCATGCTCGACTGGTTGCGCACCTCCCGTGGGCCATGCCGGGCGCCCGCGCGGTTGGTGGTGCCGCCATCCCAGGGGATACCCAGCAAGGCGATCTGGACGTCTGCCGGATCGGTGAATATCGGCAGGCGCATAAAGCTCGGCATGCCTGCAAAACGGGGGATGACGGCGGCGTCCAGAGGTTGCGGAAAGTCATTGGCCATCAAGATTACTCCTGGGTATCAGCAGATGAATTGACGATAAAAAAGGGATGTTCAGGACGTATCACGCCTTCGCCGGCATCGCACCGGCACCTCTGCGCCGGCGTTTACCCGAGAGCACGATCAGCGCGCCACTCACCAGCGACAGCGCTCCCAAATACCAGGCGGTATAGAGATCGTCCGGGGAGACCGGGTTGGCGCCTGCGGTGTAACCGATGTAGGCGAGTACAAAGAGCGCCAGCAATGCGGGGATCGACAGTAGTGTTGCGGTGAGTGCCTTGTGTTGTTTCCAGGTCATGACCATGAAGGCCGCCAGCGCCGAGATGTAGGACATCACCAGGGTGATCGTGACCACGTCGTAATACCAAACGATCTTGTCCAGCGGTTTCCACCAGAGCAAGGCAATGCCGGCGAGCGACACCAGCCCCAGGGTGAACCACGGCGCCTTGAAGCGGTTGACAGCGCTAAACGCACCCGGCAGATGCCCCTCCTCACTCATCCGATACAGCGTGCGCGCCGACGAATTGGAAGAAATCTGCAAGCCGGCGCACGCCGAGGTAATCACTACGAACAGCGCCAGCCAGGCCATGGCCGGTGGCAGGTAGACATTGGCGACAGCGGCGATCGGCCCGCCGTTGCCGTTTTCAACAATGGCAGCCAACTGCTCCACCGGAACCGCGTATTGCCAGCCGATGGCCGCCAGACTGTAGATCACGAAGGCCGAGGTCAGCACGATCAACAGTGAACGCTGCACGGTGCGAACCGGTACGCGTGCCTCTTCGATGTAGTTAATGGCCGAATCGAAGTTCGCCAGCATCCACACACCAAACAGCACTCCCGGGCCAATCGCCGCCAGACCACCGGCGCCTTGCAGCGAATACATCGAGGCAAACGACAGGTTCTCGACCTGAGGATGGATGAGCCCCATGAAACCGAGCCCGGCGACCACGGCTATTTCGAAAACCAGAAAGGTACTGGCAAGCTTCGCGGTCACTCCGACCCCGCGCACCGACACAGCAAAGAAGGTCACGATCAACAACGTACCGATGATCTTCGCGTTGAGTTCGCCAGCGAGCGAAGGAATCAGCGCCTGGAGGTACTCGGAGCCAATCAACGCACACATCGGCGTGACGGCGATGCAGGCAACGGCATAGGTCCAGCCCAGGATGCAACCAATATCCGGGTGCAGAAAACGCGAGCAAAAGGTGAAGATGCCCCCTGCCGACGGTGCCTGACGTGTCAGCGAAACCATGCACACGGCCAGCACCAACATGGGAAAGAAAAACGCAATCAGGATCGCCAGGGGTGCCTGGTGACCGGAGATCGAATAGAGGATCGACATCGACGAGGCGGCCACCCAGGCCGGTGCGTTGAACCCCAACGCGGAAAAACTGACGTCCTTGGTGTTGAGCTTTCCTTTGTTGAGCGCCGTGTCGAGCTCGCTGATTGCACCGTGACGGTCGTAACCGAAAAGTTCGTAGAGTTTCATGATTGTTCCCAGGCTCGTTTTTTATTGGCAGGTAGCGAAAACGCTTCTTGTAGGACAGAGCTCTTGAGCAACACCCGATCGTTGCCGGGTGTTATCGCCAACTCAAGATAGGGTGATGGCTGCGAGGCACCAATTACCAAAGACGAAAGCTGACTTGCACAAAACCGCACGGATGCCGGACGCCGGCAGGATGTAGTGGTCTAATTTCCCCGGACACCTCGATAGGTGGAGAATGCATCTATCGAGGAGTTTTTCATGACCGACAAACGCAGGACATTCGACGACAGCTTCAAGCTGCAAGTCGTGAA